>JBEKHO010000022.1:0-86082 GCA_050012215.1 Steroidobacteraceae bacterium
TTGGTGGGCCCGCTCGGACTCGAACCGAGGACCAAGGGATTCACTCGACCCCGCCGTTTCCGGAGGGAGTGGACTATCTCTTCACCCCGGTGGGGTGCGGGACGCTCTTGCCTGTTATTAAGCGCGACTCAAGCGCTCAGGTAGTCTCTGCACCTTCCGGCGGTGTACCGCCGGCTTGGCTCAGGGTTGCCATCGGCGACGCGGAGCGACGCTGGTGAGGGTTCCCTGAATTCATCCCGTCCACTTCGCACCTTGCGATGCGAAGGCACCATTACTGATGAGTCCCCTGCTCTAACCAACTGAGCTACAGGCCCGACCAGGATATCCTAACATGGACGTGGGGCTCCCCTGCGGTATCGTATCGCCCTCATGCCAGTGCCCCCGCTACCGTCCCTGCCGATCGGTCCCGCGCTCGGCCCCTTGTCGCAGGCGCTGTCCGCGCACCCGCGGGTGTTGCTGCACGCCCCGCCGGGCGCCGGCAAGAGCACCCTCGTCCCGCTCACGTTGCTGGACGCCGCGTGGCTCGGGCGGGGCAAGATCCTCATGCTCGAGCCCCGCCGCATCGCGGCGCGAGCCGTGGCGAATCGCATGGCACAGCTGCTCGGCGAACCGGTCGGCGGGACCGTGGGGTTTCGGACGCGCATCGAGACACGCGTGGGCCGCGACACGCGCATCGAGGTGGTCACGGAGGGAATTCTCACGCGCATGCTCCAAGGCGACGCGGCGCTCGAGGGCATCGGCTGCGTGATATTCGACGAATTTCACGAGCGCAGTCTCAACGCCGATCTCGGGCTCGCACTCGGTCTCGAAAGCCAGGAGACGCTGCGCGAGGATTTGAGGCTGCTGGTCATGTCGGCGACTCTGGACTTGGAGCCGCTCGCGGCGCTGCTGCGCGATGCGCCGGTCGTCACGGCCGAGGGCCGTGCTCACCAGGTCGCGACCCACTATGTGCCACGCCGCACCGAGATGCCGCTCGAGCTTCAGACCGCGCAGGTGTTGCGCGCAGCGCTCACGCAGGATGAGGGCGACATTCTGTGCTTCCTGCCGGGCGCGGCCGAGATTCGCAGGGTCCATCGGGCCATGGAGGAGTCCGCCGCGGCCACCGGCGTGCGAGTCCTGCCGCTGTACGGAGACCTCTCGGCTGCGGAGCAGGATGCCGCACTCCGTCCGGTTTCGCCCGGCGCGAGAAAGATCGTGCTTGCAACGAGCATCGCGGAAACCAGTTTGACCATCGAAGGCATTCGCGTCGTGGTCGACTCAGGGCTCAGGCGCTACTCGGAATTCGATCCCGCCAGCGGCATGAGCCGCCTGGTCACGGGCAAAGTATCGCAGGCGGCGGCGGATCAACGCCGCGGCCGCGCGGGTCGGTTGAGCGATGGCGTGTGCTATCGGCTCTGGTCCGAGGGCTCGCAGGCGACGCTCGCCGCACACACGCCGCCCGAAATCCTGACCGCGGATCTCGCTCCTCTGGCGCTCGAGCTCAGCCTCTGGGGCGCGGCCGATGCCGCTCGGCTGCGCTGGCTGGATCCGCCGCCGGCGGCGCCTCTGGCGCAGGCCCGCGACCTGCTGCGCTCGCTGGAGGCCATCGATGAAAAAAATCACATTACGGCTCACGGCCGTCAATTGACCGGCTTCGGCGTGCACCCGCGTCTCGCGCATATGCTCGCCAAGGGGCGCGAACTCGGCGTGCCGCGCCTCGCCTGCGACCTGGCGGCGATCTTGAGCGAGCGCGACCTGCTGCGAGCCGCTCCCGGCGCGCGAGACGTGGATTTGCGGCTGCGCATGAGCGTCCTTCATGGCGATACGGGATCGTTATCATCCGGCTTGACCGTCGACGCCCGGGCGTTGCGCGAGGCGGCGCGCAGCGCCGCCAACTGGCGGCGCACCCTGGGGGGAGTGGATGCGGGCTCTCCCACGGAGGATCCGCGGGGCGATCCAACGGGCCTTTTGGCCGCATTTGCTTATCCGGACCGGATCGGCCGCGCGCGCGACGCGGCCGGACGATACTTGCTGGCGAACGGCCGCGGGGCCCGCTTCGCCGAGCCGCAGGCGCTCGCGAAAGCGGAATTCATCGTGGCGGCTGAGCTCGACGGAGCGGAGCGTGAGGCGCGGATTTTTCGCGCCGCTCCCTTGGAGCGCGCCGATCTGGCGCGTCACTTCGATTCGCAAATCGAGGTGCACGAGCAGATCGTCTGGGACGTGCGCGAGCAAGCGGTGCGCGCCCGCCGCGAACACCGCCTGGGCGCGCTGGTTCTCGACAGCGAAGAAACGCGGGCGCCAGACCGAGAGGCGGTGCAGCGCGCGGCGCTCGAGGGTTTGCGCAGCCTCGGGCTCGGTGTGCTGCCATGGTCGAAGGAGCTCAAACAATGGCAGGCGCGGGTGGCGCTGATGCGCGCCCACGCCGTCCCCTGCGCGGACACCTGGCCCGACTTGAGCGAGGAGGCGCTGCTCTCGACGCTCGGCGAATGGGCGCCTCCGTGGATGGAGGGTCTCGTCCGCCGGGAGCATTTTGCCCGCATGGATTTGAGCAATGCCCTGCATGCGCGATTGACCTATGCACAGAACGCCATACTGGAGCGCGAGGCACCCACGCATTTCGTGGTGCCTAGCGGCTCTCGAATTCCGATCGATTATCTGGACGGCGCGGTACCCACCTTGTCGGTTCGTCTTCAGGAAGTTTTCGGTCTTCGCGACACGCCTGCCGTCGCGGCCGGCAGGCTCCCGCTGTTGCTGAAGCTGCTCTCACCGGCCGGCCGGCCGGTTCAGATTACGCGCGATCTCGTGAGTTTCTGGAGCCGGGGATATCACGAGGTCCGAAAGGACCTGAAGGGCCGGTATCCGAAACACCACTGGCCCGAGGACCCGCACTCCGCGCAGGCGACTCGCCGGGTGCGTCCCCGATGACCCGATTGCGCACGCCCATTGGACTTCTGTGGCTTTGCCTGTCGCTGGTATTCCCCTGCGGCCCCGCCTTCTGCACCGACGCGGGCCCGCTCGTGATCTCCGTTCCGCAGGGATTCGATGGACCGATCAAGAGCGATGAGAACGGCGGCGTGACCATCGCTTGGGTCAAGCGCAGGCCGGCGTCCGACGGCGGCACTTTGCTGCAGGTATCGGCGATCGACGTGGGTTCCTCGCTCGATGCAATCGCACCGTCGGAGCGCATCCAGGCGGCGAGCCACTATCTGATGGAGTTCCTCAAGGGGATGGGGCAGCGGCTCGGGCACTTCGAGTTCAGCGAGTTCACGCAGGTGACACTGGCCGGTTTACCGACCGCGCGCGTGCGCTGGACCGGCAACGTGGGTGGGCATGCGACGATCGGCATCATGTATTGCGTGCTGGTCGGTCACTCGGTCGTCAGCCTGCAAACACAGGACATCGGATCCGGGATCACGCCCGAGATGTACAGCGCCCTCGGCGCGATCGAGGGTGTTCGCGTCCGTTGAGTCGCACGTCGGCACTCACCGCCTACGAGGCGCAACCGTGATCGCAGCGGTCGCGTTCGATCTGTAATGTCGCGTGGTCGATGCGAAACCGCTTCTTGAGGTTCGGGGTCAGAGCACCCAGGAGCGCCTCGTCCGCATCCCGGTCCGGCACCACCAGGTGCGCAGTCAACGCCACACTCGTCGTGGACAGCGCCCAGATGTGAAGGTCGTGCACGTCGGTAACGCCCCGTTGGTGGGCCAGATACGACATCACGTCGGTCGAGTTGACGCTGGCCGGAACGCCATCGAGCGACAGATGCAGCGAGTCGCGCAGCAGCCTCCAGGTGCTGAGCAGGATCACGGCGACGATCAGCAAACTGACCGCCGGGTCGAGCCAGCTCCAACCGGTGAACAGGATGATGCCGCCGGACACCAGTACGCCCGCGGAGACAGCCGCATCGCCCAGCATGTGCAGGTAGGCGCTGCGTCGGTTCAAGTCGTCATGGCTGCCGCCGTGCAGGAGCCAGGCGCTCACGCCGTTCAGCACGATGCCGACCGCGGCCACGCCGACGACCGTGCCGCCCGCCACGTGCGGAGGCGATGCGATGCGTCCCACCGCTTCCCAGGCGATCGCACCGCAAGCTACCAGCAAGAGCACGGCGTTCACCAGTGCGGCGAGCACCGAGGAGCGTCCCAGCCCGTAGGTGAATTTCCCGCCCGGAGGCTTGCGCCCGAGATACACGGCGGTGCAAGCGCATAGCAGCCCGAGCACATCCCCGAAGTTATGCCCCGCGTCGGCGATCAGCGCGACCGAGTTGGACATGAATCCGAACGTGCTCTCGATCGCCACGAACGACAGATTGAGGATCATCACGATCATCATCCGCACGGTTACCGCGTCGGCGGTCAATCCGTGGGAATGGCCGTGCGCGTGGTCATGGTCATGGTCATGGTCACCATGATCCCCGACGCCGTGGGCTTCGTGACTGTCATGAGGTCCGTGCTGTGCCATTCGTTTCGTGATCCTTGAGTTGCTGGAAAGTCTGCAATCGCCACAACATGGGAAAAAAGACCTTCGCCCAAAGCACCGCCACCGTCAATGTTACTACGCCGCCGAGAACGATCGCCGGAACCAGCCCAAACAAGGCGGCGGTGGTCCCGGATTCGAATTCCCCGAGCTCGTTGGAGGCGCCGATCGCGATCGAGCTCACCGCGCTCACCCGCCCCCGGATGGCATCGGGGGTTTCCAGCTGTACCAGAAGCCCGCGTACGTAAACACTGACCATGTCGCCCGCGCCCATCAGCGACAGTGCCGTCAGGGCGATCCAGACATGCTGTGTCAGCCCGAAAACCATGGTCGCCACTCCGAATATGGCGACGCCCCCGAACATATAAACCCCGACACGGCGGGTGATCGGCTGTAGCGCGAGCAAGATTGCCATCGCCACGGCGCCCACGCCGGGCGCCGCGCGCAGATAGCCGAAAACGTCCGGCCCCGCATGCAGCACGTCCCGGGTGAAGGCGGGCAGGAGCGCCGAAGCACCCCCGAACAGTACCGCAAAAAGATCCAGGGAAATGGCACCCAATACCGTTTTGCGGTGCCAGGTGAAGCGTAATCCCTCGAGCAAATGTCCCCACGAGAAGCGGACCCGGCCGCCCGCCGCTCCGCGGGGGCTGTTGACCAGGAGCAGCATCAAGACCGCTCCAGCCAACAATCCGGCTGCACCGCCGTAAACCCATTGTGCGCCGCCGGGTGCCGATCTCGAGGATTCGCCATAGGCGTAAACCAGTCCGCCGAGGCTCGGTCCCACGATGTTCGCCAATTGGAAGGCCGAGGAGTTGATGGCCACGGCGTCGCCGAGCACGGCCAGCGGCACGATATTGGGGAGGAAGGATTGCGAGGCTGGCATCATGAACGCGCGCGCGATGCCGAGCAGCGCGAGCACGGCGAATATCGGCAATACGCTGCCGCTCCCGCGCCGGGCAAAGTTCAAAAGCAGCAGCGCGCAAATGAGAAAGACAGTCAGACAGCACAGGATGATGCGCCGCCGGTCGTAGCGGTCGGCGGCATGCCCGGCGAATAGCGACAGGCACAGGAACGGCAGGAATTGCGACAGCCCGACGAAGCCCAGATCCAGAACCCTGCCGGTCAGGTGGTACACCTGCCAGCCCACCGCGATGATGATCATCTGTGCGGCGAGCGCGGAGAACAGTCTCGCGCCCAGATAAAAGCTGAAAGCGCGCCGGCGGAACAGAGCGAATCCGCCCGGAATCAACGCGGAGCTCAAGAACTCATCCTCGCTGGCGCGCTAAAGACCGAGCGCGCTCAATGAGGGGTGGTCGTCCGGGCGCCGGCCCAGGACCCAGTGGTACTTGCGCTCCGCCTCTGCAATCGGCAGATCGTTGATACTCGCGATGCGCAACCGCATGAGGCCCGCGTCGTCGAACTCCCAGTTCTCGTTTCCGTAACTGCGAAACCAGTGACCGCTGTCGTCACGCCATTCATAGGCGAATCTGACCGCGATGCGGTTCTCGCGGAACGCCCACAGTTCCTTGATGAGTCGGTAGTCGAGCTCGCGCGCCCATTTGCGCACCAAAAAGGCCTGGATGGCGTCGCGGCCCTCGACGAACTCGGCGCGATTGCGCCAGCGGCTGTCCTTTGTATAGGCGAGGGCAACGCGCGCCGGGTCGCGCGAATTCCACGCATCCTCCGCCATGCGCACTTTCTGAGCGGCGGTGGCGGCATCGAATGGCGGCAGTGGCGGTCGAGTCATGGCGTCGCTCCCTCAGCCTCCGGCGCGTGTCGATTGCAGATCGAAGCCGCCCGAACCGCTGAGCCAGGTGTCCTTGTCCCGGATGATCGCCTGCGCAGGCAGACTCGCCGTCTGCACGCCGACACCCGGGAGCTTGCGCACCGCGGTACCGACCGAAAAGATCTCGACCAGGCTCGTTCCGAGTTCGATGATGTAAGTCTTGATGCCCACGACCTCCTCTGCCCCGAGCGCGGCCGCTTCGCGCTTCAGCCGGTCGAACACCTGCTCGCGCGCGTCGTAGATCAAGGTGGTCAAATCCGGGATTTCACCCTTCACGAAGCTCTGAAACGCCGCCTTGATGCCGCCGATCGCGCCCAAGGAATACACGGACGTGGAAATCAGCAGCTTCAGCGGTATGTAGCCGAGCTGCGTCATGCCCCAGAGCTCCTCGCCGGTCAGATCGCTCGTGGCGGGCGAGGCGGCGAATTCGGCGGGCAACGCCGGGTGCGAGGCCGCGGTACCTGCCATGTACATCTCATGAAAGCCGGCGAAGTGCATGACGCTGGTGCGGATGCCCACCACGGCGTTCGCGCCTGCGGTCTTGGCGTGGCTCACCACGCGCTCGAGCGCATGGTGCCGCGTCTCGTTGAACACGTCGCTGAACTCCTTGATCTCCCCTCTCACCAGGGTTTTCAGCGTCCCGGCGATCCCGCCCACCGCTCCCACGGAATAGGCGATGTTGCCGAACACGAACTCGCGCGGCTCATAGCCCGCATCCATGTGACAGTAGAGCTCCTGCGCGTCGCCCGCGCTGGTGAACGCTGCCGCACCGGGCGCTCCGCTCACCCCGGAGCCGACGAACAGGAACTCCGAGTTGCCGCCCAGGCTCCGCAGCTCCGAAGTGACGCCGACCACGCCGTGCACACCCTCGCGCTTGGCTTCCGCCCGCATGCGCTCGAACGCGGCCTCGCGTCCCGCGCGGATCATTCCCGTGACATCGGGAATCTCTCCGCCGACGATCCCGCGAAACGCGGAACGCACCCCGCCGAGAAATCCCATGGATTGGATGCTGTTGCCGATGACCACGCCGCTCGGCGTCAGGCCCTTGAGCCGCATGCAATAGATCTCGTTCCCGGAAAGCCCGGTCAGCTTGGGTTCAATCTGCATGGTGTCGTACCCTCCACTCGCTTCGAATATTCGCCGAGGTCAGCCCCTTGCCGTCTGCGCGCCAGCCAGGCGGCCCGAACAGCAACCCCACCGCCTCGCGCCACGACCGCGCGGCGGTCAGATCGCGTGCGATCGACGTCCACTCGTGGAACGCGATGCGCACGGGATTGAAGGTGTCGATGTTCTTCACGATGCCGTAGCGCGGCGGCTCCTCCTCGCACTCCCCGGCGAAGGTGCCGAACAGGCGGTCCCACACCATGAGCACTCCGGCGTAGTTGCGGTCGAGATAACGCGGATTCGATGCATGATGCACGCGATGATGCGACGGCGTGTTGAACAGATACTCGAACCAACGCGGCATGCGCCCGACGGCTTCCGTGTGAATCCAGAATTGATAGAACAGGTTGAAGCCCTGCTCGGCAAGAATCATGGTGGGTGGAAAGCCGAGAAATGCGAGCGGAATCCAGGGTGTCCAGGTGCCGACGATGACGCTGGTCCAGGACTGGCGGACAGCGGTCGACAAATTGTACTCCTGCGAGGAGTGATGATTGACGTGGGCGGCCCACCAGAAGCGGCACTCGTGGCTGATGCGATGAAACCAGTAGTACGTGAAGTCGTCGAGCACGAACAATGCGGCCCATGCCCAGGGCGAGGACGGCGAGAGCTCGAGCCACCGGTGGTCGTAGGCGGCCGTCAGCCCGGCGAACACGACGCCCGCCATGCCGAGATTCATGACGATGTTCCCGACCTGCATGCCGAGCGACGCCGCCGTGTCCTTCACGTGGTACCGGGCCTTCACGATGGACCACTGCGCGAACGCCGCCTCGACGGCGATCATCGCGAGCGAGATCAGCAGAAAGATCTCGGGCAGGTTCAAGCTTCGGTGCATGCTCGGATCTCAGCCCGGCAGGTATCGGTTGATGAGCTCCGCCATCCGGTCCGTGGCCGTATGGAAGAGATCGATGCCGAGGTCCGGCAGGTCCACGTACGCCGCGTCCGCCTTCAGCAGGGGCCTTACCCGCTGGGTTTGCTCCAGGAGGTCGTCGTGGGGTGCGAACACCGTCAGGGGCGGGCGCAGGCTCTTGAGCTTTTTTTCCATCGGATAGCCGCTCGCGGCGCGCAATGCAGCGCCCGGGTTGGCGGCCAGCAAGTGCTCGATGAACCGCCGATGCGCATCGGCGAGGTCGTACGGCGGCTGACGAAAAGCGAAACAACCGCGCCAGGCGGCCAGCACGTGGCCCCCTTCGGCGGCGGGCTTCAACGGCTGCTCACTGTACTTTTCCATTTGCCGCTGCTGCTCTTCGACGGTGAGGAGCGGCATGCCGACCGCAATCATGCGCCTCACTTGAGAGGGTGCCTGATGCGCGATTTCAACCGCTTCCGCCGAGCCCACATGGACGCCCAGCACGTCGAACTGGCCCGGCACTCCCGCGGCCTCGAGCGCATCCACGGTGCACTGTGCATATTGTTCCAACGAGAGCGCCCAGGGAGGCGCATCGGAGAAGCCATAGCCGAGGCGGTCAGGCGCATAGGTCGGACGCGTCAACCGATCTTGCAGTGCCTCCCACATCTCGCCCGAGCGCGGCGAAGGATGCAGCAGCACGACCGGAACGCCCTTGCCCTCCGTACTGCGTACGTGCAGCTGTCCGAATCGGGTGGGAAACAATCGACGGGTGAGTGCCAAAGGGAGCCTCGAAGGTCGCCAATCCGTTCAGTCAGCGTGCTCGTCCAGGAAGCGCTCGATCAGCGGGGCGATCGCTTCCGGCCGTTCGATGTGCAGCATGTGGCCCGCCTCGGCAATGTGAACGATCTCGATATGGCGCACCATCGCGCGCCATGCCTCATCCGTCCCGTCTTCTCCGAGCTTCGCGAGATAATCGGATTTCTCGCCCAGCACCATCAGCATGGGTGCCCGCACGGCGCGCCACATGGCCTCCGCATCCTCGCGTTTGTAGAGCAGCGGATTGACCCAGCGGTGCCGCGCATCGCCCAGCAGATGAACACGCCCATCGCTTTCAATCTTACCCCAAGCGGCGGCGATGAATCGTGAACGCACCTCGCCGAATCGCGGATAGCGGAACTGGATGATGGACGCGAGATGTTCGAAGGAGTCGTAAGTTCTGAGCGGCGGTACGGTCTTGATCTGATCCAGCCACTCGATGAGCCG
This sequence comes from Steroidobacteraceae bacterium, assembly GCA_050012215.1. Lineage (GTDB taxonomy): Bacteria > Pseudomonadota > Gammaproteobacteria > Steroidobacterales > Steroidobacteraceae > Bog-1198. The sequence continues at coordinate 9,513 of JBEKHO010000022.1, forward strand.
CGCCGGCGCCCGCTCCGGCGAAGTGCGCGGCAGGCCGAAACCTTCTAGGTTGACGAGGCAGCGCACGCGCTCGGGCCGCAGTCCTGCATACAAACTCCCCACATTGCCGCCCATGCTGTGACCGATGAGGCGCACCGGCCGATCCGGACTCACCAGATCGAGCCATTGATCCAGATCCGCCAGATAATCGGGGAACCAGTAACCATCCCGAGCCCAGCCGCTTCTTCCAAATCCGCGCCAGTCGATGGCCGCAAGCGGTCGATCGCGCCCGAACTCATCCACCAAAAACTGGAACGTGTCGCCGGTGTCCTGAAAGCCGTGCAGCAAAATGATCGGGGGCTCCCCGTCGGCGGCCTTGGGCCCCCAGCACCTCAGGTGAACATCGAGTCCGCGGACACGAATCGTCTCATGCCGCGCCGGGCGCAGCACCTCATAGGGGGCCGGCGGCGTCAATCAGGAACGCAGACTGCTGCCGATGAGCGCGCCCACGAGGCCGCCTACCAACCCGCCGACGGCGGCGGCGGCCACGATCTGTGCCTGCGGAGGCTTGTCGTTATTGTCCGGCGTCGTCCCTCCCGTGGATCCCTTGGCCTTGGGGGAGCTCGAAGCCGAGCCCGCGCCTGAGCTTGAGCCCGCGCCCGCGCCCGCGCCCGCGCCCGCACCCGCACCCGCACCGGAGCCGGGTTCCTTGGGATTGCTGGGGTTAGTGTCGTTAGGCATAAATAAACTCCTCGAAATGTGCCGTCGAGGATACCTCATACACGCTCGCAGGCCCGTGTCGCAAGCTTGCGCCGGGTTTGCCGCCGCACCGGGCATGGGAGCATGCTTTCGCGCATGAAGGGAGAGCGTATCGGACCCTACCGGGTCCTCAGCACCTTGGGCGTCGGCGGCATGGGCGAGGTTTTTCTGGCGGAACGCGCCGATGCCGAGTTCGAGCAGAAGGTCGCCATCAAGGTCGTGCACGGCGGAGCGTTCAGCCGCGCCATACAGTCGCGCCTCAAGATCGAGCGCCAGATCCTCGCGCAGCTCGACCACCCCAACATCGCGCACCTGCTGGACGGGGGAACCCTGCCGGATGGAACCGCCTACCTGGTCATGGACTACATCGACGGCGTGCCGATCGATTCCTTCTGCGACACCCATCAGCTCGATATACCGGCGCGGCTCGAGCTTTTCGTCAAGGTATGCGCCGCGGTGCATTACGCTCATCAAAACCTGATCGTGCACCGGGATCTGAAGCCCTCGAACATCCTGGTGACCCCCGCCGGCGTGCCCAAGCTCCTGGACTTCGGCATCGCAAAGCTCCTCGACGAGCGGCAGCTGGGCCAACACACGCTCGCGGTCACCCGCGCCGACCTTCGCATCATGACCCCAGACCACGCGAGCCCGGAGCAGGTACGGGGACAGCCGATCACCACGGCGAGCGATGTCTATGTCCTGGGCGTGCTGCTCTATCGGCTTCTGGCGGGCGTCGGCCCCTTCGTGATCGGATCCGTGCGCCTCGTGGATATCGAGCGCGCCATTTGCGAAACCGCTCCCCCGCTGCCGAGCCAGGCGGTTCCGGACGGCGATTCCATGCAGGCGCACACCATCTCGGAGGCTCGCGCCACCCACGTCCGAAAGCTCCGTCGCACGCTCGAGGGCGATCTGGACAACATCATCGGTATGGCGATGCGCAAGGAGCCGGAACGCCGCTACGGTTCGGCCGAGCAGCTCGCGGGCGACATCCGCCGTTATTTGCAGGGCAAGCCGGTCATTGCGCGCAAGGATACCCTCTCGTACCGGAGCACCAAGTTCGTCAAGCGCCACTGGCTGCCGGTCGCCGCCGGCATCTCGGTGTTCTTCATGGTTCTGGCGTTCACGGTCACGACCTACGTGCAGTCGTTGCGCATCGCCGCGGAGCGCGATCGGGTCGCGGAGCAGCGCGAGGCCGCCGAGCACGAGCGGGCGCGGGCCGAGGAGGTTTCGACGTTTCTGGTCGATCTGTTCAAGCTGTCCGATCCGCAGGTGAACCGCGGCAACCGGGTGACCGCACGGGAGCTGCTCGACTCGAGCACGAAACGCTTGCGCGAGGCCTTCAAGGACCAACCGGCCACCAAGGCCGCACTGCTCGCGACGGTGGGCTCGGTATACGACAGCCTGGGTCAGTATCAGGATGCCGTGCCGATCCTGCGGGAGTCGTTGGCGTTGCAGCCGCAATCGAAGGAGAAATCGCGTGTCGATACGCTGCTCGAATTGGGCAGGGTGCTCTTCGAGGGCGGCAATCTGCAGGAGGCGGAGGTGCCGCTGCAGGAGGCATTGCGCCTGTCCCAGCGCGAGTTCGGCGCGAGCGACCTCGAGTCCGGCCGGGCGTTGTGGGTGCTCGGGCAGCTCAGACATCTGCAGGGAAACGCCGGTGGCGCGATCGATCTGTACAAGCGCGCGCTCGACATCCTCGAGAACGCGCAGGCGCCGCCCACGGAGATCGCACGCTTGCTGGACGATCTGGCGCAGGACTACGAGCGCGAGCAACAGTGGCTGCTTGCCAAGCAAACCTACGAAAGAGCCCTGACCATCGACCGTGACATCCTGGGCAACGATCACCCGCGGGTCGCCTCCCATCTTCATAATCTGGCGATCGTTGCGCAGAACATGGGCGATCTGAAGCGCGCGGAAAGCTTGTACCGGGAGGCGATCGACAGCGAGGAGCGCGCCTTCGGCGACCAACACCCCGAGACCGCGGCCGCCCAGGGAAATTACGCGCTGCTGCTCGAGCGCGAGGGTCGGCTGACCGAAGCGGAGCCGCTGCTGAGAAATGCGCTGGATGTGGCGCTCAAGGTGTGGGGCGCCGACAATTTCAACGTCGGCTACGCGCGCGTAAGCCTTGCCATGGCGCTGCACGATGAGGGGCAATTTCGTGAGGCCGAGAGTCAATTCCGCGAAGCGCTCGCGAGTTACGACAAGTCCCTCCCACGTAGTCATCCCTATCGCGCAGCCGCACTGATGCACCTGGCCCGGCTCCTGGTCGACACCGGGCGGCCGCAGGAAGCACTCCCGTTGAGCGAGCAATCGGTGGCGATCTGGAGCGCCGGCTTTCCCGCATCGCACCCGCCGCTGGCGCAGGCCCATGCCATTCATGCCTATGCGTTGTCGCGCTTGGGCCGCCGCCGCGAGGCCGCCGATGAACTCGCGGCAGCCGTGCCGATCCTATTGGCCGCGCGGGGCGCGGACGACCCTTCAGTGCGGCGTGCCCAGGCCTGGTGGGTAAGCGTGCGCGCCTCGGCTTCCCCGCCGACTGCCGATGCGCATACACCTGCGCCGAGCGCGCCTTGAGGACGGAGGGCAGCTCAGGGACTCAAGAAAATCTTGTACGCCGGATTCCCCGTCTCGTCCGTATAGGCGTACTGCAGCTCATTGAGGTGCAATAGAAAGTCCGCCAGGGTTTCCGCCGGCACTTGAATCCCGGCGAGCACGCGCCCGTAATCCGCGCCATGATTTCGATAGTGGAACAGGCTGATGTTCCACTTCGGCCCGACCGCCTGCAAAAATTTTAGCAGCGCTCCCGGCCGTTCCGGGAATTCGAACCGATACAGCCGCTCGTCCGTCAGATTTCGCGCGTGGCCGCCGATCATGTAGCGCACGTGCAGTTTTGCCGTCTCGTTGTCGGTCATGTCGTGCACTGCGAACCCCGCCTCGCTCAGCATGCTGATGACCGAGGCGCGCTCGGTCCGCCCCTGGTTCAGGGCCAGACCGACGAACAGCTGCGCCGTTTTGGATTCCTGAAATCGATAGTCGAATTCGGTCACGCTGCGTTTGCCGAGCAGCTCGCAGAACCTCAAGAATGAGCCCGGCACCTCGGGTATCTCCACCGCCAGCAACGCCTCGCGCTGCGCGCCCAGGTCCGCCCGCTCGGCCACGTAGCGCAGCCGGTCGAAGTTCATGTTCGCCCCGCCGTTGATCGCCACCAGGGTCCGCTCGGCGCAACCCTCGCGTGCCACGTATTTCTTGATGCCGGCGACCGCCAGCGCGCCCGCAGGCTCGGCGATCGAGCGGGTGTCCTGGAAGATGTCCTGGATGGCCGCGCAGATCTGATCCGTGGTCACGAGAAGAATTTCGTCGACGTACTGTCGGGCGAGCTTGAACGGCTCCTCGCCCACCTTTCGCACCGCGACGCCGTCGGCGAAGATGCCGACGCGATCGAGCGTGACCCGTTTTCCGGCGCGCAGCGACTCGTACATGCCCGCCGCATCCTCCGGTTCGACTCCGATGATCTTGATGCGCGGGTAGAGCGATTTGGCGTACGCCGCGATGCCGCCAATCAGGCCGCCGCCGCCTACGGGGACGAAAATGGCATGAATGTCGTCGCCATGCCACTGGCGAAGGATCTCCATGGCGATCGTGCCCTGCCCCGCAATCACGTCGGGATCGTCGAACGGATGCACGAAGACCAATCCGCGCTCGCGGCCGATCTCCGTGGCGCGTTCGAAGGCCTCATCGTAGTCGTCGCCATGCAGGACGATCTCGGCGCCGAGCTCGGCGACCGCCTGCACCTTGATGTCGGGGGTCGTGAGCGGCATCACGATCACCGCGCGGATGCCGCGCGTGCGCGCACCGAGCGCGACGCCTTGGGCATGATTGCCCGCCGAGGCGCAAATCACCCCGCGCTGCGCCGCCGTTTCCGAGAGCTGGGCGATCTTGTTGTACGCGCCGCGAATTTTGAACGAAAACACCGGCTGGAGGTCTTCTCGTTTGAAGAGAACGCGGTTGTTGAGGCGTCTCGAGAGACGCGGCGCAGCCTCCAGCGAGGTCTCGATGGCTACGTCGTAGACCTTGGCTTTGAGTATTTTTTCTACGTAACTTTCTTGCATGGGCTGCTTCTGTTTGGGGACGGCTACATTAGCTCAAGGCGGATCGCGGGGGCTATTCCGGGCCGAAACGGCGCCAAACTGTGAGGCGTTGCACAGTGGCGGGCGATCTCGGTGCTAAAGGCGGTTGCTTAATTGGGTAACATGTCGTCATGCGCACGCTGAAATCGCGGTCCACGAGGCTCCTCTTCGCTTGCTGCTGGCTGATCGCCTGCATCGCCCTGTCGCCCGTGGCTCATGCGCTGGCGGGGAACTCCGTCTCCACCGACAACGTCAAGGCGCGATTGATCAGCGAGAACGACGCCATCGCGCCCGGCCAATCGGTCTGGGTGGCGCTCGAGCTGGACATCCGCGACGGCTGGCACACCTATTGGCGAAATCCCGGCGACTCCGGCCAGGCAACCCAGCTGGCGTGGTCTGTGCCCGCGGGCTTGACCGCCGGGGACATCGTCTGGTCCACGCCGCATCGCTTCGAGGTCGCTCCGCTGGTCAATTATGGCTATGCGAAGCACGCCATGCACCTGGTCAAGCTCACCGCGGCTCCCGGTCTGAAGGCCGGCGCGCCGCTCGATCTCACCGCCAAAGCCAGCTGGCTGGTCTGCGCGGATGTCTGTATTCCGGGGAGCGCCGACCTGCATCTTCAATTGCCGGTCGCGGCCGGCGGAGGAGCCGCGGATCCCGCCGTTGCGCCGTTGTTCGCCGCGGCGCGCGCCGATTTGCCGGGCGGCGCGCCGGCGGCGAGCGCGGCGAGGATCGATGAGGGCCGGCTGGTGCTCACGCTCGGCAGGGACTGGGGCGCCGCGCTGACCCGGGTCAAATCGCTCGCCTTCTATCCTTACGAGGACGGGGTCATCGAGTACGCCGCGCCGCAGACGCTGATCCGCAAGGACGCATCGATCGAGCTTTCCATGAAGCTCGGCTACCAGCCTCCCAAAGCCGGGGAGGTTCGCGGCGTGCTCATCGCCACGGAGGAGAGCGGAGGCGACACCATCGGGGTACCCATCGAAATCGGCGCTGCTCTCGCTCCGGGCGCCGCCGCCGCGGCATCCAGCGTCCCGACGGCTCCACGATTCGTCCCGATACACGCGGGCGCGGGCGCAGCCGCAACCGGCGCCGCGCCTGAGAAGCCGATGGCTCTACCCGTGCTCCTGCTGCTCGCAGTGCTCGGCGGCCTCATTTTGAACTTGATGCCCTGCGTATTTCCCGTGCTTTCCATCAAGGCCATCGGCTTGGTGGAACAGGCGAAAAAGCATCCTGCGGCCGTGCGCACCAAGGGATTGGTCTTTGCCGGCGGCGTCATCGCATCCATGCTCACGCTCGCCGCGGTGCTGCTGGCGCTGCGGGCAGGCGGCGAACAGATCGGCTGGGGATTTCAGCTGCAATCACCGTTGTTCGTGACGCTGATGATGTATCTGCTGCTGGCCGTCGGTTTGAATCTGTCCGGCGTCTTCGAAGTGGGCGGCGGCCTCGCGGGGGTCGGCGATGCGCTGACTCAAGGCGACAGTTACCGGGCCTCCTTTTTCACCGGTGTCCTGACGACGCTGGTGGCGACGCCGTGTACGGCACCGTTCATGGCCGCCGCGGTCGGTGCGGCGCTTACCCAATCGCCGATCGTCGCGCTCAGCATCTTCGCCGCCCTGGGGCTCGGGCTGTCTCTTCCCTATCTGCTGCTGTCGATTGCTCCGTGGATGCGCCGAGCGCTGCCCAAGCCGGGCGCGTGGATGGACACGCTGAAGCAGATATTTGCGTTCCCCATGTATGCCTCCGCCGCATGGCTGCTTTGGGTGCTGGCGCAACAGACTTCCTCGCTCGGATTGGGCGCGGCTTTGGCCGGAGCCATCCTGGTCGGGTTGGCCGCCTGGGCGTATCAAAAATCCAAGGGGATCTCCGTAGGTGGCCGGCTGGCCGCGCTGTCGACCGCGCTCGCAGCCGTGGTGGCGGCCATCGTGCTGCCGGTACGATTCGCGGATGTCGCCGCGGCCGCCGCCCCGCAATCGTCGGTGGCCGGAGAATCCCCCGAAGAGTGGCAGCCCTACGATCCCGCGCGCGTCGCCGAACTGCGCGCCCGGGGAGTCCCGCTCCTCGTCAACTTCACCGCCAGCTGGTGCCTCACGTGCCTGGTAAACGAACGCAATGCGTTTGCAGATCCGAACGTTCAACGCGTCTTCCACGGCAAGGGCGTCACGCTGATGAAAGGCGATTGGACCAACCGCGACGCCGCAATCACCAAGGCGCTTGCGGATTTCGGCCGGGCCGGCGTGCCCCTTTACGTCGTCTACAATTCGAAGCCGGGGGCGGGTGAGCCGGTGGTGTTGCCCCAGCTCTTGACGGCTGGGATCGTCGAAAGCACATTCGCAGGATTGCCAAATCGCGAAACCAAATGACGCGCAAAGCCCAGGGTCGGGGACTGTCGCCGGATAACGGCGGTACGGTTTCGGTGGTCGATTTTCGGCGCCACAGCATGATCCTGCAATGGCACATTCTGGGCGGCACGTGGACCGCTCACGACACGCCACCGTCGCTGGTGCATGGAGTTGCGCTGATTCGCGCGGGCCAACCCAACATCTGCGTCTACGGCCATGGCGGCCGCCTGCGGTTGCAGGTGGGTCCCGATCAGTTCGCCCTGTCGGAAAACTCACCCCGTATCAAATGCACGCGAGGCGTAGCAAGCTTCGGCTTGAGGCGCCGCTTCACCGTCGAGTCGACGACCGGGGGGGTGCTTTTCTCTCACTCTTACTGGACGGCGGCCCATGGGGGCGAGGATTTTTTTCGATGGTTCGCGGCGCGGGCGCACGATCCGGATTGGCGGACGGCGACGGCCCGCCGTTGGACTGAGGGGGTGTCGGCGACCGCGCTGCGCTCGACCTGATCCCGCCGGCATTCAAACCGGCGACTTCCGCCTCCGACAGATACCGCCACTCGCCCGGCGGCAGGTCGCCCAAGTCGATATTGATGATCCGCACCCGCCGCAGCCGCTCCACGCGGTAGCCGAGCGCGGAACACATCCGGCGGATCTGCCGGTTCAACCCTTGAGTCAGAATGATGCGCAAGCCGTCGCGCCCGACGCGCGTCACCCTGCAGGGGTTGGTCATCACGCCCATGATCTTCACACCGCCCGCGAGCATGGTGAGCGACAGATCCGTGATCGGACGGTTCAGCTGGACCAAATACTCCTTCTCGTGTTCGTTTTCGGAGCGCAGGATCTCGTTGACGATGTCGCCGTTGTTGGTGAGGAGGATCAGCCCTTCGGAGTCCTTGTCCAGGCGTCCGACGGGGAAAATCCGTTCGGGATGTCCGATGAAGTCCACGATGTTGTCTTTTACGTGAGACTCGGTCGTGCACGTGATGCCGGCCGGCTTGTTCAGGGCGATGTAGACCGGCTTTTTCTTGGCGCCGATGAGTTCCCCGTCGACGCGAACCTCGTCGTCGGGCTGCACCTTGAGGCCCAGCTGTGCCCGAACCCCGTTCAGGGTGACACGCCCCGCTTCGATCCATTGATCGGCTTCGCGGCGTGAGCACGCGCCCGTCTCGCTGATGTACTTGTTCAATCTCACGAGATCGCGGTGCTCGTCATCCCGAGAGAAACGGCCCTATGCGCCCGGCGAACGCCTTGGGGTCCGAATCGACGAGGTCGGGAGCATCGATCTCGACGACGCGCGCATGGGGCAACGCCCCGTTGGCCCACCGGGTCTCCTCGGGTTCATCGATTTTCGTCTTCACGATCAGGCAGGCCTGCTTGACCGCGGGAATGCGATCGAGCGGCGGCGAGCCCACCAGCACCAGGCGCCGCACCAGCTCCGGCCGCGCCACGGCGAGCTCCAAGGCAACTGCAGCGCCGAAGCGCACGCCCAACAAGTCGATTTGCCTCAAGCGCAGATCGTTCGCCAAATCCGACACGCCCTTGGCCGCCTCCGCGTGGCCGAAGGTGGGCGCCGGATCGGATTCGCCGAAGCCCGGCAAGTCCGGCGCATAAACGGAACGCTCGCCCGCGATCTCGGGCAGCAAGCGCGCAAAACTTCGGCTCGAGCCCTCCCGGGAGTGAAGACAGATCAGCGTGACACCCTCGTCGAAACCGCCGGTGGTGGGAAAGGCGGTGCGCACGTGCAGTTGGCCGAATTGGCAGTCGAAGTAGGCGCGCCGCGTGCGCACCGCGCTCTGGGGCAGGGGTTTGGACTTGGAAAGCTTGGCCACGACGATCTCCCGGCTGCAATCAAGCATCAAGGATACTCGATCGGAACGCCGCTCCCGCGCTCTTCCCCGCTAACACCCCTGCGGCGGTTCCATCTGTTGCTTTTAAGGTACATTAATTTTTTAATTTTTCGATATAAGCACTAGTATCGGGAGTCGCCCAACGCTAGAGTGTTGCTCGAACGCAAAGCATCGTCGGGGAAGTAAAACAGACCGATCATTCGCCGGAGCGCGAAATAACAGCGCCGCCGCGATAGGCATGGGGACTTGAAAGCCGGGCACTGCCCGGCTTTTTTATTGCACCCGGTCCCACTCACGGGACGCGACGAAGCCGTTCGAGCGGCCGCCCTTGAATTCCACCACTTCGAGCAGCCGCCCACCGTCGTCCGATACGCTGAAGCGCTGCTCGTAGGGAGGCCTGTCGTCGTCGGGCTCGCCGGATTGAACCACCAGGGTACGATCGTCCCAGCCACAGCGCGGTGGGGGTGCATCGCCACGCCCGCGCGCGGGCATGTCGTGGCTTTGTGCCGCCCCTTTGCCGCCGGAATGTGGGTGGTGCCCGCCCCCTTTGCCTGCACTTGGACGGCAAAACCTCATGCCTCCATCGGAGGTGAAGGTGATCCTGTCGGGGGTTTGCTCGAGTGCCAGATCCCGACCGGGCCAGCGCAAACTCTCATCCAGCACCGACACGGACGGCATCATCGGCCCCATGGGACCGGCACCGCTGCCCATGCCGCCGCCGCGCCCTCGTTGACGGCCTCCGCCCGAACTGGTCGAGCCGCCCCCATTCACGCCGGCGGTCGCAGCCGCGATCTGGCTTTGCATGAGGCGCTGCGCGTCGTCGCTGTCCGCCAGGTTGAGGGTCCAGTGGCCGCTCAGGTCGACTCCCGCTGGTGGCGTCGAGGCGAGCTGATTGCTCGCGCACCCGCCCATTGCAAACACGCAAACCACCAGGCCCCATCGCATGACGCACCTCTGTTGAGGAGCCGGTCCCGGACCGGCCCTTGCGCAAGCTTACAATGACTACGGGATTGGGGGGCAGCCAGGTCAGGCGACCGAGCGGTTAGATTTACAGCCGGCGCAGCCGGCGCGCAAATCATCGGGACCGCAAATCCAAACGCGGCCCTCGAACGGTTGGAAGCAGACGCGCAGCGGTTCGATGCGACGCACGGTCTGCGTCCCGCAGGAAATTTTGCCGTCGGCGAAATCGGCTTGAATGAGATCGACCAGCGAGGCGGTCGGCTCGTCGACGCCGGTCGGCGGCAGCGCATGGGCCAGGATGCGTGCTTGAACATCGTCGCGCTTGGAGACGTTGCCGAGCACGCCGCGCTTGAACCGGTCCAGGACGACCAGGACGGAGCTCAGCGTGTTGTCGGTCACATCGCTCGGGCGGCCGGTGCCCCCCATGAATTTCAGGTGCAACAAGCCGCCCACGCCGCGTCCCTCGTCATGCAGACAAAGCGCCAGCGCGCCGTTCAAATCGGCGATCAGAAGCATGGGTTCGGGCGAGACGTGATAGGTGTCCGCCGAGACCACGACTTCCGTGAGATCCTTTGTCGCCCCGAGAACTTTGGCCACTCGTGAAACCTTATGTTGACTCTGGAATGCTGCGCGCAAACCGACTTGGGCTCTGCCGAGCCAATCACGTTTTGCCGACCCCAGTTGGGAACTGATCGAGACGTGGGACCGGGATCTCGCAGGGGCGGCGCAGTCGCGCGGGCGCGACGCGGGCGGCGCACCGCAAACAACCGCCAGGCATGAGCTCCATGCCCGGGGATTATTAGCGCGGCGGTCGCGGGGCCGCTAAAGTATGCCGATGTACCGTTATGACACCATCGATCGCGCGCTGGTCCGCGAGCGGGTTGCGCAGTTCAGGGATCAGACGCGCCGTTTCCTCGACGGGGAAATGAGCGAGGACGAGTTTCGTCACCTGCGTCTGCGCAACGGGCTGTATATCCAGACCCATGCACCGATGCTTCGAGTGGCGATCCCATACGGTCTGCTGTCGTCTGCACAGCTGCGCACGCTCGCCTCGATCGCGCGGCGCTACGACCGCGGCTACGGGCATTTCACCACGCGCCAGAATCTGCAGTACAACTGGCCCCGCCTCGAGCAGGTCCCGGACATCCTGGCGGAGCTCGCCGAAGTCGAGATGCACGCGATCCAGACCAGCGGCAACTGCATCCGTAACACCACCTCGGACCATTTGGCCGGTGTCGCCGCCGATGAGCTCGAGGATCCCCGTCCCTGGTGCGAAATCATCCGGCAGTGGTCGACTTTCCACCCTGAATTCACTTACCTGCCGCGGAAATTCAAGATCGCCGTCACCGGATCGCCGGATCAGGATCGCGCGGCGACGCTGGTGCACGATATCGGCGTGCACATCGTCAAGGGCGCCGACGGTGAGCGCGGCTTTCGCATTCTCGCCGGGGGGGGCCTCGGGCGCACGCCGGTGATCGGCCAGGTGATCCGCGAGTTCCTGCCCCGCAGGCATCTTTTGTCCTACCTGGAGGCGGTGCTGCGCGTCTACAACCGCGAGGGCCGGCGCGACAACATTCACAAGGCGAGGATCAAGATCCTGGTGCGTTCGCTCGGGCTCGAGGAGTTCACACGGCGCGTGGAAAGAGAATGGCAGCTGATCAAGGACGGCCGGCTCGAGCTCGAGGAATCCGAGGTCGAGCGGATGCGCGGCTTTTTCCGGCCGCCCGCGTACCGCAGTCTTCCGGACATCGAGCCGGCCGCCGGCAAGCACGCCGCTTTTCGGGCCTGGTACCGCTACAACACCGTCGCGCACAAGGTGAGCGGCTATCGCGCGGTGTACATATCCCTGAAGAAGCCCGGGGTGGCGCCGGGCGATGCCACCGACGCGCAGCTCGATCTGATCGCCGATCTCGCGGACCGCTGCAGTTTCGGCGAGGCGCGTGTGACCCACACGCAGAACCTGGTGCTCGCCGACGTGGAACAGGGCGAAGCGTTCGAGCTGTGGCGCGCACTCGACGAGGCTCACTTGGCCACACCCAATATCGGCACCTTGACCGACATGATCTGCTGCCCGGGCCTCGACTTCTGCAGTCTCGCCAATGCCGGCTCGATCGATGTCGCGAAGCTGATCAATGAGCGCTTCGACGATTACGACTACATGTACGACTTGGGCGAGATCGAGGTCAAGATGTCGGGCTGCATGAATGCCTGCGGACACCATCATGTGGGCAATATCGGCATTCTCGGCGTCGATAAGAGCGGCGAGGAGTGGTACCAGATCACGATCGGCGGCGCCGCAGGCGCGAAGGCGGCGCTCGGGAGCGTCATCGGCCCCTCCGTCCCGAAGCACGAGGTTGCCGAGAGCATCGCGCGGCTCTTGGAGGTGTACGTGGATCGTCGGCGCGAGGACGAGCGCTTCGTCGACACCGTGCGCCGTCTCGGCGTCAAGCCGTTCAAGGAGAGGGTGTATGCCGCGACGGCTGTGGCGTGACGGCGCCATCGTCGCGGACGATTGGCACGTCACGAGCGATGGTGAGCTCTCCGACGATGAGGCGTTGATCCTCACGTTCGCCGAGTGGCAAGCGGAGCGCGAACGCTGGCTGGCGCGCTCCGGGCGTCTCGGTGTCGTGCTCGCCCCGGCCGATGAGGTCGAACGGTTGGTTCCCGATCTCGCCCGGTTGGATCTGGCCGGTGCGGATTTTCCGGGTCCGAGCGAAGGCCGCGGCTACACCCAGGCCCGTCTGCTGCGGGAACGATTCGGCTTCACCGGTGAGTTGCGCGCCCGCGGCGCGATCCGCAGGGATCAGGTGTTCTTTCTCGCCCGATGCGGCTTCAACAGTTTCGAGCTGCCGGATAGCGAACTTCAGGGCGCGGCCGAAGCACTCTCGAGCTTCTCGGCGGCCTACCAGCCCTCGAACGACCTGGGGCTCAAAACCAAGCTCACGCGCTCTTGACGAGGGGTCAGGGCTTGTCCCGGAGCGGCACGGCGAGCCCGTGCAGCACCCGGTCCACCTCCTCCTGGGTCTCGGATTTCTCCGCCTCGCGGACCAGCTTGCGCGTGAGCTGCGGTGCCAGGAGCTCGATGAAGTCGTACATGTAGGCGCGCAGCAGCGCGCTGCGGCGAAAGCCGATCCAGGTGGTGTGTCCTTCGAATAGATGCGCCGCATCGAGCACCACGAGGTCCGAATCGAGCACCGGGTCGATCGAGAGCCTTGCCAGGATGCCCACGCCGAGCCCGATGCGCACGTAAGTCTTGATGACGTCGGAATCGCGCGCCGTCAGCGCCACATCGAGCGAGAGGCCGGCGGTCTCGAACAACGCCGGAAGCGACGAGCGTCCCGAGAAACTGAACACATAGGTGACGATGGGATACTCGGCGAGCTTCTTCAGCGTCAATTTGCCGGCCGATGCCAGCGGATGTCCTTTGGGCACGATGACGGCGCGATGCCAGCGGTACACCGGCAGCCGCACCAGATGCGGAAACAGCTCCTCGGACCCCGTCGCAATCGCGAAGTCGACCCGGTCGCGGGCGACCATCTCGGCAATCTGCTCCGAGGTGCCCTGGTGCAGATGCAGCCGCACCTTGGGATACTTCGAGCGAAATTCGCGAATCACCGGCGGCAGCACGTAACGCGCCTGGGTGTGCGTGGTCGCGATGGACAACGTGCCCCCATCGGCTTTGCGCAGCTCCGCGGAGGTGCGGCGGATATTCTGCATCTCGCGCAAGATGCTGCCGGCACGCGAAATGATCTCCTCTCCCGCCGCCGTGGTGCGGGTGAGCGCCCTGCCCTCGCGCTCGAACAGCTGGAATCCGAGCTCCTCCTCCAGCAACTTGAGCTGCCGGCTCACCCCCGGCTGCGAGGTGTGCAGTTGCCGCGCGGCGGCCGTGATGTTGAGGCCGTTCTCATGCACGGCCACGAGATAGCGTAATTGCTGAAATTTCATACGATGACAGTATAAGAGTAGTTCTAAAAGGTAATCAGCTTGGTTCCCACCACCACCAGCATGGCCGCCAGGAGAATCCGCAGCGCCGGATCGGGTATGCGACCGGCGAATTGGCTGCCGATGTAGATCCCAGGCAGCGACCCCACCAGGAGCGATCCGAGCAGCGCCCAGTCGACCGTGCCGAACAGCCAGTGGCCGCAGCCCGCGACCAGCGTGAGCGGCACTGCGTGCGCCAGATCGGAACCGACGACACGCGCGGCACTCAACCGCGGATATAGGAAGAAAAGCGCCGTAACACCCAGCGCCCCCGCGCCCACCGAGGAAATCGACACCAGAAACCCGAGAGCGACGCCGGTCAGCACCGTGAACACCGGATGGCGGGTGACCCCCATTCCTTGGGTCTTCGACCACCGGCGCAGACACGAACGCAACACCAGCACGCCGGCCGTGAGCAGGAGCGCGACCCCGAGTGTGGTGGTGATGATCTTCGAGTCGCCGAGTCCCCCGGTCACTGCATGCAGTGCCCACAGCGTGGCCACGGCTGCCGGCACACTGCCGCAGGCCAGCAGGCCGGTGATGCGCCAGTCCACGCGGCCCTGCTTCGCGTGCACATAGGTGCCCCCCGTCTTGGTGATCGCGGCATGCAGCAGATCCGTGCCGACCGCGGTAGCCGGATGAATCCCGAAGAGGAGCACCAGCAAGGGGGTCATCAACGAGCCGCCGCCCACGCCCGTGAGACCCACGATAGCGCCGACGGCGAATCCGGACAGCGCTTCAGCTGGATCGATCATGTCGGCCAAGGATGGCGGAGCGCCGTCATGCCGGCAACCGCAGGGCTAGCACTAAAAGGCATTTGCTCATAAGCGATAGTTCGGATCGGCCCGCGCCCAGCCCGGGATCGCGGCGTAAACTCCGCTCAGGCAGGGGCCTGTCGGGCAATTCGGGTATGGCGCGTGGATTATTTTCCGCTCTTTTTCGATCTTAAGGGTCAGCGAGTACTGGTCGTCGGGGCCGGCGCGGTGGCATTGCGCAAGGTGCAGCTGCTCGCGCGCGCCCACGCGGCGATCGCAGTGGTGGCCCCAGAGGTCGCGCCCGAGCTCGCGCAGCTCGCGGCCGCCGGTAGGATCGAAGTTCATGTCCGCGAATTCGCGGCCGAGGATCTCAACAGCGCGCGGCTCGTGATCGTGGCCACCTCGCGGCGCGCGGTGAACCGCTGGATAGCGAGCCTGTGCGAGGCGCGCGGGGTTCCGGTGAACGTGGTGGACGATCGCAAGGCGTCGCGGGTAATCGTCCCGGCCATCATCGATCGCGACCCGGTGATCGTCGCGGTCTCGAGCGCCGGCACCTCCCCGGTTCTGGCCCGACGGCTGCGCGAGCGGCTCGAAGCGCTGATTCCGAAGCGGATCGGCCTCTGGGCCTCCTGGCTCGCCGGCATGCGCGCGCCCGTCCAGCGAAGAATCCCGAGCGCGGATGCGCGGCGCCGCTATTTCGAGATGCTCGTGGATGGCCCCGCGGAACGACGGTTTGTCGACGGCGACGAGCGTGGGGCGCGGCGCATCGCCCAGCGCCTCATGGGATCGGTTGCTCACGCGCAGGCCGGCCAGGTGACGCTGGTGGGCGCCGGACCGGGGGATCCGGAACTATTGACCTTGAAGGCACTGCGCGCCCTGCAGGACGCCGATGTGATCCTGTACGACCGGCTGGTCCCGGCAGCGGTGCTCGATTATGCCCGTCGCGATGCCGAACGGATTGGCGTGGGCAAGGCCGCCGGCGGCGCCGGCATCTCTCAAGACGCGCTCAACGATCTGCTGATCGAGCATGCACGCCGGGGGCGCCGTGTGGTGCGGCTGAAGGGCGGCGACCCGTTCATTTTCGGCCGCGGCGGTGAAGAGCTGCAGGCGCTCGCGCGGGCGGGCATTTCTTTTTCGGTCGTGCCGGGGATCTCGGCCGCGAACGGCTGTGCCGCGTACGCAGGCATCCCCCTCACCCATCGCGACCACGCCCATAGCGTGGTCTTCGTCACCGGCCATGGGGAGGCCGACGATGAGCCCGACTGGGCGTCCCTCGCACGGCCCAAGGCCACCGCCGTGTTTTACATGGGTCTCGCGCGATTGCAGCACATCGTTGCCCGGCTGATCGAAAACGGGGCACCCGCGGAGCGTCCTGCCGCGCTCATCGCGCAGGGCACGCTGGCGGAGCAGCGGGTCGTCGTCGCCACGCTGGGTACGATTCGCGCAGAGGCCGCCGCGCAAGGGATCGAATCGCCCGCCCTCCTCGTGGTGGGGGAGGTGGCGGCGCTGCATTCAGCGCTCGCATGGTTCGGCGAGAGCGCGGTCGCGGACGCCGAATCGCAAAGCGCATAGCGCCCCGATCTACGGGCGGGCGTTCGGCGGAGCCGGGCGCGACCCACCAAGAGCCCAACGAGCCAGCGCTTGGTTGGATGGATGTGGAGACCAGCGACGTGCGGGATGGCCCGGCGCTGGCCGCGGCGATCGCGCGGGCCCTCGCCCGCTAGCCGATCGCCTCGGCGAAGCCCCGCTCCTTGATCCAGACGGGATTGAACAGCCGCGACTGATATTTAGCGCCGCCGTCGCAGAGCACGGTGACGAGGGTGTGTCCGGGTCCGATTTGCTTCGCGATCGAGACGGCCGCCGCCACATTGATGCCGGCGGTACTGCCGAGCAGCAAGCCCTCTTCGCGCATGAGCCGGTAGACGAAGCGCATGGTTTGCGCATCCGGGATGCGAATCGCGTCATCGATGGGTGCGCCTTCGAGGTTCGCGGTCACACGACCGGTGCCGATCCCCTCGGTGATGGACGAGCCGCCGTCGGACTTGAGCTCGCCGTCCTTGAAGTAGTGATAGAGCGCGCTGCCGGGCGGATCGACCAGCACGATTCGGACCGACGGGGATTTCGACTTCAGGAAGTCGGCGACGCCCGCCAGCGTGCCGCCCGTCCCCGTGGCTGCGCAAAACACGTCGACCTTGCCGCCGGTGTCGTGCCAGATTTCCGGCCCGGTCGACTCGGCATGCGCGGTGCGATTGGCGGTATTGTCGAACTGGTTCGCCCAGATCGCATTTGGCAGCTCCGCGGCGAGGCGGCCCGCCACTTTCTGGTATTGGTTCGGATTGCTGTAGGGCACCGCGGGCACCTTGCGCAGCTCCGCGCCCAGCGCCTCGATGATCTGGTATTTTTCGGCGGCCTGGTTGTCGGGCATGACGATGACGCAGCGGTATCCACGCGCGTTGCAGACATGGGCGAGTCCGATGCCGGTATTGCCCGCCGTACCCTCGACCACCGTGCCTCCGGGCTTCAGCACGCCGCGCCGCTCTGCATCGAGCACGATCCACTTGGCTGCCCGGTCCTTCACCGAACCGCCGGGATTCATGAACTCTGCTTTACCCAGGATCTCGCAGCCCGTCTCATCGCTTAGCGTCTTCAAGCGAATCAGAGGCGTGTTGCCGATCGAGCCGATAAATCCATCGCAGAGAGTCATCTGGATCCCCTTGGTACTTTCAGGGTATTTTGGCACAAAAGAGCATCTTCACCGGGCATGCTCGCACCCATCTGCGCTGGGAGTGTCAACCGACAGGTCGCTAGGGCGTTATGCTGCTGACCTCCGGTGCGGATTTACACAAAGGACGTGTTTCCATGCTGCTAAAACCCTTGGATGGATTTCATTCCGCTATCGTCCTCCTGGCCGCCATGCTTTTAAGCGCTTGCGGGGGCGGCATCGGCAATCCGACGCCTTCGCCTCAGGGCACCTATGACCTTCAGGCGGCGGTCGAGGCTTTGGTCACAAGCGGGCTCAGTGCCAGTGTCAGTCTATCCGGCACGGTGATCGTCAATGGGACTTCGGTGCCGGTGACGGGCACGGGGACGTTGACGCTAAGTCCCGGCGCCAGCGGCATGTTCAATGGATCGACAGCCCAGCTGCAAACCGAGAGCATCTCTGGAACGATCAGCGCTGCAGGGCAATCCGCGCCCTACAGCTCCTCGGTGGTGAACGCCTATGAGCCCTCGACGGCTTCGATCGTTGGGCAATCTCAGAGTTCTGAATTTGACGTGGCCCAGGCACCCATCGCGATTCCCACGACGGTCGGCACATCCGTCACGGTGCTGGGAACCATGAGTCGGTACGCCGACAGTACCTTGAGCGTTGCGCTGGGCACCGTGCAGGTGAGCGTTGCAGTCGCATTGATTCCGGTGGATCCCGGTAGCCCGGAAGTCGTGCAGTTCACTTACAAGATCTTCGATACAAACCAGGCGCTCGTGGAAACCGACACGTACAGTTACAGCTTGAGCCAGGACAATCTCCTGTCTTTTCACTCAGCTGCCACTCAAAGCGCCTCGGGGTCACTGGCTGTCACTGCTGAATAAAAGCATCCCCGGATGAACCGGGGATGTAGTGGAACAGGTGTTGAGTAAGAACCCGACACGTCCGGAGCCGGAAGATGCGCTGCACAAGAGTGCAAGTCGCTCGACCTTCTTGGATTTAGGCCATCTGTTGCATTTAAGTAACTAGTGCAACAATGCCGTTACAGCGTTGGTGTGAAGAGTATCACTTGACTCCAGCAAAATCCAAGGTTCAGAGCGAACGAATCGCACTTGTTGCACTATGTCAAATATGTCTCTTTTTTGTGACGAAGATGCAACAAACAACTGGGGCGCCGCTCAAGGCCATTGCGCGGCGCGCTCGTGGAATTTCGGGGAGCTTGCCTGCACCACGCAGAAGCGCTGCCCGGTCGGAGCCTCCATCACCCACCAGGTTTGCACGGCCTGAATCCGCTTCGCGCCCAAAGCCTCCAAGCGTCGGACCTCCGCCTCGATGTCGTCCGTCTCGATGTCGAGGTGCACGCGGCTCGGATGCTCAACCTTCTGGACCTCGATCTCCAGACCATGCTGGCTATCCTCGAGCCGCCGGTACAATTGTCCCTCGGCCCCGGGCAGCTCCCGGATCGGCATCCCGAGCGCGGCGCCCCAGAAATCTGCCGCCGCGGGAAGATCGCTGGTGCGGCAATCGATGATGAAGCCGCCCAATTTGCTTTTGTGCATAGGTTCCTCCAAATTCGAGCGCCATGAACTACCTGCACACTATGGTCCGCGTGACCGACATCGAGCAATCCTTGAGTTTTTATCGGGATGCCCTCGGGCTGGTCGAGCTGTCGCGCAAAGATTATCCGCAGGGGCGGTACACCCTGGTGTTTCTGGCGGCACCCAGCGATGAGCATGCCCAGGTGGAATTGACGCATAACTGGGATCCGGAGAGTTATGGCGGCGGCCGCAACTTCGGCCACCTCGCCTATGCGGTAGAGAATATCTACGCTGCTTGCGAGCGGTTGATGAAGCACGGTGTCACCATCAACCGACCACCCCGGGACGGACGCATGGCGTTCGTGCGCTCGCCGGACGGAATATCCGTCGAGCTGTTGCAAGCGGGTGGCGCGCTCGCCGCGGCGGAGCCTTGGAAAAGCATGCCGAACACCGGGGTGTGGTGATGCCCCGGGTGTGGCGATCCCCTAGAACATCTCCGAGGCGTCGGGCGTCTTGATCTCGACCCGATTGCGTGAGGCGATGTACTCGCCCGTGATCATCTCGTCATAGCCCTGGCCCGGCCCCACCATGGGATACACGCCGGCGTCCTGATCGATCATGACCTCGAGGAACGAGGCGCCCGGGAAGCGGATGAACTCCTCGACGACGCGCGGCACGTCCGCCTTGTTGTCGAGGCGCTTCGCAAATTTGAAACCGTCGGCGAGCGCGGCCTTGACGAAGTCCTTGGTGTGCAGGCTTTTGTCGCTGGCGCTCAAACGACCCTTGAAAAACAGCTTCTGCCACTGTTTCACCATGCCGTCCCCGCAATTGTTGAGCACCACGACCTTGATCGGCAGATCGTAGGTGGTGACGGTCTCGAGCTCGCCCAAATTCATGCGGATGCTGGCGTCACCGTCGATGTCGATCACCAGCCTTCCGCGCTGCGCGAACTGAGCGCCGACCGCCGCAGGCAAACCGAATCCCATGGTTCCCATGCTGCCTGAGGTGAGCCACAACCGGGGGCTCGAGAAATCGAAGTACTGAGCCGCCCACATCTGATGTTGACCCACGCCGGTGGTAATGACGGCCTCGCCCCGGGTCAGGCGGTTGATCTCCTCGATCACGTAGTAGGGCTGAATCAGCGCGCTTTCACGGTCGTAATTCATGGCATACCGCGTGCGCAGCTCCGCACAACGTTCGCGCCATGCGCAGAACTCTTGGTTGAACCCCAACCGCCTGCCGTAATCGATGAGCGTCTTCAGGGCGTCGGGCATCAGGCCGACGTAACTCAAGTCCACCCGTTTGACCTTGTTGATCTCGGAGGCGTCGATGTCGAGGTGCGCGATGAATCGCGCGTTTTTCGCGAACTGGGGCGGATTGCCGGCCACGCGGTCGTCGAAGCGCGCACCGGCGGCCAGCAGAAAATCGCAGTCCTCGACCGCATAATTCGCAAACGCCGCGCCATGCATGCCGAGCATGCGCATGGACAACGGATCCGTCGTGTCCACCGCACCGATCCCCATCAGCGTCGTCACCACCGGAATATGGAATGCTCGCGAGAATTCACGCAGAGCCTGGGACGCTCCCGCATTGATCACACCGCCCCCGGCGTAGATCAGGGGACGCTCGGCCTTGGTCAATGCGGTGAAGAACGACGCGCACGCGGCCTCCGGCAATTTCGCCGCCTCGAGGCGGTTCATACGCTGGCGGTAGCCGGGAATCGGCAGGCGTCCGGAACCGTGAAACACTCCTTTCCAGTTCTGCACGTCCTTGGGAATATCGAGCACCACCGGCCCCGGGCGCCCGGTGCGCGCGATCTCGAAGGCCGTGCGCACCGTGGCCTCGAGCTTGGTCGGATCGGTGACCAGGAACACGTGCTTCGCCACCGCGCCCATGATGCTCGGCACGGGCGCCTCCTGGAACGCGTCCGTGCCGATCGACGTCGTGGCCACCTGGCCGCAGATGACGACGATGGGCACGGAGTCGGCCTGCGAATCCCTCACCGGCGTAACAGTGTTGGTGGCTCCGGGTCCGGAGGTCACCAGCGCGACGCCCACCCGGCCGCTCGCGCGCGCATATCCGGCCGCCATGAACCCGGCGCCCTGCTCGTTGGCGGGAACGATCAGCGGCATGGAGGCCGCGTTCTCCAGGTTGTAGCGGAAAACCGCGTCGTAAATCGGTAAAATCGCGCCGCCGCTGTACCCGAAAATCGTGTCGACGCCCTCGTCCGCCAGCACCTGGACGAGCATTTCAGCACCCGTCATGCCGGCTCCGGCCTTGGGGTGCGCGCCTTGACTGACGATGTGGCCGGGATCTTTCACCGGCAAAGCCTAGCAGTTCTCGCCCTGGCGCCCAAGTGCCGCGCTCCCGTATCCTTCCGGGGACCATGCGACACCTCATAGCGATACTTCTGCAGAACGAGGCCGGCGCGCTGACGCGCGTCACCGGCTTGATCTCAACCCGCGGCTACAACATCGAGTCCTTGTCGGTGGCTCCCACCAACGACCCCACGGTCTCGCGGATCACATTGGTGACCATCGGTTCCGATCCGGTGATCGCACAGATCAATGCTCAGCTGCAGAAGCTCATCGACGTGGTCGCCGTCGAGGACATGACCAGCGGGGACCATTTGGCGCGCGAGCTGTTGCTGATCAAATTGCAGCTTCCCGCCGAACACGTCGGGCCGGTCGAGGCGCTGCTGCGCCGCATTGGCGGCAAGGTTCTGTCGCCGCATCCCTCGAGCTATATCGTCGAGCTCACCAGCACGGAAGTCGAGATCGGTGAGTTCATCGCCAATGTGGCGGCATTCGGCCAGATCGTCGAAGTGGTCCGCTCAGGCGTGCTCGGAATCTCCCGGGCGAACCCGCGACTGCACGCTGTGAAATGACCCACACCGCACACGACTCCCGTCGAGGATAATCCAGACTAATGACCGAAATCGAACTCACCCCCGAACACGCCGCCGATCCGAACAGCCGCCGCGTCGGCGTCCTGGTCGGCGTCGTCGGGATTTTCCTGTCCGTCGTCACCATCGCCTCGCATCGCTCGCATACCAAGGCCGTCATCTACCGCACGGAAGCAAACGACGATTGGGCCTACTACCAGGCGAAGAAAATCCGGGAGAACACCTCGGACGTTGCGGCGACCCTGCTCGACAGCCTCGCTGCCGATCCGGCCAAGGCTGCGCCATCGCTGCAGAAGCTCAAGGCGGCGCGTCAGAAATACGCCGACGATGCGCTCGGCCTGGAATCCGATGCGAAGGCCAAGGAGGCCAAGACCGAAACCGAGGAACAACGCGCGTTGCGCTTCGACATCGGCGAGGGACTGCTCGAGCTCGGACTCGTGCTGTGCTCGCTGTTCTTCCTGGCCCGCAACATTTTATTTCCCCTGTTCGGCACACTGTCCGCCGCTGCCGGCATCGCGCTCGGGATCTGGGGGTGGCTGCTTTGACGAGGGCTTGGACGTCGTCCCCGCCAATGTTTGCGCTCGTGGCCGTGCTCCTGGCCTCCCTCGCCCTGGCGCAGACCTCCTCCGCACCGAACGCGCGCGTCGAGGCACGGTCGCCGGATCTGCTCGCGGTCGGTACCGTCCAGGGGGACCGTATGGCGGTGCACCTGAGCCGCGTCCTCGATAATGCGCCGGTCGGCAATGCGGCGCTCGCCGTGATGCTGCGCGGAACCACGCATCCTGCGGTCGCCGAAGCCGACGGCAGCTACTCCGTCCAAACCCCGGATCTGAACCTGCCCGGCCCCGCCTCGATCGAGTTCCTGGTGACCGTGGGCGACAAGCGCGAGGAGCTCAAGGGGACCCTCGCGGCCACAGAGGCGGCGCCGTCGGGCGACAGGAACAGCTCGCGCCAGCTCGGCTGGTGGGTGCTCAATTTTGCCGTGTGCATCGGATTTCTGTGGCTGTGGAGCCGGCGCAAGTCCGCCGACACTTGAGACGGCGGCCCGCACGGCCCCGGGACGCTAGAAACTCTGCATCGTCTGCACCAGAATTTGGAATCTGGCGTTGCCGGGTACGTCCTTGAGCGGGAACGCGAAGTCGATGTGCAACACGTTGCCGAGACCTGAGCGGGCATTGCCCAGCCGCAGGCCGAAGCCGGCGTCGCTGAGCATCCCAAGAGAGCTGTTGCCCACGACTCCGGTTCCCCAGGTTCTACCCACGTCCGTAAAGATCGCGGCGCCCATCCGCACCAGCCTGAACGGGTACCAATCGGTGAACACGCGCTGCTCCACCGTGAACAAGCCCCGCGCGGTACCGGCCTCATAGCGCAGCGGGTAGCCGCGCAGGCCATTGTCGCCGCCCAGCAGAAGTTGAACGTCCGGGTCGAGCGCATGCGTGACGGTCCCCGAGAGCGCCGCATAAAGGAGCCAGTCGGGGCGCCAGCGCCAGTAATACTTCGCGAAAGCATTGCTGATCAAATTGCGCGCATGGTCGCTTTCGAATCGCGAGGAGAAATCCGCGCCCAGAAACAGTTGCTGCTCGTAGGGCAGTTGGGCGCCGTGGTTCACCGCACTCTTGACCATGAGCGCGTCGCGGTTGGCGCCGAAGGCGGCATTCGAAATCCCGAGCTCGCCGGTGATCTCCGTACCGAAATACAAGTCTTCGGTCTTGCCGATCTGGTTCTCGTCGCCGGCCTTGCCGTACTTGTCCTCGAGGACGTCGAAGCCCACGAACGGATAGGACAGCGTTCGCGGCGCGGGCAACGGCTTCGCGGGCAAACTCGTCTCCGGGGTGGGCAGGAATTCGTTACGATCGTAGTACATCCCGAACAACAGCCGCTTGGTCCAGCCGTCGACCAGCCCGGTCGACACCCCGCCGCCGATCAGATAAGTCTCTTCGTTGTCGTTGAATTGATCCGCGATGTTGCCGAGAAAATAGCGGGAAATCGTTCGATCGTAGCTCTGCCCCTGAAGCGTCGCGCTCCACCGCGTATCGAGGGAATAGAAAGGCTGCGAGAGCGCGGCCAGGCGCTGGTTGCCGTCGCTCGAATCGACGTAGGCGAGTCCCCCGGTCCAGCGCGAGCCGAGCACATTCGGGTCCGTATACTCGGCGATCTTGCTGGTGCGGTCGACATCGCTGGTGCGGCCGACTTCGAGCTGCTTGCCCCATCCGAGAAAGTTTTCCTCCTGGAGGCTGGCGCTGGTCGAGTTGGAGCCGCCGGTGCGGCCGAAGGACACGTTGGGATCGAAGGTCCAAACGTCCCGGGTGATCACCCGGACATCGACCTTGCCGTCGGCGAATCGGACCGGAACGACGTGAGCGTCGTAGATGAACACCAGCGTGCGCAGATTCCGTTCGGTTTCGGCGAGCTTCTGCGCGCTGAAGCGATCACCGCTCTGGAAGAGCAGCTGGGCGCGGATCGTGGCCGGCTTGGTGCGTATGTGCAGCTGGTCGGCCAGGCGGTAAAGGCCGCTGTTCTCCCGCGGGTCGTGCTCGTCGAATATATTGCGGATGTCGATGTCGATCTTGCCGATGATGGCGCCCGCGCCCTCCAATTCGGCATCGGTCGGCAAACCGGCGGGCCGCGGCTCCTCGATCTGCGTGCGCTGCTTGTCCGTGAGCTTCGCGGCCTCTGCATGCCCCGGGTAGCAGGCGCCGATCAGCAGCAGGCTGAAGGCCAGGCAACGCAAAGGCCGGACGGGCACCACGGAGCGTCGTTCACTCGGCGCAAGCGCCGGTGAGGAGGTCGCCTCGTCGCTCAGAGGGCGGCGTTATCGGTCTCGCCCGTCCTGATGCGTAGAACGCGGAGAATGTCGGTCACGAAGATCTTGCCGTCGCCCACCTTGCCGGTCTTGGACGCACCGACGATGGCCTCCATCACCTGATCTACGAGCTCGTTTTTTACGGCCACCTCGATGCGGGTTTTCGGCACGAAATCCACGACATACTCCGCGCCCCGGTAAAGCTCGGTGTGGCCGCGTTGCCGGCCGAAACCCTTGACCTCAGTGACGGTCATACCCGATACGCCAATTTCCGACAGCGCCGCACGAACGTCGTCCAGCTTGAAGGGCTTGATAATGGCAGTGATCAATTTCATTCGAGAACTCCGCGAGCATTGGGCCTTTCAAGACGCACCTTGCGGGCAATCCTATTACTATTCGTGCCGGGCGGCACGTCGATCTTGGGGAGCACCCGGCCGCTCAAGCTCGGTGCCGGGCGGCTTACCGGACTGGCTTTGACCGGTTATAAAGGAGTTTATGACGTCCACGATACTGATCATCGGTGGCGGCCAGGCGGCCGCCCAGGCGGTCGACACCCTGCGCCGCGAGGGCTTTGACGGGCGTCTGGTGCTGGTGGGCGAGGAGCCCCACCTGCCTTATCAACGGCCTCCCCTGTCGAAGCAATTCCTGTCAGGCGAACTGGCGGCCGACCGGCTGCCGTTCCGGCACCAGCCGTTTTACGACGGCCACCGGGTGGAGCTCAGGCTCGGGAAGGCAGCGGCCCGAATCCTCAGGGACGCACGGCGGGTGATCCTCGAGGACGGCGAGGAGATCGCCTATGACCGGCTGATGCTCTCGACCGGCGCGCGCTCGCGCGAATTGACCTGCCCGGGCGCCAATCTGCCAGGCGTGCACTACCTGCGGTCCATCGCCGATGTCGCGGTGATTCGCGAGGGGCTCAAGCCCGGCGCGCGCGTCGTGATCGTCGGCGGAGGCTATATCGGCCTCGAAACCGCTGCCACCGCCCGCAAGCTCGGTTGTGCCGTGACGGCGCTGGAGATGGCGGATCGGGTGATGAACCGCGTGGTGGCCTCCAGCGTCTCAGAGTACTTCGCCCACGAGCATCGGACTCAAGGCGTAAAGATCGTGTGCAACACGCGGGTGGTTCGGCTCGAAGGGGCCGGCTCGGTGGAGCGGGTCGTGTGTGTGGACGGCAGCAGCTACGAGGCCGATATGTTGATCGTCGGGGTGGGCGCGATCCCCAATACCGAGCTTGCAGCGGCCGCGGGCCTCGCGTGCGAGAACGGCATCCTCGTCGACGAACATTGCCGCACCGCCGATCCCGCCATCTTCGCGGCAGGCGATTGCACCAATCACCCGTCGCTGCGCTTCGGCATGCGCGTCCGGCTCGAATCGGTGGACAATGCGTTCGAGCAGGGCAAGACGGCCGCCCTCAACATGCTGGACCGCTCGGCGGTGCACGACCGGGTTCCCTGGTTCTGGTCGGATCAATTCGACAACAAGTTGCTGATTGTCGGCTTGTCTCCAGGCTTCGATCAGCAGGTGCTGCGCGGAGATCCGGCGACGCGCGGATTCAGCGTGTGCTACCTGAAAGGCGGCGAGCTGATCGCGCTGGAGGCCGTCAACCACTCCAAGGATTACATGGCGGCCCGCAAGATGATCGCCGAACGAGCAAGGCCCGACCCCGACAAGCTCGCCGATCCTCAAGTTGCGTTGAAAGATGCCGTCTGATGCCGAAGGTCGTCTTCATCGAGCCCTCGGGAGAGCGGCGCGAGATCTCGGCGCCCGTCGGGGTGAGCCTGATGGAGGCTGCGCGTCAGAACGGCGTGGACGGCATCCTGGCGCAATGCGGCGGCGCGTGCGCATGCGCCACCTGCCACGTGTACGTATCGCCTGACTGGTTGGGGAAGCTCAAGCCCCCTGACGAAATGGAGGAGGGCATGCTCGAGAACGCCTGGCATCCGCGCGAGAACAGCCGTCTCAGTTGCCAGATCCCGCTCAGCGCCGACCTCGATGGACTGGAAGTCAGCGTGCCCGAACAGCAGGGCTGACGGAGGCGCATCAATCGAAGACCACCAACAGATCCTTGGCGTCGACGGCTTGGCCCGGCTTCGCCAGGATTTCCTTGACCACACCGTCCAGTTCGGCACGGACGGTGGTTTCCATCTTCATGGCCTCGAGCGTCAACAGCATATCGCCGCGGATCACGCTTTGGCCAACGCGCGCGGCCACGGTACCGATGGTTCCCGGCATCGGAGCTCCGACCTGCTTGGCATTGCCCGCCTCCGCCTTGCGTCGCGGCGGACGCTTGGCGACCTGACTGGAATCCGGCACGCGGATCGGCCGCGGCTGGCCGTTGAGCTCGAAGAACACCGTGCGAGTGCCGTCCTCGTGCACATCGCTCGTCGTCACGTATCTCAAGATCAGCGTTTTGCCGCGCTCGAGATCGACGTTGATTTCCTGGCCCGGCTGCATCCCATAGAAGAAAACCGAGGTGGGCAGGATGCTCACGTTCCCATAGCTCGCCCGGTTGGCGGCGTAATCCGTGAACACCTTCGGATACATCAGATAGGAAGCGAGATCGAAGTCGGTCACGGCGCGCCCGATCTTGGCATGCGCCGCGGCCCGCTCCGCCTCCAGATCCGCGGACGGCAACAGCTCGCCTGCACGTGCTGTCAGAGGCTGCTTCGACCCGAGCACTTTCCTTTGAAGCCCCGCCGGAAAGCCGCCCGCCGGCTGTCCGAGCTCGCCGCGGAAAAATTGCACCACCGACTCGGGGAATGCCACGTCTACCTGCGGATCGCACACCGCCTCGCGAGTCAGTCCGCTGGTGACCATCATGATGGCCATGTCGCCCACCACCTTGGAGGTTGGCGTCACCTTCACAATGTCGCCGAACATGGCGTTCACCTCCGCGTAGGCCTCCGCGACCTCGGACCAGCGGTGCTCCTCGATGCCGACGGAGCGCGCCTGTTCACGCAAGTTGGTGTATTGGCCGCCCGGCATGCCGTGCACGTACACCTCCGAAGCCCCCGAGCGGATATCGCTCTCGAAGGCGACGTAGCCGCGGCGGACCTGTTCCCAGTAGGCGGAGATCGCCCTCAGGTTGTCCGGATCGAGACCGGAGTCGCGCGGACCGAAGCGCAGTGCCTCGACCATCGATCCCATATTCGGCTGCGAAGTGAGCCCCGAGAGCGCGTCGAGCGCACCGTCGACGGCATCCGCGCCTGCCTCGATGGCCGCGAGCACGCTGGCGGCACCGATGCCGCTGGTGTCATGGGTGTGGAAATGAACGGGCAGTCCCAACTCCTCCTTGAGCGCCTTGACTAGCGTCGCGGCGGCGCGCGGCTGACAGAGGCCGCCCATGTCCTTGATGCAGAGCACGTGAGTGCCCATGGCCTTCAGCTCGCGCGCGATTTTGAGGTAATAGTCGAGACCGTACTTGGTCTCGCGGGGATTGCTGAGGTTGCCGGTGTAACAGATGGCGGCCTCGCACAGCCGGTCCGTCGCCAGCACCGCCTCGATGGTCACCTTCATGTTCGGCGCCCAGTTCAGACAGTCGAACACCCGGAAGACATCGATGCCGCCCGCGGCCGCCTGCGCAATGAAGTACCGCACCACGTTGTCCGGATAGTTGGCGTATCCCACCGCGTTCGCCGATCGCAGCAGCACCTGAAGCAGGAGGTTCGGCATGGCCTCGCGGAACGCGGCGAGGCGCGCCCATGGATCCTCCTTCAAGAACCTGAGCGCCACATCGAACGTCGCTCCGCCCCAGCACTCGACCGAGAACAATTGAGGTAGAAGTGCCGCGTAATACGGCGCTATCGCCGCCATGTCATGGGTCCGCACGCGCGTCGCCAGGAGCGACTGATGGGCATCGCGCATGCTCGTATCGGTGAGCAGCACACGCTTTTGCGCGAGCATCCATTCTGCGAACCGCTTCGGCCCGAGCTCATCGAGCTTCTGCTTGGAACCGGCCGGCGGCGAGGGCGGCAGCGCCATCCGCGGCAGCCGCGGGAAGACCTGCGTCTTCGGCTTGGCGTCGCGCTGGCTGACCTCCGGGTTGCCGTTGACGATCACATGGCCGATGAAGGACAGGAGCCGCGTCGCACGGTCGCGCTTCCTGGGGATGCGGAACAGCTCCGGCGTCTGGTCGATGAATTGGGTGGTGTAGTCTCCACGCGCGAACTGCGGGTGCATGATGAGCTGATCGAGAAAGCGCAGGTTCGTCACCACACCGCGAATGCGGAACTCCCAGAGCGCTCGATGCATGCGCGCGATCGTCTCCTCGGCGGTCGGCGACCAGGCCGTGACCTTCACCAGAAGCGAATCGTAGAAGCGCGTGATGATGGCGCCGGAATAGGCGGTGCCCGCATCCAGCCGGATACCGTAGCCTGCGGGGCTGCGATAGGCTGTCACCCGGCCATAGTCCGGAACGAAATTATTCTCCGGATCCTCCGTCGTCACGCGGCATTGCAGGGCGTGCGCATTGACCCGAATCTCCTCCTGGACGGGCACGCCGCTCTCCGGCGTGCCGATCCGCGCACCACCGGCGATGCGGATCTGGGCTTTCACCAGATCGATGCCGGTCACGCACTCGGTGACCGTGTGCTCGACCTGGATGCGCGGATTGACCTCGATGAAATAGAACTTGCCGGTGTCGGCGTCCTGCAGGAACTCGACCGTCCCGGCCGCCCGGTAATTCACCGCGCGCCCTATTTTTAGCGCCGCCTCGCACAGCGCGCTGCGCTCCGCGTCGCTCAAAAACACTGCGGGGGCACGCTCGACCACTTTCTGATTGCGCCGCTGCACCGTGCAATCGCGCTCGAACAAATGCACGAGATTGCCGTGCGAATCGCCGAGAATCTGCACCTCGACGTGGCGCGCGCGCCGCACCAGCTTCTCCAGGTACACCTCGTCCTTGCCGAAGGCGGCCTTGGCCTCGCGCCGCGCCGCCGCAACGGTCTCCACGAGCTCGCGGTCATCCTCAACGATGCGCATGCCCCGTCCGCCGCCGCCCCAGCTCGCCTTGAGCATCACCGGAAAGCCGACCTCGTGCGCCATCGCGAGCACTTGGGCCTCATCCAGAGGCAGCGGCGGCGTCGCCGGCATCACCGGAACGCCGGCGCTCACGGCAAGGTTGCGCGCGGCGACCTTGTTGCCGAGCTTGCGCATGGTGTCGGGCAGGGGCCCCACGAAAATGAGTCCGGCCGCGGCGCAGGCGTCCGCAAATTCCGGGCTCTCGGACAAAAATCCGTAGCCCGGATGCACCGCGTCGACGCGCGCCTCAGTGGCGATGCGGATGATGTCGGGAATGTCCAGGTAGGCCTCGATCGGGCCTTTGCCGTCGCCGACCAGGTAGCTTTCGTCCGCCTTGGTCCGATGCAGGGAAAAGCGATCCTCGCGCGAGTGGATGGCGACCGTGCGCAAGCCGAGTTCGGCGGCGGCACGCATCACGCGAATGGCGATTTCGCCGCGGTTCGCGATGAGCAGGCTCTTGATGTGGCCGATCTTGGGGAATGGATTCACTTCTGAATGATGATAGCCTTGCGCCAAGCCAGCGGCCAGGGAAAGTAATTCGAGGTATGTTCGGTCTAGCGATTCACGGCGGCGCGGGGACTTTGCCGCGGGCGGAAATGAGCGCGGAGCGCGAAGCGGAATATCGTGCCGGACTCGCCGTGGCGCTCGCGGCCGGCTTTGACGTGCTCGACGCGGGCGGCTCGAGCCTCGATGCGGTGACGAAGGCCGTGATGGCGCTCGAGGACGACGCGCTGTTCAACGCCGGACGCGGTGCCGTGTTCACGCTCGACGGGCGCAATGAGCTCGATGCCTCCATCATGGACGGCGCGACCCTGGCGGCGGGCGCGGTGTGCGGCCTGACCCGCATCCGAAATCCCGTCGAGCTCGCGCGCGCGGTGATGGAACACTCCGGGTACGTCTTCCTGAGCGGAGCGGGCGCAGAGAAGTTCGCGGAGTCGCGTGGATTCGAATTCGTCGGCGGCGATTATTTCCACACCGCCGCCCGCTGGAGCCAGCTCGAGCGCATTCGCGGCGGGGACGGCGGCGTCTCGCCGCTCACGATCTCGCACGTCGGCACCGTCGGCGCAGTGGCGCTCGATTCGCGGGGCCGCCTCGCAGCGGCCACATCCACCGGCGGCATGACCGGCAAGCGCTTCGGGCGCATCGGCGATTCGCCACTGATCGGCGCGGGCACCTACGCCGACGACCGCAGCTGCGCGGTGTCGGCGACCGGGCACGGCGAGATGTTCATCCGTGCCGCGGTGGCGCACGATATTTGCGCGCGCGTGCGATTCGGCGGACGCACGCTCGCCCGAGCCGTGCACGAAGTGGTGATGGAGGAGCTGCCGGCGATCGGCGGCGAGGGCGGCGTCATCGCCATCGACCGCAGAGGCCAGGTCGAGATGGAGTTCAATTCGGAGGGCATGTTCCGAGGGAGCCGGGTGTCCGGCGAGAGCGCAAAAATCGACATTTATCGCGTGGGCGCTGCTTGAGCGCTCGATCAGGCCGATTTCTGGCCGCCGCGCCGCTCGAATCGCCCGGTGCGCAGCGTGTGATACTCGGCTTCGAGCACCACCAGCCGATTGCGTCCCTGCTCCTTCGCGCTGTATAGCGCCTCGTCCGCGAGCTGAATCAGCCCGTCGTAGGTTCGATTGGCGCCGGGCAGCACGAACGCCGCCCCTATGCTCACCGTCAGCCGGCTGGCGACCCGCGAGGCCTCGTGGGGAATGTTGAGCTCGGCGATGGTGCGTTGGATGCGGGTGAGCACCTCCGCCACGTATTCCCGTGTTGCTTCATACAGGACGACGGCAAACTCCTCGCCGCCGTAGCGGGCGACGAAATCCATCGGCCGCCGCGCGCATTGGCTCAACGACACCGCGACCGCGCGCAGGCACTCATCGCCCGCCTGATGACCATAGTGATCGTTGTAATCCTTGAAGCAATCGATGTCGACCAGGAGCACGGCGACCCGCTGGGCGTCGCGCACCGCCTGACTCCAGACCCGCTGGATGTGATGATCGAACATGCGGCGATTCTGGATGCCGGTCAAACCGTCACGGGCGACCAGCTCGCGCAGCAAGGCGGCTTCCAGGAAACGCAGCCGGCTGGTTTTTTCGCTGATATAGGCTACCGAGGCGCAAAACCCGTTCGCGGTCACGATGGACAGCATGTCGAAGCCGAACTCCCGTGCCGGCAGCTTGAACACGGTGCCCGCGGCCAGATACGCCAGGGCCACCAACAGGTTCAGCGCCAGCGACTGGTAGAACATGAGACCCGTCATGAAATAGATGGCGATCGCGTACAGCTCCAAGCGCGGCACCACGATCGATGCACCACCGGACTCGGCGATCACCTGGATGGCCAATACGCAGGCCCCGCCCACCAGAGCGGTGGCGAGCGAAAGTGGCCGGTAGAACCGATGTCTGCGATCCCAGAACGTTGCCGCGAAGCAAAGCAATATCAGCGGCACCAACACCAACAGGCGCAAAATGATGGGAATGACGCTCATTGCCGTCCCCGGCGCCGAGAACCGCATCGCCGATACCATCCCGATGGCGAGCATCACCAGGCAAAGATTGACGCGGATATACGGAAGATGCTCCTCGAGCACCGTCTGCCGGTACTCGGACTCCAGCTCCGGCACGAAGGTCAGCCAGGGAAATCCTGCCTTGAGCTGCCGGGCGTGCGGCGAGTCAGGCAGATCCGCCTGCGGAAGAGCGTTCCCTTTGATCATTGCGTTTCACCCTACCCATCATCCGCCGGCGCCTCCACGAAGTGCACCACACGTTGACTGGAAAATAGCGAGCGCCAGGTCTCCATTTTATGTCAAAACGCCTGGGCACTCCGGCACAAAGGCTTGGGCACTCCGGCCTCCCCTCCTGGCGGACGCTCAGTCCGCGAGATAGTGCGCCAGATAGGTATCGAAGTCCCACTTGTCCGCGG
Source organism: Steroidobacteraceae bacterium (assembly GCA_050012215.1). Taxonomy (GTDB): domain Bacteria; phylum Pseudomonadota; class Gammaproteobacteria; order Steroidobacterales; family Steroidobacteraceae; genus Bog-1198. The sequence continues at coordinate 42,153 of JBEKHO010000022.1, forward strand.
CTTCGATGCGCGCCTGTTCCTCGTGCGATTCTTGCGCTGCCGCAGCAAATTCTCCCAGGCGGCGCTCGTTCGGCGGATACAGGTCGAGAAAATAGTCCTTGTGCATCTTGGACATGCGCTGGGCGAGCTGAAAAAACGATTCGCCGGTCTGGCGCATCTCCGTCAACATCCGGGCGGAGGGCGTCCGATTCACATCGTCGATCTTGACACGCTGTTGCTCGAGCGCCGTCTGGTACGGCCGCGACGGCTCCGAATGATCCAGCATCTCGGCGATGCCCTGCATGCCATCGAGCAGCTCGGCCGCCCATTGCGACATCGGCACATCCCGGCCGTCGCGATTGAGCATGAGGCCGGGCTCTCTTCCGCGGCGGGCCACTTTGAGATGGTTGGCGTCGAGCGCGTCCTGCTCACCCCGACTGATCGGGGCGGCGTCGGATAGCACACAGAGCGCCAGGAACGCCTCCAGAAAGCGCAGCTTGTTCTGATTGACGCCGACGGGATCGAAGGCACTGACATCGAGCGCGCGCACTTCCACGTACTCGACGCCTGCGCGGCGCAGTGCCTTGGTCGGCCGCTCGCCGGAACTCGCGACGCGCTTCGGCCTGATGAAACTGTAGTACTCGTTCTCGATCTGCAGGATGTTCGCATTCAACTGCAGGTACTTGCCGTCGACCTTCACACCGAGCTTCTCGTAGGGCGGATACGGCGTGCTGATCGCTTGCGACAGATCACGTACATAGTCGCTCAAGCTGTTGACCGAGACGCTCACCGACGCTTGATTCTTGTTTCGATAGCCCACATCGCTCATGCGAAGCGACGTCCCGTACGGCTCGTAAACGGTATCGGCATCCAATACGGGTATCCCCGGATCGCGGCCCCCGAAGAAGCTCTTCGACACCGCGGGCGAAGTGCCAAACAAGTACAGGATGAGCCAGCCGAAGCGGCGATAATTGCGAAGCACACCGAAATATTGCCCGGACACGTAATCCTGCAGCGGAAGCTTCGACTCGTCGATCTCTTGCAGCGCGCCCCAGAGCTTGCCCGGAAACGAGTAATTGAAGTGCACGCCCGATATGGCCTGCATGGTGCGGCCGTAGCGCATACCGAGGCCGTGCCGGTAGATGGTTTTCATGCGCCCGACATTGGAGGCGCCGAACTGGGCGAGCGGGATGCCGTCGTCGCCGGAGAACACGCAAGGCATGCTGGTCGACCACAGCATCTCGTCCTGCAGATGCCGATAGACGAACTGATGGATATCGCACAGATACTGCAGCAGTTCCCAGCTCTCGTGGAATGGCGGCGTGACCAGCTCGATCAGCGCCTCGGAGAAGTCCGTGGTGATGTGCTCATTGGTGAGCGGCGCGCCGAGCGCTGCCGGGTGGCGGGTCTGCGCGATCTCACCCGACGGAGATACCCGCAGCGACTCCTTCTCCACGCCCTTTCGGCCGCCGCGGAGCACGCCGCGCTCCCCGCAATTGACGAGTCCGGCGAGCCTTTTCTCGAATTTCCTGTCGACCACTTTACGCATCACGCCCCTGCACGGCCCGTCCCTCGCTCAAGGCGGCTAGGATACCAGCCAACTCAGGGAAGCTCGGCCACAACCTCGATTTCGACCAGAAACCCGGGGTCCACCAGCCGCTGAACCTGGACCCAGGACACTGTGGGCAAACGCTCCTTGTCGTAATACTCGAAGCGGACATCCGACGACTTGAGCAAGGCGTCCATGTCGGTCGTGTAGATCGTCTCCTTGACCACCTCGTCGAAGTCCGCTCCATGAGCGGCCAGGGTGCGTCGGATGTTGGCGTAGGCGGCGCGCAACTGCCCGGCCATGTCCCCGGCAGCCACCAGGCGCCCGTTCGCATCCACCGACACGGATCCCGATACGTACAGCGTCTTGTCGATCAACACCGCCTGCGAGTAGCCGAAATCCTTCTCGTAGCCGTTCAGGTGGAACACCTGCTTCACGCGCGGTGGGGTGATCACGGGTTCCGGCTCGCGTTCGCATGCCGCCAGACCGAGCACGGTCAGGAGACCCAAGATCGACGTTGTCCGGCATACCACGTTGCTTGTCATTTTACCGTCCCTGTACGTCATTGGAGCTTGCGCCGAAGCCGCGGCGCCTAGGACGCCGATTCCGCGAGCGTGCGAAGTGCGCGCAGCATCTTGGGCAGATCATGCCGAAGCGCCGCCTTGATCAGCCAACGCGGGACCCAAAACCCGGGCGCAAGAACCAGCGAGTAATGCGCGATCGTGAAATCGCCGTCCTTCTTCAGATCCCACGAGCCCTCGAGCGTTCGCAAGTCGCCCGATACACGCCGGATCGAAATCCGCTCCGGATACCGATAGTCCGCCCGAAACACGAAGGTCAGCTTCGGAACGTACCAGGAATAGTCGACGACGTGTCGGATCAGCTGCCAGGAATGGTCGGGTGCGGTCTCCACCACGGTGCACTCGGCAAGCCCCGGGACGAGCCTCACAGCGCTCGCGCAGCTCGTCAGCAATGCCCAGATGCTGGAGCGATCGGCGTGAATTCTCACCGAGGCGCTGGCGCTGCCGCTCTGGGCCGTGGGATCGAGGGTCACGGAGAGATCGATGTCCCCATGCTGCTCCGCATCGGCCGCGAGATCCGCGTGCGCGGCGCCGGCGAGCGTCAGGACCAACAGAGCTGCCAGTAGGGAGAAACGCACGATGTCCTGGCTTAGTGCGGACTTTTCAGCCAACGGGTCAATTTGGCGTCGAGAAAATCCAGGGGCATGGCGCCGTCGTTCAACAATTCCGAGTGAAAGGCGCGCGGGTCGAAACGCGCCCCCAGGCTCTGCTCGGCGCGCTCACGCAGACCCTGGATGGTCCGCGCGCCCATGGCGCACGCGGTTGCCTCGCCGGGCAGCGCGATGATCCGGTCGACCGCGTTCGTTGCGCCGGCAGCATCGATCGGCAGCTGCGTACGCAGGTAGCCGAGTGCCTGATCCCGAGACCAGCCGAGCGCGTGGATGCCGGTATCGATCACCATGCCGGCGGCGCATTCCAATTGATCGGCGAGTGCACCGAACTTCGATTCGGTGTCGCGGTAAAGGCCGAGCGGATTCCCGAGCGACTCGGCATAGACTCCCCAACCTTCGACGAAACCGGGATCGCCGCCCTGCCGCCGGAATCGCGGCAAATCGCCGCGCTCGTCCTGAATGGAGATCTGCAGGTGATAGCCCGGGATCGCCCGGCGCAGGAACTCCGGGATCGTCGGCACGATCGGCGCCGCCTCGATACCCGCGCTATTGACGTAGAGAATCGCGGGGGAATTGCCATTGGCGGCGCGTTGGTAAGACAGGGCGGCCGAGGTCGCTTCTCGAAAGGGTTCCAGCCCGCGAATCGCGAAATCTCCCTGCGGCAATCCCTCGAACAACGTCGGAATCGCCGTCGCGGCCTCGACCTTCTCCTGATCGTAGAAATTTTGCAGCTCGCGGGCGCTCTTGAAGGCGGTGCGCGGTTCGCGGTTCATCGCCTCATAGAATGCCTGAGCATCGGCGGCAAACCCGGCCTCGGCGAGCAGGGACTGCAGCCGCCCGCGCAGACGGTCAGCCTCCGCGACGCCGATCGCGTGGAGCTCGGCGGGCTTCAAACGCGACGAGGTCTCGCGCCGGACCAGGAATGCGTACCAAGACTCGCCGAGCGGCAGCGCCGACAAACCGACGCTCTGCCGCGCCCTCGGCAGATACTCGTCGCGCAGAAAATTACGCATCGCCCGGTAGGCCGGCAGGATCTTGCTCCTGACGCCGAAACTGATGGCTTCCGAGATGCGCTTGCGCTCGGGCCCCGCGAGCGTACCGGGCAGCGTCCGCAAAGGGTCGTAGAACGGGTTCGAGGACGTATCCTCGGCCAATGTGTTGAGGACCGGGAGCATCTCGGCGATCAGCACACGCGGCTCCGCGTAGCCGCGGCGCAGACCCTCGCGCATGTTCGCGATGGCCTCATCGGTCCAGCGCACGTAGTCCTCGACCCGCAGCTGCCAATTGTCGAAGTCCTTCGCGCTCAGGATCGCGTAGGAGCCGGTGCCCGTTCCGGTCCGGGCGAACTCCAGGGGCGCGGACCTGAACGGATTGACCGGCGAGAGCTCTGCCGGATAGGTGAAGCTCTCCACCGCCAGCTCGCGCTCGCGTTTGAACAGATCGTAGGTCAACTGCGCCTCGGGGGGCAGGCGTTCGCGCGGCAACGCGGCGACGCCGTCGAGATAGCGGCGCTCGAGGGACAACGAGTCGGCCAGGAACTGCGCCGAGATGTCGAGCCCGCTGCCCGGATCGAAACGCACGGCGGCCGCCTGCGGCATCGGGCGCGGGTTGAGGAGCCGGTAGTCGTCCCCATATCGATCGACGAGAATTCGTAGTTGATCCGACGGCGTCCGGGCGAGCGCCGGCGGTGGGGGCGGCGGCGACGGGGCGGATCCACAGGCGGAAAGGCAGAGGGCGGCGGCGGCGAGGCCCCCGAGTAAAAAACGCGTCATCGATCGATTATAGCCGTCCCCTTGGAGTCATAATCCGGGGTTGATGATCCGGTGCATGAGTTTGCGCCAGCCCCAAGGAGGTTTCGTATGTTGGTGGGAAGTGCTACCCGGCGCGTTGCAGTGATCGGCGGCGTGCGTATTCCCTTCGCCCGCGGCAACGGCGCGTATGCGGATGTGGGAAATCAGGAGATGCTGACGGCCGCCTTGCGAGGCGTTGTGGAAGGCTATGGCTTGAACGGCCAGCGCGTCGATGAGGTGGCGGCGGGCGCCGTCATGAAGCATTCGAGCCAGTGGAACCTCACCCGCGAATCCGTGCTCGGCTCGGGCCTCGCCGCGGAAACCCCCGGGTTGGACCTGCAGCGCGCCTGTGGCACGAGCCTCGAGGCCGCCATCACGCTGGGCAACAAGATCGCGCTGGGACAAATCGACAGTGCCATCGCCGCCGGCGTGGACACGGTGAGCGATCCGCCCGTGGTGTATCCCAAAGCCTTCCAGCAGCTGCTGCTCAAGAGCTATCGGGGCAAGACCGCAGGGGAGCGTGTCGGCCCATGGCTCGGACTGCGTTTGAGGCATTTTCGACCCGTGCTGCCGGGAACCGCCGAGCCGCGGACCGGCCTGTCCATGGGCGAGAGTACCGAGCTCATGGTCAAGACCTGGGGCATCGGCCGCCAGGAACAGGACCAGCTTGCCCTGGAGAGTCATCAGAAGGCCGCGAGCGCGTACGCGCAGGGCTTCTACAAGGATCTGGTGCACGATTACCGCGGCCTCACGCAGGACAACACCATTCGCGCCGACGCCAGCCTCGAAAAACTGGCGAAACTTCGGCCGGTATTCGACTCCTCGGGCGCCGGCACGTTGACCGCCGGCAATTCCACGCCGATGACCGACGGCGCGTCCGCCGTGCTGCTCGCGTCCGAAGAGTGGGCGCGGCAGCGCAATCTCCCCGTGCTCGCCTACCTCGCCTACGCAAAGGTGGCCGCCGTCGATTATGTCGACAAGAAGGAGGGGCTGTTGATGGCTCCGGCCTACGCGGTACCGCGCATGCTGACGGATGCCGGGCTGACCCTGCAGGATTTCGACTTCTACGAGATCCACGAGGCGTTCGCCGGCCAGGTGCTTTGCACCTTGAAGGCCTGGAACGATCCGGCGTTCTGCAGGGATAAGCTGGGACTTGCTGCGCCGCTCGGCACCATCGATCGATCCAAGCTCAACGTGAAGGGCGGCAGTCTGGCCATCGGACACCCGTTCGCGGCAACCGGCAGCCGGATCGTCGCGACGCTCGCCAAGATCTTGGACGAACGCAAGGCAAAACGCGGGCTGATTTCAATCTGCACCGCGGGCGGCATGGGCGTGACCGCCATACTCGAGCGTTGAGGCCGCCGAGTTGAGCGCCACCGCAGGAGGGCGCTATCCTTTTGGGCTAACTCACGCAATCGCTCACTCCCGCAATGTCATCTTTCCAGGACCGAACGCCATGGCACATTCCACCGAGTTGACCGCCGAACGACCTCCCATCGGGCACGACCCCTTGAATCTCAAGGACAAAGCGCTGTTCCGCCAGCAATGCCTGATCGGCGGCGAGTGGCTTTCGGCCGACGGCGGCGGAACCCTGGCGGTGACCAATCCCGCCTCCGGCGATAAGCTCGGCGTGATTCCGAACATGGGAAGCGCCGAGACCAAGCGCGCGATCGCGGCTGCTTCCCAAGCGCTGCCGGCGTGGGCCGCGAGGACCGCGAAGGACAGGGCGATCATCCTGCGCCGTTGGTTCGATCTCATGATCCAGAACGAGGCGGACCTCGCGACCCTCATGACCGCCGAGCAGGGCAAGCCGCTGGCCGAATCCAAGGGCGAGATCGCCTATGCGGCGTCGTTCATCGAGTGGTTCGCCGAAGAGGGCAAGCGCCTGTATGGCGACATCATTCCGGGCCACCAGGCCGATAAGCGGATCCTCGTACTGCGCCAGCCGGTCGGTGTCGTGGCCGCCATCACGCCGTGGAATTTCCCCTCCGCGATGATCACCCGCAAAGCGGGACCTGCGCTCGCGGCGGGCTGCACCATGGTGTTGAAGCCTGCGACGCAAACGCCGTTCTCCGCACTCGCGCTCGCGGAACTCGCGGTACGCGCGGGAATTCCGGCCGGCGTGTTCAACGTGGTCAGCGGGTCGGCGTCCGCGATCGGCGCCGAGATGACCACCAATCCCACGGTGCGCAAGGTCACGTTCACCGGGTCGACCGAGGTCGGCAAGAAATTGATGGTGCAGTGTGCGGGGACCGTCAAGAAACTGTCTCTCGAACTCGGCGGCAACGCGCCGTTCATCGTGTTCGACGATGCGGACCTCGACGCGGCCGTGCAAGGCGCCATTGCGAGCAAATACCGCAATACCGGGCAGACGTGCGTCTGTGCGAACCGTCTCTTGGTCCAGGAAGGCGTCTACGACGAGTTCGCGCGAAAGCTGTCTGCCGCGGTCGCGAAGCTTCGGGTCGGTGATGGCCTGAAGGGCGCGACCGACCAGGGTCCGCTGATCGACGAGAAGGCCATCGCCAAGGTGGAGGAGCATGTCGCGGATGCGTTGGCCAAGGGCGCCAAGGTGGCCGCAGGGGGCAAGAGACACGCGCTCGGAGGCACCTTCTACGAGCCCACCATCCTCACCGGTGTGACGCCGCAGATGTTGGTGGCCCGCGAGGAGACCTTCGGCCCCGTGGCGCCATTGTTCAAATTCAAGAGCGAGGCGGAGGCCATCAAGATGGCCAACGACACGGAGTTCGGCCTCGCGGCCTACCTATACACGCGCGATCTCGCGCGCAGCTGGCGCGTGTCCGAGGCCATCGAATACGGGATCGTGGGGCTCAATACCGGCATCATCTCCACCGAGGTCGCGCCGTTCGGCGGGGTGAAGGAATCGGGCACCGGCCGCGAAGGCTCGAAGTACGGCATCCTCGATTACACCGAGATCAAGTACGTGTGCGTGGGCGGCGTGAGCTGAGCGCCGCCTCGTTGCGACACGGCGGCTGCGCTTGAGATCGATCGCCGTGCTCGGACGTTTTCTCGAGTACTCGATACCGACCGCGGATATCAGGGGCTCGCTCGACTTCTACGCGAAGCTCGGGTTCTCCCAGGCCGAAGTGGGAGAGACCTGGCCCCATCCCTACGCGGTGGTCACGGACGGCAGGATTCATCTGGGGCTGCACCGGCTTGCAGAGGCCGAGCCGATCCTCACCTTCGTGAGGCCCCACCTGCTCCGGCACCTCGCGACGCTCGAGCGGCTCGGGGTGCAATTCGAAGTCCGGCGGCTCGGCAACGATGTCTTCAACGAGCTCGGCTGGCTTGATCCGTCGGGACACCGGGTGCGGATGGTCGAGGCGCGCACCTTCAGCCCGACGAAGCGGATCGCCACTGATACTTCGCTCTGCGGCTATTTCTCCGAGATAGCGCTGCCCTCACCGGACATGCAGGGCGCGAAGCAATATTGGGAGAAGCTCGGCTTCGTGGGGATGGACGAACTCGAGTCCGCCCTGCCGCACGTGTCCTGCACCAGCGATTCGATCGACGTGGGGCTCTATGAGCCCGCGCATCTGCCGCTTGCCACGCTGGTGTTCGACGCCGGCGATATCGCCAGCACCTTGCAGAAGCTTGCCGACGTGGGTGTGTCACCGTCGACTCAGGTGCCGAGGCCTTTGCGTCAGCTCTCGGCCGCGATGCTGATCTCGCCGGAGGGGACGCCGATCCTGTTGATGCCGGATCGGGAACTTTGACGCCCACGAGTTGCGCTCAGACCCCGCGTACCGCCACGAATTTGAATTTCACCCGCAGCTCGTCTTGCACTTTCAGAGCCCCGAGGAACACGCTGAAAGGCGCGAGGCCGATGGACGACTGGCGCAGCGTCAGCTCGCCGTGCGCGACCAGCCGTCGGGGCGAGACCTCGAGCATGAACGGCACGACGAGCGCCGAGGCGTGCCCGGCCACCTCGAGCGCCACGCGGGCCTGGAACGCGCCTGCAGTCGCGGTCACGGAAACACTGCTGATCGTGAGCGCGGGGAAATCCGCCGCATTCAGTACGGCGGGCCCGAGCATGTTGTGCGCCGTGCCGGACCTCGCCTCATCCGTAACGTCCTCCGCGAAGTCCCCGCCTTCCTCGTTGCGAACCCTGGGATCGTCGATCACGAAGGCCGCCACGGGCAAGGTCAAGGCGAACGCGGCGTCCGATGCAGCGCCATTGAATGTCGCCCATCCCTGGAGCTCATGGGTGGAAATCACGTGGTTGTGGCCCAGGGAGGCCATCGGGCCGGCGCGATAGACCAACACGCGCAGCTCCGATTGATCGGGATCGATGCGGTAGCGGGTCTGCGGTGGGCCTTGCGTCGGGGCAACGGCGTCCGTCCGTGTCCCCGCGGCCGGCGCAGGCGCGCCTGCGGGGAGGGACTGTCTCGGCGGGGGCGCACCGCAGGCGGCCAACGCGAGACAAAGTATGAGCGGCCCCCCGCATTTCACGACGATGCGCACCGTGCTCTCTTGGTAAACTCGATTGCGTGCAGTGTGCGCGAGGAACCTTCTGATGCCAACTCGAACCGGGCCGGTGCGCTATGGCGTCCCGGCGCAATTCTTTCACTGGCTGATCGCGGCGTTGATCGTGACCCAATTCGTGCTCGCGAAAATGCAGTACCACCTGCCGGTCGGCGTGCGCAAGCTCTCGATTCTGGCGCGTCACAAGAGCGTCGGAATGACCATCCTGATGCTGGCGATTCTGCGCCTGGCGTGGCGGCTCGGGCATCCCGCACCGCCGCTGCCGCCGACGATGCGCCCGCTCGAGCGCGCCGCGGCTCGCGCCTCGCACGTGGCGTTTTACGTGCTGCTGTTCGCCATGCCGCTCACGGGCTGGATGATGTCTTCCGCGAAGAACTATTCCGTCAGCTGGTTCGGCCTTTTCACCTGGCCAAACCTGATCGGCAAAAATGAAGCGGCTTTCAACTTCCTGCGCTCCACGCACGACCTCTTGAGCGGGGTGCTGTTCGCCATCGCCGTGTTGCATATACTGGCGGCGCTCAAGCACCATTTCTGGGACCGCGACGACGTGCTGGTGAGGATGCTCCCCTTCACCCGGCAGCGCTGAGTCGCGGCGGGCACTATCGACATTCACGCGGGCGAGGGCGCCCGCAAGGGTTCAGCGATGAGACGAACGATGATGCCGGTGGCCTTCGCCGCCGCTATGCTCACTGCCGGCACGCCGCACGCCGCGGCACCGTCGACGAGCTTCACGGCGGACCCGGCAACGAGCCATCTCGGATTCACCGGCCTGCAGGCCGGAGCCGAATTCAAGGGCTCGTTCCGCAAGTTCACGGCCGCCGTCGATTTCTCGCCGGACGCCCTGGCCGACGCGCGCATCGACGTGGTCGTCGACATGGCTTCCGAGGATTCGGGCGATACGGATCGCGACGACACCATGCACGGCGCCGACATGTTCAACGTCGCGCATTTCCCGACGGCGCACTATGTGACGAAGAGCTTTGCCAAAGCCGCCTCGGGCTATACGGCGCTCGGTTCGTTGACGCTGCATGGCGTCACCAAGGATGTCCCCATTGCGTTCACATTCACCGCGAGCGCGACGGGCGCGAGTCTTTCCGGAACCGCGCAGCTGAAACGCCTGGATTTCGGGGTGGGGCAAGGCGACTTGAAGAGCACCGAGTCGGTGGGGGACGCGGTCAAAGTGATCTTCTCGCTGAATCTCAAGCCCAAATCTTGAGGCGCGAGGAATCCGCTCTCAGCGGACCGGCAACTCGCGGGATTTCTGCACCGTGCGCAGCGCGAAGCTCGACTGCACCCTCGCCACGTGCGGCAGCCGGGTGAGATGCTGGCTGTGCAGGCGCTCGAAATCGGCGGTATCCGCGAGCACCACGCGCAATAAATAATCGTACTCGCCGGACATGAGATAGCACTCCATGACCTCCGGCACGTTGCGCGCAGCCTCCTCGAAAGCATGCAGGTACGCTTGCTCCTGGCGATCGAGCGTGATGTTCACGAACACGTTGACTGGGCATCCTGCCTTTTGCTGACTGATGAGTGCCGTATATCCCTCGATGAATCCGGCCTCCTCCAATGCCCGTACCCTGCGCAAACACGCCGACTCGGACAGGCTCACTTTTTCTGCGAGCTGGCTGTTGGTCATCCGGCCATCGAGCTGCAACGCCTGCACGATGGCGCGATCGTAGCGGTCGAGTCTCATTGCCATTGCCTCCCCGGTCCCAGGCTGGGTCGCTCTGCGTCATTCCGGTCACACACGCTATTTTATTGCGTCATATTACCATTTGCCGGCATTTTCTGTCGCCCGGAGCCCTATTGCACGGACTTTTTGCAATGTTCTGACGCGTTGCCGGAGTACTCTGATACGCCTCGAAATTCACCCTCGCGGAGCGATCCATGAAAATCGGCGTGCCCAAGGAAATCAAGGTCCATGAGTACCGGGTGGGGCTGGTGCCAGCCGGCGTGCGCGAATTGGTGGATGCGGGGCACCAGGTCGCGGTGCAGACCGGCGCCGGAGCCGGGATCGGCTTCGAGGATGCGCACTATCAGGCCGCAGGCGCCACGATCGCCAGCCGCGCGTCCGATATTTTCGCCGCTGCGGATCTCGTCGTGAAGGTGAAGGAGCCGCAGCTGGCCGAGTGCAGGATGCTGCGCTCCGGACAGACGCTCTTCACGTATCTGCACCTGGCCGCCGACAAGGCACAGGCCGACGCGTTGATGGCTTCGGGTTCGACCGCCATCGCGTACGAGACGGTAACCGCTTCCGACGGCTCCCTCCCCCTGCTCACGCCGATGAGCGAGGTGGCGGGCCGCATGTCCGTCCAAGTGGGCGCCAACTGCCTGCAGAAGGCCAACGGCGGATTCGGCGTGCTGCTGGGCGGCGTGCCCGGCGTTTCTCCGGCGAAGGTCGTGATCTTGGGCGGCGGCGTGTCCGGCACCCACGCGGCCGAGATGGCGGTGGGCCTGCGCGCCGATGTCACGGTGGTCGATCGCTCCGTGAAGCGGCTGCGCGAACTGTCATCGATCTTCGGCAGCCAGTTGAAGACGGCGTACTCCACCGCGCATGCCATCGAGGAGCTGGTGCGCGATGCGGACCTTGTGATCGGAGCGGTGCTCATCGCGGGCGCCGCGGCACCGAAGCTCGTCACCCGCGCGATGGTCAAGACCATGAAGCCGGGTGCGGTGCTCGTCGACATCGCCATCGATCAGGGCGGCTGCTTCGAGACCAGCCGGCCGACCACGCACGCCGAGCCCACCTTCGTGCTCGACGGCGTGATTCACTACTGCGTCACCAACATGCCGGGTGCGGTGCCGCGAACCTCCACCTTCGCGCTGACCAATGCCACGCTGCCGTACGTCAAGGCACTCGCCGATCACGGCTGGAAGGGCGCCCTCTCCAGGGATTCGGGGCTCGCCCACGGACTGAACGTGCATGCCGGCCAGCTGACGCACGAAGCCGTCGCGAACGCGCTCGGAATCGGCTTTCGCGAGTACCGCGCCGCCTGACCGCATCGGCCGGCCTCGGGCGCCGGTTGCTACTATACGACCGATCAATTACTCTCGGCGGCCATCTCGGAGCCGATTACGGGGGAGCGGCGTGGCGCGCAATCAACGCTTCGACATCTTGTTCGAGCCGGTACGCATCGGGCCGGTCACTGCGCCAAACCGCTTCTATCAGGTGCCGCACGCCAGCGGCATGACCAATGCGCTGCCCCACGTCCGCGCCCGCTTCCGCGGCATCAAGGCCGAGGGCGGCTGGGGTGTCGTGTGCACCGGCGCCGTGTCGATGCACCCCAGTTCGGATGATTCGCCTCTGCCTTTCGGCCTGCTGTGGGACGACACGGACATCCGCTCCCACGCCTTGATGACCGACGAGGTGCATCGTCACGGAGCCCTGGCGGGCGTCGAGCTCTGGCACGGCGGCGCGTGCACGTTGAACCGTACCAGCCGCATCGCACCGATATCGCCGTCCGGCATGCCCTGGATGTCGACCCACATCGGCTTCATGGGGAACCTGCGTCCGCGGCGCATGGATTCGACCGATATCGCGGATCTGCTCAAGTGGCAGGCCGCCGGCGCCAAGCGCGCCATGCAGGCGGGGTTCGACATCGTGTACGTCTACGCGGGCATGGGGTATCTCCCCTACGAGTTTCTGTTGCCGGAATACAATCACCGCACCGACGCCTATGGCGGCAGCATCGAGAACCGGGTGCGTCTGGTGCGGGAGCTGCTCGACATCACGCGCGAGGCCGTCGGCCATCGCTGCGCCGTGGCGCTGCGCATCAGCCTGGAGGAGTTGCGCGGGAGGCCCGGCCGCAACCAACCGTCGGAGGCGCATGAGGTCGTAAGCCTCTTGTCCGACTCGACGGATCTTTGGGACGTGAAGATGGACTCGAGTCCCACGGACTGCGCCCCATCGCGCTTCGCCTCCGAGGGCAGTCACGAGCCGGTGATCGATTTCGTGAAGCGTCTGACCGGGAAGCCGGTGGTGGGCGTCGGCCGCTTCACCTCGCCGGACGTGATGGTCTCGCAGATCAAGCGCGGGATCCTGGATCTGATCGGAGGCGCGCGGCCTTCCATCGCCGACCCCTTCCTCCCGAGAAAAATCGACGAGGGGCGAGAGCACGAGATCCGCGAGTGCATAGGGTGCAACATCTGCATCTCCAGCTGGCACGACGGAGTGCCGGTTCGCTGCACACAGAATCCCACCGCGGGAGAGGAGTGGCGGCGCGACTGGCATCCGGAGCGGTTCGTGCCCGCAGTGCGCGAGTCGTCGATTTTGATCGTCGGCGCCGGCCCCGCCGGCCTCGACTGCGCGGTGACGCTCGCGCGCCGCGGCTATCGGGTGACGCTGGCGGACGCGGCGGCGGAGTTCGGCGGCAGGTTGCGATTCGAGCGCCGCCTTCCCGGCCTCTCCGCATGGGGGCGCGTGGTCGATTGGCGGCTCGGGCAGCTTCGCGATCGGCCGAACGTCAACCTCTATCCGGGCAGCGAGCTCAAGGTCGAGGACATTCTGGGATTGGAGCACGAACACGTCGTGGTCGCGACCGGCGCGCGCTGGACCCGGATGCTCTACTCGACGTTGGAGTTTCCGGTCGGAGAACTTGCCGGCGCCACTGTCTACACGCCGGACGATATCGCGGCGGGCGTGGTACCGGAAGGGCCGGTCGTGGTGTTCGACTTCGACAACTACTACCTGGGGGGTGCCATCGCGGAGCAGCTCGCAGCACAAACCGGCGGCGTGAGCTACCTGACCACGGCCGGCAACGCATCGGCCTGGACCTTCATGACCAACGAGTTACCGCTGGTACACCGAGCGCTCAACAAGGCCGGAGTGCCCATTCACACCTTGAAGCGGGTGACCGCTTTCGACGGCGAGTCGGTCGCGATCGCGGACGTCTATACGGGAAGCGAATCGCGCCTCCCGTGCAGATCGCTGGTGTTGGTCGGCATCCGCAAGCCCAACGACGACTTGTACCTCGCCCTCACGTCACGTGTGTCGGATTTGAAGAAAGCAGGTATCGAGACAGTGACATGTATCGGCGACTGTCACGCTCCCGGAGCAATTGTTCATGCCGTGCACAGCGGCCATCGCTACGCCCGTGAATTCGAATCGGTGCCGACGGCCGTTCCCTACAGCCGCGACTTTCCGGTATGACGTTAGCGGAAACTCTGCTCAAAGCGGTCATGATATAAAAGACGCACACGGACCACAGCGACAAGGAGGCAGCATGAATGGCGATCAAGCGCGCGGTACCTAAGTTTCGTCGAGCCACGCCTGCCGTTCGCCGGGAGGCGCTCGTGGAAGCGACGCTGCGCTGTCTCAAGCAATACGGACACGAGGGTGTATCGGTACGCCGGATCAGCGCCGCCGCGGGCGTCTCGATCGGCTTGATCAATCATCATTTCCCCAGCAAGTCCGGGCTCGTGGCGGTGGCCTACGAGACGCTCGCGCTGTCGTTGCAGGATTCCATCCGTGCGCAGGCCGACAACAAGGCCGTGTCGCCGCGCGATCGTCTGAGCGGTTTTTTTCGAGCTTCGTTCGCACCCGAGCTGCTCGATCCGCAGCTGTTCAATGTGTGGCTGGTGTTTTGGAGCATGGTGGCGCACTCGCCCGAGATCCGTGCCATACACGACAAGACCTACGGCAAGTACCGATCGATCCTCGAGTCCATGCTCGGGCAGCTGTCCGATTGCGGAGCGGCGCCGCCATTCAAGCTTCGCCACGCCGCCATCGCGCTGTCCGCCCTGCTCGATGGACTGTGGGTGGAATTGAGCTTGAGTCCGACGACCTTCAAACCGCGCGAGGCCATCGCGCTTTGCGAGGATTGGGTCAATGCGCTCTGCAACGGCGCGTTCCCGCGTCTTTTGACCCAGCGCGCGAGAAAGCCGCGTGGCTGAACGCTCAACGCGCGATGCGGTGATCATCGGCGGCGGCCACAACGGCCTCACCTGTGCCGCCTACCTCGCAGCAGCCGGACTCAAGGTCACCGTGCTCGAGCGGCGCGCCGTCGTCGGAGGCGCGGCAGTCACCGAGGAGTTTCATCCGGGATTCCGCAATTCGGTGGCCTCCTACACGGTGTCGCTGCTCAATCCGAAAGTCATCCGGGACCTCGAACTGGCACGGCACGGCTTGCGCGTGGTGGATCGCAGGCTCTCCAATTTTCTGCCGCTGGACGACGGGCGCTACCTGAAGGTGGGAGGCGGCAAGACCGAAGAGGAGGTGGCGAAGTTCTCGCCGCGCGATGCCTCGCGTCTTGCTGCCTACGGCGAGCGTCTCGATGTGATCGCTGACGTTCTGCGCGACATGGTGCTCGAGACGCCACCGAACGTCACGGCGGGCGGTT
Source organism: Steroidobacteraceae bacterium (assembly GCA_050012215.1). GTDB lineage: Bacteria > Pseudomonadota > Gammaproteobacteria > Steroidobacterales > Steroidobacteraceae > Bog-1198. Next base: position 57,507 of record JBEKHO010000022.1, read on the forward strand.
GGCTCGAGTCCATTCCCGAGCTTCTGCACGGCGCGCGTCTCGGCCGGCGCATCTCGAGGCTCGACATGCCCCTGCGGCGCGAGCTTCTCGATCTGTTCGTGAAGTCGGCGGGGGATTATCTCGACGGCTGGTTCGAGAGCGCACCGATAAAAGCCGCTTACGGCTTCGACGGCATCGTCGGCAACTACGCAAGTCCCTACACTCCGGGCTCCGCCTACGTGCTGCTGCATCACGTGTTCGGCGAGGTGAACGGCAAGAAAGGTGCCTGGGGTCACGCCATCGGCGGAATGGGTGCGATCACCCAGGCCATGGCCAAAGCCGCTCTCGAGCGCGGCGTCGAAATCCGGCTGTCGAGCCCCGTCGGTGAGGTGCTGGTGGAGTCGGGGCGCGCCGTCGGCGTCGTGACCGAGAACGGGGAGACCGTTCGCGCCCGAAGCGTCATCTCGAACTTGAATCCCAAGCTCCTTTACGGTCGATTGATCGACCCCTCCGTATTGGATGAAGATTTCCGCGAGCGCATCGCCCACTGGCGCTGCGGCTCGGGCACATTCCGTATGAACGTCGCGCTCTCGGAGCTTCCCGATTTCACGGCTTCGCCGGGGCGCACCCTGGCGGATCATCACACCGCCGGCATCATCATGGCGCCGAGCCTCGCCTACATGGACCAGGCCTATCTCGACGCCAAGGCCGGCGGCTGGTCGAAGCGGCCCATCGTCGAAATGCTGATACCTTCGACGCTCGATGACAGTCTCGCGCCGCCGGGCCGGCATGTCGCGAGCCTGTTCTGCCAGCACGTCGCCCCGGTCCTGCCGAACGGCGCATCGTGGGACGAACATCGGGAAGGGGTGGCCGACCTCATGATCGACCTGGTGAACAGTCATGCCCCCAATTTCCGGGCCTCGGTTCTCGGCCGGCAAATCTTGAGTCCGCTCGATCTCGAGCGGACTTTCGGGCTGATCGGCGGGGATATCTTTCACGGCGCATTGAGCCTCGATCAATTGTTCTCCGCACGGCCGATGCTTGGCTACGCCGACTACCGCGGACCGCTGAAAGGCTTGTACATGTGCGGCTCCGGCACGCACCCGGGCGGCGGCGTGACGGGCGCGCCCGGCCACAACGCGGCACGCGAGATCATCGCCGATTTTCGGCGCGGACGCCTGAAGCAGGCTTGATACCGCTACCGCTGTGCCGGCACGGGAAGCTTGTGTTCCACGATCTCGAGCGGCCGATTGTCCATCTCCCGGGCCACTTCCTCGCAATAGACCGCATCGCGCCGGGTCGCGGCATCACAGCGGGCGATCGCAGCGGCGAGATCCTGCTGGGTCATCGCGTGTACCGCGGCGCGCTCATGATCGGCCTTGCGCTCGGCGCGCCGGGTGTGCAGATATCCGCTGCCGAGGAAAGCGACTGCGGCCAGGATCGCCGCCGCCGCGACCGTCATGACGAGGGACTTCACTGCTTTGCCGCTACGGGCCCGCGCCGCAGAGCAGCGCTCCGTAACGCTCCGCATCCACATTGCCGCCGCTGATAATCACCCCCACCCGCTGTCCCTTGAACGAAGCGGCATGGCGGCGGAGCGCCGCAAAACCCAGGCAGCCGGTCGGCTCGACGACGATCTTCAGGCGATTGGCGAATATGCGCATGCACTCGACGAGCTCGGCGTCGCTGGCGGTGAAGATGTCGGTGGCGTCGCGCCGAATGATCTCGAAGGTGATTTTCCCGAGGCTTTGAGTCTGCGCCCCATCGGCGATGGTCTTCGGCACGCCGATGCTCACGATCGATCCCTGACGAAACGATCGCTGGCCATCATCGCCGGCCTCGGGCTCGACCCCGTACACCTTGCATGCGGGTGAAAGCGCTTTTACCGCCAGCAGCGAGCCGGCCAGCAGGCCGCCCCCGCCCAGGCAGACGAAAAGGCTGTCGAGCGCACCGACCTCCTCGAGAAGCTCCGCCGCCGCCGTGCCTTGGCCCGCGATGACATCAGGATGGTCATAGGGCGGAATGATCGGCGCGTCCGTCTCGCGCGCGAGCGCTTCGGCAATTTCCTGGCGGTTCTCCCGGTACCGATCGTAGGTCACCACGCGGCCGCCGTACGCACGCGTCGCGGCGAGTTTCGAGGCCGGCGCGTCCGCGGGCATGACGATGGTGGCCTCGATGCCGAGCATGCGCGCCGCTAGCGCCACGGCTTGCGCGTGATTGCCCGAGGAGAACGCAATCACTCCCCGGGTTCGCGCCTTCGCGGATAGACACGACAGCGCATTGAACGCGCCGCGAAACTTGAACGCCCCGATGCGCTGGAAGTTCTCGCATTTGAAGAATACGGACGCGCCCTGAGCCTCGTCGATACCGCGCGAGGTCATAACCGGTGTGCGGTGGGCGTGTCCCTTCAACCGCTTTGCAGCGGCCTGCACGTCGGTGTAGGTCGGCAGCCCTGCGCCACCCGGCCCGGCGCTACCCAAGCGGCGACACGCCGAACAGGCGCTCGTGCGCCCATGCGATGAAGAACAGATACAACGCAAGACCGGCCACGACGGCCAGCACGTCGTTGAACGCCCGCGCGGGTGCGGTGAGAATCCGTTGCGGGGGCCTGCGCTTGAAGGAGATTCGATCGAGCACCGCCCAGGCGAGAAATCCGCCGAACAGCAGCACGTCCGCCAACGTGCCGTTCGAGAGCAGGTGTGCGAGCGCCCAGAACTTCACCGCGGCCAGCATCGGGTGCTTCATCGCCGTCTTGATGCGGCCGGGAAGATACGCCGCGAGGAGCAGCGGAAAGACCGGCAGCATCAATAGGAAAGTGACATGCCGCAGCCAACCGGGCGGCGTATAGAGCACCACCGCAGATTCGCGCGCCTCTGCAAAGCCCCGCACCAGCAGCACGAACCCGACGATCGACACGACCGCGTACAGCGCCTTCCATCCGCCTTCGCCGAGCTTGACGATTGCGCGTGCCCGAAGGTCCGGCGATACGACGGCGATCGAATGCATCCCGAGAAATACCGCAAGACCAACGATCAGCATTGCCATGTCAGTTCTCCGGCTTCAGCGCGGCTGGCCACTCAGGATACGCCGTGCCTGTTGGCGCAATATGTTGCCGAACCCGTGAGTATCGAAAAATGCGTGCAGAGCCGCCCCGTCGGGTGCGCCCCGCCTCAAATCCTCGGGTGTGGCGTGCAGCGGCATATCGCAGACGATGCCCGTGAGCCGCCTCGCCAGATAGGCCGCCTCCTTGTGCGCCAGGAGTTTGGCGGCGAGGGTCGCGGCGCCGCGCAGCTTCAGGGTGGCCACGCGCTCCAGGTTGGCGTAAAGCTCATCCAGGGAGCTGAAATGAGCGAATAACTCGGCGGCGGTTTTCTTGCCGACGCCGGGCACCCCGGGAATGTTGTCGACCGCATCGCCCGTCAGCGCCAGAAAGTCGGCGATCGATTCAGGGGCTGCACCGAAGCGCGCACCGATGTCCTGGTAGTGATAGCGGGCATTGCCGGTGTAATCCCAGTACACGTCGCCGTGGCGGATGAGCTGGGACAGATCTTTGTCGCGCGACACGACCACGTTCGTCAGGCCCGCGGCGCGGGCGCGGGCTGCAAGTGTACCGATGATGTCGTCCGCCTCGTACTCGGAGCTCGCGAACTCCGCAATGCCGAGATGTCGGCAGAACTCCCGGCATAGCGCGAATTGGCGCTTCAGGTCGGCCGGCGGCAGCTCGCGATTTGCCTTGTAGGCGGGGAAAATTCCGCTTCGGAACGACGCTTGTCCCCGCAGGCTCTCGTCGAAGGCGACGGCGATGTGCTCTGGCCGCACGCTCTCCAGGAAATCGGACAGAAAGCGCGCAAACCCATAGAGCGCGTGCGTCGCGTTGCCGTCGGCATCTACCATGTCGGGCGGCATGGAATGGTAGGCCCGAAAGATGAAGTAGCTCGCGTCGATATGGTAAACGATGCCCGCGCGCATCGGTGCGGACGCCGGCGCGAGCTTCGCGTCGCGGAGCAGCGCGCCGGTCACATCGGCCAGCGTTGCATGCGTTCGTGCAGCGGGCTGGAGCGCGGGAAATGAGCCACCAGATATTCCATTTGATCCGCCAGCACGCGGCGCCCCTTCAGGAATATGTATTCTGCATAGGTCGGCGTGAACGGCACGGCCAAAAGCTGCATGCCCGCCTGTTCCGGGGTGCGCGACGCCTTGGCGTTATTGCACCGACGGCAGGCCGACACGACATTCCGCCAGGTGTCCTTGCCGCCGCGGCTGAACGGAGTGACATGGTCGCGCGACAGCAGGCTATAGGGAAAGCGAGCGCCGCAATACAGGCACAGGTACGCATCGCGCCGGAACAGCGTCTGGTTGTTGAGCGGCGGCGTATAGGCTCCGCCCCTCATATTTCCCGGATTGCCCGTATGCCCCAATGTGGCGATGATGGAATTCACATCGACGATGGTGCGTGCGCCCGTCCTGGCGCACGTGCCTCCGTAGAGCCGGTACAGCAGCGTACCGCAGGTGTAGGCCACTTGTTCCGTATGGTAAAGCCGCGCAGCTTCCTTGTAATCGACCCATTCCAGGGGCATCCCGGAAACGTCGGTACGCAGGATCTGCTGCGATAGGGGGTAGCCCTGGACGACCACGCTCAAATCGTCTTTAACTTCGGGCGATCCCATGTTGTCTCGCATCATGCTATTCATGACATACTAAAGATAGACGACCCTTGTGCCATAATTCAATGATTTGAGGGGGAGATATACCGCATGCCTGTCGTCGTGGGCGTCTTGAAGGAGAGCGCTGCCAATGAAACCCGTGTCGCGCTCACTCCTGAGATCGCCGGCAAGCTGAAGGGCCTCGGTGCCCGGGTTTTGGTCGAGCGCGGGGCAGGTACCGCCGCCCAATTCACCGATAACGCCTATGGCGACGCGGAATTGACGGACGCAGCCGCCATTTTATCGAGCGCGGATGTCCTGCTGTGCGTTCAGCCTCCCAGCATCGAAACCGTCAACAGCCTCAAACAAGGCGCCGTCATCGCGGGCTTCATGCAGGCCTACGCGCGGCAGGATCTGGTGCGGGCGCTCAAAGCACGGCGCATCACCAGCTTTGCGATGGAATTGGTGCCGCGCATTTCGCGTGCGCAATCGATGGACGCTCTTTCCTCTCAAGCCTCGGTCGCCGGCTACAAGGCGGCACTGATCGCGGCAAATGCCCTGAAGAAGTTCCTGCCCATGCTGACCACCGCGGCAGGCACCATACGTCCCGCATCAGTGCTGGTCATCGGCGCCGGCGTCGCGGGACTGCAGGCCATCGCCACTGCCAAACGCCTGGGCGCCGTGGTCGAAGCGTATGACGTACGTAGCGCGACCAAGGACCAGGTGAAGTCCCTCGGTGCCAAATTCGTCGATACCGGCGTCTCTGCCGAAGGCTCGGGCGGCTATGCCCGGGAGCTCACGGCGGAAGAGAAGGCGAAGCAGCAGGAAGTCCTCGATGCCCGCATCGCCGCGAGCGATGTCGTCATCAGCACGGCGGCGATCCCCGGCCGGGCAGCACCGCGCATCGTGAGCCGGGCGGCCGTGGAGCGTATGAAGCCGGGATCCGTGGTGGTCGACATTGCCGCCGAGCAGGGCGGCAACTGCGAGCTGACTCGCGCCGGCGAGTCGGTCGATCACGGCGGCGTCACCATCATCGGCCCGGTCAATCTGCCGGCGACGCTCCCGTATCATGCGAGCGAGATGTATGCGCGCAACTTGTTCAATTTCTTGAAGCCGGCGATGCCGAAGGGCGATCTTGCCGTGGATTGGAACGATGAGGTGTTTGCGGGCGCCGTACTGACTCACGACGGTGAGATCAAGAACGAGGCAGCGCGCAAGGCCGTGGAGGGCGGGGCATGATTGACGGGGTAATCGCGCTGTACATTTTCATGCTGGCCGCCTTCACGGGCTACGAGGTGATCTCGCGGGTGCCGGTCATCCTGCACACCCCGCTGATGTCCGGCTCGAACTTCGTTCACGGCATCGTGCTGGTCGGCGCCATGGTGGCGCTCGCGAGCGCCGACTCGACGCTCGTACGGGTGATCGGCTTCATCGGCGTGGTGCTTGCCGCGGGCAACGCGGTCGGCGGCTATGTCGTGACCGAGCGCATGCTCAAGATGTTCGTCAGCGCCGGCCGGAAGAAAGAACCCGCCAAGAAGAAGGAAGAGTAGTCAATGCCCTCCGTGTCGACTGAAACATTGACGCAGCTGTCGTACTTCGTCGCGGCCGCGCTGTTCATTCTCGGCTTGAAGCGCATGAGCTCGCCGGTCACTGCGGTGAGCGGCGTACGCTGGGCCGGCGCCGGTATGTTGCTCGCCACCCTGGCCACGCTTGCGTTCATGGGGGCGTCCCAGTTCAACTTCATCCTCGTGATCGCAGCGATCGGCGTCGGCGGCATCGTCGCCTGGGTGAGCGGCAAGCGCGTCGCCATGACCGACATGCCGCAGATGATCGCCTTGTACAACGGCATGGGTGGCGGCGCCGCCGCCGCGATCGCCGCGGTCGAGCTCTATCGCGGCGGTGAACAAAATCTCGTCCACCTCACGATCGCCACCATCGGCGGCCTCATCGGCTCGGTCTCCTTCAGCGGCAGCTTGATCGCATTCGCAAAGCTTCAGGGTCTGATCACCAAGTCGGTGCGCTTCGGCGGCCAGAAGATCGTCAATGCCCTGCTGCTCCTCGCCGCGGTGGTCTTCGGCGTGATGATCGTCACCGGACAGGATGCGGGGCTGCCCGTCGTCTCGCTGTTTTTCGCAGCCGCCCTGATCTTGGGCGTCGCCATGACCCTTCCGATCGGCGGCGCCGACATGCCGGTGGTGATCTCGCTGTACAACGCACTCACCGGTCTCGCCGTCGGCTTCGAGGGTTTCGTCCTCGACAATGCGGCCATGATCATCGCGGGCACCGTGGTCGGTGCGGCCGGCACGTTGCTGACACAGCTCATGGCGAAGGCCATGAACCGCTCGCTCGCCAACGTCCTGTTCGCGAATTTCGGCGAGACCTCCTCGGCGGGCGGTGCCGCCAGCGCCGGTGGCACGCAAAAGCCCATCGAGGCATCCGACGCCGGCGTCATGATGGCGTACTCGCAGAAAGTCATCATCGTCCCGGGCTACGGCCTCGCGGTGGCGCAAGCCCAGCATAAGGTGTGGGAATTGAGCCAGATTCTCATCGATCACGGCGTCACGGTGCGCTTCGCCATCCACCCGGTCGCCGGCCGAATGCCGGGGCACATGAACGTCCTTCTGGCTGAAGCCGGCGTGCCCTACGACCTGATCTCGGACATCGACGAAATCAATGCCGAATTCGAGACGGCCGACGTGGCCCTGGTCATCGGCGCGAACGACGTGGTCAATCCCGACGCGCGCACCAACAAGGGCAGCCCGATCTACGGGATGCCCATTCTGAATGCGGACAAAGCCAAGAACGTCATCGTGATCAAGCGCGGCCAGGGCCAGGGGTTCTCGGGCATCGACAATGCGCTGTTCGGCCTCGATCAGACCCGCATGCTGTACGGCGATGCGCAGGCGGCGGTGGGTCAGCTGATTCAGGCGGTGAAGGCGGCGGGCTGACCGCGCGGAAAGCGGGCTGTCATCTCAGCGCGCACCGCCCCCGGGCGCGAAGCTCTTGTGGATCTCGACCCAGAGGCGCATCGAGGCCTCATCGCCCGCGAGCAGCGGCCGCCCGCCGATGGGCGCCGCAACCCCGCCGGACGCGGCCCACCCGCTCTTCGTCGACCAGTTGAGCCCGACGCCCGCACCGGACAGAGATGCCGTGTTCCTGCCAGGCTCGAATGCGTCCTGGTAGACGCGCAACGCGCCGCTGTCGACGAACGCGATCGCCTGCCATGCGCCCGGCAGACTCTGCGGCAAGTTCTGCCGGAACTCCACCGATCCCAGCACGCCGCTCGCCCCGCCGACCGCGCCCACATCGTAGGCGCGGACGCTGTTCGGTCCGCCCAGGAAGAACTGCTCCGAAGAGTCGAGGTTCTTGTCGGCAAGCTGTCCGTTGAGCGCGATGTAGAGGCTGTTCGAGGACGTTAGAGTCTGCAGTCGAGCCGCCGAGAAATTGAGCTTTGCATAGGTGCCGTCGATGCGCGCCGTGGCGGCGTCGAGGTCACGTGCGGTCTGGTTTTCGAACGACACCTGTCCCACGTCGAACGCGACGTTGAAATTGAAGATGCCGCTTGCGTCCCGGTGATCGCCCGCCACGGTGAGCGTCAGCGCCGTCGTGCGCCGATCCGTGTGGATATCGGTGACGTCGACCTCATCGCGCAGCTGCCTCTCCTCGACGCCCGCCTGGGCGAACAAGTTGCCGTTCACGCCGCGGATGAATGGCTGCATCAGGGTCAAGCCCTCCGTGATCGCCGTGCCGTGTGCATGCAGCGCGCTCAGGCCGTCACCGAGCGCGTAATACAATCCGGACACGGCCGCTCCCAGCGTCGTTCCCATGCCGTCCGGTACGAGGGATTGATAACCGAGGCGCCCGTAGTCGAGATCTGGCCCCGCGGTCAGCCCCGTGAGGCTGAACACATCGCCGTGATCGAACGGGTTATTCAAATCCAAGGTGCCCGTGGCCCGGGTGCGGCCGGTATAGCGGTTGCCGCCGTTATCCAGGCCGATGCGGGCGTCGTAAGGTGCGCCAGGCTCGGCCGTGACGCGAATATCCGAAGTGCCGACGGCCGTGCCCGGCGCCAACACGGAGTTGACCACGGCGCCGGGCACGTCCGACAGGAGCAGGAGACTGCGTTCCAAATCGGTCTCGGTCACCGGCTGCCCCGGCTGCAAGGCGGAAAGGTAGGGGACCAGGAACGAACTGTCGACCTTGCTGGTATTCGACGAGACCGAGGCGACCCCGTAGCGCGCCTCCACCACGGCAATCCGCACCGTGCCGCCGTCCAATGTCTGCGCCGGAACGTAAGCCCGCGACAACAGATACCCATGGTCCTGGTAACGCTTGGTGATGAGTCCCGCGATTTGTTCCAGGTACTGCAGATTGAGGGTCTTGTTTTCGCTCGGCGCCACCAGCGCACGCAATTCCGCCGTCGACACCCACGTGTTCCCGGTGATCTCGATCCGCTGGACGAAGAACGGCGGGCTCTGATCGCTCTCGCGGGAGCCCGGCTGCTTGATCGTCAGCCCTGGATTGGATGACGGTTTCGGCTGGTTCGTCGGCGGCGTCTGCTGCAGCAGTTCGCCGCTGTTGGGGATGGTCTGGGCGTGCGCAGCGCAGGCCGCGGTGAGCGCGCAGCCGGTGAGGAAGCGGCGCATCATGTTGACGAATCCTGGGGCAGACGCACTCCCGGCCCGATCACGGTGAGACCAGTGTGGTCTTTGAAGTCGGTCAAGCGCTTGTTGGTGCGCGCCGGGTCCGGGTCCAGCTTGGCATTGCCCGTATTGTTGCTGCGCTCACTGTCGCTGCCGACTCCGAGCGGCGTGGCCAGCCGCTCCGGCGAAAGTGGCAGGGCGATCAGGCCGTAGATCCGGTCGACGGGATTTCCTTGGGCAATCAGCTCACTGGTGACCGTCAAGGCATCGCTGTTGCCCGGCGCCTGGACGATGACGTAGTTCTGTGCGCTGAGTCCCCTGCCGTCGATCGCATACGTTCCGGTTGCAGGCCATGCCGGCGTGTTCGCGATCCAGGCAAGCGTGCCGGTCGTCGCATTGGCGATCGAGTCGCCCGGGACGAATCCGCTCACTGTCCCGGTGAGCGGGGGCTGCTGCCCCTGGGGCACGGAGACGGCCGTCGCCGTCTCGGTCAGGGTCGCCGGCGTGATGTTGGCCGTCGTGGTCGCGGTGGTGTTCACCGAGTAATCCTCGCCGTCGGCGCCGCCCGCGCTGATCCCCGCGATCGTCACCGTCTTGCCTGCGCCCACGTTCTTCGTGGCAAAGGTGGCCCCAGTGTCGGTAAAGGTCACCGTGTCGCCGGCGAGAACCCCGATTCCCGTGAGCGTTTCCACCGTCGCGACCGTCGTACCGTTGTACACCTTGTTTTGTGCCGTGCCGCTCACGGTGATGCCGAGCGGCGTGATGTTCGCGAGTGTGGTCGCCGAGGTGTTGGCCAGCGTGTAATTGCCGGCATCAGTCCCCGAATCGCTGATCCCCGCAATCGTCACCGTCTCGCCCGTGCCCACGTTCTTCGTGGCGAAGGTGGCCCCGGTGTCGGTGAAGCTCAGCGCATCGCCTGCCACGACGCCGCTGCTCGAGAGCGTCACGGTCGCGGCCGTCGTGCCGTCGTACACCTTGTTCTGTGCCGTACCGCTCACGGTCAGCGTGCGCGGCGTGATGTCCGCCGTGGTCGAGGTCGTCGGATCGCTGACCGTGTAGTTGCCCCCGTCCGCACCGCTCGCCTCGATGCCCGAGACCGTCACCGTCTTGCCATTGCCGACGTTCTTGTTGGCGAAGGTCGACGTCGTGTCCGTGAACACAACGCTGTCGCCCGCCAGCACACCGCTGCTCGTGAGTACGGCCGCGTCGTTCACCGTGCCGTCATAGGCGCGATTGGTGCCGGTCGCAGTGACGCTGACGGCGAGCGGCGTGATGTTGGCCGTCGTGGTGGCGGTGGTGTTCACCGAGTAATCCTCGCCATCCGCACCGCCCGCGCTGATCCCCGCGATCGTCACCGTCTTGCCCACGCCCACGTTCTTCGTGGCAAAGGTGGCCCCAGTGTCGGTAAAGGTCACCGTGTCGCCGGCGAGCACCCCGATTCCCGCGAGCGTTGCCACCGTCGCGGCCGTCGTGCCGTCGTACACCTTGTTTTGTGCCGTGCCGCTCACGGTGATGCCGAGCGGCGTGATGTTCGCGAGCGTGGTCGTCGAGGTGTTGGCCAGCGTGTAATTGACGGCATCCGCCCCCGAATCGCTGATCCCCGAGACCGTCACCGTCTCGCCCGTGCCCACGTTCTTCGTGGCGAAGGTGGCCCCGGTGTCGGTGAAGCTCAGCGCATCGCCCGCCACGACGCCGCTGCTCGAGAGCGTCACGGTCGCTGCCGTCGTGCCGTCGTACACCTTGTTCGCGGCGGTCGCCGTCACGTCGAGAGCCAGCTTCGACACCGTCACGCTGTCCGTGCCGCCCACGAGGGTGTAATTGCTCGCTAGCCCGGTGCCGTTCGCGGCGCTCAGGGTGCCGAGCGAGCCCAGCGCCTCGACGCCGGCATTTTTGCTGACCAATGTCCCCAAGCCGCTGAGCACCAGGGTTTCGCTGCCCACCCCGGTGTTGATGGTGCCGTTCGCGCCGAACACCGCAGCAGCCGCATCGGTGAGGCCGTCGTATGTCCGAGACCCGGTCAGATTGACGATCGCCGGCGTGATGTCGGCCGTGGTCGTGGTGGTGGCGTTTACCGAATAATCGCTTCCTTCGGCGCCGCCGGCCGTGATGCCCGATATGGTCACGGTCTTGCCGTTGCCGACGTTCTTCGTGTCGAAAGTTGCCGCGATGTCCGCAAAGCTCACCGTGTCCGTACCGAGCACACCGCCGCTCGACAGCACCACGCCGGTGGCGGCGGTCGTGCCGTCATAAGCGCGGTTCGCCGCCGTAGCGGTGACCGTGATCGCCAGCGGGGTGACCGCGACGGTGTCGGTGCCCCCGACCAGGGTGTAATTGGACGCGCTGCCGGTGCCATCGCCCAGGACCAGGGTGCCCAGGGACGACAGGCTCTGCGTACCCACGTTCTTGCCGGCCAGCGTTCCACCTCCGGACAGGGTCAAGGTCTGACCCGCCACGCCGTTGACGGTGCCCGAGGCACCGAAGGTTCCGGCGGCCGCATCGGTCGCCGCGTCATACACGCGCGAACCCGAAAGGTTCACCACGGCGGGCGTGATGGTTCCCGTCCCGGTGACGCTGCTCGGAAGCAGATAATTCGTGAGCAACGTGCCGTTGCTCGCGGTCAGGTCGGCGGCCGTGAGCGCGCCGCCCGTAATGGCGATTCCGCTGCCGGCATTCGACTGCGCGAACGTCCCCGTCACCCCGCTGTTGACCGTGGCGCCCTGGGTCGGCGCCCAACCCGTGAGCAGCGTGTTGCCGCCGGCGAGGTTCGCCACCGTGGTGCCGTCGTAGCTCTTGGTCACGCTCGCCGTCGCCGTGAGCTGCGCCGGACTGATGACCGCGGTCAGTCCGCTGGGCTGCGTCAGGGTGTAATTGCCGGCGCCGGATCCGGTGAGCGTCATGCTGGTCGTGACCGTGTCCGTCCCGACATTGCCGCTGTTATTGAGAATTCCCGTCGTATCGTTGGCCAGCACCGGGTGATCGCCATTATATAAAGTGCCGGTGATCGTGGCGCCCGTGAGCGCGTCGATGTCCGATCCGTTGTAGACCCGTGAGGTCGTGCTCACCGAGACACCGAGCACCGAAAGGGACGCCGGCGTGATGGTAAGCGCCGTTGCATTCGCGGGCGCCTGCGCGAAGACGTAGTTGCCGTTGTTGGCGGTGAGGCCGCTGCCGTCGATTGCATAGGAGCCGACATTGCTCGCCGAGGTCGCCGTGGTGCTGAAGGCTGCCGTGCCGGTGGTCGCGCTGGCGAGGTTCTGGCCGGCGACGAAGCCGATCACGGCGCCGGTCAAACCCGAGGGAGTGGTGCCGTAGACGCTGCTCGCCGGCTGGGCCGTGTAGGTGAGTGTCGCGGGCGTGATGGAGCCCGTGCCGTTGTCGGTCGCGGGCAGCGTGTAGTTCGAGAGCAGCGTGCCCGAATGCGCGGTGACGTTGGAGGTCGTCAGGGGCACCCCCGTGACGGCGAGGCCGGTACCCACGTCGGATTGGGTGAAGGTGCCCGCCACACCGGCATCGACGCTGGCGCCCTGCCCCGCGACGAAGCCCGTGAACGTGGTATCGGCACCACTCAATGGCGCGCTGTCCGTCCCGTTGTACACCTTGGTGCTGGTGGCCGAGGCGCTCAAGGTCTTCGGCGAGATCAAGGCCGTCAGTCCCGACGGTTGGATCACCACATAATTCGCGCTGCCCGCGCCGGACAGCCCAAAGTTCGTAGTCACGGCGTCGAGCCCCGCATTGCCGCTGTTGCCGAGCGTGCCGGTGGCGGTGTTCGTGAGAGTCGGCGCATCGGTGCCGTACACGGTGCCCGTGAACACCGCGGTGCCGCCCAGGGCATCGACCGTGGTGCCGTTGTAGATCTGCGGGGTCGTGGTAACGCCGCTCGCGGTCAGGGGCGCACGATTGATGAGACCCGGACCGGTGGCGGAGGTCGGCAGCGCGTAGTTGCTGAGACTGGTCCCGTTGCCGGCCGCATAGTCGCCCGACGCCAGGGTCGCCGTCACGGGCTCCGCGCCGGCGGACGCCGAGGCGTAGGTTCCGCTCGTCTGAGTGATGGTCGCAGACTGGCTGCCGACGAACCCCGTCAATTGATAATTGCTCGACGCGAGCGTCGCCGCTGTCGTCGAATCATAAGTCTTGGTCGGCGTGCCGATGAGCGCCACCGTCAGCGGCGCCTGCGTGATGGTGCCGGTTCCGGTGCCGGTCGCGGGCAGTGCGTAGTTCGAAAGGTTGGTTCCGGCGTTCGCCGCGAAATCGGAGAGCACCAGCGTCGAATTGATCGTGATGCCCGAGCCGGCATTGGGCGAGGCGTAGGTCGCCGTTGCGGACTGGGGCACCGTCGCGCCCTGTCCCGCCACGAAGCCGCTCAACGTGTAGTTCGCCGCGGTCAGCGTCGTGGAGGCGCTGCCATCGTACACCTTGGTCGGGTTGCCGATGATCGTCGCAGTGACCGGCGCCGCCGTGATGTTGGCCGTCAGGTTGGACGGCTGGACCAGCGCGTAATCGCCCGCCGATGCACCGCTTAGGGTGAAGCCGCTGGTCGCAACCTTCAGAGCCGTGCCCACGTCGATGGAAGCGAATGTGCCCTGCGCACCCGCATTGGACAGGCCCACCGTATCACTGCCGAGCACGCCGACCAGCGAATCTCCCGACGTGACCAGCGCCGCGGCCGCGGTGCCGTCGTACGGCTTGGATACCGCGGTGACGCCGGCGATCGACAGGGGCGCCGGCGTGATGTTTGCCGCGAGCCCGGTCACGGGCTCGAGCACGTAATTCGACGCAGCAGAGCCTCCGAGCGAGTAGCCGTTGACGCTGACGGGCAGGTCCGTGCCCACATGAACGGTCGAGAAGGTCCCCGCCGGTGCGCCTTGGAGACTCACGTTGCCGGCATCGCTCGCCACGATCCCCGCGAGCGAGGCCGCCGCTACGTTCAATGGATCGGCATTGGTGGTGTCGTAGACCTTGTTGGTCGCATACACGCCCGTGACGATCAGCGGCGCGGGCGTGATGTGTCCCGTGCCGGTTGCCAGCGCGGGCATGACGTAGTTGGACATCTGCGTGCCGGAATCGGCGGTGTAGGCCGAGGGAGTCAGGACCGCGGAAATGTTCTGCAGGCCGACGTTGGCAGAGGCATAGTTGATGAGCGCCGACGGATTGATCGACGCCCCTTCACCGGATACAAACCCCGTCAGCGAATAGTTGGAGGCGCTCAGCGTCATGCTGGTGCCGCCGTTGTACACGCGCGTCGGATCGTTGACGATGCTGACGGTCAGTGTGGCGGGATTGATCGTGCCCGAGCCGTAGGCGGCCGTCGGCAGATGGTAGTTGGCGAGATTCGTGCCTGAATTGGCGGTGAAATCGCCACTATCGAGAGTCGCGCTGACGGTCTGCGTTCCCGCGTTGGCGGATGCATATTGGCCGACGGTCTGCGTCACCGTCGCACCTTGGCCGCTGGTGAAGCCGGTAAGGATGTAATTCGCGGAGGTGAGCGTTGCCACCGTGGTGCCGTCGTAGGTTTTGGTCGGGTTGCCGACGATCCCCGCCTGCACATACCCCGTGACCGATGCCTGCGTGATCGTGCCGGTGCCGGACAGGGTGGTCGGCAGCGTGTAATTCGACATGAGCGTGCCGCTGCCGGCGACGTAATTCGCCGGCGTGAGGGATGCGCTCACGGGCTGCACGCCGGCATTGGGCGAGGCATACGCACCGACGGTCTGGTCGACGGTCGCGCTCTGTCCGGCGACGAATCCGCTCAACGAGTAGTTGGCGCTGCTCAGCGAGGCACTCGTGGTGCTGTCGTAGACCTTGGTCGGGTTCCCGATGATCGAACCGGTCAGCAGTGCCGGCGTGATCGTGCCCGAGCCCGTTACGGAATTCACCAGAGTGTAATTGGACAACAGCGTGCCTGAGTTCGCCGCATAGTCCGCGGTCGTAAGGAGCGCCGTGACGTTCTGCGTCCCCGCGTTCGCGGAGGCATAGGTGGTCGACAGGGTTTGCGGAATCGTCGCACCCTCTCCGCTCACGAAACCGGAGAGCGTGAAGTCGGAGCTCGTCACCACCGCGGTGTCGGTGCCGTTGTAGGGTTTGGTCGGAGTGCCCGTGAGGGCGACGGTGATCGCTTTCGGGGTGATGTCGGCGGTGAAGCCGGTGGGTTGAGCGAGCGTGTAATTCGAGGCGCCGCTGCCGGACAGAGCGAGACCGCTCACGTCCACTGCGAGATCCGTGCCGACGTTCTTCGTGGAGAATGCGCCCACGGCGCTGCCCGTCGCGAGGCCGACCGTGCCGACATCGCCGGCAATCACACCCGAAAGCGTTGCCCCGGAGACGTTGAGCGGATCCGTCGTGGCGCCGTCGTAGACCTTGTTGGTGGCCAGCACGCCGCCCACTGTCAGGGTGGCGGGCGTGATGCTCGCGGTGAGCCCCGGCGGCTGCACCAGCTGATAATCGGCCGCCTGTGCACCCGTCAGCGAAAATCCGCCGGTCGTCACGGCGATGCCGCTGCCGACGTTCTTGGAGGCAAAGGTGCCGGCGGCACCCGTCGTCGAAAGCGACACGGCATCGCTGCCGATCACGCCGTAGATGCCCGCCTGACTGAGGTTCAAGGCATCCGTCGTGGTTCCGTCGTAGACCTTGTTGGTGGCCAGTGCGCCGGTGATGATCAGCGGAGCTTGGGTGATCGTCCCCGCACCGCTGGCCGTCGTCGGTAGCGAATAATTCGACAGGTTGGTGCCCGAGTTCGCGACGAAATTGGTGTTGGCAAAGGTCGCATTGACGGTCTGTGAACCGGCGCTCGCGGACTGATAGCCAACCGAGCTCGGCTGATTCACGGCCGCACCTTGTCCGGCCACGAATCCGCTCAGCTGGTAGTTGGTCGACGACAATGTCGCGGTGACCGTTCCGTCGTACACCTTGGTGGGGTCGCCGATGATCAAGGCGGTGAGCGTTGCCGGAGTGATGGATCCGATGGCGCCGCTCACGGGGGACCCCGCGAGCTGGTATCCGTACACAGGGACGCTGCCATGCATCACCGTCAGATCGGTGGCACTTGCCGCGGAGGACACCGTGATGCCGCTGCCGACATCCGTGCTTTGAAATGCACCGGTCATCGCCGACACCGCATCGCCGTTGATGGTGCCGGTCGCCGTGAAATTGGAGCCGCTGAGAGTGGCCGTGGCGGTGCCGTCATAGGTCTTGGTCACGCTGCCGCCCACCGCGCTCACCGTGATCGAGGGCGCGATGCTGTAGAGCAGACCGTTGCCGGTGGCCTGTGCCGGAGCCGCCTGATAGGCGGCGTCGTATTGGAGGAAATTCGGCGCGAGGCCGTCAACGGTGTCCGCCGCCGGATTGGTGGAATAGATCAGCCATCGTCCAGCGGCGCCAGCGGACACCGCCGTCGAGCCCGCTTGATTGACGAAGTTTCCGCCGGTGCCGAGCGTGACCCCGGCGCCGCCGTAAACGGATCCGCCAGAGGCGATGGTCAGATTGCTGCCGGCCGCATCCATCGTCACGGCGCCCGCACCGTTGACGGCCGCGTTCACGTTGATTCCGTGATAGGCCGACAGCGTCAGGCTGGCCGACGCATTACTCCAGCTGATCGCCGAGTTCACATCGATGTCACCAGGGCCTGCGCTCTGCGTACCGCTGCCCGTCGCGCCCGTGGCCGTGGTCGTCTCGGTGACGCTGGTTCCGGAATTCAGTGCGCCATCGATGGTCGTGGCCGCCGCCGCGTTGATGGTCAGATTGACCGGATCGACCACCCAGGAGCCGCCGCGTCCAGCGCTGATGCGCGCGCCTTGCGCGACTTCGAGCGTGGCACCCGAGGTCTCGATGACGCCCCCGGAGGCTGTCGAAGAGGACGGCGTCGGGCCGGCGCTCGCCGGTGACGAGGCGTCCAGAGTACCCCCGACCTCTACGGTGCCCGCCTCCATGCCGGCAAGGAGCGTGATCCTGCCGTCTCGGGTGCCGACCGAACGTGCTTCGATGATGCCGCTGTTGTTCACGACGCTGGCCAGCAGCGCGTCCTTCGCCCCGGCGGTCATGATCACCTGGCCGCCATCGGCCTGGATCAACTGCCGGTTCTGCGCCAGGTCGTTCAAAGTACTGCGATCGACCGCCAGATGGATCAGTCGACTGCCATCGAACGTGAGCGTCTCGGCGCTGCCGGCGCCCAAGGCCACCGTTCCGAGGCGCGCGGCGATCACACCCTGGTTCGACACCTGGTTGCCGATCAACGCGACGTAGCCGCCGTCGGCGGCGATGATGGAGCCCTGGTTCACCACGCTGCCGCTGCCCGGACCGGACAGCGTCCGCACGCCGCTTTCGATCGCCGCGTCGCTCACCGCCAGAGTCGAGGCCGTGATGCCGCCGACGTCGACCTGCGCTCCCTTGCCGAACAGCACCCCATTGGGATTGATCAGCCAGACCTGTCCATTGGCCTCGAGATGACCCAAGATGGTGCTGCCAGTGTTGCTGAGAATGCGGTTGACCGCGATTGCGCTCGAATTCGGCTGAACGAAATCCACGACCTCGCCTGCCGTCACGTCGAAGCTCTGCCAGTTCAAGAACAGGTCGCTGCTGGTCTGTCGGATCGTCGTGGTGTTGCCCGACTGCGTGACCGTGCCGCTGCCGCCCGTCACCTGCCCACCCGTCGGCGCAGCCATCACAGCCGCCGTACCCGAGGCGAGGATGCTCGCGAACGCCGCGGCGGCGGCAAGGCGTCGACGCTTCGCCGAACGGCAGCGCGGCGCCCGACGGGCGGCGCCGCCACCCAGTTCGGAGACGGCAATCCATTGGCGTACGCTGTGACTCCAGATCACCCGGAATATGCGGTTCATGGGAAGACTCGGCGGTTATTGACGTTATGACCCGCCTTGTAACCCACTGGCCGCGGGCACCGATGTGACATAAGTCGCAATGGCGCTTTTTTCGGGCCTCAGCGTGCCCTACGGCGATGCGCAGGCCGTCATACGCCCGCTGCAGGGCATGCACGCGTCGAGGATCGGGGGGGGCGATGTTCGGGACACTGGCGCCATCGCCGCGCATCGCTTACGCGACTGCTCGCACACGAGGGCAGCATGCAGCGTATCGCGAACACATAAGCCGCGAGTTTGGACCCCACACCTCAATAATTACGACATTACGACAACCCTATCGCTTACTCCAATCGCGGATTGACGGCCTTAGTGCCAGCTGATCTATTGCGAGCAGGGGAATACCAGGAGGGCTATGATGTTTCGACCCCAAGCATCAATCGCGCTCGTTGCGCTGCTGGCCCTATCGCAGGTCTCAGGCTGCGCCGTTTCGTTGAGCAATCCAGGGACGCAGAGTCACTACCAAATCTTGACCGCAGGGCACACGGGGTGCGTACCGCAGGATAATGTTCTCTCGAATCTGAATATCCAGCACAACGGCGATGGTACCTGGAACGCTGCATGCCAAGGTAAGAGGTATCTATGTTCTGTAACGGGGCAGGAACGAGAGGTAGTCAGCTGCGCTCCCGTGGCGCAATAGTCTGCCGTCCAACGCGCGTTTATCGAACGCGCGGCATCATCACATGACCGCACTTGGCCAAATTGTAGTCACCAGAGGAGCGCCCGCATGTTGCTAGGTCTACGAACCGCCATCTACCCCGCGCCCGACCTCGCCGCGGCGAAGGGCTGGTACACGCGGATGCTCGGCGTAGCCCCGTATTTCGACGAACCGTTCTACGTGGGTTTTTCGATCGGCGGATTTGAATTGGGGCTGCTCCCCGATGCCACCCCCGGAACTGCCGGTCCGCAGCCTTTGTGGGGAGTCGAAGACATCGCGTCGGCTTGGTCCCGCCTGATCGAACTCGGCGCTTCGCCGCTGGAGCCCATCAGCGAGGTCGGTGGCGGCATTAAGGTGGCGGCGGTTCTCGATCCCTTCGGCAATCGCTTCGGGATCATCGAGAATCCTCATTTCAGCGCGACCGCTGTGCGATGAGCCCGATCGACACTCGCGAGTAGGCGCCTCCCCGCGCCGCTGGCCGTTACGACGGCAACATGAGAACGAACCCGTCGCTCTCGTACACGTAGAAGCGCCATCCCCGAACGCTCTGCGGAGATCCGAGAACCAGGAGCTGCTTTCGCAGCGTGGCGATGTCGTCGAAGATGTCCGATTCCTTGATGATCGCCTCGTACTTGCCGAGCAGCGACTCGGCCTCGGCGCCTTCTGCCACGTACGTGATCAACACCTTCAAAGGGGCGTTGAACATCTGCAGCTTGTTGATTTCCTCGTACGTCCTGCTCGGCCTGTTCGCGTGTTCCAGTGCGACCGAGATCCATTTTGCGTAGGTCGTGTATTTACCGGCATTGTCCCGGCCCCGCTCTTCGTAAAACACCGCGTCGAGCGCGTAGTAGTCCTTGTTCCAAGCCAACAGGCCCAGCTGCCGGGCGATCTTCGGGAAGATATTGGAGCGCATGTAGTAGGTGTACGACTTCGCCTCGAAGCTCACCGCCGCACGAAAGTTGTTTTCCTCGGCCTTCAAAACGGCGAGGAACGCGTTGCGGAACTCCCTCGGCGTGATAGTCTTCATGATAGATACGGCCGTGGCATCTTGATTTGAATGCGTAGGTGACAGCCCACCCATGCGGGTAGTCACGCCCTGGCCTGGATTCTAATCCTTCCGAACGCGGCCGGGCGGGGGTCGTGCTACCGAGCGGCGCCCACGACGGCGGGTTGGTCGGCTGCGGCCGCATCGACAGACTCCTGGCCCGCGCGCATCTGAGATGCTGGCGCCGACTGAGATGCGGCAGCCGAAGCGTTTCTGGCCAACGACCAGGACGTGAATTCCGAGATTGGCATCGGCTTCGCGATGAAGTAGCCCTGGATCAGATCGCAGCCGAGGCGCCTCAGCGTATTCCAGCTCGAGGCCTCCTCGACCCCCTCCGCCACCACCTTGAGGTGCAGCGCGTGACCCAAGTTGACAGTGGACCTGACGATCACCTCGTCATCGCCCTGGGTCTCGAGTTCCTTGATGAAGGAGCGGTCGATCTTCACCTCATCCACGGGCAGGCGTTTCAAATGTGCGAGCGACGAATGGCCGGTGCCGAAGTCATCGATCGAGAAGCGCAGGCCGAGCACCCGCAGCTGCTCCATCATCCGGAGAGTCGCGGCGATGTCTTTCATGGCGCCGCTCTCGGTGACCTCGAGTATCACGCGGCTCGCGTTCGCGCCGGTCTGGAGGAGGAGCGAGGCGACGTTATCGGCAAACCCGGGGTCGGCGAAATCCACGGGCGACACGTTGATGGAGACATCCACCGACATCCCCTCGCGCTCCCAGTGAGCCGCGTCATTGAGCGCCGTCGCCATCACCCAGGAGGTGAGCGAGCGGATGGCTCCGGTGCGCTCGGCGTGGGAGATGAATTCGCTCGGTGGAACATACCCGTGCTGCGGGTGCCGCCACCTCACCAGCGCCTCGCATCCGACGAGTTCACCGGATGCGGCCTTCACCTTCGGCTGATAGTGAAGCTCCAGCTGGTTCGACTCGACCGCCCGGCGCAAGTCGCCGAGGATCGACAGTCGTTGGCGGTGGCTGCTTTCGTCGTCCTTGACATAGAGGCCGACCGGAACTCCCCCCTCCTTGGCGCGATAGAGGGCGAGTTCTGCGCGTCGCATCAGCTCCGCGGCGGCGGCGCCGTCGGCGGGAAACACTGCTGCGCCCACCCGCAATTCCAATTGGAAGGAAACTTCCTGGTAATCGAAGCTGCCGTGCAGCCGGTCGACGATGGCGGCGGCCTGCTGAGCCGCCTTCGCGCCACCGGTCGATTCCAAAATGAGCAGGAATTGGTCGGTGCCGATGTGCGCGACGTGGTCGATTCGCCGCTCGTGCACCTTGAGCCTTCGCGCCACCTCGAGCAAAACCCGATCGCCGACCGAGTGGCCGAACGAACCGATGATGCTTTGAAATTGCTGCACTTCCGCCAGGCACACCGTCACCGGCCGGTTGCCGGCGCGCGCCTTGTTCAAAATGTCCTCGAGAATCGAGCTGACACGCGCGCGGGTTGGAAGGCCCGTCAGCGGATGGTGGTCGGCCTGATGCCGGATGGTCTGCTCGCGATCCGCCACCGCCGCGCGCATGGCATTGAATGCGCCGGCGAGACCCTTGAGCTCGGTGGTGCCGGAGGACGGCACCTCCACGCTGTAATCGCCTGCTTCCAGACGCTTCGCGGCCTTGGTCAACTCCTCGACGGGCTTGGTCGCGCTACGCGCCAGCCACGCGGCAAGAGCGGTGGCGACGGCAAGCAGCAACCCGCCGACCAGCAGCATGGAGTTGCGGACGGCCTCGTAGGGCCGCAATGCGCTCGACAGCGAGCGTTGAAATACCATGCACAGCGATCCGTTGGCGAAATGAATCGGAAGGATCCACGTCAACAGCTTGTCCGATCCGGCAGCGACCGTGAATGGTGTGGCCTGCGGCGTTCGCATCGCGGTCGAATCGAGCTTGCGCTGATCCTCGGGTGCCGAGGTGGCGATGAACAAGGGATGCTGATCGGATGTCGCGACGAACGACACATCGACTCCCAATTGCCGTGAAATATCCTCGGCCGCGCGCTCGTCGAGCGCGAAACCCATGGCAACCCACCCGATGGGATCAGGAGCGAGCACCGGCGCAATTACGAGCTGATAGGGCCTTCCATCGACGAGCCGGTAGAGTTGACGGACTTTGCCGCCGGCGCCGCTTGCGATCAGCCCCTCGAGGTCGCGCTCCGCCTTCGCCAACGAGCCGTTGAAGGTGCTGGCGAGCGGACGCCCGTTGGTGGAGAGCACGACGACCAAATCGGCGTTAATGCGCCGCTGTTGAGTCTCGATCGCCGAGGCGAGCATCGCAGTGTCTGCGGCCGACACTGCCTCGCGGAAGCCAGCTTCCGAGCTTAAGGCTCCAACTCCCGTCGCCAACTGCAAATCCCGGAACCGCAGCGCCTCGCGCGCGGTCTCTGCGCTCGACTGCAGCTGGGCGCCTACCTGGCGCTGCGTTTCGGCGCGCTCCGTCACCTCAACGCCTACGACCGCCGCCATCAACACCACGGAAACCAGACCCAGAACCAGCGCCAGGATGCGGCTGCGAAGACTCCCAAGCAGGATCGGAGGAACGGCCATTGGCCTATGGTAAATGCAGCGCCCGTGCTCGCCACGTGATGCGCCGGCAATCTGGAATCCATTTCGCGCTCCGGTGGCTGAGAAGTGCCACCTGCGTCACGTTTGGAGGGACCGCTTCAGCCGCCAGGTCGGCGGTCAATCACGATGCCGTGACGCTTGATCTTGCGATATAAGGTGTTGCGGCTGATGCCGAGTTGCGCCGCGACCTGGCTCATGTTCCAGCGGTGCTGCGCGATCATCCCCAGCAGAACCTCACGTTCGGCGTGCTCCAATGAGCACTGCACGGCGACGCCGCCACCGCGTGCAGGCGCACCCTCCTGGCCCCGTCTCGCGCATCTTCCCTGGCGAATTGCTTGCGGCAGATCGCCGAGGCGTATGACCCGTCCGGAACAGAGCGCAAGCGCGGTGCGGATCGAATTGCGTAGTTCGCGGATGTTGCCGGGCCAGTCATAGGCGAGGAGCTTCTCCAGCGCCCCCTTCTCGATGGACGCTGCGCCCATGCCGGCCGATTCGCGCGCGATGCAGCCCCGCACGATCGCTTCCTTGTCACGCCGTGCTGCCAGCGGCGGCAGCTCCATCGTGATGCCGTTCAATCGGTAGTAAAGGTCCTCGCGAAACTCCCCCCGCTCGAGAAGTTCCAAGAGGTTGCGGTGCGACGCGCACAGCACGCGCAAGTTCACCTTGATCGATGCCTCGGAGCCGAGCGGCGTGACCTCCTCGTCCTCGAGCACCCGCAAAAGGCGAGTCTGCAGCAGCAGCGGCATGTCGCCGATCTCGTCCAGGAACAGCGTGCCGCCTGAGGATTGCACGATGCGCCCCCGCATGCCCTCACGGCGCGCGCCCGTGAATGCTCCGGGCGCGTAGCCGAACAGTTCGCTTTCTATCAGCGTCTCGGGAATCGCCGCGCAGTTGATGGCGACGAACGCATGGGCGGCCCGCTTGCTGGCGAAGTGCAGGGCCCTGGCGAAGGCCTCCTTGCCGCTCCCCGTCGGGCCCGCGATCAACACCGACACGTTGCTGTCGGCAATCCTTCGCGCATTGCGCAGGTTCCTCAGCATCTGCGGGTCATCCCCCGCCAAATCCGCCAAGCTCATCGCCGCGGCGCCCACGCCGGGAGCGACGCGCACGACGGTGCGCGCGGCTTGCGCGCCCGCGCTGGGCGCGCGCGACGTTTGCGCTTCCGGTTCGACCAGGCTCGCGTAGTAGCGGCGACCGAACTGGTTGTCGCGCAATTCCCTCATGGTGCGGCGCCCGAGCATGAGCGCGGCAACCAGCTCCTCGTAACTCGCATCGAACACCTCGGTAATCGAGCGCCCTACCAATTCGCTGCGATCAGCGGCGCCGAGGAGCTTCAGGCCCGTGGCATCGCTCGCGACGATGGTTCCATCGGCCGCGACTGCGATGGCGCCGTCGTGCAGCAAGTCCACGAATTCCGGTCGGAAATGAAACCGCAGCATGGCGTCGGCGCGATGCCTTCTCAAGAACAGGCATTTCTCGATCAGCCGCGCGGAAGTCGCGACCAGCGCGACCGTGTGCATTTTCGATTCGCGGCTGCCGGGGTCGTTCACGCTGGAGGCGTCGAGCACCGCCACGACCCGGCCGTTGGAGTCGCGGATCGGAGCCGCTGAACACGACAAGCCGACATGCCGGGAACGGAAATGATCGGCTTGATGAATGGTGATGGGGCGCGCTTCCTTGGCGCAGGTACCGATGCCGTTGGTTCCCTCCCGCTGCTCGCTCCACTCAGCGCCAACGATCAGACCCGCGTGGGTGAACAGCCCCTTCAGCGTCGGGTCGACCTTCTCGCAAAGAATCACGCCATCGGTGTCCGCCAGCAACAGCGCATAGCCGGAGCCCGCAATTTGTTCGTAGAGGGAATCCATCTCGGCACGGGCGATCTCAACCAGATCCTGGTGCTCCGCCTGCAGGTCTTGGACTCTCGAGCGGTCGAGGACGGTGGGCTGATAGTCGCGCGCCGGGTCCAGCTTGAACTCATTCAAGCAGCGGCGCCACGACAGATCCACGGTCGGAGTGAGGGCGGTGACCACCTCCGGAAGTGCACTGCAACCGGCGACCTTCAACACCAGATCGGCGTGCGGACCCTGCCTGGCGGTCGTCATGGATGCGGGCGCGCCGGCGCGCCCTCGTTATTCTCGATAATGGCCATTCTGCCCCCGTAGCCTATTGTCCTTTAAACCGCGAAGCCTAGACTGTGTCAAGTGCGCACGGAAAACCTGTCACGGATCTGACACGCCTTCCATGAGCGGGCTCGTTTGAACCGACGGCAAGGCTGCGGGGCCTTGGCACGCCACTTGCTGTTTCCAGCATCGCCACGTTGAACCATCAACAGAATTTGAGGGGAGTTTTCGCATGTGCACAAAATCGCGATCCGCAGCGGCTGCGGCTAAACATATGCTGGGGGGTACCGTCTTCGCGGCGCTCGCCCTGGCACCGCTTCTGTCCCTCGCGGACATGCCGGCGTATCCGTCGGTGACCACCGAGCGCTTGCTCGACGCGCAAAAGGATCCAGGTTGGCTCATGTATCGGCGCAACTATGAGAGCACGGGCTTCGCGCCGTTCGATCAAATCAACACCGCGAACGCCGCCAAGCTGGCGCCGGC
The DNA here is from genome assembly GCA_050012215.1 of Steroidobacteraceae bacterium. GTDB lineage: Bacteria > Pseudomonadota > Gammaproteobacteria > Steroidobacterales > Steroidobacteraceae > Bog-1198. Next base: position 82,506 of record JBEKHO010000022.1, read on the forward strand.
ATTCGACTACGAGAGCAATCTGTTCCAGGGACACGAGGCGGCCCCGGTGGTAAACGGCAACTACATGTTCGTGACCACGCCCATGAATCATCTGATCGCACTGGACGCCGTCACGGGTAAGGTGCTTTGGAAATACGATTATCCGATCGACGAGAAGGCGCTCAAGACCGTCTGCTGCGACGTCGTCAACCGCGGCGTGGCGCTGTACGGCGATCTCGTCTACATGGGCACGCTGGGCAATCACATCGTCGCGCTTGATGCAAAGACCGGCACCGTGAAGTGGGACACCGCGCTTGCGCCTCCGGGGGTCGGCTACTTCATTTCCGGGGCGCCGCTGGTCGTGAACGGCAAGGTGATCATCGGCGATGGCGGCGGCGAGTATGGGTCGCGCGGATTCATCGCCGCGCTGAACGCGAAGACCGGCGCGGTCGAATGGAAGACCTACACGACGGCGGCGCCGGGCACGCCGGGCGGGGACACCTGGCCCAAAGGTGCTTACAAAACGGGCGGCGGCAATCCCTGGATCACCGGCACCTACGACCATGCCACCAACACCTTGCTCTGGGGCGTTGGGAATCCTGGTCCATGGCTGGCGACTCTGCGTCCCGGCGACAACTTGTACACCGACTCGGTGCTGGCACTCGACCCGAATACCGGCAAGATCAAGTGGCATTATCAATGGACGCCGAACGATACGTGGGATTACGACGGCGCCAACGAGAGCGTCATGACGGATCTCACCTACCAGGGAACGGCGTACAAGGCGATCGTGCATGCGGATCGCAATGGCTGGTTCTATGCGGTTGATCGAACCAATGGCAAGCTGATCTACGCCGAGCCCTTTGTGCACACGACCTCGATCACTGGGATGAAGGCCGGTGTTCCTCAGTCCGATCAGGCGATGCGGCCCACGGTCGACAAACAGGTGTTTACCTGCCCAAGCTTTTTGGGCGGCAAAAACTGGTGGCCGATCTCGGTCGATCCGCAGACTCAGATGGCGTACATCCCGACCCAGCACGCCTGCATGGACATCAAGGGTGCTCAACCCGTGGCCTACAAGGCGGGATTGGCGTTCCTCGATGAGACCTTCGAGGTGAAGCACGATCCGACCACCAGCAACTGGGGCTCGGTACAGGCCGTGGATCTGAACACCGGCAAGCAGGTGTGGCAGTATGAAACGCACCTCCCCTGGTCGGGCGCCACGCTCGCCACCGCCGGCGGCTTGATGTTCTCAGGCTCAACCGACGGCCATTTCATGGCGTTCGACGCGAAAACCGGCAAGGTCGTCTGGACCAGTCCGCAGTTGAGCTCCGGCATCATCGGCGTACCGACGACGTACGTAGCGAACGGCAAGCAATACGTGGCGGTATGGGCGGGCTGGGGCGGTGCGGGCCCCATCTGGGGCGGCCAAATGGCCAACGATCCCGCCGTGAAAGCCATTCCGAAGGGCGGCCATCTCTATGTCTTTGCACTGCAATAGGCGACTCGGCAAGATACTCGGCGCCGCGCTCGCGGCGCTCCTGATAGGCGCGGGGCTCACACCCCGCGCCGATGCTACGAATGTTGTACGCGTTTGCGTAGATGAGGCCAGTCCCACCGCAACGCTCGACGAGCGGGTGGCGCGGGCCGCGATGACCACTCAGGGCGATGAGGTTCAGGCGGTGCCTTTTACGGGATACGGCAAGGGTGGCGACGGCTTTCCGACCAGCCGCTTCGCCAAACTGGCGCAGTCGGATTGCGAGCTCATCATGGGCTTTCCCATCGACCTCAGCGCTCCGAATCTGCCACCGAACGTCGAAGCGACGTCCGCCTACGCCAGCACCGGATTCGTGCTTGTCGAGCGCGCGTCCGCGAACCCAAAGCCGATCCCGGCGCTGCCTAAAGGCAGTGAAGTGGGCATCGCCGAGCTCGACACGTTCGCGGGACTGCTTTACGGCATGCATCCCAACATGGTCATGCATGTGTACGAGAGCGACTCGCAAATGATCGAGGATCTGATGGCGCACCGCATCGCCGCGGGCCTCGCCTGGCAACCGCTCGTCGAAGCATACGAAGCGGGCCACCCTCGATCCCGCTCGCTTGCCCTGCAGCCGCTCTCCGAGAAGCACATGACTTGGAATCTCGTCGCGCTCTACGCAAGCGAATCCCAGGGCACCGCCAACACATTCAACCAGGGATTGTTCGAGCTCGCGGCGCACGGACAACTCGACCGGCTCATCAAACCCTATCTCAAGGCCGAGCCGCCCGGCGCCTCGACCGGCCCGCGCGCTGGATTCCGCGACGCCATCGCATGGAACTCGGATGCGGGAGCGCTGATCCGGACCGCGGACCCGGCGAGCACCGGCAAGCCGAAGCAGAAGCGGCCCAGCAGGCCCCCGGCACTCTACACCGCGGAACAAGCCGAAAAGGGGGCGCTCGCCTACTATCAGAATTGCGCGATGTGTCACGGCCCCAGCCTCGACGGTCAGCCGGCCGGGTTCTCGGGACCCGCGCTCAAGGGCGCGAATTTCGCCGATCCCAGCTACGATTTTCACGTCAAGGACATCTTCAATTTCGTTGCCAAGCTGATGCCCGCGGCAACCCCGGGAAGCCTCACGCCCGAACAGGATGTCCAGGTCATGGCGTTCCTCCTGCAGCAGAACGGCTACCCTGCGGGTAGCCGCGAGCTCGAATACCACGAGGCCGAGACATCGATGGTGCCGATGCGCTATTACGCGAAATGAACGCGGTCGGCGAGCAGCGCAACGCAAGCGGTGTGTCGGGCACAGCGGCGACATGCGCCATGCGGGTGACACTCGGACACGGCGGGGGCAGATCATCCGCCGATAGGTTCGGCAACCGGCGCGCCCGGCGGCAGCCCTGCGGCGATAAGTGATTGTCCGGGCTATCGTTGCTCCGAGAAAAGGCACAGCATGGTCCGACTGGCACGATGCTTGCTCGATAGGCTGGCTAGATTAAGAATTTCGGCGGGTTTGGAATTTCCGGGGGAAATTGCGTGACTAACTCGGTTACAGCCCTGCCCGCGGCGTTGACGAATAGGCTTGTTCCGATTAACCCAATATAGGAGAAGGATCATGAGTTCCGCCCAGGTGCGCCCCATCGAAGGCTCGACTTCTACCATCGCCGAAAGCGGCTCTTTTGCATCGCACATGAAAACGCTGGAACGGAAGATTCCACTCCGCGCCAAGTATGAGAATTTCATCGGCGGCCAATGGGTCGCCCCTGCCAAGGGTGGCTATTTCGACAACATATCGCCGACCACGGGTCAGGTGATTTGCAAGATAGCCCGCTCGCAAGCCGAAGACGTCGAGCGCGCCGTCGACGCGGCGCACGCCGCCGCTCCCGCCTGGGGCCGCACTGCGGTGGCCGAGCGGGCGCGAGTGCTCAATAAAATCGCCGATCGCATGGAGCAATATCTGCCATTCCTCGCCGCCGTCGAGACCTACGACAACGGCAAGCCGATCCGCGAGACGAATCTTGCGGACATGCCGCTGGCCGTCGATCATTTCCGCTACTTTGCCAGCTGTGTGCCGGCTCAGGAAGGATCGCTCGGGGAACTCGACGATGACACGGTGGC
>JBEKHO010000023.1:0-84104 GCA_050012215.1 Steroidobacteraceae bacterium
TTCTTATGCTTCAAGGATTCCGGTGGCGCCACAGCGGGTCGATGCCATCGGGTAGCTTAGCCAACCGGCCCAAAGGATTCCAAGTTAGTTGGGGATCGTGAAAGTCGGAGCCCAGGGATCCCGAGAGGCCGAATCGCATCGCGAGTGCGGCGTTCGCGGGAGCGTGCTGGGCGCCGTTGGCGCCGGTGACGATTTCGAGCGCCGATCCGCCCGCCGCTGCGAAGTCGGATACCAGCTGGCGGCGAGCGCCCGACGACAAGGTGTAACGGGCGGGATGAGCGATGCAGGCGGCGCCGCCTGCCGCCCGGATCGCGGCCACGGCCTCCTCGATCAGCGGCCAGCCCGCCGCGACGTGCGCTCGCTTGCCGTGGCCAAGATATTTGCGAAAAGCGTCCTCGGCACGATGTACGTGTCCCCCGGCCACGAGCGCTGCCGCCAGGTGCGATCGAGTGGGCACACCGGGGTTTGCCTCGACCGCCGACAAGAGCTCGCCGCCCGGCAGGCCCGCCCTGGTCAAGGCAGCACAGATTTTTTGCATGCGGACGCGGCGCCGCTCGGCTTGGGCGACGAGCACGTCTCGAAGCGCCCGCGATGCGGGATCGATCCAGAGGCCGAGAATGTGAATCGACTGGTGCCGCCATGCGACGGAGATTTCCACGCCGGGAACAAACGCCACTCCCAGACGGGCCGCGGCCGCCTCCGCCTCTGCAAGCCCCGCGGTGGTGTCATGATCGGTGAGGGCCAATAGTGCGATACCTGCCGCTGCGGCGCGTTCGACCAGTTCGGCCGGCGGCAAGGCGCCGTCCGAACACGTCGAATGCGTGTGCAGATCGACGATGACGCCGGCACTCACGAGGGATTTCCGGCCAACCCGACGGCTTCCAGGCGTGCGCCCGACAGTACGATGAATCCTTGCGCACGCTCGAACCCGTCGCTGGTGTAATCGAACGTGTAGGTTCGCAGCAAGCGCCGTTTTCCGCCGTCGTCGCGGCGCCAGCGAAAGCCCGCGAAGGCGACCGTCTCGTCCAGGAATTGCACGACCGCGCGGGAACAGGCCTCCCGTGCGATGCGATTTGCCGCTTCGCGTGCCTCGAGCGCGCTGTGCCAAACCGTGTACGCAATTGCCAAGCTCGAGGCTCCGATCATTAAAAAGACGAGATCGACGCTCACGGCGCAGAGCTTACCCTGGATTTCCACCCGGCATGCCCCATAGAGGAGACATGAAACACTCCGCAATGGCTTCCGATAGGGCCCCCGACATGTCCATTAGGGTCGATCCGAATGACATGGTGCAATATGTCCACAGCCTGTTGACCGCGCCGCGTACGGCGAGGGATCAACCGGACCTGGAGACGCCCGTAGCGCGTGCCGCCGAGCTTCGCTGGGGAGCGCTCAACCGCGCCTTCGGCGATGTCCGGCTTCACACCTGGATGCCGCCTCGCCAGCGTGATCAGGTTCATGTGCCGGCCGCGCTGATCGCCGCGGCGGGCGTGGCGCGTCTCACCACGGAGGGCGACGAGGTGGTGTTCGACATACCGACGTTGCTCGACGCCACGCTGCAGTTCTGCGAGCCGGCGGGACATGCCTGACGGGCTTTTCCTCACGACGGCGCTCGCGGCTGCGTCTGCGACAATACGCTCGGATGACTGAATGCGACGAAATCGCCGTTGATGAGGCTCTCGCGGCAGTTGTAACGCAGCCGGTGGCCGTCCATGCGGGTCACCTGGCCCCCGGCCGCCTCGAGTAAGGCTTGTCCCGCGGCGGTATCCCATTCCGAGGTGGGCCCAAAGCGCGGATAGAGCTCGGCCTTGCCTTCGGCCAACAGGCAGAATTTCAGCGAGCTGCCGACTCCAGTCATTTCGTGGGGCGGGAAGCCGGCTAGATACGCCGCCGTTTCGGGACTCATGTGCGACCGGCTGCCGACCACGCGCAGCGGCGAGGCGGGAGTGGCGACGTGAATTGGGTGGTCGGAGCCGTCCTCGTCCTGACGAAAGGCGCCAATACCCGTTGCCCCCCAATACGCAATTCCCTGCGCGGGCGCGGTAACCACTCCGAGCACGGCCTCGTGCTCGACAATGAGGGCGATATTGACGGTGAATTCCCCGTTCCTTTTCACGAACTCGCGAGTGCCGTCGAGCGGGTCGACCACCCAAAGCTCGCGCCAGGATTGCCGCACGGACCATGGCGCTTGTGCCGATTCCTCCGACAGCACGGGCACGTCGGGCGTCAAGTGCCGCAAGCCCTCGACGATGATCCGCTGGGATTCGAGGTCGGCGAGCGTCAACGGCGAATTGTCGTCCTTGCGCTCAACCGTGAAGGCTCCGTTGTAGACCTTCATGATCGCGGTGCCGGCGCGTGCCGCGATCGGCATCAAGGCTTCGGCGAGGCCACGAAGATCTCTCATCGGTTGGTATGATACTCAAATGTCCCCACATGCAGGGCTCGATTGGTCGAGCATCGACACCGTGCTCCTGGACATGGACGGGACGCTGCTCGACCAGCGTTTCGACAATTGGTTCTGGCAGGAACACCTTCCCACCCGCTACGCCGAGCTCCACGGATTGGCCCAAGCGGCCGCGTGGGAGGCGCTCGCGCCAAAGTTTCAGGCGGTTCGCGGCACCATGCAGTGGTACTGCATCGATTACTGGAGCGGGGAACTCGGGCTCGATATCGCGGCCATCAAGCGTGAGGTGCTCCACCGGGTGGGGTACTTGCCCGGCGCACGGGATTTTCTCGACAAGCTGAAGGTCAGCGGCAAGCGGCGGGTGCTGGTGACCAACGCGCACCCGGTGACGCTCGCGATCAAGAACGAGCAATCCCGGCTCACGGATCACTTCGATGCCTGGTATTCGACGCACACGTTTCATGCGCCGAAGGAAGATGCGCGCTTCTGGCCGCGGCTCAACGCCCGGGAGCCGTTCGTCCCGCAGCGCACTTTATTCATCGACGACAGCCTGCCCGTGCTCGACGCCGCACACGCCTTCGGCATTGGGTGGCTGCGAGCAGTGCGGTTGCCGGATTCCGGCCGGCCTCGCCAGGACACCGGCCGCTATGTCGCGGTCGATGGGGTGGCTGAGCTCATGTAACCGCGGGGGTGCCCCCGCCCGATCCGCCAGGGCGCCCCCGGCGGCGGCGGCGGCGCGCGGGACGCTCGCCCGCCGGCTTGTCGGCAGGGCCCCCGCTGCCTTCCGGCGGGCGCGGTGTGCGCGGTGCGGCGTCGGTAGCCGGCGCGGATCCGCGCGGGGTCTGAGTGCGCGACGACTGACCACCACCATGGGAGGACTGGCCGCCATGCGAAGGCGGCGCAGAGCGCCGATGGCCGCCTTGAGGCCGTCCTCCCGAGCGAGGGCCGCCGCCCGATGAACGCGGTCCTCCGCCGGAGCGGCCGCCGCCTCGCGACGGGCCGCTGCGGGGTGCGCGCTCGCGCCATTCGGCGGGCGGCGGTGCGGTCACCACAGCAAGATCCGCCGATTCGATCGGCGCCCGTGGAATCTGATGCCCGATGTAGCGTTCGATGTCGGGCAGACCCACGGCATATTCTTCGCAACCGAAACTCAACGCATCGCCCTCTGCTCCGGCGCGAGCCGTGCGGCCTATTCGGTGGACGTAGTCCTCAGGGTCGTTGGGAAGGTCGAAATTGAATACATGGCTCACGTCGGGAATGTGCAGCCCGCGAGACGCGACGTCGGTCGCGATCAGCACGGCAACGTCGCCGCTGTGAAAGTCGCGCATCATCTTCAAGCGCTTGTTTTGCGGCACATCGCCCGACAGAGCCTGGGCCACGAAGCCGTTGGCGGTGAGCGTCCGCTCGAGCACCTCGGCGACCCGCCGCGTGTTCACGAACACCATGGTGCGTTGCGCATCGATCCGGCGCAGCAGCCCCATCAACAGCGGGATCTTCTCCTCGGTGGAGGGGAAGTAGAGCACCTGCCGCACGCGATCGACGGTCATCTTGTCGGGCTCGATGCGGATCAATTCGGGGTTGTTCATGTGCTCATACGCGAGTTCGAGCACCCGGTACGACAAAGTCGCGGAAAACATCATATTCAAGCGCAGGGTCGGGTGGGGCAGACGCCTGAGAATGAAGCGGATATCCTTGATGAATCCCAAATCGAACATGCGGTCCGCTTCATCGAGCACCGCCACTTGAATATGGCGCAGATCGAACACATGTTGCTTGAAATAGTCGATGATGCGGCCTGGCGTGCCGACCAGGACATCGACGCCTTCCTCCAAGACACGGCGCTGTTTTTCGTAGTCGACTCCGCCAAACACGATCGCCAACTTCAGGCCGGTATATTTCGCGATGCCCTCGGCGTCCGAATGGATCTGCACCGCGAGCTCCCGGGTCGGCGCGATGACGATCGCTCTGGGCGCGTTTATCGGCCGATTCGGCGCGCCGGGGTCGGTCAACAGCCGGTTGAATAGCGCGATTAGAAACGCCGCGGTCTTGCCGGTCCCGGTTTGCGCCTGGCCCGCCACGTCATGGCCCTCGAGCGCCAGGGGCAGGGTCTGCGCCTGGATCGGGGTGCAGCGGGTGAAGCCGAGTTCGGCGATGGCCCGTTTCAAAGACTCGGGGATTTGGAGCGAATCGAAGGTCAACTTACTGAGATGCGCGTCTGACATTTTTCCTTTCTGAGCAGCGGAAACTTGCAAAATGGTGAGGGACCGGTTAACAATACTGCCAATCAGGAGCCGGTCTATCCGCTCCCATCAACCGTATCATCGGTACCCTTTTAAGGTAATCAACACCGCTAAACCCGCTGTATTGTGCCCGAACGGCCGCGCATCGTCACTTCGCGCGAGTTGGGCCCCCTTTCCCCACGAAACCAACCCCCCGCTCCAAGTTCAAAATGAATCTCCCACAGGAGGCATATCCGCAGTGAGTAATCCAACCATCGTTCACACCAGCGACGCCACGTTCGACAAGGACGTGCTCAACTCGGAGAAGCCCGTGCTGCTCGATTTCTGGGCGGAATGGTGCGGCCCGTGCAAGATGATCGCGCCCATCCTCGATGAGATCGCCGATCAGTACAAAGACAAGGTCCGCATCGCGAAGCTCAACATCGACGACAATCCGGCAACGCCGCCCAAATTCAACATCCGCGGCATTCCCACGCTGATCCTGTTCAAGAATGGCACCGTGGAGGCCCAGAAAGTGGGGGCGGTCACCAAGTCGCAGCTCGCCGCCTTTCTGGACAGCAACCTGTGAGAGGCTATCTGGGCAATCAATCCCGCGGCCAGGGTGGCGGGGGGCAACAGGGCGGGCAGGGCGGTGGCGGCGGTGGCGGCCGGCCGAACCGCTCGAATCGCCGCAACGACCGCAACGGCAATACCAACGGCGGGCGTCCGCCCCACGAGGATTACGGCGATCTGCCGGAGGGCGGCGACGATCTGGAGATCATCGCTCAGGCCGACCTCGCGCGCAGCCGCAGCTCGATGAACCTCACCGAGCTCAAGAAGCGTCCCATCAGCGACCTGGTGAAGCTGGCCGAGACCATGGGTCTCGAGAACATGGGCCGCTCGCGCAAGCAGGACATCATCTTCGGCGTCCTCAAGGCTCATGCCCGCAAGGGCGAAGACATTTACGGCGACGGCGTGCTCGAGATCCTGCAGGATGGCTTCGGCTTCCTGCGCTCCTCTGATTCGAGCTACCTCGCGGGACCGGACGATATTTACGTATCCCCGAGCCAGATTCGCCGCTTCAATCTGCGTACCGGCGACTCGATCTCCGGGCTGATCCGTCCGCCGAAGGACGGCGAGCGCTACTTCGCCCTGCTCAAAGTGGGCGAGATCAATTTCGACTCTCCGGAGAGCTCGCGCGGCAAGGTGCTGTTCGAGAACTTGACGCCGCTGCACCCGACCGAGCGTCTGAAACTCGAGCGAGGAAACGGTTCCACCGAGGACTTGACGGCACGCGCCATCGACCTGGTGGCGCCGATCGGCAAGGGCCAGCGCGGGCTGATCGTCTCGCCGCCGAAGGCGGGCAAGACGATGCTGCTGCAGAACATCGCGACCGCCATCACCGCGAATCATCCGGAAGTGATTTTGATCGTGCTGCTGATCGACGAGCGGCCCGAGGAAGTCACCGAGATGGCGCGGACGGTCAAGGGCGAGGTGGTCTCGTCGACGTTCGACGAGCCGGCGAGCCGGCACGTGCAAGTGGCCGAGATGGTGATCGAAAAGGCGAAGCGCCTGGTCGAGCACAAGAAAGATGTGGTCATCCTGCTCGATTCCATCACGCGACTGGCGCGTGCCTACAACACCGTGGTGCCGAGTTCCGGCAAGGTGCTCACCGGCGGCGTGGACGCGAATGCACTGCAGCGGCCGAAGCGATTCTTCGGCGCCGCACGCAACATCGAGGAGGGCGGGAGCCTGACCATCCTCGCGACCGCGCTGGTCGACACCGGCTCGAAGATGGACGATGTGATATTCGAGGAATTCAAGGGCACCGGCAATTCGGAGATCCACCTCGATCGCCGTATCTCGGAAAAGCGCGTGTTCCCGTCGATCAACATCAACCGCTCGGGCACCCGCAAGGAAGAGCTCATCACCGATCCGGCCGAGTTGTCCAAGATGTGGATTTTGCGCAAGCTCCTGCATCCCATGGATGAGCTCGCGGCGATCGAGTTCCTGCTCGACAAGATGAAGGATACGAAGACCAATACGGATTTCTTCGACGCGATGAAACGGTAGGCGCGGCTCATGGAATGGTGGGCATGGATCACGGTCGGGGCCATCCTGCTGGGTTCCGAGCTCACCTTCGTCAACGCTCAGTTTTATCTGGTCTTCGTCGGGGGCGCCGCGCTCGTGGTCGGCTTCCTGGATCTCGTTGGAGCACCGCTCGCCGATTGGATGCAATGGGCGCTGTTCGCGGTGCTCGCCGCGGTCTCGCTCGTGGGCTTTCGCCGCCGGTTGTATGCGCGACTGTACCGGAACCTCCCAGCGATGAACGCCGGCCCCGAGGGAGAGATCGTGATCGTGCCGCAGGCGCTGACGCCGGGGGAGAGTTGCCGGCTCGAGCATCGCGGCAGCACCTGGAGCGCCGTGAACGGCGGCGAGACCACCATCCCGGCCGGCAAGCACGCGCAAATCGTACGTGTCGATGGGCTGACGCTCGTGGTTCAGTCCGGCGCTTGACCGTCATCAAGTAGGAGTCGCGTCAATGCCCTTGGTCTATGGAGTCATCGTCATCGCCCTCGTCGTGGTCATCATCGTGGCCAAAACGGCCACCGTGGTGCCTCAGCAGAGCGCTTTTGTCATCGAGCATCTCGGCAAGTACAGCCGCACGCTGCAGGCCGGGTTTCATATTCTCGTGCCGTTCTTCGAGCGTGTGGCCTACCGTCACAGCCTGAAGGAAATCGCCACCGATATTCCGGAGCAGGTCTGCATCACGCGCGACAACGTGCAGGTCGGCGTCGACGCGGTGCTCTACATGCAAGTGCTCGATCCGCATCTGGCGTCCTACGGCATCAGCAACTTCGGCTTCGCCATCGCGCAGCTCGCGCAAACGACCCTGCGCAGCGAGATCGGCAAGATCGAGCTCGATCGCACCTTCGAGGCGCGCGGTGCGATCAACGCCAATGTGGTGGGCGAGCTCGACAAGGCCTCCGCAGCCTGGGGCGTCAAAGTCCTGCGCTACGAAATCAAGAACATCACGCCGCCGAAGGACGTGCTTTCCGCGATGGAGAAGCAGATGCGCGCCGAACGCGAAAAGCGCGCCGTGGTGCTGACCTCGGAAGGGGATCGTGACGCCAAGATCAATTCGGCGGAGGGCGACAAGCAGCGGGTGATCAAACAGTCCGAGGCCAACAAGCAACAGCAGATCAACGAGGCGGAGGGACAGGCCCAGGCCATTCTCGCGGTCGCGAGCGCAACCGCGGAAGGACTCCGGCAGGTGGGTCTGGCGCTCGCCGACCGCGGCGGCATCGAGGCCATGCAGCTGCGTATCGGCGAGGAATACGTCAAGCAATTCGGCAAGCTCGCACAAGCCGGCACTACCTTGGTGGTTCCGGCAAATCTGACCGATCTTGCCTCCATCGTGACCATGGCGACCAGCATCGCACGCAAATCTCCGGCTTGATGGACGACCGCAGCCGGGTGCCGATTCGCTTCGGCGAGTTCGTCGCGCTCTCGGCAGCCATGATGTCGACGCAGGCCATCGCGATCGACGCGATGCTGCCCGCATTCCCCGCCATCGTCGGCGCGCTCAAGGTGGCCAATCCGAACCATGGCCAGTGGATCGTGACCACTTACATGGCGGGGCTGGGTACCGGTCAGCTCGTATGGGGGCTTTTGTCGGACCGCTTCGGGAGACGGCCGATCGTGCTCGGCGGAATGTGTCTTTACGTCGTGGCGGCGCTGGTCTGCGGAATGACCCGCAGTTTCGAGGCGCTGCTTGCATGGCGCTTCGTGCATGGGCTTGCCGCCGCCAGCGCCACCGTGGTCCGATCCATCGTGCGCGATCTGTATTCCGGGCGACCCATGGCGCGGGTCCTGTCGCTCACTTTCGTCGTTTTCCTGATGGTTCCCGTACTGGCGCCGAGCCTCGGTCAGGCGATTCTCTGGATGGCGTCTTGGCGGTATATCTTCATCGCGTGCGGCGTGTTCGCCTCGATCGTGTGGCTGTACGCCTTGCTGCGATTGCCGGAGACCTTGCATCCGGAGTACCGGCTGCCTCTGGATCCTTCGCATATTCTCCGCGCCGTGCGGCTGGTGGTGTTGAACCGCATCTCCATGTTCTACACCCTCGCCATGACGGCGCTGTTCGGCGCGCTGATCGCTTACGTCGGCATGGTGCAGCAGATATTCGCGGACGTGTTCCACCGGCCGCGCATCATGCCGTTGATGTTCGCGCTCTGCGCGGGCTTCATGGGAGTGGCCGCGTTCACGAACTCGCGGCTCGTCGGACGATTGGGAATGAGACTCATCTCCCACACCGCGATTCTCGTGTTCATTGCCATCTCCGTCCTGCATGTGGCCGTGGCAGCGCTCGGCTGGGAGCACGTGTGGACCTTCGTGGTGCTTCAGGCGGCGACGATGGCGACGTTCAGCTTGTCGGTGTCGAATTTCGGCGCCATGGCGATGGAGCCGGTCGGGGCGGTCGCCGGCCTGGGCGCATCACTTCAAGGCTGCATCTCGACGGGGAGCGCGGCGATTCTTGCCGCACTGATCGGCAGGGAATTCAACGGCACTACGCTGCCGCTCGCCGTCGGGTCTTTATGCTGCGGGCTCGTCGCGCTGGGGTTCGTGCTGGCGGCGGAGCGCGGACGGCTGTTCCGTCAGCATCATGCAGGGGCGGGGTAGCGCCGACATACGGATTGGCTATCATCGGCCGATGATTTCACGGCGCGACCTGTTGAAGATCTCCACCCTCGCCGGCCTCGCGCCGCGATTGACCGCCTTCGGCCACGATGCGCCCGCGCCGGACCATACGATAGAAATCGCCGACGTGACGCTCGATCTCGCGCCACGCCACACCGTGAAAACGACCGCCTACAACGGACAGGCTCCTGGGCCGTTGCTGCGCTTCAAGGAGAATCAACCGGTCACGATCGAAGTGATCAACCGCACCGATCGACCGGAGGTTGTGCACTGGCATGGTCTTTTCCTTCCGCCCGCGGTCGACGGCGCCGTGGAGGAAGGTACGCCCGCCATCGCGCCTCGCTCGAGCGCCCGCTACAGGCTCACCCCGCGGCCCTCGGGCTTCCGCTGGTATCACACTCACAGCATGGCGATGAATGATTTGAGCCGTGCCCAATACGGCGGCCAGCACGGATTTTTGATGATCGAGCCACGAGAAAACCCGGCGCGCTACGACCAGGAGTTCTTTCTCGCCCTGCACGATTGGGGCGGCTACCTGCTTGCCAGCGACGACGGTGCGATGAATCCGAGCTACGCGGTTGCGACGATCAACGGCAAGGCCATGGGCTCCGGTGAGCCATTGCGCGTGAAGCAGGGCCAACGCATATTGCTGCATATCCTCAATTCCAGTCCTACGGAGGTTCACTGGATCGCGCTCGCCGGCCACTCCTTTCGCGTGGTGGCGCTCGATGGCAACCCCGTTCCCGAGCCGCAGACGGTTGCCATGTTGAGGCTGGCGCCTGCCGAACGGGTCTGCGCGCTGGTGGAAATGGATAATCCCGGTGTCTGGATTCTCGGGGAGGTGCGCAAGCACGTGCAGGCCCTCGGGATGGCGATTGCCGTGGAGTACGAAAATCAATCGGGCGCCCCGCGGTGGCACCAGCCTTCCGACCTGAGCTGGGGCTACGAGCAATTCGGCGGAGCGCCTGTCGGCGGAAACCCGGCCGAACCTCCGACGGTCATCCCGCTGGTGTTCGACTCCAAGTTCCAAGGTCACGGCGCCATGGAGAGTTGGACCATCAACGGGGCGTCCTACCCGGATGTGCGGGTGGCCCCGCTCATCGCCGGGCGGCGCTACCGTCTGCAGTTCGTCAACAACAGTGTCGATGATCATCCGGTGCATCTGCACCGCCACAGCTTCGAGTTGCGCCGCCTCGGGGCAGGGAACGACAGTCGGGGCATCATCAAAGATGTGGTATTGGTCGATGCACGGACGCGCATGGAGGTCGAGTTCACGGCCGACAATCCGGGCGCCTCGCTGTTCCACTGCCACCAGCAGAACCACATGGACCGCGGCTTCATGATGGTTTTCAACTATGCCTGAGCGACCGACCACACCTTCGTGCCGGGGATTCGTGGTGCTCCTTGCGTTCGCTGCCGCGCCGTTATCGAGCCGGGCTCAAACCAATTATGAGATCCAGGTATACGGCGCCGACACCGTGCCGCCCGAGACATTGATGGTCGAGCTGCACTCGAATTACACGCTCGATGGCCAGAAATTCGTCGTCGATGGGGTTTATCCCACCGATCATCAGGAACACGAGACGGTGGAGCTCACCCAAGGTCTCAATGATTGGTCCGAGGTCGGTTTCTACATTTTCACCAGCGAGCAGGACGGACACGGCGTGCAATGGGTGGGCGATCACATCCGGCCGCGCGTGCGGGTGCCGGACTCCTGGGGATGGCCCGTCGGGGTCGGTCTCTCCACGGAAATCGGCTTTCAGCGCTCCGCCTACTCGACGGACACCTGGACCTGGGAAGTCCGGCCGATCATCGACAAGGCGGTGGGACGGTGGTATTTCGCCATCAACCCGGCGCTCGAGCGCACCTGGCACGGCCCCGACGTGAATCAAGGCGTGGGCTTCGCTCCGAGTGCCAAGATCAGTTACGACTTCAACCGCGTCGTCAGTGGCGGAGTCGAGTGGTATGCCGACTACGGCGCCATCGGCAACATCGCGCCCATCCACACGCAACAACAGCAGCTGTTCGTCGTCACCGACCTCAATGTATCGCCTTTGTGGGAGATCAACATCGGCGTCGGCGTCGGCGCAACGGCAGCCACCGACCATCTGATCTTCAAAGCCATACTCGGCCGTCGATTCGACTGGGGCCGGCATTCTCCGGTGGACTAGGAGCCGCTTCCCTCGAACAGCGCGTTCATTGCCGCGTGAGCCGCGGCCCCGGCCAGCCCGTCGAAGCTTCCCTGTTCCGCGATCTTTCGAGCTGCGCTCATGAATCCGCCCCAAGCCGCGCGCGCCAGCGCGCCGCCGACGCTCACGCGACGGACTCCCAATTCCTCGATTTGCGCGAGCGACAGGTCCGTCGGCGCCCCGACCAACAGATTCACCGGCTTGGGATGTACCGCCTCGACCACGGCGCGGATATGCGCGGTGGTCTTGATGCCGGGCGCGTACAGGCAGTCGGCACCGGCCGCGGCGTAGGCTTTGAGCCGGCTTACGGTCAACTCGATATCAGGATGGCCGACCAGGAAACATTCCGCTCGGCCGATCAACATGACGTCGCCGCCGGCGGCGTCGATGGCACGCCGCGCCGCGCGCAAGCGCTCGACGGCAACATCGAGTGGATACAACGATCCGCCCCGTATGGAATCCTCGATCGACACCCCGGCGATACCGGTGTCGACGGCGAGGCGGACGCTCTCGCCGACGCCGGTCGCCTCGGCGGCGAAGCCGTCCTCGAAATCGGCATTCAGTGGCAGGTCGGTGGCGGCGGCCATCACTCGCAGATGTTCGAGGACCTGGCCGCGCGAAAGGCCGTTGTCCGGGAGACCTTGTGACCACGCGGCGCCCGAACTCGTGCTCGCGAGCGCTTTGAATCCCAGGCTTTGAAGGTAGCGTGCACTGCCGGCGTCCCACGGATTCGGGATCACGAAGCAGCCGCTCCGATGAAGCTCGCGGAACGCGCGCCGTTTCTCAGCGGTGGTGTCTCGGGATGGCGTCATGCAATTCTCCTCGATCGATGCGTTGGACCGCACAGGAAAAGCAGCCGCGATTGGCGTTGTGCAGGTGAATATACGCAGCTTCAGCGCGTGCGAACATTTTGTCGATGAGTTGCGCGGCCTCGGTTCCGGGGCACACCGCCGCATCGATCATCTGATGCGCCGCGTCGTACGCCCGGACGGAAATCAGGCGTGTAAGTACGTAGTCCGGAATGACGCCGGGCTCAAGGACGGCTTGCTCCGCTGCCTTGCGCACGAAAATAGGTCCCGACGAACGATAGGGTGAGGCCGCCGGCTGATGCTCGAACGGCAGCAGCAAGAGCTCCTCGCCGACGTCAGCATCCGCGAGGCTCACACGGCATGGAAAGCCGGGTTTGGAGTCGGCGAAGACACGCCGTGCGTCGATGCGGAACAATTCCGCGTCGCTCAGTGCGAACAAAGGAGCAAAAGTTGCGCGCGCAAGACCGGCCAATTGGAATGACACCATGATTCACCTCGAATCGCTGGATTGGATGGCGTCCATGGTGCAACAGATGGCGGCGCGAGTCTCGCCGCTTTCGGACATCGAATTAGCGTGCGTTGCGCTCGCGAGCCACCGCGCGGTAGCCGATGTCGCGCCGATACTGCGCTTGATTCCAGTGGATTGCATCCACCAGACCGTACGCTTGGTGCTGAGCATCCTCGACCGTCTTCCCGAGTCCGACGGCGCACACCACGCGTCCGCCTGCGGTCACGATCTGCCCCCGCTCCCGGCGCGTCCCGGCATGAAACACCTTGCCCGGCAGGCGCGCTGCCGCCTCCAGTCCCGAGATTTCATCGCCGCTGCGATAGCTTTCAGGGTAACCGCCCGCCGCCATGACGACGCCCAGTGCCGCGCGGGGATCCCAGGAGGTCTCCACACCGTCGAGCGCCCGTCCGAGTGCCGCTTCGCAGAGCGCGACGAGGTCGCTTTGCAGGCGCATCAAAATCGGCTGGGTCTCCGGATCGCCCAAGCGGCAGTTGAACTCGATGACGTTCGGCGTTCCGTCCGTACCAATCATGAGGCCGGCATACAGAAAACCCGTGTATGGAGTTCCGTCGAGGATCAGCCCACGCAGAGTGGGAGTGATCACTTCCCGCATGATGCGCTCGTGAATCTCGACAGTGACGATGGGCGCCGGCGAGTAGGCGCCCATCCCCCCGGTGTTCGGGCCCCGATCGGCATCGTCACGGCGCTTGTGATCCTGGGAGGTCGCGAGCGGTATCACCTGATCGTGCGCGGCGACGACGATGAAGCTTGCTTCCTCGCCGGTCAGAAACTCCTCGATCACGATCGTGCGGCCTGAGGCACCGAAGCTCCCTCCCAGCATCGAGGTTGCCGTCTCGACGGCAGCGTCGTGAGTCTCGCAGATCACCACTCCCTTGCCGGCCGCGAGGCCGTCCGCTTTGACCACAACCGGGAGCCGCTGAGCCCGAATGTATTCTGGGTCGAAGTCCGCGGCGGTGAACGTGGCATACGCGGCTGACGGAATGCGGTGCCGCTTGAGGAATTCCTTGGTGTGAGCTTTGGAACCCTCCAGCCGGGCGGCTGCACGGGTGGGGCCGAAGCACGGGCGCCCCGCCGCGGCGAACCGATCGACGATGCCATCCACCAGCGGCCCTTCGGGTCCAACGATGGTCAGATCGATGCGCTCACGCTCGGCGAAGTCCAGCAAGCGGTCGGTGTCGGTCGCTGCGATGTCGACATTGACGAGCTTCGGCTCGAGCGCCGTGCCGGCGTTGCCTGGGGCGACGAATACGCGATTCACCCGCGCCGACTGCGCGCATTTCCACGCGAGGGCATGTTCACGGCCTCCGCCGCCGATGACAAGGACCTGCATCAGTGACGAAAGTGACGAGTGCCGGTGAACACCATGGCGATGCCGTGCTCATCCGCCGCACCGATGACTTCGGCATCGCGCTTGGATCCGCCGGGCTGGATGATCGATTCGATTCCGAGCTCCGCGACCACGTCGAGACCGTCGCGAAACGGAAAGAATGCGTCGGAGGCGGCGGAGGCGCCCTTCAGCGTCAGGCCGGCATCCGTCGCCTTGAGGGCCGCAATCTTGCTGCTGACCACCCGGCTCATCTGACCGGCACCGACGCCCAGGGTGGTGCCGTCTCTGACGCAGACGATGGCGTTTGATTTGACATATTTAGCGACGCGCCAGGCGAACAAGAGGTCCTCGAGTTCCTGCTCACTGGGCGCGCGCTTGGTGACCACCCGTAGGTCCTCGGCGCGCGCCGAGGCTGCATCGCGAGTTTGCACCAGCAAACCGCCGGTAACGCTCCGGTATTCGAGCATCTGGGAGGCCGGCTTCGCGAGATCGCCGCATTCCAGCACGCGCACGTCATCCTTGGCGGCGACGATCGCGCGTGCCTCGCCGGAGACGCTGGGTGCGAGAATCACCTCGACGAACTGCCGTTCCACGATCGCTCGCGCGGTGGCGGCATCCAGCTCCCGATTGAACGCGATGATCCCGCCGAAGGCGGAAGTTGGGTCGGTGCGATACGCGTTCACGTAAGCCGATGCGATGGATGAGGCCGTCGCAACGCCGCAGGGATTCGCGTGCTTCACGATGACGCAAGCCGGAGCGTCGAACTGGCGCACGCACTCGAGCGCGGTGTCGCTGTCGGCGATGTTGTTGTAGGACAGTTCCTTGCCCTGCAATTGGCGCGCTTGTGTCACCGATGCGCCGATCGCGCGCGGATCGGTGTAAAACGCGGCCTGTTGGTGCGGGTTCTCGCCATATCGCAGATCGAGGTGCTTGCGAAAGGAGAGGTTCAAGTCATTGGGGAACGTCGCCGATTCGGCGCCGATCGCGCCGGTGAAATAAGCGGACACCATGGAATCGTATTGAGCCGTGTGGGCAAACGCCTTGGCTGCGAGCTCCCGGCGCATGCTGATGTTGGTCGCGCCCTGATTGGCCGCGAGCTCATCGAGGAGCGCGCGGTAATCGGCGGGATCGACCACCACGGTGACCGAGGCGTGGTTTTTGGCTGCCGCACGGACCATTGCAGGACCGCCGATGTCGATGTTCTCCACGGCCTCGTCGTACGTACAGTCGGGACGGGCGACCGTCGCGGCAAAGGGGTAGAGATTCACCGCCAGCAAATCGATGGGCTCGATCTCGTGCTCGCGCATGACTTCCTCGTCCACCCCGCGGCGCCCGAGAAGGCCGCCATGAATTTTCGGATGCAGCGTCTTGACGCGGCCGCCCATGATTTCCGGAAAACCGGTGTGTTCGGCGACTTCCTTGACGGAAATACCGTGACGAACCAAGAGGTTGGCGGTTCCGCCGGTGGACAGAATCTCGATGCCCCGCTCTCGCAGCTCGCGCGCAAACTCGACGATCCCGGTCTTGTCGGAGACGCTCAGCAGTGCGCGACGTACGGGCGTGAGCAATGTTGTCCCTACTCGTTGATCCCGAACTCTTTGAGTTTCTTGCGTAATGTGCCGCGGTTGATGCCGAGAATGGTCGCGGCGCGGCTCTGGTTGCCGTGCACGTGACCCATCACGACCTTGAACAGCGGCTCCTCGACCTCGCGCATCACCAACTCATACAGATGCGCAGGCTTGTGGCCGTTCAATGTCTCGAAATAGCACTGCAAGGCCTCTTCGGCTTGCGAGCGCAGCGGCACGCCTTTCCCGTTGACCTTCAGGTCGCGACCGTTGAATGTCGCGACGAGGTCCCTGCGAGCCCTGGCTTTCTTCTTTGCGACCATAGTCCCACCCGATATCCCTGCAGATCATTCTTATTTTTCAACTATGTGCGCTCATGATGCGCGAGCCACACGCGTGTCGTATTGGTCCAACAAAGTGGCCAGTTGTTCCTGCGGCGTCTCGATTCGTACGAGACGGTCCCGCAAAGCCTCTTGTCCAGGATGTTGACGGAAATACCAACTCAAGTGTTTACGTGCCACTCGAACACCAATCTCATCGCCATAGAAATCGTATAGGTCTTCGAGGTGGGCGCGCATAATATCACGGACATTTTCCTGCGCTAGATCCTCGCGCAATTTCCCCGTCTCGACGAAAAAATTGACTTCGTCGAAAATCCATGGCCGGCCTTGCGCGGCTCTTCCGATCATTACGCCGTCGCAACCCGTGTAGTTCAGAATCTCCATTGCGCGCATCGGCGAATCGACATCGCCGTTCGCGAGCACTGGGATTTTGACGCTGCTCTTGATCGCTCGAACCGTATCGTGCTCAGCAACTCCCCGGAACATGTCCGTGCGCGTGCGGCCGTGGACGGCCAGTGCCTGAATGCCGCAAGCCTCGGCAATTCGCGCGATGCGAATGCCGTTCTTGTGGAACGGGTCCCACCCGGTGCGCGTCTTCAAGGTGACCGGCACGCTCACGGCGGCGACGACCGTTTCGAGGATGCGGGCCACCAAATCCTCGTCCTTCATCAACGCCGAGCCCGACAGACGGTTGCAAACTTTTTTTGCCGGACAGCCCATGTTGACGTCGATGATCTGGGCGCCGGCATCGACATTTCGGCGCGCAGCATCCGCCATCATCTGCGGATCGAAGCCCGCGATTTGCACGGCACGCGGGCCGGGTTCGCCGCGGTGATCCCTGCGATGACGGGATTTTGGCGTATGCCACAGGCGCGCATCGGAGCTCAGCATCTCGGACGCCGCCAGACCCGCGCCAAACTTCCGGCACAGCATGCGAAACGGTCGATCGGTGACGCCCGCCATCGGCGCGAGCACCACGTTGGAGCGGAGCAAGTAGGGTCCGATCCTCAGGGCCACGTTCTAACTTCCGGCATGTGGCTGCTTCGCGTGCGCCGCCACGTCGCCGGCACACGAAATTTTCTGCTCGACACCGCGTACGCAGACGTCGATCTCGAAGCCTTCCGCATCCTTGCCGGGATCGACGATGTCGAGCGTCGCGTCCGCGCGCTCTCCCGGCGCGAGCATGCGCGCGACCGGCTTGCCCATGTACTCGGCGGGCTCGAAATCGCGCATGCCGATCTTGGCGCCGAAGCGGTTGGCCAGCGTCACGCGCAGCAGCGGATACGGTTGCAGCTGCGCCGCGGTGTTCAGGATGCTCGCGCGCACGCGCAAGGTCCCGCTCGCGCTTGGATCGCCGGTCACTCCCCATTGGCGCAATTGATAGGCGGAGAGATTCGCGGGTGCGGCCACGGCGACACCGAGCGCCGCGTAGAGGCCGTGCAGGGATCCGCGCAAGGGCGCATGCGTGGCAAACCATTCACGGTTGCCATGGATCCACTGCGCGCACAGGAGCAACGCGAGGAACACTGCCGCTCCCAGCCACACGTTGAAGGGTATCGTCCTCTGCGGCGCCTGAGGAATCTCGGCAAGCTCAGGTTGCGCGACTCCTGCCAGCATTTCGAGCCGCGCGCTCTCCGACACCAATCCGCCGCCGAGATTGGCAGGCGAACCGGGCCCGTGGGAGGCTTCGCCCGCCGGCGCGACGTCGTTCGGGTCCGCCTTTGCGCCAAACGGCGGACGCCCCGGTGTCGATGACTCGATGAACACGCGATCCAACTCGCCGGGCGGCAGGGTGAACTCCATCGATCCGTCGCCCACCGAATCTTCGTCGGCTCGCATCGCCGTCGGCGCCTTACCAGCGACGCCCGCTGCAGGAACCTTCCGTGGCGCAGCCGGGGATGTCATCGCAGGCGCTGCGGCGGGCGCCGCGGCAGGCGCAGGCGCCGCGACAGGCGCAGCCTTTATAGCTTTGGGTGCAGGTGCGCCCGCAGCAGGCTTGGCTGCGGGCGGCGGGGATGATTGAGGTGCGGCTGCCGATCCAGGCGGCGGCGCGGTCCGTGGCGCGGGCGCCGGCACCGGCGCGGGCGCCGGCACCGGCGCGGGCGCGGGCGCCGGCGAGGGCACCTGCGCATTCGATTCATAATCCTCGACGAACTTTTCCACCACCTGCAGGCGTGCAAAGTCCACTTCGTGCGAATCGAAATCCTCGATTTCTATGATGTCATCGTTGGTCGTGGGCGATTCGCCCGGCTTCTTCATCGGCGGAACGGTCGATTCCAAAATCTCGTTGGCGCGCGTTTCCAAGTCGATGGCCGATTCTGCGGCCGGGAACGCGCTCGGGTCCTCCGCCAATCGAGCGAGCGCATTGAACACCTCGCCGCAGCGACCGCAGCGCACCTGGCCGCCCGCCGCGCGCAGCACCTCCGCCGACAAGCGGAATACGGTCTCGCATTTTATGCACTGCGTGTACAAGCTAAGCCGTTCTCCGAGCGTGGATGCAGCACCAGTCGTCGCGCCCAAAGACCTGCACCATATCAAAACCGGAGGAGTACGCGGCTTTCACCGCGTAGGCCTGCGACTTCAGCAGGCCGGACAGCACGAGGTCGGCGCCTGCCTTGCAGGCTGCCCGAAGTACCGGGAACAGCTCGATCAAGGGCTCGGCCAGGATATTCGCGACGACCAGATCGGCGGCGCTGAGCACAGCCGGCACGCCTTGTATCTCCAGTCGCGCTGCAACGTGATTGCGGTTAGCGTTGTCGCGGGTGGCGATCAGCGCCTGTGGGTCCAGATCGACGGCGATCACGTGGGATGCGCCCAGTTTCAATGCGGCAATGCCCAAGATGCCGGACCCGCAGCCGTAATCGATCATCGAGCGGCCGGCAAGCGGCAACGCATCGAGCAGTTGCAGGCACAGCGCCGTCGTGGGATGCGTTCCAGTGCCGAACGCCAGCCCGGGGTCCAAGCGGACCACCACGGCGTCCGGATCAGCGGGCGGCTCATCCTCGGTCGGGCATACCCAGAGCCGACGCCCGAAGCGCATGGATTTCCAGTCCTGCATCCACGCACGTTCCCAATCCCTCGCTTCGACGGCTCGCAGCGTTGCTGCGGCGGTGATGTGCGACCCCAAGCGCGAGGCCAATTCGCCGATCATAACGGCTGCCTCGTGGGCATCGTCGAACAGTGCGCGCACCGACGTATCGCTCCATAACCTGAATTCGCCGGGTTTGGGTTCGAGCACGGGCTCGTCGCCGCGATCCACGAAGGTGACGGAAATCGCTCCGATGTCCTGAAGCGCCGCCTCGACCGTCTCTGAGTTCAGGCTGGCAAGCGGAAATTCGATCTCATAGAGCATGATCGTGCGGCAAGCAGGTGCTCGAACGAGCGCCGGCGGTGCTCATTTCAATCCGAGCCGCCGCTCCAGGTAGTGGATGTCCGTGCCGCCCTGCCGGAATGCGGAATGATTGAAGATCTCCTGGTGCAGGGGAATATTGGTTTTGATTCCCTCGACAACCATCTCGGCGAGCGCATTGCGCATGCGCGCGATCGCCGTGTCCCGTGTGTCACCGGAGGAAATGACCTTGCCGATCATCGAGTCATAGAACGGCGGCACGTTGTAGCCCGTGTACACGTGGCTGTCGACGCGGATACCGGGCCCACCCGGGGAATGCCACAGTCTGATCGGCCCGGGCGAGGGGACGAACGTCTTCGGGTCTTCTGCGTTGATGCGGCATTCGATGGCGTGGCCCCGAATTTGAATATCGTTCTGGGTGTACGGCAGCGCCTCTCCGGCCGCAATGAGCAGCTGCGTCTTGACTATGTCGATGCCGGTGACGAGCTCCGTCACCGGGTGTTCGACTTGCACGCGCGTGTTCATCTCGATGAAGTAGAACTCGCCGTCCTGGTAGAGAAACTCCAGCGTGCCCGCATTGCGATAGCCGACTTCGCGGCAGGCCCGCGCGCACCGCTCACCCATGGTCTTGCGTTGTTTGGCCGTGAGGCCCGGAGCAGGCGCCTCTTCCAGCACCTTTTGATGGCGTCTCTGCATCGAGCAATCCCGCTCACCCAAATGCACCACATTGCCGTAGTTGTCCGCGAGCACTTGAAATTCGATGTGGCGCGGCCGCTCCAGGAATTTCTCCATGTAGACCTGCGGATTGCCGAACGCCGCAAGAGCCTCGGATTGTGTGACGCTGATCGCGTTGAGAAGCGAGGCGTCCGTGTGCACTACACGCATGCCGCGACCGCCGCCACCGCCCGATGCTTTGATGATCAAGGGGTAGCCGATGTCCTTGGCGATACGGAAATTCTCGTCCGCGTCGGCGCCGACCGGTCCGTCGGAACCCGGCACGCACGGCACGCCCGAGGCCTTCATCACCTTGATCGCGGAGACCTTGTCGCCCATCAGGCGGATGGTCTCGGCGCGCGGGCCGACGAATATGAATCCGCTTTTCTCGACGCGCTCTGCGAAATCCGCGTTCTCCGACAGGAAGCCGTAACCGGGGTGGATGGCCACGGAGTCGGTCACTTCCGCGGCGCTGATGATGGCGGGCATGTTCAAGTACGACAGTGCGGCCTGTGGCGGCCCGATGCAGACGGTCTCGTCCGCCAGCAGAACGTGCTTGGTGTTGAAATCCGCGGTCGAGTGCACGGCGACCGTCTTGATTCCGAGCTCGCGGCATGCCCGAAGGATGCGAAGCGCAATCTCGCCGCGGTTGGCGATGACGACTTTCTCGATCATCGCGGTTATTCGATGATGAACAGCGGTTGGCCGAATTCGACCGGCTCGCCGTTCTTGGCAAGGATCGCCGTGACGCGTCCCGCTTTGTCGGATTCGATCTGATTCATCATCTTCATGGCTTCGATGATGCAGAGGATCTGTCCAACCTTGATTTCCTGGCCGATCTCAACGAACGTTTTGGCTCCGGGCGCCGAAGCGGAGTAATAGGTGCCCACCATGGGCGAGGTGATGGTCTGATCGTCATTCCGCGGTTTGTGCTCGCCGGCGGCGGTGGCCGGCTTTGCCGCTGAGGCAGGCGCGGCGGCGGCAATCGGCGCCGGTTGATTCGGCACAGCTCCGGCCATCGCCGGCGCGGTCATCGACACTCGTGGATGTCGGCTGATGCGCACCGATTCCTCGCCCTCCGAGATTTCCAACTCCGAAATGCCGGACTCTTCCAGAAGCTCGATCAGCTTCTTCACTTTTCGAATGTCCATCCGAAAACCCCTTCGAATTAATTCCTGGTGTAAGGCTACGCCGCGGCCAAGCGCGCACAGGCAGCGGTCAACGCGAGCTCGTAGCCAATGGGGCCGAATCCGACGATGCAGCCGGCGGCGAGATCGGACAAATACGAGCGATGCCTGAACTCTTCCCGTGCAAATATGTTGCTCAGATGAACCTCGATGAACGGTACGGGCACGGCGAGGAATGCGTCCCGAAGCGCGATGCTCGTGTGCGTGAAAGCCCCGGGGTTGATGATCACGAAGCCAACGCGATCGGTCTGCGTCGACTGCACCTTGGCGACCAGTTCGTGCTCGGCGTTGCTTTGCAGGGCAAGGAGCTCATGGCCCTGCGCCCTCGCCAGACCCTTGAGCTTGGCCTCGATTTCGGTCAGCGTCGTCGCCCCGTAAATCTCCGGCTGCCGGGTACCGAGCAAGTTCAAATTGGGTCCATTGAGCAGAAGGATACGCGCCATCGTCGACATTCAGGTCATCGGTACCTAAAAAGATGCGCGATATTAACCGGAAAGTGACCTGATTTGGCAAGCTTCTTACGCGAACTTCGCCGGAAAGCGCTAGCCGGGTTTGCCAGCCCGCAGCTTCTGCAGACCTGCGGCGATGGTGCGGCGCGCCTCTGCGAGCGCGGTGCGGTCCTGATTCAGATTCTGGACTACGGACAGGATCAGGGTGGCTTGGGGCTCATGCAACTCGCCCACATAGAGCGCGACCAGCTCGCCACGGCTGTCGGTGAATACCGTAAATGGAAACACCGGCGAGTCAAAGCCCAGCGAACTCGCCACGTCGAGCGCGTCCTGCTCCCCGATCAGGATCGGATATTCGATGTTGAGTTGGCGCGCATAACTCGCGACCTCGATCCGATGGTCCACCGCGATTCCGATCACCTGCACCCCTCGTCCCCCCCATTCTCCCGCTAACCCCTCCAGCAAGGGGATTTCGCGGCGGCAGGGTGCACACCAGGTCGCCCAGAAGTTGATGACCAGCGATTTCCCGGTCCAAGTTCCGATGGGCGTCGATTTGCCAGCGAGATCACTCAGGGAAAACGCGGGCAACCGGTCCGGAATCTTCGCAGGCTGAGGAGTGATTTCGCCCGCGAGATTGCCGGGTATCGAGGGGCTGGTCTCGCCGCCGGCGTTGGGTGTCCCCACAGCGTTGTTCAGCGCCATCCGGCTCGCGTGAATCCGCGCGCCTGCCCAAACCGCGACGATGACGACCAATAGGGCGCAGGCGAGGCGAAATAGCCGGTCGTTCATGCCGCCGGCAGCGGCAGCGTGCGTCCCTTGCGGAGTAACAACCCGGCTACAAGGAACGCCAAGGCTCCGCCGCCGATGGCAATGCCCTCCCATGAATGGGACTGAGGCGGCGGGGCAGTCCCGCTGCCGACAGGAGAAAGCACCTTGGTGATGGGCGGATAGCAAAGACCTGCCTCGGCGCAGCCCTGGTAGGTCACTTTGATCTGAAGCGGATGGGCACCGTAATCGAGGCGTCGGTAAGCGACGGTGCCCTCGATTTGCTGTGTATAGATCTCCTGGGTGCCCAGATAAGGGTCCGTTTTGAGCGTTCCCCGGGGAAGATCGATGCCGGAAACCACCAGATCGGGGCTTTCGGCCGCCACCGCCATCTTGGCCCGATACAGGTAGTAACCGTCGGCAATCACCCATCTGACCCGCAGCGTCCCGCCGTCCAGACGGGCGCCCGCGCGAAATGCCACGTCGGGGGCCAGAAAATCGGTTTCGTTGGAGTCGACGCCACGCATCCACCAGGGCTTGGCCGCGGCCGAGCCACTCAGGACGGCCAATAGAGTCAACATAATCAAGAAGCGGTTGGGGCTCATGGTCGCACTCTATAATAACCGGGGTCACGGCAACGAGATTCCGCAGGAAACTCATCCTCCCCCTTGATTCCCGGAAATCCGCCGCTATTATTAGCAGCCACAGGCAGAGAGTGCTAACACTCCCGGCCCATTAAAAACCGTAACCCAGATATCAGGAGTCTTGTTCTATGAAGATTCGACCCCTTCATGACCGTGTGATCGTGAAACGCGAAGAAGAGGAGCGTAAGTCCCCAGGCGGCATCGTGATCCCGGACACCGCGACCGAGAAGCCCATCTTCGGAAAGGTCATCGCCGTTGGTAAGGGCAAGATCTTGGAGAGTGGCGAGATCCGCCCGCTCGACGTGAAAGTCGGCGACAAGATCCTTTTCGGCAAGTATTCCGGCACCGAAGTCAAAATGGATGGCGACGAGCTGGTTGTGATGCGTGAAGAAGACATCATGGCCGTGGTCGAAGGCAAGTAAGCGCCTCGCCCCACCTTATCGTTATCAAATCAATTTAGAGGAAATAGCCAATGGCTGCGAAAGACGTACGATTCAGCGATGACGCTCGTGGACGCATGTTCAAGGGTGTCAACATCCTGGCGAATGCCGTCAAGGTGACGCTGGGCCCCAAGGGCCGCAACGCCGTGCTCGACAAGAGCTTCGGTGCTCCCACCGTCACGAAGGATGGTGTCTCGGTCGCGAAGGAGATCGAGCTCAAGGACAAATTCGAGAACATGGGCGCGCAGATGGTGAAGGAAGTGGCTTCCAACACCTCCGATGAGGCCGGCGACGGCACCACCACCGCGACCGTGCTGGCGCAAGCCATCATTCGCGAGGGTTTGAAGTCAGTCGCGGCGGGCGCGAACCCGATGGACCTGAAGCGCGGCATCGACCTCGCGGTCGCTTCCGCCACGGAAGAGCTCAAGAAGCTGTCCAAACCCTGCAAGGACCCGAAGGCGATCGCGCAGGTCGGTACGATCTCCGCGAATTCCGACGAGAGCATCGGCAAGACGATTGCGGATGCGATGGCGAAGGTCGGCAAGGAAGGCGTGATCACGGTCGAAGAGGGCTCGGCCCTCGAGAACGAGCTGGAAGTGGTCGAAGGCATGCAGTTCGACCGCGGCTATCTCTCACCGTACTTCATCAACAATCAGCAGAGCCAGAGCGCCGAGCTCGACAAGCCGCTGATCCTGTTGGTGGACAAGAAGATCTCCAACATCCGTGAGCTCCTCCCGCTGCTCGAGGGCATCGCGAAGGGCGGCCGTCAGCTGCTGATCGTCGCCGAAGACGTCGAAGGCGAGGCATTGGCCACGCTCGTCGTCAACACGATCCGCGGCATCGTCAAGGTTGCCGCCGTCAAGGCGCCGGGCTTCGGCGATCGCCGCAAAGCCATGTTGCAGGACATTGCGGTCCTCACAGGCGGAACGGTCATCTCCGATGAAGTCGGTCTGTCGCTCGAGAAGGCGACGCTGAACGACCTCGGCGAGGCGAAGAAGGTGTTGGTCGAGAAAGAGAACACCACCATCATCGACGGTGCCGGCAAGGCCGCGGACATCAAGGGCCGCGTCGAGAGCATCCGTCAGCAGATCGAGGAAGCGACCTCCGATTACGACAAGGAGAAGTTGCAGGAGCGCGTTGCCAAGCTCTCCGGCGGGGTCGCCGTGATCAAGGTTGGCGCTGCCACCGAGATCGAGATGAAGGAAAAGAAGGCGCGCGTCGAAGACGCTCTGCACGCGACCCGTGCGGCCGTCGAAGAGGGCGTGGTTCCGGGCGGCGGCGTGGCGCTGGTGCGTGCGCTCAAGGCCATCGAGAAGCTCACGGGAGCCAACGAGGACCAGACCACCGGCATCAAGATCCTGGCCCGGTCGATCGAAGAGCCGCTGCGGCAGATCGTCACCAATGCGGGTGAAGATGCGGCCGTCGTGTTGAACCGGGTCCGCGAGGGCAAGGGCACGTTCGGCTACAACGCTGCGACCAGCGAGTACGGCGACATGATCGAGCTCGGCATCCTGGATCCGACCAAGGTCACGCGTCTGGCACTGCAGAACGCCGCCTCGGTGGCGGGCCTGTTGCTGACGACCGAAGTCATGATTGCCGAGGCTCCTAAGGAAGATGAGCACGCGCACGGTGCACCGGGCGGTGGCATGGGTGGCATGGGCGGAATGGATATGTAATTCCGCCGCCGCGCAAGCGGTGGACGATACGGGCCCCGCCGATTTAACGATCGGCGGGGCCTTTTCTTTGTGCGCTTCCAGCCCGGCTGTGCGCTCTTAAGCTGCAGGATTTTATGGCCACAATGTTCTCCTTGGGGTAAAAAGGGGTCCTATGAAACTATACTGGGGCCGGAATACCCGCGCGTTCCGCATCGCGTGGCTGCTCGAAGAATCCGGACTTAAATACGAGCGTATCGCCGTCGATATCCGTGACGAGAAGTCCAAGAGCGATCCCGCCTTCCGGGCGGTTTCCCCGCTGGGCAAGGTGCCGGCGCTCGAGGACGGCCCGGCTCGCCTGTCCGACTCGGGAGCGATCTGCATCTACATCGCGGATCAGTACCCGGCAACCCACCTCGGGCCGCCGGTGGGGCACCCCGATCGCGCAAGCTTCTTGCAGTGGGTGACGTACACGAATTCCGTCATCGAGCCGTCGATGGCGGAGAAGTTCGCAAAACTCGAGCCAAGGCCGGCATCCTATGGATGGGGAAGCTACGACCTCATGATCTCGACCTTGCAAAGCGAACTCTCGAAAAAAGAATGGATCTTGGGGACGCGTTTCTCGGCTGCCGACGTCTTGCTTGGAACGAGCACGGCCTGGCTCATCAAATTCGGACTGCACTCGGCCGACGACGCGATTGCCGCGTACGTCGCCAGATGCAAGGCGCGGCCCGCGTGGCAACGTGCCGAAGCCTTTGACTCGCCGTGACGGCGGTCAGTTAGACCCGATCGTCATCGAGTTGTGGTCGCCGCTATCGCCCACGACGGCCCCGGCGGCCGGCCGCAGCTTGCGCGTTGCCGCGGAAACGTCCTGAGCGACGAAAGCATCGGCTCGGGCGGCAAGCTCCCGCTCGGCTTTGTCGCATAAAAGGAATACCGCCAGATCGTAGTCCATCCGCTCCCCACGCCAGCGCGTCGCCGCAGTATTCGCGGTGATGGACAGGCACTGCGCGCGATGAGCTGTCTCGATCTCCGTCCCCTCATACTCGACCAGAGCATCGGGATCTACGGGACGGAACTCCTGCCCATCCGGCTTCGAGAATCGCCAACCGCCTTCGCCGCGAAGTTCGACCTCAATCTGACCCTCATGCACCAAACGATGATGCCACCGGCAGAGCGTGACCAAATTGGCGAGCTTGGTCTCCCCGCCATGCGCCCAGTGTTTGATGTGATGCGCATCCAGGAACCTCGTGAACGTGCAGCCCGGAAATTGACAGCCTGGATCGCGCGAAGCCAGTGCTCTGCGAATGGCCGGCGGTATGCTTCGGGTCTTTCTCCCGACGTTGAGGACGTTGCCGTCACGATCCTCCAGCACGGCCACCAAGCTCGCATCACATCCGATGCGACGGATGGTCTCGATGGGAAGGGTCGGACCACGTTCCACATGACTGCGCCCCGGTGCATCGGCACAAAGAGTTTCAGCATCCACGTGCACCACGACCTCGTAGTGCTCAGCGGTCTTTGAATCCGCGCCCCGGCGCTTCAGCGAGCTTTCCGCCATTCGCACCAAGGCGTCGGCCCTGCGAGCCGCGTGATCCAAGAAGCGCGTCTCGGAAGTGTCCACGACCACTTCGGTTTCGGGAAGCTGCGCCATCGCGACTTCCAGCGCCTTTACCACGAGCGCACCGCCTAAAGCAGGAATACGCGCCCTGAGCACCAGACTTCCATCTTCTTCGTAGTGATAGGAAAGAGCGCGGCCCACCTGCTGGTTCGCCTCGTTCAAGAGTTCTTCGGCGTGCATCGCCCGCCTGAAGAGCCGTACCGTCTTCTCTACGTGATGGGCGGTGCCATGCAGGGCGATGTTCAAGAGATCTTTTTCGGTCGCCTGAGAGGCCACTCTGGTCAATGCTCGTACCTTGGAATAGCTCAACTCTCCGCACGCCATGGAAGCCGATATCAGCGGAAGCTCCGATAACGCGTGGGCAACGCGCACCTTCTCGCGAGCCGCGCCCAGATTCAGCCCGCATTTGAAGTTCAACCAATGGGCGCAGGACGCCAATTTCCCGTCTCCCCATCCCACGCGCCGGTCGAACTCGCGGATTAGCAACAGCCAGCGGTAATGCGCGGCGTTTAAGTGTCCCGCGAGTTCGGTAATCCGAGCTTCGAGTTCATCGATCGGCAGCTCTTCGGTGTCCAGCAACATTCCGTCCATGAGCCACCTCCATCAAGCTGATTGTATATACAGTATAATACATAAAATAATCGAGGAAACAATGTGTTAGGCATCTAATTTCTGTTGGAAACGACCAGAAAAATAGAGCTAGACGAAGAGCTTAACGGGGAGTTTTTGCCGCGTGCCAACCGGCCGCAAGGCTCCCCATACGGCCGCGCATTTCCATGCTGCCTTGCAAGAGAGTTCGTGCCAAAGTACAGCGATGACCTGGACCACAGCCCAACGCAACGTCGTGATCGCGGCCTATCTGGGCTGGACGTTGGACGCGTTCGATTTTTTCCTCATGGTGTTCATGTTCAAGGACATCTCCGTCGAACTGCACTCCAGCCGGCAGGTTGTTGTGACCGCCGTTTTCCTCACGCTCGCCACGCGACCGGTCGGTGCATTCTTGTTCGGGCGTCTCGGCGACCGGTTCGGCCGCAAGCCGGCCCTGATGTGGAACATTCTGGCGTATTCGCTGTTGGAGGTCGCATCGGGATTCGCGCCGAGCATGACCACGTTGCTCATCGTTCGCGCGCTGTTTGGTATCGCGATGGGCGGCGAATGGGGATTGGGATCGGCGCTGGCCATGGAGAGCATTCCGGCGTCGGCGCGCGGGGCAGTGTCGGGCCTACTGCAGGTGGGCTACCCGTCGGGCTACTTCCTCGCATCGCTTGCGGTATACCTTTTCTACGACCGGCTGGGGTGGCGCTACATGTTCGTGCTGGGTGCCGTCCCCGCCGTGCTGGTGTTCTTCATCCGGATGGCCATCGAGGAATCACCTGCCTGGAAAATCCAGCAAAGCGCGCCGCGCGCGAGCGTTCTCGCCGTTCTCTCACGCGAGTGGAGACTCGCGGTCTACGCCATCGTGCTCATGGCCGCGTTCAATTTCTTCAGTCACGGTTCGCAGGATTCCTATCCCAACTTCTTGAGGGAGCAGCATCACTTCGATACCCATCTGACCGCGCTGCTCACCGCGATCGGAAACGTGGGCGCCATCTGCGGAGGTTTGTTCTTCGGCGCGTTGTCGGAGAAGCTGGGGCGCCGTCGCTCCATCGTGATCGCGGCGCTGCTCGCGCTGCCGGCGCTGCCGTTCTGGGCATTCGCCTCGACGCCGCTCATCCTCGGTGCAGGCGCGTTCCTCATGCAAATCGCCGTGCAGGGTGCCTGGGGCGTGATACCGGCGCACTTGAACGAACTGTCGCCGCCCGAGATTCGTGCCACCTTTCCGGGGGTCGTTTATCAGCTGGGGAATCTCCTGGCCGCCATCAATCTGAATCTGCAGCTCATGATCGCCGACGCTCACGGCAACAACTACGGACTGGCGATGGCCATCGTCGTCGGATGCGTGGCGTTGATCATCACGCTCATGGTGCTGTTCGGGCCGGAGAAGCGTGGAATCTCCATGGCCTGCGCGAGCGAACCCCGTGAGCTGGTCGGCTGAACAATACGTTGCGTTCGAACAGGAGCGAACCCGCCCGGCCCGCGACTTGCTGTCGGTCATCGCGCCGGGCGGGGTGGATGTCGCGATCGACATCGGCTGTGGACCCGGGAATTCGACCGAGCTGCTCGCCGCACGTTTCCCGACGGCCCGCATCATTGGTATCGACAGCTCTCTTGACATGATCGCAGCCGCGCGCGGGCGGCTCCCGGGAATCCGATTCGAGGTCGCCGACGTTCGCGCGTGGACGCAGGATGTCGGAGCGAGTCCGGAAGGTGTCGATCTGATCTTTGCCAACGCCGTGTTGCAGTGGGTGCCCGGACACGCCGAGCTGTTTCCAGCGCTCGCCGCCAGGCTCCGCAGGGGTGGTTGGCTCGCGGTTCAGGTACCCGACAATCTGGACGAGCCGGCTCAGAAGCTGATGCGGCAGATTGCCGATGACGAGCCGTGGCGCAAGAAACTCGCCGAGGCCGATCGATCACGCGTCCGGATCGAGCCCGCGGACTGGTACTACCGTCTCTTGCGTGCGAGCTGTGCGCGTGTCGATGTGTGGCGGACGACTTATTATCATGCTCTCGCGGGAGCGGATGCGATCGTCGAGTGGTTCAAGGGGACAGGCTTGCTGCCTTTCCTCGCACCGCTCGATTCGGTCGAGCGTGCCGACTATCTGGCCCGGTATAGGCGTGCCATCGAGAGCGCGTACCCTGTATCGGCGGATGGCACTGTGCTGTTGGCGTTTCCCAGGCTTTTCATCGTCGCGAACTGTCGCTAGCCCGCGGCGCCCTCACCGTCGCTGCGCGCCCGCGGCTGCGCCACCTCGCAGACCACCGAATCACCCTCATCGCGATGGCTGATGCTGAGCTTGCCGCCGATCGCGCTTGCCCGAAAGCGCATCGTGCGCATCCCGAGACCGACGCCCGCGGGAGGATCGGCCGATATCCAGCGGCCATTGTCGAAGATATGCAGCCGGATGCCGTCCTCGCGCACGTGCAGTTCGATCTCGACCGTGCTCGCGCCCGCATGTTTGAGCGCGTTCTGCACCGCTTCTTGGGCGATACGATACAGGTGATTCCGCGCCTTCAGATCGATGCAGACCAGCGCGTCGCGGATGGGGTGGAACCGAACCGCGATGCCGCTCAGGGAACTTCGCTGAGCCAATCCCTCGAGGGCCGCCTCGAGATTGCCGTCGCTCAGCGGGGTCAAACCTTGGACGATCAGGCGCGCGTCCCCGATGCAATTCGAGGCGAGTGAGGCGAGCTCACTGAGTTCCTCGGCGATCGCCTCGCGCTCGCGCGCGGCCCGATTCGCCAGCGCCCGGACCGATAACGCCAGGCCGGTGAGCTCCTGTCCGAGCCCGTCGTGCATCTCCTGGCCGATGCGGCCGAATGCGCGCCGTTCGGTCACGTCGACTGCGAATACCAACTCCGCGGGTTGAGCGGCGAAGTCGATCGAGCGGCTCCACACCTCGACTTCGAGCACGCGGCCGTCCCGGGTCAGGTGACGCATCTCGAGTGGTTCCATGGACATCGCCTGCGCTTTGGAGAGGCCCTCCGTCCATTGCGGTTCGCCGGCAGGGGTGAGGGCGCCGACGCTCATCGCCAGGATTTCTTCGCGGTTCCAACCGTACTGGCGCAGTGCGGCCTCATTGACCATCAGGAATTTGAGCGTTGCGCGGTCATGGACCCAAATGGGTTGCGGGCTGCCGTCGAAGGTCTCCGCGTAGCGGTGCTCTGCCTGTAATTTCGCGCGCGCGGCCGAATCGCGCTCGGCGAGCAGGGCGGTGATGCTGAGACACACCAAATTGATCGCCGCGACGAAGGTCCAGGTGATGACGAGACCTTGTAGCTCTTCGAGGCCGCCGAACGCGCCGCGATTGAATTCGAAGCTCAAAGCGGTCAGCGCCGAAATGACGAAAGCCCCGGCCGCCGAGACCACGAGTCCGAATTGGATCGTGCCGACGATCATGAGAATCAGCACGGCAAGGGCAATGACGGGTCTACCGATCTCGCCGGGCGTCGTGAATATCGCGACGCAGCAAATTGCGATTCCCGCGAGCCACAAGATGCTTTCGCCCCAGCGGTCTGCGAGCGGCTGCAAGCTGTAAGGAACGGCGGCGATCAACGCGGGCGCGACCAACAGCACGCCGGCGGTCACATCGCCCCACCAGCGTACCCAGCGAACCGTCGAGAGCATAGTTCCGGACATGTCGGTCAGCAGGAAGCCGAGGAACGCGCATGTGGGAGCGAGCGTCATGCCGAGCGCGGCGGCAATCACAAACAAGGGGACATCCCGGGCCCGCCGAAAGCCATGGTCGAAATTCGCCCGCTCCAAAATCCAGCAAGTTACCGCCGCACCAGCCGCGAGACCCACGCCCACCCCCATCGCGACGACAAGCGGCGTATGTGCGGAGAGATCGATGGCAATGCCGGCCATTGGCCCAACCCCCATCGACACAGGCAGGCCACGGCCAGCCCCGACGGCAGGAGCATCAGCGGCAGACGGCCGCCCATGCTCGGCACGCGATAGCCCAGGAAGCCGGCGGCGAAGATCAGCACGAACGCGATCAGCGATCTTTGCAGCGGAGGCCTGATCATGCTCGGAATGTGATTCAATCCTTGCTGAAATGCAATTTCTGCAACACGTTCCCGAGATCCTGCGTGAGCCGGTAAGTCACTGGTGGGAGCGCGCTCAAGCCAGCCGCACGTTGCACGACACCTATCTTTCGTTGCCGGGCCGGCGCCGGGAGGAATTGATGCGAGTCGTCGCGGCGAGCGAGTTCGCGGCGTCCGCGTTGATACAGGATCCCGGCGCGCTTGCATGGGCGAACGATCATTGGACGCCGGACTCGGCGTCTGCTGCAAACGCCGAATACGAGCGTCTGGCGGCAGCGGCGGCGATCTCGGCGGATGCACTTAAGCTGCTTCGCCGCTGGCGGCGTCGAGAAATGCTGCGCATCGCCTGGAGAGATATCGTCGCGGCCGCCTCGGTGCGCGAGACACTGCGCGACGTATCGATCCTGGCAGACGCGTGCATACGGGCCGCCGCGCGGGCGGCGCGCACGCAACTGGCGGATACGTTCGGCGTGCCGCGCACCGCCACAGGCGCGGAGGCGGAGCTGGTGGTGCTCGGGATGGGCAAGCTCGGTGGCCGCGAGCTGAATTTCTCCTCGGACGTCGATCTCGTGTTTCTATTCGAGGGCGCCGGCGAGACCGATGGACCGCGATCCATCGACAATCAGGATTATTTCACCCGGCTGGGACGCGAGCTCATCCGCTTGCTGGACGCACGCACGGAGGAAGGTTTCGTCTTCCGAGTCGATATGCGATTGCGGCCCTTCGGCGACTCGGGGCCGCTGGTGGTCAGTCTCGCCTCGCTCGAGGATTATCTGCACCAGCATGGGCGCGACTGGGAGCGCTATGCCTGGATCAAGGCGCGCGCGATCGTCGGCGAAAAGGCCTACGAGGCGGCGAACCAGGAATTCGTACGGCCCTTCGTGTATCGGCGCTACCTCGACTTCGGTGTGTTCGAGTCGCTTCGGGACATGAAGACCCTGATCGCCCGCGAGGTCGCGCGCCGCGACCTCCAGGATGACCTCAAGCTCGGAATGGGCGGCATTCGCGAAGTCGAGTTCATCGTGCAATCGATGCAGCTGGTGCGCGGCGGGAGCGACCGGCGGCTGCAGTGCGCGGGTCTGCTCGAAGTGATGCCGATGCTCAAGGGAACGAAATCGCTGTCGGGCGAGGAGGTCACCGAATTGACGGATGCGTATCTGTTGCTGCGAAAGGCGGAGAACGCCGTGCAGATGATTCGCGACGAGCAGCAGCATTCGATACCGTCGGAGCCCTCCGACCGTGCGCGGCTCTGCCTGAACCTGGGAGTGACCGGCTGGCCGGCTGCGAGTGCCCGCATCGAAACCGTCCGCCGTTCGGTCACCCGACAGTTCGAATCGTTGCTGCTCGGCGGACCGGAGGCCCAGCGAAAAATCGGCGAGGAAGCGCTGGGCTGGCTGGAGTCGGAGGGAGTGGACGTGGCTCAGGAGCTGGCCCAAAGCGGATTTCCGGCCGCCGAAATACCCGCCGTCGCGGGGCAGTTGGAGCTGTACCGCCATGCGGCACCGTATCGCAGGCTGGACGAGGCGGGACGCCGGCGCCTGCGGGTGATATTGCAGCGCTTGCTGAACCGCGCCGCCTCGCATGCGGCGCCAGCTACCGTGGTGGAGCGCGTCCTGCGGGTGCTCGATGCGATCGGCGCGCGCTCCTCCTATCTGGCCCTCCTGAAGGAGCAGCCACCGGCGCTCGATCGTCTCATCGATGTCTGCGCGATCAGTGGTTTTCTGGCGCGGCAGATCGCCGAGTTCCCGCTGCTGCTCGACGAGCTGATCGATGCGAATGCGTTCGACGAACTGCCATCCCGCGACGGTTTCATACGTGAGCTCGAGGCGCGCACCGAGCGATTGCCCGCCGACGATCCCGAGCGCGAAGTGGAGGCGCTGCGCACGTTCCAGAAGGTCGCGGTGTTTTCCACGGCGCTCGCGGATCTCACCGGCCGATTGCCGCTCATGCGGGTCAGCGATCGCCTCACGGACATCGCCGAGCTCATCGTGCAATGCTGCATGGACCTCGCGTGGCAGCAGATGACGAAAATGCACGGTGTTCCCCACTGCGGCGAGAGCCGCGACGCTGCGCGCACGGTCAAAGTGGCGGTGGCGGGTTACGGCAAGCTCGGCGGTTGGGAGCTTGGCTACGGGTCGGATCTCGATCTCGTCTTCCTGCACGATTCAGCCGGCGAGTATCAACAGACCGACGGCGCGCGGCCCATCGATAACGGCGTTTTCTTCTTGCGGCTGGGGCAACGAATCGTGCATCTGCTCACGATGCACTCGGCGGCAGGCCGGCTCTACGAGGTCGACATGCGCCTGCGGCCCAACGGCAAGGGCGGCTTTCTCATGACCGGCATCGACGCATTCGAACAATACCAGCACTACGAAGCGTGGACCTGGGAGCATCAGGCTTTGCTGCGGGCCCGGGCCGTGGGGGGCGACGGCGCGTTGTGCCGGCGCTTCGAGGCGGTACGCAAAGCGGCGCTGTGCCAGGCCGTGCGTCGCGACAGCTTGCGCAAGGATGTGCTGGAGATGCGTCGGCGTATGCGCCGCGAACTTGCGCAGACGGATGCGTCACGCTTCGACATCAAACAGGATCCGGGTGGGATCGGGGACATCGAGTTCCTGGTCCAATACTGGGTGTTAGGGGCGGCCGCCGAGCATCCCGAACTCATCGCTCACTCGGACAACATCCGCCAGCTGGAGGGCCTGGCGGTTGCCGGAATCGTCGATTCCGAAACAGCCCGGTGGCTCAAGGAAACCTACATAAACTATCGTACAATCCTGCATCACCTCTCGCTGGAGGGCGGACAGCGCGTGGTGGAAGCCGCATCGCATGCGGGGACGCGGGCGAAAGTTCGGGAGATTTGGCGAACAGCCTTTGAAACCGCCGTCGATTGATTCAGCGGAGCGACGATCATGCCGATTCAACCCAATGCACAGCATCAATACAACGTGACCCCGGCCGACCTGCCCCTGTCCTGCCCGATGCCCGACATGTATTTGTGGAACTCGCACCCCCGCGTGTATCTTCCCATCGAGACGAGCGGTTGGGCGAAGTGCTCGTATTGCGGGGCGGAATTCACGCTGGTGCGCGCCGATATGCCCGTGGCTCGAGCGGCGACCGCGTAGGGCCGAACCCCGGCGTGTACTCAGGCCCTAATATTTGGCGTACGACTTCTCTTCGACCAAGCTCGATCCGAGCTTGGCATTGAGCCGGCGTTTGATGGCCGCGCGCTCGTCGTTCTCGATATAGACCGCACGGGCAAGGCGCACGAACTCCGTGTCGAACGCCTTGGCGCGCTCCTTGTCGCGGATGTCGTCCTCGATGCTCCAGAGGCGCTCATTGACCGCAAGTAACGCGCTCACGTCTGCGTCCACATCCATCCCGGCATACGTCGACGATTTCCAGGTCTCCTCCAGCGCCTCGAGCTCCACCCGCACGTTGGCGAGCTTCTTGGGGTCGGTCATGCGTCGCGATTTGATGCGCAGGATAGTGATCTTGTCGAGCAATTCCCCGGGAGAAATCGGTACCGTAATGTCACTCATGCGCGCATTTTAGCCAAATTCGCGGGCGGCCGATGGTGATAAACTTCGAACACATGATGAACGGCCGACGCGTGGCTACTGCGAGCGGCGCCATCCTCGCAGATGCCGCCCTGCTTGATGCTGATCGCCTCGACGCTGGTCGCGTCGGCGCTTCGCCCTCGGTGCAATCACTGTTCGACCCGCAGTTCTGGGCGCGCAATGGCCGCATTACGCCGGTCGCCGGCGGGCGCGGCGCCGCCTGGTTCATCGATCACGGAAGTGAACAGTGGGTGCTGCGTCACTATCGTCGCGGCGGGTTCATGGCCCGGTTATCGCAGGACCGGTACCTATGGACGGGCGAATCCCGGGTCCGCGCCTTCGTCGAGTATCGCCTGCTCGCGGACCTGGCGGCGCGGGGGCTGCCGGTGCCCGTGCCGGTGGGGGCGCGCTACGAGCGGCGCGGCCTTTGGTATCGTTGCGATCTGATCACACGGCGCATCGCGGGCGCGGCATCCATGAGCGGACTGCTTGCCGCCGGCCCGTTGGCCGAAAGCACCTGGAGACGCGTGGGGTCGACGATCGCGGGGCTCCATGCTGCGGGCGTCGACCACGCCGATCTCAATGCGCACAACATTCTCGTCGACGGCCGGGGTGCGGTCAGCATCATCGATTTCGACCGCGGGCGGGTGCGCCGTGCCGGCGCTTGGGCCGGACAAAACTTGAGCCGGCTGCGCCGATCGCTCGCCAAGATAACCACCGATCTCCCCCCGGATCGATTTTCCGGCGACGGCTGGCGAAGCCTGATGGCCGGATATGCGGAGCGCCGTGCGACCGACGAATGATTCGCGCCATCTATAGCTTTTTGATCAGGCTGACGGCACCGGTGGCGTTTGGCGTCGTGCTGCTGCGGGGCTTTCGCGATCGCGCTTACTGGGAACACCCGGGCGAGCGCCTCGGCTGGGGCCGGCGCCTCGCGGCGCCCGCTTTGTGGCTGCACGCCGTGTCCCTGGGGGAAGTGGCGGCGTCCGCGGAGTTGGTGCGCGCGCTGCGTGCACGGCATCCGGGCAGCCCGTTCGTTCTCACCACCTCCACGCCCACGGGCAGGGCAAGGGCGCGGGCGATTTTTGGCGACGATTTCGACATACGCTTCCTGCCCTACGACACGCCGGGGTCCGTCCGGCGCTTTCTCGAGCGCGTCCGGCCTCGAGTGGCGGTCATCCTGGAGACGGAGCTGTGGCCGAATCTGATTCGGGCTTGCCGGAGCAGCGATGTTCCCGTGGCGTTCGCGAGCGCACGGCTCAGCGCGAAATCGGTGTCGCAATATCGCCGGTTCGGCAGCTTGTTCGCGGACACCGTCGCGGCGGCCGACTTGATCGGCGCCCAGACTTCCGAGGACGCCGAACGCTTCATCGCGGTCGGAGCGGCGCGGGCGCGAACCCATGTGGTCGGCAACGTGAAGTTCGACATGCGCCTGGGCGACTCGGTACGCGAGCAGGGCCGCGAACTGCGCGGTACCTACCTTGGCAAGAGGCCTGTGTGGATTGCCGGGAGTACCCACGCCGGCGAGGAGCAACAGGTTCTCGCCGCGCACTCGGAACTTCGCCTCGAGAATCCGGACTTGCTGCTGCTGCTGGTCCCTCGACATCCGCAGCGGTTCGAAAGCGTCGCCGCGCTCTTATCGCGCCTCGGAATCCCCTTCGACAGGCGCAGCAGCGCAGCGGCGGTGAGGCCGGAGGCACAGGTGCTGCTGGTCGATACGGTCGGGGAGCTCACGACGCTTTATGCGTCGTCCGACGCCGCCTTCGTGGGCGGGAGCCTCGTGCCGGTGGGCGGGCATAACCTGCTGGAGCCCGCGGTGCTCGGCGTGCCCGTGATCACGGGGCCCTACACCGCCAATGCCAAGGACATCGCCCGGCCCCTCATTCTTGAGGGCGGAGCGATCGAGGTCGCCGACTCGCAAGCCTTGGCGAATGCGGTACGCCGATTGCTGCACGATCCGGCGGCGCGCGAGCAAGCTGTGCGGTCGGCGCGGGCGTTCGTCGACGCGCATCGCGGCGCGGTCGAGCGGCTCACGGCGCTCATCGATCCATTGATTCGGGCGCCGCAGCCCCCGTCGTCGGGGAAGAATCTTTGAGCAGGTGATTGAGACTCGTGAGAGTTTGCTCGGAGAGAATGCCGGCCGCTTGCTGGAGCTTCACCACATTGACCATGTAGTCGTAGCGGCTGCGTGAGTAATCGGTTTGGGCTTGAATCCACTGGCGGCGCGAATCGAGCACCTCCACCGCGGTCCGGGTTCCCGCTTCATAGCCGGACTCTGTGGCGTTCAGCGCCGTGGCATTGGATTCCAATGCGCGGCGCAACGCCTGCACGTGGGATATCTCCGAGAGCACTCCGAGATAGGCATCGCGCGCGTCATGCTCGGTCTGGCGGGCGACGCGCTCCAGCCGCTCCTTTGCCGCGCGGTGCTGGTAGACAGCCTGCCGAACCTGCGAGGACACCATCCCGCCCGAATAGATCGGAATGCTGAACTGGATGCCGATGCTGTTCTGGTATTGGTCGAGGCTGGTCGTGCCATAGGGGGTGTTATTGGCGTTGATGTAGTCGCCGTCGCTCGTCAACCGGTAGCGGCTCGCCACGAGATCCAGCGTCGGGAAGTGACCGCCGCGGGCCGAGCTCACGTTCTCCCGCGCGATGTCGGCCGACAGACGGCTCGACACCAGCGACAGATTCTGCTGCAAGGCCATTTCCACCCAACGGTCTTCGCTGCTCGGCTCCGGGGTCGAAAGCTCGAAAGGCTCGATCGGGCGCGCCAGCGTGTCGAACCCCTCTCCCGTAATTTCGCGCAGCGCCTCCTGCGCCGACGCCAGCTGTCGCTTGGAGGCGATCACAGCGGCTGCGCCGCTGTCGTGGGCCGCGCGAGCTTCCTGCACGTCGGTGACCGCGATGAGTCCGACCTGGTAGCGCTTCTCGGCCTGCTCCAGCTGGTGACTCACCGACTCCAAGTTGCCGCGTTGAGCGTCGAGGTCATCCTGTGCGGCGAGGACGTCGAAATAGCGCTGAGCTACACGCGCGATCAAGTCCTGCTGCGCGGCCTGATAGTCCGCCTCCGCCTGCGCCACCTGGGCGTCGGCACGCTGCAGGGCCACCCAGTTCTCCCAGCGGAACAGGGTCTGCTTCAGGTCGACACCGTATTTGTGGGTGATGGTGGTGACCCGGCCGTTGAACGGGAAGCTCTCGACGATGGTGGGGCCGCCGGCCACTTCCACGGTCTCGCTCTGGTTCGATTGTCCGGCATCCTTTTCCTTGGACGCGGTGCCGCTGCCCGAGAGCTGGGGAAGGAGCGCCGCGAGGGCCTGGGGCTTGGACTCCAGCGCGGCCAGCCGGGTGGCTTCGGCCTCCTTGAGCTGGGGGTCGTTTTGCAGCGCCCGCTGATACACGGCGAGCAAGTCCGCTGCCGGAGCGGCGCTCCACGCCAAGCTCAAGCTCAGGGCGATCAGGAAGGGCTTCATTAGGTGCTATATCTGACTATATCACCTGGATCAGTACTGCGGGATCGCCGGATCGACATCGCGGGACCAGGCCAGGATGCCACCCGCCAGGTTGAACACCGACCCGAATCCGCGCGCGGATAGGAACCGGGCGACCTCGAGGCTGCGGCCGCCGGAACGGCAGATCACGACGGTGGCGTCCCGCGGATCGAGTTCGGCCAGCCGATCGGCGATCTCGCCCATGCGTATATGGATGTGCGGCGAGGGGGTCGGCGCAAGCTGCGTCTCCCAATCCTCGCGCACGTCGACGAGCGTCATCGCCTCGCCGGACGAGCGCCGGTCGAGGAACTGCTGCGGGGTCAGCTCGCCCACCATCAGAACACGAACGCCGGGGCGGCGGCGGCGTTGATCAGCGGGTCTATGACGGTCTCGAACAGGCTCTCTCGAATCCATTCGGTCTCATCGACTCTGCGCACCAAGATCGCGTCCATGACCGGTGCGGAGCCGACGACGGCGAACAGCCGCCCGCCGGCGCGCAGAGCGCGCTCGAAGCGCGGGTCGTACAAAGGCATCGATCCGGTGACGGCGATCGCGTCGAATTCGCCGAGCGGAGCGGAATCGAACGCGTCACGCGTCTCGAGCGTCACCCGCGCTTGGGGAACCGCTCGCAGATTCGCGGCAGCCTGTGCCGTGAGTTCCGCGTGGATGTCAATCGAGTGGGTGGATCCGCCGAGCAGGCTCATGGCCGCGCTCAGATAGCCCGTGCCGGTGCCGATCTCGAGCGACCGGTCCCTCGGATTGATCCCCAACGCCTGGAGGATCCGCCCCTGGATCTTGGGGGCGAGCATGCTCTGTCCGCAGCCGATCGGGAGCGGCGCATCCGCGAAAGCGAGCTCGCGGTACTTGGCCGGCGCGAAAGCCTCGCGCGGAACCGCGGACAGCGCATCGAGCACCCGCGGGTCGAGCACTTCCCAGGTGCGAATCTGCTGATCCACCATCTGCTGCCGAGCGGCCAACGTATCCATAGTGTCTCTTCGTGATTAACCGATGATTATGGTCAATTTCAACAGGGGATGCCATGCCTGTGCGGTATTCTTTGGTCATAAACAACGAGGTCAGAGTTGCCTTTTTCTCCCATCGTCTTGTGGTTCCTGACCTCAGCTATTTTGGCCGCAGGCATCATCGCCCTGTTGAGCTGGAAGCGCCGCCAAGAGCGCGCCGTCGACGAATTTTCCCGACAGATCGAGAAGCTTACACGCGAAGAGGGCTCGGCGGGCCGTATCGGCACCGAGGGCAAGCCGCAATCGTTGGGACAGCTGGGCGGCGCGGTCAATCAGCTGCTCGAGACCCTCGAGAAGCGCGGCGCGAGACTCAACGACCGCGAGCAATTGTTCCAGCGCCTGGTGGAGGCGGTGCACGATGCGGTATTGGTGCACCGGAAGAGCATCCTGTTCGCCAATGCGCGTTTCCTTTCCATGCTCGGCATGAGCGTAGCCGATGTGATCGGCAGACCGCTCGCCGATTTCGTCGCCGAGGAATACGCCGAGCTGGTGGAGAATAATCTTGCTCGCCGGCTCGCCGGCGAGCCGGCCGCCGAGCGTTACGAGATCGAGCTGGTGGGCGCGCACGGCGAGGTTACGCGGGTCGAATTGTCGAGCACGCTGGTCGACAGTGCGGACGAGCCGGCCCTTCTCCTGACCGCGCTCGAAATGCTGCCTGGCACGGCGCCGAGCCGGGCAGCGTCGCGGCCGCGCGCCATGGTGACGCTCGATGCGATGGGCGAAAGCGTCATCACCGTCGATGCGGAGGGCCGCATCGACTACGTCAACACCTCGGCCGAAGTGCTCCTCGGCCAAACCTTCGATCAGCTCGTCGGCAAATCGTTTTCGGAGGTCGCTTCGCTGGTCGATGAGACCGACCGGCGCCCGCTTGGCGACCCCGTTCGCAAGGCCCTCGCCACCGGCGGCCGCGTCACCATGGGCAAGCGTGCGGTGCTCGTGCCCGCGATCACCTCGCCGGAGCGGTCGGTCGAGATCAGCGTCACGCCGCTCAAGTCGGATGGCAAGGAGACGCTGGGGTTGGTGGTGGTCATGCACGACACCAGCGAGCTGCGCGGACTCACCCGGCAGATGACCTACCAGGCGAGCCACGACGCGCTCACCGGGCTGGTCAATCGGCGCGAATTCGAGCGCCGGCTGCGCGAAGCGATGGATGCCGCGCAGACCGGGGACGCGGGCCACGCCCTTTGCTACCTCGATCTCGATCGATTCAAAGTGGTCAACGATACCTGCGGGCACACGGCGGGCGACAACATGCTGCGCGAGGTGGCCACCATCATC
This sequence comes from Steroidobacteraceae bacterium, assembly GCA_050012215.1. GTDB lineage: Bacteria > Pseudomonadota > Gammaproteobacteria > Steroidobacterales > Steroidobacteraceae > Bog-1198. The sequence goes on from JBEKHO010000023.1 coordinate 40,892, forward strand.
AAGGATGCGGTGCGCGACTCCGACACCGCGGGCCGCATCGGCGGAGACGAGTTCGCATTGCTGCTGGTCGGATGTCCGCTGGAAAAGGCGCGGCAAATCGCCGATGACGTGGTGCGGGCGATCGACGACTATCGTTTCGTCTGGAAGGACAAGATCTTCAACATCGGTGTCAGCATCGGCCTGGTCGAGATCGGCCGGGCCGGTGGCTCCATCGAGGACATCATGAATTCCGCCGATTCCGCCTGCTACGTCGCGAAGAAGCAGGGTGGAGTGCACGTGCACGTGTACTCCGCGCGCGAGGAGGCGAATGCCCGGCACTCCGGCGAGATCCATTGGCTGCAGAAATTGCAGGGCGCGCTGCGCGACAACAAGTTCGAGCTCTACTACCAGCCCATCGTGCACGCGCACAGTTCGGTGACGAATGGACCCGGACTCGAAGTGTTCGTGCGCATGGAGGGCGAGAACGGTGAGCCTGCCGCCCCGCCGGCAGAATTCATCCGGGCGGCGGAGCGCTACCGATTGATGCCGCTCGTGGACCGGTGGGTGGTCCAAGCGGTGCTCTCCGCACTCGGACGCGGCGGCATGAAGTTGCCACCGGATCGCAGCGTTGCCATCAACATCTCGGGCCAGACGCTCGGCGACTCGGAGTTCCTCGAATTCGTGGTTGAGTGCTTCGATCACACGGGGGCGAATCCGGCAGATATCTGTTTCGAGGTCACCGAGAGCGCCGTCGTGGCGAATCTCGACCATGCGCGGCGTTTCATCGGGGTGCTGCACGGCATGGGCTGCGAATTCGCGCTCGATAACTTCGGCAGCGGCCTCTCCTCCTTTTCGACGCTCAAGACGCTGCCCATGGACTATCTCAAGATCGACGGCTCCTTCATCTCGAACCTGGCGGTCGATACGGTCAATCAGGCCATGGTCGGGGCCATGGTCGAGCTGTCGCGCACTCTCAATTTCCGAGTCGTCGCCGAGCACGTCGAGGATCAGCTGTCCTTGGACACTGTGCGCGAGATGGGGATCGATTTCGCGCAAGGATTCATCTTCGGGCGCCCGCAGCCGCTGTCGATGACTCCGGCGCCCGGTTGAGGCGGCTCGGGCGGCCCAATCAACGCCTTATAACCCGCCGGCAGGCGCACATAACAACTTGCTATGGCATTTCTCCCGCGCTTAGGAGGAAAATTCGACATTCAGGAAATGAAACTCGAGGTGCCGCATGCCCATTTATGAAGACAACACCAAGTCCATCGGCCGTACGCCCTTGGTTCGCATCAACCGCCTCGACGCGTCGAGCTCCGCCATCCTGCTGGCCAAGATCGAAGGGCGCAACCCCGCCTACTCGGTCAAGTGCCGCATCGGCGCGGCGATGGTGTGGGATGCAGAGGAGCGCGGCTTGCTGAAGCCGGGCATGTCCATCGTGGAGGCCACCAGCGGCAACACCGGCATCGCGCTCGCCTACGCCGCAGCCTCGCGCGGATACGGGTGCGTGCTCACGATGCCCGAGACCATGAGCATGGAGCGGCGCAAGGTGTTGATCGCATTCGGCGCCAAGCTGGTTCTCACGCCGGGTGCGAAGGGCATGAAGGGCGCGATAGCCAAGGCCGAGGAGCTGGCCGCGCAGGACCCCGCCAAATACGTGCTCATGAAGCAATTCGAGAATCCTGCCAACCCCGCCATCCACGAGAAGACCACCGGCCCCGAGATCTGGGACGACACCGGCGGCAAAATCGACGTGCTGGTATCGGGGGTAGGCACGGGGGGCACGCTCACGGGCGTGTCGCGCTACATCAAGCACACCAAGGGAAAGAAGATCCTCACCGTTGCGGTCGAGCCGACCAACTCGCCGGTGATCAGCCAGACCCTCGCCGGCCAGGCACCGGCGCCCTCGCCGCACAAAATCCAGGGAATCGGGGCGGGATTCATCCCGAAGAACCTGGATCTGTCCCTGGTCGACCGGGTCGAGCAGGTGAGCAACGAGGAGGCGATTTCCACTGCGCGGAGCCTGGCACGCGAAGAAGGCATGTTGTGCGGCATTTCCTGCGGCGCCGCGATGGCGGCGGCGCTGCGTCTGGCCAAGGAGCCGGCCCTGGCGGGAAAGACCATCGTCGTGATTCTGCCGGATGCGGGCGAGCGCTATCTGTCGGGTGCGTTGTTCGAGGGCCTGTTCGAGGACGTCGAGAAGATGCAGGCGGTCGCCTGAACCCGGTATGAGCGTCGCCGCCACACCGAAATCCCGGCCGACGGCTATGGAGCATCTCTCCCGGGAGCTGCTCGAGAGCTATCTGAGCGACGAGCGCGCGCGGCGCATCGCGCGGCGGTATCTGCCGTCACGCGAGGCCATAGCCGGAATTTTGCACGGCGTGCTCGATTTGATGTACCCCGGCTACTTCGGGCGGGGTGATCTCGACCGCGAAAATCTGGGTGCTTACGTGTCCGAGTCGCTGGCCGCGCTTGCCCCCAAGATCGAACGCGAGATCGAACACTGCCTGTGCTATGGCCGCGAGCAGGACGCCGGGCGCCCCGCAGAGGACCGGTCGGGATTCGGCGAATGCGCGCCCCGTGCCCAGGATCTGACCGAAGTGTTCCTGAGCCGCCTCCCCGAGATCCGCGCGCTCTTGGTCAAGGATGTGCAGGCGGCGTATGACGGGGATCCTGCGGCGTCGAATCTCGATGAAGTGATTCTTGCTTATCCCGGGGTGCTCGCGGTCAGCGTGTATCGCATCGCGCATGCGCTGTACGATCTCGGGGTGCCCATGATGGCTCGCATCATGACGGAGTGGGCGCATTCGAGGACAGGCTGCGACATCCATCCGGGCGCGAAGATCGGGGCGGGATTTTTCATCGACCACGCCACCGGTGTGGTGATCGGCGAGACCACCGACATCGGCGAGGGCGTCAAGCTGTATCAGGGTGTCACCCTGGGTGCGTTGTCGCTGCCCAAGGATGCCAGCGGGCAGATCATCCGCGGCAACAAGCGCCATCCGACGGTGGAAAACAATTCCACCCTCTACGCGAACGCCACCGTGCTCGGGGGCAAGACCGTGGTCGGAGCGGACAGCGTCATCGGCGGTTCGGTGTTCCTGACCCACAGCATCCCCCCGCGCTCGCGGGTGTCGCTGAAGGAGCCGGATCTCAGGATCGCCTCGCGCGAGGGCGCGGCCGAGCCGGACGCGATTTATTTCGACATCTGAGCCGGGACGCCGGTAACGGGCCCGGTATTCCGCATCACATCTTGCCGAGCAGCGGCACCAGCAGCAGCGCGACGATGTTGATGATCTTGATCAAGGGATTGATCGCGGGCCCTGCGGTGTCCTTGTAGGGATCACCGACGGTGTCGCCGGTGACCGCGGCCTTGTGGGTGTCAGAACCCTTGCCACCGAAGTGGCCTTCCTCGATGTACTTCTTGGCGTTATCCCAGGCGCCGCCGCCGGTGGTCATCGAGATCGCGACGAAGAGTCCGGTGACGATGGTGCCGATGAGCAGGCCGCCGAGCGCCACGACCCCCGTTCCCGGGCCCATCAGCAAATTGACGACGAACACCAGAACGACCGGCACCAGGATCGGCAGAAGCGACGGCACGATCATTTCCTTGATGGCCGCCTTGGTGAGCATGTCCACCGCGCGCGAGTAATCGGGCTTCGCGGTGCCCTCCATGATGCCTTTGATCTCCCGGAATTGGCGGCGCACCTCATTCACCACGGAGCCCGCGGCGCGGCCTACCGCCTCCATCGCCATGGCGGCGAACAGATAGGGGACGAGACCCCCGATGAACAGGCCGATGATCACGGCGGGATTCGACAGATCGAACGCGGTCACGTGACCCGTGACCTCCTGCAGCTTGTGGGTGTAGTCGGCGAACAGTACCAGCGCCGCGAGACCTGCCGAGCCGATGGCGTAGCCCTTGGTGACCGCCTTGGTGGTATTGCCGACCGCATCGAGCGGGTCGGTCACGTCGCGCACTTTCTTGTCGAGTCCGGCCATCTCGGCGATGCCGCCCGCGTTGTCGGTGATCGGACCGTAGGCGTCGAGCGCGACGACCATACCGGTCATCGACAGCATCGCGGTGGCCGCGATGGCGATGCCGTAGAGTCCCTCGAGCCGGTACGAGGCCCAGATCGACAGCGCGACCGCGATCACCGGCAGCGCGCAGGACTTCATCGAGACGCCGAGGCCCGCGATGATGTTGGTGGCAGGTCCGGTTTGCGAGGCCTCAGCCACGTGCCGCACGGGGCTGTATTCGGTGGCGGTGTAGTACTCGGTGATGACGATCATCGCGGCGGTGAGTCCGAGCCCCACCAGCGTGCAAAGCCACATGGACATGGCGTGCTCGCCCATGATCTTTTGCGATACGACGTAGAACGCCGCCGCGGAAATGACCCCCGAAACGATCACGCCCTTATACAGCGCGTTCATGATCTTGCCGCCCTCGCTCACCGACACGAAGAAAGTGCCGACGATGGAGGAGACGATGGAAATCGAGCCGAGCAGCAACGGGAAGATCACCGCGTTCTCGCCCATGTCCGCCATCAACAGGCCGCCGAGCAGCATGGTCGCGACCAGCGTCACCGCGTAGGTCTCGAACAGGTCGGCCGCCATGCCGGCGCAATCGCCGACGTTGTCGCCCACGTTATCCGCGATCACCGCAGGATTGCGCGGGTCGTCCTCGGGAATGCCCGCCTCGACCTTGCCGACGAGGTCGGCGCCCACGTCCGCACCCTTGGTGAAGATGCCACCACCCAAACGCGCGAAGATCGAGATCAGCGAGCCGCCGAAGGCCAGCCCGACCAGCGAGCGCAGCGCCAATTCCGAGTCGCCCAACACGCGCAGCATGACGAGGTAATACACGGCCACACCGAGAATACCCAGGCCCACCACCAGCATTCCGGTGACGGCGCCGCCGCGGAACGCCACTTTCAGCGCGGCATTGATCCCGAGGGTGGCGGCTTGCGCCGTGCGCACATTGGCACGAACCGAAATGGACATTCCGATATAGCCGGCCAACCCGGAGAAGATCGCGCCCACCGCAAAGCCGCCGGCGCTCGCCCACCCGAGCCCCACACCCAGCGCAATGAACAAAATCACGCCGACGATGGCGATGGTCCGGTACTGGCGGTTGAGGTACGCGCGAGCGCCGGCCTGGATCGCGCCCGCAATCTCCTGCATGAGGGCATTGCCGGCAGGTTGCGCCAAAATCCAGCGCACTGAAAAGGCGCCGTACACGATCGCGAGGATTCCAGCACCGATGGCAAGGTATAGGGCGTTATCGAGGGTCATTTCTCGTCCCAGTTATGTTATTGAAAAATATCAAGTTATTGGGGATGGCGGCCCGGCACTATACCACAAAGGGGGTGGTTAGGCGCTTCGCTACGGGCACCCCCTTCAGGGTGACATACGTTGGCAATCCATGCCGATAAGGCGGGTAATCCTCGCCACCGATGAGCGGCTTAAGATAACGGCGGCAGGCCGCAGTGATCCCGAATCCGTCCTCGGTGATGAAGCTGCGGGGAAGCTTCTTCTCCCGGTTGGCGATCATCGCGAGCGGCGCCTGACCGATTCCCCACCGATAGGGCTCGGACGACTTTCTCACGATGGTGGGCATTACGGCGTTTTTTCCCTGCAGCGCGAGTTCCACCGCGGCCTTGCCCACGGCATAAGCCTGCTCCACGTCCACCTTGGAGGCGATGTGCCGCGCGGAGCGTTGCAGGTAGTCGGCGACGGCCCAATGGAATTTGTAGCCAAAAGCCTCCTGCGTCATCTGTGCGACCACCGGCCCCACGCCGCCGAGCTGTGCGTGTCCGAAGGCGTCCTTGGTGCCCGCTTCCGCGAGGAACTTGCCGTCGGCGGTGCGAACCCCCTCCGACACCACGACCACGCAGTAACCGAACCTCTCGACGCAGGATTTCACCTTGTCGAGGAACTGCTTTCGCTCGAAGGCGATCTCCGGGAACAAAATGATGTGCGGAGCATCCCCCGGGCGCTCGCCCGCCAAGCCGCCGGCGGCCGCGATCCATCCCGCATGGCGGCCCATGACTTCGAGCACGAACACCTTGGTCGAGGTGCGCGCCATCGACAGCACGTCGAGCGCTGCCTCGCGGGTCGACACCGCGATGTACTTCGCCGCCGAGCCAAATCCCGGGCAGCAGTCGGTGATCGCGAGGTCATTGTCCACCGTTTTGGGTACGCCGATGCAGGCGATCGGATAGCCCATTTGAGCGCCGATTTCCGACACCTTGTGGGCGGTGTCCATGGAATCGTTGCCGCCGTTGTAAAAGAAATAGCCGATGTCGTGGGCCTTGAAAACCTCGATCAGGCGCTCGTATTGCGCGCGACTCTTGTCGATCCCCGCGAGCTTGTAGCGGGCCGAGCCGAATGCGCCTCCAGGCGTGTGCCGCAACGCGCGCACTGCGGCGGCGCTCTCCTTGCCGGTGTCGATCATGTCCTCGGTGAGAGCCCCGACGATGCCATGGCGCCCGGCATAGAGTTTGCCGATCTTGTCGCGGTGTTTGCGCGCGGTTTCGATCACCCCGCAGGCGGACGCGTTGATGACGGCGGAGACACCGCCGGATTGGGCGTAAAATGCGTTCTTCTTGACTGAGCGGCTCATGCATCCCCCGGCGTCGATATGTCAATACCGCCAAATACAAGCCGCGCAGGATAGCCGATCGGCGCGGTCGAGGCACTCGTTTGACGGTGGAGGCGGGCGAAGGTACGTTAGCGCGCTTTCAGGACTACAAAGAATCATGCGAATAGTTCTTTTGGGGGCGCCTGGATCCGGCAAGGGCACACAGTCTCAGCTGCTGGTCCAGGCGTATGGGATCCCGCAAATCTCCACCGGTGATTTGCTGCGCGAGGCCGTGAGCAAGGCAACGGAACTCGGGCGCAAGGCGAAAGCTGCCATGGAGGCGGGCAAACTGGTCGACGACGCGACGGTTCTCGGCATGATTCACGAGCGTTTGGCGCAGCCGGACGCGCTTAAAGGGTTCATTCTCGACGGTTTCCCGCGCAATATCACCCAAGCTGAGGCGCTCGAGACGCTGCTCAAGGAGCTCGGCCGCCCGCTGCAAGCCGTGGTCCTGTTGAATCTCGATCTGGGCATCCTGTTCAAGCGGCTCACCGGCCGGCGCATCTGCGAGGGCTGCGGCCGGGTGTTCAACATCTACAGCTCCCCGGCCGGCACGCCGCCGCACTGCGATAAATGCGGCGACAAGTCGCGATTGATCCAACGACCGGACGACAAGGAAGAAGTGATCGGCAAGCGCCTGGAGGTGTTCGAGGCGCAGACCAAGCCGCTGATCAAGCACTACGAGCAGCGCGGGCTGTTGCGCATCGTCGATGCGGATGCGCAAGTGCAGAGCGTCTTCAAAAGCATCCAGAGCGCGGTCGGAGAGCCGCCGCCGTAGGGCTCCGACTGGCCGCCCTAGTCGAGGGCGGCCAGCAGCCGATCGCCGATCTCCGCGCGCCGCCATCCCGACAACGCCTGTGTGTTGCGGGCGCCCATCGCCAATGCCTTGACCTCGCCGCGCGGCGCCAGGATCTCGGCGCTGACTCCGAGATCCTGCGCACGCGCATCGACCAGCCGCGCCAGCCGATCGATCACGGCTTTCTGCTCGGGTGTGGGGCGGGAGTCCCGTACGGGTTCGGAGTCCTCGCCGGTGGCGCCAGATCCCTCCCGGAGCGCCGCGAGGAGGCTCTGCGCCAGCGCGTCGTTCAACGGCCGCGGCAACGCAAGCGCGGCGTCGAGCGCCGCGCGCGTGCTGGGACCGGCCTCGGCAACGCTGAATATCGCGGCATCGGCGAGTATCCAGCCGCGTGGAAGGTCGCGTTCGCGCGCCATGGTTTCGCGCCAGATCGCGATGCTGCGGCCGCGCGCGCGCGCCGCGGCCGGCAACAGATTCAAGTTGCGCAGCCGCTTCCACGCTTGTGCGGGGTCGAGTTCGTACAACCGCGGATCCTCGAGGGACAGGCAATCCTCGATCACCCAGTGCTCGCGTCCCAGGGCGCGCAGCCGTTCGGTCAGCTTGGAGGCGACCTCATTCAGGTACTTCACATCGTCCGCTGCGTATTCGAGTTGCGCGGCGGTGAGCGGGCGCTTCGACCAGTCGGTGCGCGTCTGGCCCTTGGCGAGGGGCACGTCCAACAAGGTCTTGACCAGATCGGCATAGCCGAGCTGCGGCTTCAATCCGACGCAGCCCGCCGCTATCTGTGTATCGAACACCGGTGAGATCACGCGCTTGACGTTGAGGTAAAACGCCTCGAGATCCTGGCGCGCGGCATGAATGACCTTGCGCGCGCCCGGCGCGGTGAGCGCCCGTACCAAGGGATCGAGGCTGCCGACACGCAGCGTGTCGACGCACCACACTTCTCCGGCGGCTGCCAATTGCACCAGGCACAGCTTCGGAAAGAAAGTTCGCTCGCGCAGAAATTCGGTGTCGAGGCCGATCGATACTTGCGCTTCGAGAACGCTCGCCAGCGGCCCGAGTGCCTCGCCTCGATCGATCCAAATCGCGTCGGCCATACCATGATCCACGTGTACAATTTGAGAATCTATCACGATCGAATCGTACGATGCTGCGACTTGCGAAGGCATTCTGGGACATCGCCCTGTGGCGGGCGTCACCCGCCCAATTGCCCGCGTCGCTTTTTCTTTTGTGTCTGGTCGCCACAATCGCCGCGATCCTCGAGGTGATCAGCGCCCTGGTCCCCCCGAGTCAGGGCAGCCTCATTCCGGTCCGCCTCGCCCTGAGCGTGGCGCTGCCGCTCGCGTTCGCCTGGATGGTGCTCGCCGTCGCGCGGCGGCGGCAGCGATTCCTGCAGACCGGCACCGCACTGCTCGGCGTCGCCGTTTTGGCCGAGCTCGTGCTTTATCCGTTGGGCTCGCTCCTCAATCTCATCGGCACCGATGCGCCGGCCGCCCTGCCGGTAGGGATACTGCTGCTCGTGGGCCTCATCTGGTACCTGCTCGCCTGTGCAAACATATGGCGCGCCGCCCTCGACGCGCGTCTCGGGCTCGGCGGCGCCATCAGCGTCGCGTATCTGTTGCTGTCGATGTTCCTGGAACAAACCTTGGTCCCAAACTCATGACGCAGCACGTGCACATCCTGGGGATCGCCGGAACCTTCATGGGGGGCGTGGCGGCCATCGCCAAGGCGGCTGGATTTCGCGTCACGGGATCGGATCGCAACGTCTACCCGCCCATGAGCGACCAGCTTGCCGCGCTCGGCATCGAGTTCACGCAAGGCTACGGTGCGGAACAACTCGATGATCGGCCCGATATCGTGGTCGTCGGCAATGCATTGAGCCGCGGCAGTCCCGTCGTCGAGGCGATGCTCGATCGCGCCATCCCATACACTTCGGGGCCGCAATGGCTGGCCGAACGGGTTCTGCACGGCAAGCACGTGCTGGCCGTCGCAGGCACTCACGGCAAGACCACGACGTCGAGCATGCTCGCTTGGATTCTCGAGCACGCGGGACTCGGGCCGGGCTTTCTCATCGGCGGCGTACCGGGCAATTTCGATACGACGGCGCGTCTCGGCACGGGCTCATGCTTCGTGATCGAGGCCGATGAGTACGATACGGCGTTTTTCGACAAGCGCGCAAAGTTCGTTCACTACCGGCCGCGTACGGTGATTCTCAACAACCTCGAATACGACCACGCCGACATCTACCCGGACGTGACCTCGATACGGCGGCAGTTCAACCAATTGCTGCGCACGGTGCCCGCCGCCGGCCGGATCGTCCAGAACGGCGACGACGCCGAGATCGCCATGGTCATCGGCGAGGGCTGTTGGACCCCGTGCGAGACGTTCAGCCTGAAATCCCGGAATGCGGCGTGGAGCGCGGCGCCCGAGCCGAATTCCTCCTGGGGCGAGTTCACCGTAGTGCAGGACCGGCGCGAGGCGGGCCGGGTGCGCTGGCCGATGCTCGGAGAGCACAACGTGATGAACGCGCTCGCCGCGATCGCGGCCGCCCACCAGCTCGGCGTCAGCCCTGAGCGGGCGGCCGAGGCTCTCGGACAGTTCCGAGGCGTCAAGCGCCGCATGGAGGTGCGCGGAGTGGTCGACGGAGTCACGGTGTACGATGACTTCGCACATCATCCCACCGCCATCGAGACGACGCTCGCGGGACTGCGCGCTCGCGAGCCGCATGCGCGCATCATTGCCGTGCTCGAGCCCCGCTCCAATACGATGAAGCTCGGGGTGCATCGCGATCAAATTGCCCCCTCGTTGGCGGCAGCGGATGCCGCCTGGTTCCTGAACGCGCCCGAGCTTGGGTGGGATTTGCCGGCAGCACTCGCCCCGTTGGGCGCACGGGCGCATTTCGCCGGGACCGTCGATGCCTTGGTCAGTGCCCTGGCGGCGGCGGCTTTGCCGGGCGATCAGATCCTGGTGATGAGCAACGGCGGCTTCGGCGGTCTGCATGGGAAGCTTCTCGACGCGTTGCGCGCGCGGCGCGACGTGCAAGCCCGGACTGCAACGTGAGTGCGATCGCACTGTTCCCTCTCAACATCGTGCTGTTTCCGGACGGACCGCTGCCGCTGCGCATCTTCGAGACCCGCTATTACGACATGGTGCGCCGATGCATGCGCGAGGGACGGGGATTCGGCGTCGTGGCGCTTCGCGAGGGGCACGAGGTGGGCGTGGCGGACGCCGATTTCTACGACGTGGGGACGATGGCCGAGATCACGGATTTCCATCAATTGGCGGATGGCCTCTTGGGCCTTTCCTGCGTTGGAAGGCAGCGATTTCGGATCCTCGAGCGCAGCCGTCAGGTGGATGGGCTTCATCTCGGCGAGGTCGACTGGCTGAAAGTCGCGCCTGGCGAGCCCGTGCCCACGCGGCATGAGCGTCTATCGAGGTTGCTGGCTACCGTGTTGCCGCAGCTCGGCGAGGTGTATGCGAATTTCCCCATGCGGCTCGACGATGCGGCGTGGGTGGGCCACCGGCTTGCCGAGATATTGCCGATACCGCTCGCCGACAAGCAGCGTTACTTGGAAATGGACGATCCGGTCGAACGTTTGGACGGACTCGCGGAGTTCGCGCCGTTGACGGCGTCCTCGGAGCCCAATGCGTAGCGTGCCCACACGCGGCGCGTGAGCCACAGCACCAATCCGATCGCTGCGCTCCAAGGAAGCACCCAGTACCCCAGCAACCCGTCGAATTTGCCCACCCAGGCAGATGCGTGCGCGTCGGGTCCCGGTGCGGTGGCCTCTTGCAGCATGCGCAGCACCACGACCCAGCCCGCATGCAGCCCCAGGGCGGCTGCAATGTTGCCGGTCAGCACGCGGGTGAGGCTCAACACGAGGCTCACCGCGAGCCACGCCATGAAGGAGTCCAATACCAGCGCCGGCGTGGAGAGCGGCGCAAAGGAGCGCGCCAGTAGATCGAAGCCCGAGCCCCAATGCAGTTCATCGACCGGGATGCGCGCCTTGGCAAAGAAATGCAGGACGGCGAACAGCGGCGCGGTGCAGAGAACCGCGGCCCATTGACCGGACTCCCGCGCGATCGCGGAGTGCATGGCGCCGCGCATCACCGTCTCCTCGATCAGCGCGACGGCGATGCCCGAGCTCAATCCGATGAGCAACAGCTTGATGACCGAGTGCGCGCCCGCGGGGATGCGCCAGTGCATCGCCAGCAGTATCGCTGCGCCGGCCGCCGCCGTCGTCATGCCGACGATGCCGAAGCTCACGGCAACCGTCACGAACCTGCGCCAGGGCAAGCCGTAACCAAGGGCTCGCTTCGAGGCGACGCTGAGATGCCTGCAAAGCCACACGAGGCCGCCGACCGCCGCCAGCATGGCAACGCGGCTGGCGACCCGGTGGAATGGCCACGGCGCCACCTGCGAGGTGAGCTCGTAAACCGGGTAGGCGACGAGGGCGGTCACGAGGCCCGCCGCCACGAGCACCCCCAAGAACCATGCGAATGCCCGCATCGCGATGGCCCCCGCCGTCTACCTTAGGCGGAGGTCAGGCTGTCGAAGGTTCGCGCGGCCGCCGCGATCGTCGCGTCGATGTCGGCGCTCGAATGGGCCGCCGATACGAAGCCCGCCTCATAGGCCGACGGCGCGAAGTACACGCATTCCTCCAGCATTCGATGAAAAAAACGCTTGAATCGCTCGGTGTCGCACGCCATCACCTTGGCGAAGCTGTCGACCTTGCGTTCTTCCGTGAAGAACAGCCCGAACATTCCGCACACATGATTGGCGGCGAGCGGGATACCGGAGCTCACCGCGGCATCGGTCAGCCGCTGGATGAGGATGTCCGTCGTGGCGTTCAGGTGCGAATGAAAACCCGGGGCCGAGACGAGCTCGAGCGTGGCGATGCCGGCCGCCATGGCCACGGGATTGCCGGACAGGGTGCCTGCCTGATAGACGGGACCCAAGGGGGCGAGGCGTTCCATGATCTCGCGCCGACCGCCGAATGCACCCACCGGCATGCCGCCGCCGATGATCTTGCCGAGCGTGGTGAGGTCGGGTCGCACGCCATAGAGCTCCTGCGCGCCGCCCAGCGCGACGCGAAATCCGGTCATGACCTCGTCGAAGATCAAGACCGCGCCGGAGGCATCACACACCTCTCTCAATGTCTGGAGGAAACCGGGTGCCGGTGGAATGCAATTCATGTTGCCGGCAACGGGCTCGACGATCACACAGGCGACTTCCCCGCCGATCTGCCGGAACGCATCCCGGACCTGATCGGAGTCGTTGTAGTCGAGCGTCACGGTGTGGGCGGCCAGTGCGCGCGGAACCCCCGGCGAGGTGGGAACCCCAAAGGTCAACGCGCCCGAGCCCGCCTTGATCAGCAGCGAATCCGAATGCCCATGGTAGCAGCCCTCGAATTTCACGATGGTTTCGCGTCCGGTAAATCCGCGAGCCAGACGGATGGCGCTCATGGTCGCCTCCGTGCCGGAACTGACGAAACGCACCAGCTCGATGGAGGGCATGAGCTCAATGACCTTGCGCGCCAGCTGCGTCTCGAGCTCCGTCGGTGCGCCGAAGCTCAAGCCGTCGGCCGCGACGCGTCGCACCTCCGCGATGACGTGCGGATGCGCATGGCCGAGGATCATCGGACCCCACGAACCGACGTAGTCGATGAAGCGGCGGCCATCGGCGGCGACGATGTGAGAGCCCGCCGCCTGCTTGAAGAAGATCGGCTCGCCGCCGACACCGCGGAAGGCCCGGACCGGCGAGTTGACGCCTCCGGGAATGTATTTACAGGCCTCTTGAAACAGGCTCACCACATTTCTCCTGACTTTGTTCCGCCGCTCAAGCCGGCATTGCGGCCGGCGGCAGCCCGAGCCGAACCTCCAAGCCACCTTCTGCGCGATTCGCGGCCTTTGCCGATCCGCCATGCGCGCGCATCACCTGTGAGGTGATGGCGAGTCCGATGCCCTCGCCGCCGGTATCGCGATCGCGCGACTCCGCCACGCGGAAAAACGGCTCGAATATGCGCTCCAGGTCGGCTTGCGGCACGCCCGGCCCGCGGTCGCGAATCGACACCGCAAGTCCGAACTCGCCGCTCTCCACCGCCACCTCGACGGCGGCGCCAGGGGGACTATAGCGCACGGCATTGCGCAGCACGTTCTCGACGGCGCTCCGCAGAAGCTCCCGGTTGCCGTTCACCCAGCGTCCGCCAGCTCCCGAGATCGATACCGTGCAGCCCTTCGCCGCGCCCTCGAAATTGGCGTCGTGGACGATTTCCTGGATCATTTCCTCGATGTCGAACGGCTCGCGCTCGATGGGTGCATCGGTGCCGTGCAGCCGCGCCAGCTTGAGCACCTGGCTGATCAAATCGTCCAGACGTTCGATTTCACGCTCCAGCCGATCCAGCTGGCGTTCCGGGTCAGCACTCTGGCGCCGCGCCAAGCCCACCGCCAGGCGCATTCGCGCAAGCGGGGAGCGAAGCTCGTGCGAGATGTCGCGCAGCAGCCGCGTGACCGCGGCGCGATTGGCTATCAAGCCGTCCGCCATGGCGTCGAAGTCGCGGGCAAGCACCGCCAATTCATCCTTGCGATCCTCGAATCCCGCGCTGACGCGCAGGCCCTTGCCGACGCGCGCGTCGAGATTCTCGCTGGCGAGCGCCCGCGCGCCCTCCTGAATGCGGCGTATCGGCGCGCTCAAGTGCTGGGCCAGCCACCAGCTGGCGAACGCGCTCACCACCAGCGCAATGCACAGGATCATCAGAGAGATTCCGGGAAGGCTCAGGGCGCCGAAGATGCTCGGCCTGCGCGGCACCAAGAGCACGGTATAAGTCGAACCATCGGAGCCGACGATCTGCGGCGCGGCGCGCTGCGGCCGGAAATTGCGCGGCGGTGGCATCGGCGCGGACGTTGAAGGAGACTCCTGGGCCTCGGGCTCGCTCATGGATTCGCGGTTGAAGTACTCGAGGCGCCGGGCGGCATTTTCGGAAAGACGCCGTCCGAGAATGTCGCCGCCGTCGGGCCCGATGATGTACAGGTCGCGATCGGCGATCGAATGCTCGTTGTCCGACAGCCATTTCTTCAATGCGGCGATGCCGCCCTTGCCGAGCACCTCCGAGGCCTGGATGGCGATGGCTGCCGGGCGGCGCTGCAGCTCGCGCGACTCGTACTCGCGTGCCGCAACGGTGAAAGTGACTGCGATGCTGCCGCCGACGATGAGCGCCATCGCGATCCAGAACAATACGAAAATCCGGAGGAAAAGACTGTGCATGCCTGCGGCTCGAAAGCGGCGTGCCGACGCTACGTCGGCGCCGTGGTCAGCGTGTAGCCGGAACCGCGCACGTTCTTGATCTCCGGACTCTTGCCGGCCTCGAGGTTTAACTTGCGGCGCAGATTGCTGATGTGGGTGTCGATGCTGCGATCGTAGGGAACGAGTTTGCGGCCGAGAGCCTGTTCCGTCATCGCCTCGCGCGATATCACCTGTCCCGCGGAGCGCATCAACAGCTCGAGCACGCGGAATTCCGCGCCCGTGAGCGTGACCGGCAGATCGGCGATGCGCACCTGATGCATGCCCGGGTTGAGCGTGATCGGTCCCACGGCGATCTCGTCCGCCGGCGTACCCCGCGCCGCCCGGCTGGTCGCGCGCCTCAAGATGGCGCGGATGCGGGCGACCAGTTCGCGGGGATTGAAAGGCTTGCTGAGATAGTCGTCGGCGCCGAGCTCGAGTCCGACGATGCGATCGACGTCATCGCCGCGCGCCGTCAGCATGAGGATGGGCGTGTCGTACGAAGCACCGAGCTCGCGCAGCACGTCGAAGCCGCCGACGCTCGGCAGCATCACGTCCAGAATCAAGATCTCGAAGTCGTTCACCTTGAGCTCGTCGAGGGCGTCGCTGCCGTCGTGGACGCTCTTCACATCGAAGTGCTCCGCCTCCAGATATTCGGTCAGCATCTGGCACAATTCGCGGTCGTCATCCACCAGGAGAACGCGCGCCTCGCGCGGCGGAGCAGGGTCCGCGGGAGGCTTGTTCGCAACGCCGGTCATGTGGTCATTTTTCCTGTGTTTGAGCGTGGGTCAGCGCTAGTTTCCCCGCCCCCATTGCCTTCGTAAACCAATTGACAAATCTTTGCACCTTGTTCACGCAACATTGCGTCAACGCAGCATGGATGCGGGGCGTTTAACCGTACACTGTTCACCACTGCATTGCCCAGGAGAGTATCGAATCATGGTTACGCTACGAAAGGTAATTCCTGCTGTATGTCTGGCTGCTTCGTTCGCGGGCATCGCCGCGTACGCGCAGACGACCACCACCGCCCCGGCGGCGACCGCCCCGGCCGCACATCAGTGGCATCACCACGGACACCGCGGCGGCATGTTTTTCGTGTTGCACAAGCTCGACTTGACCGCGGAACAGAAGACGCAGATCAAGGGCATCATGGCGGGACAGAAGAGCCAGTTCGAGTCGCTGCATACGAGTTCCAAGGCGAACCGCACCTCGCTCGCGACCACCCCGCCCACCGATCCCGGCTACCCCGCCCTGGTCCAGACCGCGCAGACCAATGCCGCGGCCCGCATCAAGCTCGAGAGCGAAACCTGGTCGGCGATCTACAACAACGTGCTCACCAAGCAGCAGCAGACAGCGATCCCCGGGATCGTGGCTGCGGCCGGAGAGGCGCGCGAGGCACGGATGGCTGCCTGGAAGGCGGCGCACCCGCAGGCGCCGGCGCCCGCCGCCGAGTAGCGTACGAAGATCAGCGCTGAACCGCGAAGGTCAGCGCTGAACCGCGCCGATGCCGTCCTTCTTGAGAAGATCGATGACGCTGTCGCGGCCGACCAGATGAGCGGTGCCGACGATGACGAGGTGATTCTCGTCATCGTCGAGCAGCTTCTCGATCCGCGCGATCCACTTGCGATTGCGCGACACCAAAAGCGACTGATAAACGGCGGGGTCGCGTCCCAAGTCCGACTTCATCTCTGTTTCGAACCAGCTCATGTCCCCGCTCTGCCAGGCGCGCACCATCTCGTTCACTTCCTTCGTCAGATCGTGCGCCTGCTCCAGGCTCGATATCAGGTAGTTCGCCTGTGTTTCCATCGGCATGCCCTCGAACAGCGCGAGTTGATCGTGACCCGTCTCGAGGCCCGCGATGCTCTTGCCGTCGGTGCGCGCGCGCCCCGAGAAATACATCTCGACGCCGCTCGAGGGGTCGAAGCCGAGCTGCATGAGCTGCATTTGCGAAATGGCCTCGGCGACGAACCAGGGCGCGAATTGATCGAAGGTCGACAGGTCGAGTCCCACCTCGCGCGCGAGAGCCTCGGCATGCGCATAGCGTGCCGTTCCCATGATGTCGTGAAGGTTCTTCCCGTCCGTCAACGTCGCGCTTGCGAGCATTTCCGACTGCAGCTCCGCCGAGTCGAGTTCGTTCGGATCGATTTCCATGACGAGCGATTTGGCGCCGCGGTAGGCCTCCAGCACCGCGGGCGCGAGCGGGTAGTCGCTCGCACGAAGCGTGTGAATGGATCCGAGCAGATACACCGTGTTGTGCTTGCCGTGAATTTCCCACAGGCAATGCAGCGTCGAATCGGCACCCGCCGTCGACGCTCCGAGGCTCCACCCGAGGAGCGCCCAGCAGAGAAGCGCTTTGAGTTTCACGATGAGCGGGTTCAGCGCGCGGCGGATGCCGCCGGGCGCACCTCGAGCGATTGCGCCCAGCGGATTTCGCTGTCGATGCGGCCGTCGGGATGCAACTCGAACGGGCGGTAGGCGGGAGGCCGGGAGTCCACCGCGTAGCGGTCGCTCATCGGCAGGAATTGCGCGCCGGTCGAGGGAGTCGCGAACAGCCGGACCGCGCCGCGATTGCCCTCGTACTCCTGGTGAACGTGACCCCACACCACCGCCCGGACGTTGCGATGCGCGTCGATCACCCGCCAGAACTCATCGCGATTCGCGAGACCGATCGTGTCGATCCAGCGGCTGCCCATCTCGACCGGATGATGGTGCAGGCACACCATGGCATGTTGCGGCGAGCTGGCGAGCGTCCGATCGAGACGCTCCAATTCCTGCGCAGTCAGGCGTCCGCCGACGTGGCCCGGATCGCAGCTGTCGAGCAGCACGAGCTGCCAACCGTGCGCAGCGTAGGTGCCGCACATCTGGAACGGCGCTCCCGCGAGCGACTCACGCATGGCCTCGGGCTCGTCGTGGTTTCCGGGAATGCAGAGCACCGGCTTTTGCGAGCTGCCGAAGATGCTGCGAAAACGCAAATAACCTGAAGGGTCGTCCTGCACGAGGTCGCCCGTCACCAACAGCGCCGCGTAGTCGGGCACGCTGGCGTAGGCCTGGTCGAGCACCTGGTGCAGGCTCGCATCCGTCACCACGCCGCGCAGCACGCCGGAAGCGCTGCCATACAGGTGCGGATCGGTTATTTGTAGAATTTTCATGCGGGGAAATCCTAGCAAAGGGTCCCGGGAGCGACGGTGAACTGGGTCATGACCGGAGGTTCTCGCCCACTACATAACCAGACCGCAGTTGTGTGAATGCGGTTCCACGCAAATGGAGACGTAGATCCCGATATTGATGGAGGGGGTCGCATCGGGGACAATACCGCCCCGCTTAAGGAAAAGAAGTCCCCCATGCCCACGCGCCGCGAGCTCGCCAACGCCATCCGCGCCCTGTCGATGGATGCCGTCCAGAAGGCCAATTCGGGTCATCCGGGGGCCCCTTTGGGCATGGCGGACATCGCCGAGGTGCTGTGGCGCGAGGTGCTTAAGTTCAATCCGGGCAACCCGCTCTGGCTGGACCGCGACCGATTCGTGCTCTCCAATGGGCATGCGTCCATGCTCCTCTATTCGGTTCTGCATCTTACCGGCTACCCGCTGTCGATGGACGATATCAAGAATTTCCGGCAATGGGGCTCCAAAACGCCCGGGCATCCGGAGCGCGAAGCGCACCTCGGTGTAGAGACCACCACCGGCCCGCTCGGGCAGGGGTTTGCGAATGCGGTGGGCATGGCGCTCGCCGAGAGATCGTTGGCCGCTACCTTCAATCGTCCGGGCCACAGCATCGTCGATCACCATACGTATGTGTTCATGGGCGACGGCTGCATGATGGAGGGCGTGTCGCACGAAGCGGCCTCCTTCGCGGGCATGCAGAAGCTCGGTAAGCTGATCTGCGTCTATGACGATAACGGCATTTCCATCGATGGCAAGGTCCAGGGCTGGTTCACGGACGACACGGCCAAGAGATTCGAAGCCTACGGCTGGCACGTCATCCCGCACCTGGACGGCCAGGACGGCGAGTCGGTCGCCAAGGCCCTGGCGGCGGCCCGCGCCGTGAGCGACAAACCGTCGCTGATTTGCGCCAAGACCACCATCGGCTGGGGCGCGCCGAACAAGCAGGGCACCGCCGCCATGCACGGCGAGGCCATGGGCAACGAGGAGATCGCCGCCACGCGGCTCAGGCTTGGCTGGTCGGCACCGCCGTTCGAGATTCCCGCCGAGATCCGTGCGGCCTGGGACATGCGCGACAAGGGCGCCAAGGCCGAACAGCAATGGCGCACCCGATTCCAGGCCTACCAGGCTGAATTCCCGGCTCTTGCCGC
The DNA here is from genome assembly GCA_050012215.1 of Steroidobacteraceae bacterium. Classification (GTDB taxonomy): domain Bacteria; phylum Pseudomonadota; class Gammaproteobacteria; order Steroidobacterales; family Steroidobacteraceae; genus Bog-1198. The sequence goes on from JBEKHO010000023.1 coordinate 59,898, forward strand.
CGAGCTCGAGCGCCGCATGGCGGGCGATCTGCCCAAAGGGTTCGACGACATCCTGAGCGCCAACGTGAGCCACGCGCAAAGTGAAGGCAAGTCACTGGCAACCCGGCAGTCCTCCAACGCCTCCTTGAATGCCTTGGGGCCCTCCCTGCCGGAGCTGTTCGGCGGCTCAGCGGATCTCACCCCCTCGAACGGCACGCTGCGCAAGGACTCGGTCTCGCTGTCGCCGGATGCGCCCGCCGGCAATTATGCGCACTTTGGCGTGCGCGAATTCGGCATGTCGGCGATCTTGAACGGCATGAGCGCTCACGGGGGATTTATTCCCTACGGCGGCACGTTCCTGACTTTCTCGGACTATGCGCGAAATGCGCTGCGCATGGCCGCGCTCATGAAGCTGCGCGTCATCTTCGTGTACACACACGACTCCATCGGCCTGGGGGAGGACGGTCCGACCCACCAGCCCGTCGAACAGCTCGCGGGCCTGCGCGCGATTCCGCACATGGACGTGTGGCGTCCCTGCGATGCCGTCGAGACCGCGGCCTCGTGGGGGATCGCCATCGACAATCGCGACGGCCCGAGTTGCCTCATCTTCACGCGACAGGCGGTCACGCACCAGCCCCGTCGGCCCGACCAGGTCGAGGCAATCGGGCGCGGCGGCTATGTGCTGATCGATTCCGAGGGCCCGCCCGAGGCCATCGTCATCGCCACGGGCTCCGAGGTCGGGATCGCCTCCGAGGCGGTGAAAAGCGCTCAGGCCAAAGGGCGTAAGGTGCGCCTGGTCTCGATGCCGAGCACGACGACCTTCGACCGCCAGGACCGGGCGTACCGGGACAGCGTGCTGCCCCCGTCGGTTTCCCGGAGGGTGGCCGTGGAGGCCCAAGCGCGCGAGCCGTGGTGGCGCTACGTGGGCCTTCAGGGTCAGGTCGTCGGCATCGACCATTTCGGCGCATCCGCGCCGGCCAAGGAGTTGTTCAAGCAATATGGTTTCACGCCGGAGCACGTGCTTCAGGCGATCGACAAGGTGATGGCGGGCTAGGAACGCGATTCAAACACGAGGGGAGCGATTTCAATGGCGATCAAAGTGGGCATCAACGGGTACGGCCGCATCGGCCGCAATATTCTACGGGCCCTGTACGAAGGAAAGCATGCAGGCGAGATCAAGATCGTCGGCATCAACGATTTGGGTGACGCCAAGACCAATGCCCACTTGACCCTTTTCGACACGGTGCATGGACGTTTCCACGGCGAAGTACATGTCGACGGCGACGCCATGGTGGTGAACGGCGACCGCATCCGCGTGATCGCGCAGCGCGATCCCGCCAAACTTCCCTGGGGCGAGTTGGGCGCCGATTTCGTGTTCGAATGCACGGGTCTTTTCACCAGCAAAGCCAAGGCATCCGCACATATTGCCGCGGGCGCGAAGAAAGTGGTGATTTCGGCTCCCGGCGGCGACGATGTCGACGCCACCATCGTTTACGGCGTCAATCACCAGCGGCTGAAATCCACGGATACGGTGATCTCGAACGCCTCCTGCACCACCAATTGCCTCGCGCCGCTGGTCAAGGTTCTGCATGAGAGCATCGGCGTCGTGTCCGGCGTCATGAACACCATCCACTCGTACACCAACGATCAGGTGCTGACGGATGTCTATCACTCCGACCTGCGACGCGCACGCTCCGCGACCATGTCCATGATCCCGACCAAGACCGGCGCCGCCGCCGCGGTCGGACTGGTTCTGCCGGAACTCAAAGGTAAGATCGATGGCTTCGCCATCCGCGTGCCGACGATCAACGTGTCGCTGGTGGACTTGAGCTTCGTCGCGGCGCGCAAGACGACGGTGGACGAGATCAATTCCGTGGTCAAAGCGGCGGCCAACGGCGCGCTCAAGGGCGTGCTTGCTTACAACGATCAGCCGTTGGTCTCGGTGGACTTCAATCATGACCCGGCCTCGTCAACGTACGATTCAACGCTTACCAAAGTGATCGACGGCACACTGGTCAAGGTGTGTTCGTGGTACGACAACGAGTGGGGCTTCTCGAACCGCATGCTCGATACGCTTGCCGCCTGGTCGAAGGCCGCCTGAGCGCCCCCAAAGTAACGAGGATCCACGCATGAAAATCACAAAAATGACCAGCTTGGATCTCGCGGGCAAGCGCGTGCTGATCCGCGAGGATTTGAACGTGCCCATCAAGGACGGCGAGGTGGCGAGCGATGCGCGCATCCGCGCGGCGCTTCCGACGATCCAGGCGGCGCTGGCGGCGAAAGCCCGTGTCATGCTGATGTCGCATCTGGGCCGCCCGGAAGAGGGTAAGTTCGTGGAGGAATTCTCGCTGGAGCCGGTTGCACGGCGACTCACCGAGCTTCTCGGCGTTCCAGCGCCCCTGAAGCGCGATTGGCTGGACGGCGTGGTCGTGGCGCCGGGCGAGGTGGTGCTGCTCGAGAACGTCCGGTTCAACAAGGGCGAAAAGAAGAATTCCGACGAGCTTTCCAAAAAGATGGCCGCCCTCTGCGATATCTATGTGATGGACGCTTTCGGCACCGCGCACCGCGCCGAAGCGAGCACCCATGGGGTGGCGAAATACGCGCCGATCGCCTGCGCCGGTCCCCTGCTGGTGAGCGAGCTCACGGCGCTCGAGACGGCGCTCGAGAAGCCCGCGCGGCCGCTGCTCGCCATCGTGGCCGGATCCAAGGTGTCGACCAAGCTCACCGTGCTCGAGACGCTGCTCTCGAAAGTGGATCAGTTGATCGTGGGCGGGGGCATTGCGAATACGTTTCTCGCGGCGCTCGGCTTCAATGTCGGCAAGTCGCTGCACGAGCGCGACATGCTGGATATCTGCCGGCGCTTGATCGACCAGTCGCAAAAGCGCGGCATCGTCATTCCCATGCCCACCGATGTGGTGGTTGCCACGGAGTTCTCGGCGGTCGCGGAGGCGGACGTGAAGCCCGTCGGCAGCGTTCTGGACAACGAGATGATTCTCGACATCGGGCCCGATTCCGCCGAACAGCTGGCGGGCCTCATCGCCGGTGCCGGCACCATTCTCTGGAACGGTCCGGTCGGTGTGTTCGAGTTCGATCAATTCGGCGAAGGCACGCGAGCGCTCGCCAAAGCCATCGCGCGCAGCAAAGCCTTCTCCCTCGCGGGCGGCGGCGACACATTGGCGGCCATCGAAAAATATGGCGTCGAGGACGGCATTTCCTACATATCGACCGGCGGCGGCGCGTTTCTGGAGTTCGTCGAGGGCAAGAAGCTTCCCGCGGTTGACATCCTGGAGGCGCGGGCAGCATGAGTTTCATCCTGCGCCGTGCCAAGATTGTCGCGACATTGGGTCCTGCGACGGACGACCCCCGAATCATCGAAGACACGGTACGCGCCGGCGTCGACGTGGTTCGCATCAACTTCTCCCACGGCGCGCTCGCGGACCACTCGCGGCGGCTGGATCTGGTGCGCCAGGCCGCCAAGCGGGTAGGCCGCCATGTCGGCGTTCTCGGCGATCTGCAGGGGCCCAAAATCCGCGTGGAACGCTTCAAGGACGGCAAGGTGATGCTCGCGGACGGTGGAGAGTTCGCACTCGACGCCGCGCTCGCGGTCGATGCCGGAGACGACAAGGCGGTCGGCATCGCCTACAAGAAGCTGCCCACGGATGTGAGCGTCGGCGACATTTTGCTGCTGAACGACGGGCAGATCAGCCTTCAGGTCCAATCCATCGAGGGCCCGCGCATCAATACCCGGGTGCTGGTCGGCGGCGAGTTGGGCAACAACAAAGGCATCAATCGCCAGGGCGGCGGATTGTCGGCCGGCGCGCTCACCGACAAGGATCGGGAGGACATCTGCGTCGCCGCCTCGCTCAAGGTGGATTATCTGGCCGTGTCCTTTCCCCGCGACGGCTCCGACATGAACGAGGCCCGCAAGCTCCTGCGCGCCGCCGGAAGCGGTGCGTTGCTCGTCGCCAAGATCGAGCGTGCGGAGGCCGTCAAGAATCTGGCGGACGTGGTCCGGGCGAGCGATGCCGTGATGGTCGCGCGCGGCGACCTGGGCGTCGAGATGGGCTTCGCCGAACTCGCGGGCCTGCAGAAGCAGATCATGCAGGAGGCCCGCCACCAGAACCGCGTGGTGATCACGGCGACGCAGATGATGGAATCCATGATCACCGCCACCATTCCGACGCGTGCCGAAGTCTCGGATGTCGCCAATGCGGTCATGGAGGGCACCGATGCGGTCATGCTGTCGGCGGAGACCGCCGCCGGCAAGCATCCGGCCAAGGTGGTGGAGGCCATGGCGCAGATCATCGTCGCCGCCGAGAAATACCAGGGGACGCACGTTCGCATCCGCCAGCGCAACACCGGCTATTTCGACCACACCAACGAGGCCATCGCGGCGGCCGTGATGTATACCGCCAACCATCTGCACGTGCAGGCCATCGTCGCGCTCACCGAGTCCGGAGAAACGGCGCTGTGGATGTCGAGGGTGCGTTCGGACATCCCGATCTACGCGTTTACACGGCAGGAGGCGACGCGCAGCCGGGTGACCCTGTATCGAGGCGTGTATCCCGTGGCCTACGACGTGACGGACAAGGATCGGGAGGCGTTCTACTTTTCGATTTTCAAACAGCTGCTGGATTTGAATCTGGTGAAGGAGAAAGATCTCATCATTCTCACCAAGGGCGAGCTCACCGGTGTCGCCGGAGGCACGAATTCCATGCAGATCCTCAAGGTCCTGCGCAAGTAAGCGGCGGCCGTTCTGACCACCCAGCCCGAATTCCGCGGAACCGATCGGTACATCGCCACCGAAGAATTGATGGCTGCGGTGAATGCCGCGATGGTGCTGTCGAGACCGCTCCTGATCAAGGGCGAACCCGGCACCGGCAAGACGCTGCTCGCGGCGGAGATCGCCCGCTCGCTCTCGATGCCGTTGCTCGAGTGGCACATCAAGTCGACCACCAAGGCGCAGCAGGGGCTGTACGAGTACGATGCGGTATCGCGCCTTCGGGACTCGCAGTTGGGCGATGCCAAAGTCAAGGACATCCGCAATTACATCGTCAAGGGGAGCCTGTGGGAGGCGTTCGAGAGCGAAGTCCGGCCGGTGCTGCTGATCGACGAGATCGACAAGGCGGACATCGAATTCCCGAACGATCTGTTGCGCGAACTGGATCGAATGGAATTTTTCGTCTACGAAACGCGCGACACCGTGCGCGCGCGGCACAGGCCGGTCATCGTCATCACCAGCAACAACGAGAAGGAACTGCCGGACGCATTCCTGCGCCGCTGCTTCTTCCATTACATCCGATTCCCGGACGAAGCCACGATGACCCGCATCGTGGACGTCCATTTTCCCGGCTTGAAGCGCGAACTCCTGCGCGAGTCACTGGCGGCGTTCTTTCGGGTGCGCGAGACGCCCGGCTTGAAGAAAAAGCCGACCACTTCCGAGTTGCTCGATTGGATCAAGCTGCTCGTCGCCGAGGACATCCCGCCCGAAACGCTGCGAAGCGATGATGCGAAGAAGCTTTTACCGCCGCTCTACGGGGCGCTCTTGAAGAACGAGCAGGACGTGCATTTGTTCGAGCAGCTGCTGTTTCTCAACCGCCGGAATGCTCGTTAGGTTCTTTCTGCTGCTGCGGGTCGCGGGCGTCCCGGTGTCGATCACGGAATTGATGACCCTTCTCGAGGCCCTGCAGCGGGGGCTCGGAGAGTCGAGCGCGGAGCGCTTCTATCACCTGGCGCGCACCTGCCTCGTCAAGGACGAGCGCTACTACGATCGGTTCGACCGCGTGTTCGCCGTGCATTTCAAAGGGGCCGAGGATGTGTTCGAGACGCTGTCGCGGGAGCTCCCGGCAGATTGGCTCGAGAAACTTCTGGTCAAGGATCTGACCGACGCCGAAAAGGCCGAGATCGAGGCGCTCGGCGGCTGGGACAAGCTGATGGAAACCTTGAAAAAGCGCCTCGAGGAACAGAAGGAACGCCATCAGGGCGGCAACAAGTGGATTGGAACCGCCGGCACTTCTCCATTTGGAGCCTACGGCTACAACCCGGAGGGCGTACGCATCGGTCAGGACGCATCGCGCAACCGCAGTGCGGTGAAGGTGTGGGACCGGCGCGAGTTCGCGAATTTCGACGATACGGTGGAGCTCGGCACGCGCAACATGAAGCTCGCGCTGCGCCGTCTGCGGCGCTTTGCGCGGCGCGGCGCACCCACGGAGCTCGCGCTCGCGGACACCATCGACGCGACCGCGCGCTCGGGCGGCTGGCTCGACATCAAAATGGTGCCGGAGCGGCACAATGTGGTGAAGGTGCTGCTGCTCCTCGACGTAGGCGGCTCGATGGATGATCACGTGAGAACCTGCGAGGAGCTGTTCTCGGCCGCGCGCACCGAGTTCAAGCACCTGGAGCATTTCTACTTTCACAACTGCCCGTACGAGGCGCTGTGGCGCGATAATCGGCGCCGCTCCCGCGAGCACATCGGCACGGTCGACCTGATGCGGACCTACGCGTCGGACTACAAGCTGATCTTCGTGGGCGATGCGACCATGAGCCCCTACGAAATCACCACTCCGGGCGGCAGCCTCGAGCATTGGAATGCCGAGCCGGGGAGCGTATGGCTCGGGCGCCTGAGGAGGGCCTACCCCAAGTTCGTGTGGATCAACCCCCAGCCGCCGGCGCATTGGCGCCATACTGCTTCCATCGGGCTGATCCGCGAGCTCCTGGAGGACCGGATGTACCCCTTGACGCTGTCCGGTTTGGATAATGCGATCGATGCACTCGGCTGAACGGCCGGTTCTCGGCTAGGCTCTGGGGTTCAATGAATGCGATGCTGCAGCAACCCGACGAATCGATTCTCGGCCTGGTCTTGACCGGCGGCGGCGCGCGCGCGGCATACCAGGTCGGCGTGCTCAAGGGCATCGCCGAGCAACTGGGCCGCGGCGCCGGAAGCCCGTTTCAAGTGATCACCGGCACCTCCGCCGGAGCGGTGAGCGCCATCGCGCTTGCTTCGGACGCCGCCCACTTCCGGCACGCCGTCTATACCATCGAGAAGGTGTGGCGCGATTTCCGCGTTCACCACGTGATCAAGGCGGACGCGGCCAGCGTGCTGCGTTCCGGTCTGCAGTGGATCCTCGCGCTGACCACCGGGGGGTGGCTGGTGCATCCGCCGCGGTCGCTGTTCGACAACACACCCTTGTGGGAGCTGTTGCGCAAGAATCTGCATTTCGAGGGCATCCCGCGCGGCATGTACAAGGAGCACCTGCGTGCGGTGGGGATCTGCGCGACGAGCTATTCGGATGCCGATTCGGTCACCTTCTACGCGTGCTCCGGGCCGATCGAGCCCTGGACCCGGGCGGCGCGCAAGGGAGCCCGGGTGCCGCTCACGCTCGAGCATCTGATGGCGAGCCTATCGGTTCCGTTCCTGTTCCGGCCGATTTTCCTGCATAAGCAATATTTCGGCGACGGTGCGATGCGGCAGACCTCGCCCCTGAGCCCGGCCATTCACCTGGGAGCGAACCGGCTGTTGGTGATCGGGGTCGGGGATCCGGCATCCGCAGGCCTCGGCATGCCGGCCATCCGCACCGAGCCGAGCTTCGGCCAGATGTTCGGCTTCATGCTGGATTCGCTGTTCATGGATCAGCTGCAAGCGGACCTGGAGCGCATCGAGGCGCACAATGAGGGCACCAAGCTCCCACACATCGATTGCCTGGTGTTGACGCCCTCGCAGGATCTTTCCGAGATTGCGCGCCGCCACCGATCGCAATTGCCGAGGAGTTTGCGGGCGCTGCTGCGGGCCATGGGCGCGAACTCCTCCAAGCCGGCGGCTGGGACGCTTCTCAGCTATCTGCTGTTCGAGCGCGGCTATACGCGCGAGTTGATTGCGCTCGGCCTGAAAGATGCGCGCGCAAGGGCGGAGGAGATCCGCACCTTCCTGGCGCAGACCGATATCAGGCTTTCTGCAACGAGTCGTGCCGTGTGAGCACCTGCGGATAAACACCCCGGAAATGCCGTGCCAGCTCCTCGGCAATGTACACGGACCGATGTTGGCCGCCGGTGCAACCGATGGCGATGGTGAGGTAGCTGCGGTTCGCCTGGGCAAACTCCGCGATGCGGTCGGCGAGGAAATCCGTGAGCGCGGCGATCATCACCCGCACGCTGTCGTGCGTCGCGAGGTACGCAGCCACCGGCTCATCGCGGCCGTTCAAATGGCGCAGCGCGGGCTGCCAGTAGGGATTTGGGAGGCTGCGCACGTCGAATACGAAATCGGCGTCCCCTGGAATCCCGTGCTTGTAGCCGAAAGACTCGAACATGAGCGCGAGGCGCCCGTCGGTGCGGCGGTCGATGCGCTCGCGGATCAGCTCGCGCAGCGCATGGACGCCCATGGTCGAGGTGTCGATCGTGAGGTCCGCCGCGGCGACGATCGGCTCCAAGAGCTTGCGCTCGGACGCGATGGCCTCGCGCAGGCTCACTTCGGCTGAGACCAGCGGGTGCTTGCGCCGGGTCTCGGCATATCGTTTCAGCAGCACTTCATCGCTCGCGTGCAGGTACAGGACCTCGCAGCCGATGCCGCTGCGGCGCAGCTCCCCGACCAGCGCCGGGATGGTGTCGATCTCGTTCGGGCGGTTGCGGGCATCGAGGCCCACCGCGGTGCGCGGATACACCTCGTCCGTGCCGCGGATGGTGTGCGAGATGAAGGGCTTCAAGAGCGCCGCCGGTATGTTGTCGACGCAGTAGAAGTCGATGTCCTCGAGCTGGTGCAGAGCCACGCTCTTACCCGAGCCCGAGAGCCCGCTGACGATGATCAGGCGCACGCGACGGGAGGCCCCAAGTCAGGAGGAAGAGCGCGCCTTGATGACTTCCTCGGCATGGTGGTCGGAGGCCTTCTCCTTGTGCTTCTTGACGCAGCGGTCGAGCTTGTCGGTGAGCGCATCGATGGCGGCGTACATGTCCCCGTCGGTCGCGTCGGCGTAGATCTTGGTGCCGCGTAGCATCAGCGTCGCCTCCGCCTTATGGCGCAGCTTCTCCACGGTGAGAACGCAATGGACATCGATCAGCTGCTCGAAATGCCTCGAGATGCGCTCGAATTTCTTGATTACATAGCCGCGAAGGGCCGGAGTTACTTCCACATGATGACCGCTGAGATCGAGCTGCATGAGTCCTCCTACGTCTGGAACCGTCTTATCGATGAAGTCTTAGGACGCGCGGGCGGCCGCGCGCTTGCGTTCGTTGGATGGGGCGATCTGCATTCCTTCGCGGTACTTCGCCACCGTGCGCCTCGCGACCGGGATTCCCTCCCCGGATAAAATTTCCGCGAGCTTGCTGTCGCTCCAGGGATTTTCCGGATTCTCCTGGGATATCAATTTCTTGATCTTGGCGCGAATGGCGGTCGAGGACATCTCGGTGCCGTCCGCCGCTTCGACGTGACTGGAAAAGAAATACCGAAATTCGAATACGCCGCGCGGGGTATGCATGTACTTGGCCGTCGTGACCCGCGAGATGGTCGACTCGTGCATCTCGACCGCTTCGGCCACATCCTTGAGGATCAGCGGCACCATCGCCTCCTCGCCCTGGTCGAAGAAGCCGGTTTGCCGCTGCACGATGCAGCGCGCCACCTTGATCAGCGTTTCGTTGCGGATTTCGAGGCTCCGCATGAGCCAGCGGGCCTCCTGCAGCTGGGTGCGCAGCATCGCGTGGTCGGGAGCGCGCGAAATCAGGTTCGCGTAACTCTGATTGACGCGCACGCGCGGCACCGTAGCCTGGTTGATCTCGACCACCCAGCCGTGTTCGGTGCGGCGCACGAATACATCCGGAATGACGTATTCGGCCTGGGCGGGGTTGACGGCCGCTCCCGGACGCGGATGGCACGAGCGAACCAGGGCAAGCGCCATCTCCAGATCGCCCTCGCTGCAACGAAGCTGGCGGCGCAGCAGCACGAGCTGCTGATTGGCGACCAGATCCAGATGCTCGAGCGCGACGCGGATCGCGATGTCGCGTGCGGGGACATCGGCGTGCAGTTGACGCAGCTGCAAGGCGATGCACTCGCCGAGACTGCGGGCGCCGACCCCGGCGGGCTCGAGCGACTGCACCTGGGCGAGCACGCGCTCCACATCTTCGGGGCTGGCCTCGATCTCGGGTCTCAGGCTTTGACGGATATCGTCCAGATCGTCCTTGAGATAGCCGTCGTCCGTAATGGCGTCGGTGATCACCCGGGCGATGGCGAGGTCGATGGGTGTGAGCCTGGCAAGCTCGAGCTGCTCGATCAGCTGTTCCTGCAGCGTCTGCGCATGCTGGTCGCTGAAGTCACTGCTCCGGTCGTCGTCTCCCGACCAGGGGCTGTCCGAGGGTCCGCTCACCGCTTCGCCCCAGGTGTCGTCGGCGATCTCCACCTCCGGCTGCCCGGCCGGCTCCGCGGTCGCCGCGTTGCCGTCGAGCTCCGCGTATTTCTCCTCGGTGGTGTATTTCTCCTCGATGGGACCGGGCACGTCCTCGCGCTCGCGCACGCCTTCCGGCGATGCGTCGGGTGCGAGCTCATCCTCGGCCTCGAGCATCACGTTGGTCTCGAGGGTCTCGCGCACATGGGCCTGCAAATCCAGCGAGGGGAGCTGCAGCAGCCGGATGGCCTGTTGCAGCTGCGGCGTCATGGTCAGCTGTTGGCCGATTCGGAGCTGCAAACTTGGCTTCAGCATTTTTCTTTAACCAAGCCTACAGTTTGAAGTCCTGACCCAAGTACACCTCACGGACCTCTCGGTTGGCAAGAATCTGATCCGCAGATCCGGAAGTAAGCACGGTGCCCTGGCTGACGATGTACGCGCGTTCGCAGATGCCGAGGGTCTCGCGGACATTATGGTCGGTTATCAGGACCCCGATACCCTTATCAGATAAGTGCTTGATAATCCTTTGGATATCGGCGACGGACAACGGATCTACACCGGCAAACGGCTCATCCAGGAGGATGAACCGGGGATCTGCCGCCAGGGCACGCGCAATCTCCACGCGCCGACGTTCGCCACCCGACAGGCTCATCCCCATGCTGTCCTTCACATGTCCGATGTGCAGCTCGTCCAGGAGTTCCCCCAAACGCGTGCCGCGTTGGGCTTCGTCGAGACCCGGCCGGGTCTCCAGAATCGCCATGATATTGCTCTCGACCGACATCCGGCGAAACACCGAGGGCTCCTGCGGCAGATAGCCCACGCCCAATTGCGCCCGGCGGTGCATGGGGAGCCGGCCGATGTTCTTGTTGTCGAGATAGATTTCGCCGTGCTCGCAGCGGGTGAGCCCGACGATCATGTAGAACGCCGTGGTCTTGCCGGCGCCGTTCGGGCCAAGCAGGCCCACCACCTCGCCGCTCTCCACCTCGAGCGAGATGTCCTTGAGGATCTGGCGTGATTTGTAACTTTTGGCGAGATTAAGCGCCCGCAGCACGCTCATGGCTTGGAAGGCGGCGGCGTGATGATGATGTGCACGCGCTGCGAGCCCTGCTCCGCAGCGTCGGCGACGATCGTCTGCGCCACCACGTTGTACTTCAGCGATTCGCCGCGAACCTCGTTCTGTCCGTCGCTGAGCCATGCGTCCTTGGTCAGCCGCACGATGCCCTTGCTCGCGTCGTAATCAATGGTATCGGCGTGTCCGAGCGCGGTCTTGCCGGTCTTCTCGATGCGTTGCTGGAACTGGGCCGGCTTGCCGTTCGCCACCGCCTTGGAGAGGAGCTTTTTGATGAAGCTCACCTGCGCGTCATCGGCGCTGAGCTGCCCCTGATCCATGATGATTTTTACATTACCGCGGAAGATCCAGACACTGTCGTCGAGCTTCGGGCCGAGGGCTTCGCGCGAGGCCTGGCCCTGGTCGGCGGTGACCGACATATTGCCCTGCGCGATGCGCACCTTGCGGAAGAACACATTGTTGTTCTTGAGGTCGAGCTCCGAGGACTGCGCATCCAGCGCGATGGGTTCGGCGCTGCGCGGGGCCGCGGCGCCGGAGCAATACGGGACCAGGAGCAAAATCGCCGCCAGGACCGCCGCAGGGGTTGCCACCGTTCGCACGGAGGCGGGTTTAGGGTTGGAATCGGCCATTGACCTTCGATTCTAGGCGCATGGTGCGCTCTTTCAAATTGGCGATGAGACCGTGCGCGGTCAACGCGTGCGCACCGAAATCGATGCGCACGTCGCTCTCGGTGGTTGCGATACCGTTGGTCACGTCGTAGCGCAGCGTGTCGGTGTGCAGGATGGCGGTGCCGGCGTGGTCGGTCGAGGTCTCCGTAAGCTTCACGTTCCCTGCGACATCGACGATCTTGCCGCCGGTCTCGAGGTGGCCGGTGTCGCCCAGCATGACCCAGGACTGGCCGCTCGGTGATTGATAGTCGACGCGTACATTATAGAGAGCAACCTCCGGTCCGTGATCGACTTGATCGATGCGGTCGGCATGGATGCGGATGGAGGGCGCGCCGTTCGCATCGTAGTCGGTCAGGATGGCGTTCTTGAGATAGTAGCCGGGGAGGGACGATGCCGCCGGGCCGCCCGTCGCCGGTCGATGGCTCGGTGAGCTCAGGATCCAGGTGCTGACCCCGAGCGCAATGACTGCGAGCAGCGTGAACAACCGGAAGGCCACTCAGCGCCCCCCGCCGGCGCGCGCCCGCAGGATCGCATCGCACAGTTCGCGCACGGCACCCGCGCCGCCGGGGGCGGTACTCGTCCAGTGCGCGGCCGACTTCACCAGCGGATGCGCATCCGCCACCGCAGCCGCGAAGCCGACGGCCGACATCAGCGGCAGATCGGGTGTGTCATCGACGATACAGGCCGAGGCCTTGCGATCGATCCCGAGCTTGCGTGTGAGGTCGGCGAGCGCGGCCACTTTGTCGCTGCAAGCCTGCACGAGGTGCCGTACGCCAAGCTCCCGCATGCGCGCCGTCACGGCGGCCGAGCGCCGGCCGCTTACCGCTGCGACCGTGACGCCGCTCAACATGAGAAGCTTGATGCCGTGCCCATCGCGTACGTGAAACACCTTGAGCTCCTCACCCCGGGAAGAGAAGTAGAGGCGCCCGTCGGTCAGGACACCGTCGACATCGAGCACTAAGAGGTCGATGGTGGCGAGCGGCGCCGCGCGTCGAGCCTTTGGATGGACGGGTCGTCGCGTTTTCAAACTACACCGGCGCGCATCAAGTCGTGAACGTTGAGCGCGCCCACCACCACATCGTGCTCGTCGACGACGATGAGCGAGGTGATTCGATGCGTCTCCATGAGGAGCATGGCCTCGACGGCGAGAGTTCCGGGGTGTATCCGCTTGGCAGCCCGGGTCATGACCTCCTGCATGCGCGTGCCATGAACATCCGCCGCGCGGTCCCACGCACGCCGCAGGTCCCCGTCGGTAAAAACTCCGAGCACCCGGTCGCCGCCGTCCACCACGGCAGTCATGCCGAGCCCCTTGCGGGTCATTTCCATCACGCCTTCGGCGAGCGTCGCTTCCGGCGCAACCTTCGGGATGGCCTCGCCCGAGCGCATCACGTCCCGCACGTGCAGCAACAGGCGCCTTCCCAGAGCGCCGGCCGGATGCGAGCGGGCGAAGTCCTCTTCGGTGAATCCCCGCGCCTTGAGCAGGGCGACCGCGAGCGCGTCGCCGACGGCCAAGGCCGCGGTGGTCGAGGCGGTGGGGGCAAGGTTCAGCGGGCAGGCTTCGGCGGGCACGCCGATATCGAGGTGCACCGTGGCGATGCGCGCCAGGGATGAGTCCGCGCTGCCGGTAAACGAAATCAGCGGCACCCCCAGGCGCTTGATGGCCGGAACGATGGTCAAGATCTCGGCGGTCTCGCCGGAGTTGGACAGGGCGAGCACGGCATCGTCGCGCGTGATCATGCCCATGTCGCCGTGGCTGGCCTCTCCCGGATGCATGAAAAAGGCCGGGGTTCCGGTGCTCGCGAGCGTTGCGGCGATCTTGCCGCCGATATGGCCCGACTTGCCCATGCCGGTGACCACGATCCGCCCCCGGCAGTTGAGACAAATCCGGCATGCGCGTGCAAAATCGAGTCCCAAGCGCGGGAGCTGCGCGCGCAAGCCGTCGATTTCGACGGCGAGCGCCTGGCGCCCGAGATCGATGAGCACTTCGTCCGTATAGTCAGGGTCCATCGACGAATGATACAACTTGAGGGCAGGGCATGAATCCACAACAGATAACCGATCTCATCCAGCGGGGCTTGCCCGGCAGCCGAGCGACCGTTTCGAGCGAGGACAATGTGCATTTCGAGGCGGTCGTGGTCGCCGAGAAATTCGGCGGTTTGCGCGCCATTCAGCGCCATCAGCTGGTATACGCGACGCTCGGCGGGGCGATGGGCGGCGAGATACACGCGCTCGCGCTCAAGGTTTACACGCCGGAGGAGTACGCGGGCCGCGGCGAAGGCCCGGGAGCGGCCCAACCTCGTGGATAAGCTGCAGATCCACGGCGGCATTGCGCTCGAGGGCGAAATCCGCATCTCGGGCGCCAAGAACGCGACCCTGCCGATCCTGGCGGGGTGCCTGCTGGCGGACGGCCCCGTCACCGTGTCGAACGTGCCCCATCTGCAAGACGTGACCACCATGATCGAGCTCCTCGGGCGCATGGGCGTCTCGGTGACGATCGACGAGAAAATGCGCATCGAAGTGGATGCGTCGACGATCAAGGAGTATTTCGCGCCCTATCAGCTGGTGAAGACCATGCGCGCCTCGATTCTGGTGCTGGGGCCTCTGCTGGCGCGTTTCGGTTCGGCGGACGTGTCCTTGCCGGGCGGCTGCGCGATCGGCGCGCGCCCGGTCAACATCCACGTCGCGGGCCTGCAGGCCATGGGCGCGGATATCCACATCGAGAACGGCTATATCAAGGCGCGCGCGAAGCGTCTGAAAGGAACGCGGCTGGTGCTCGAAACCGTGACCGTCACGGGCACCGAGAATCTGATGATGGCCGCCACCCTGGCCTCGGGCGAGACCATACTCGAGAACGCGGCGCGCGAGCCCGAAGTGGTCGACCTGGCGAATTTTCTCTGCGCCATGGGCGCGAAGATCAAGGGAGCGGGCACGGACCGGATCGTGATCGAGGGTGTCGAGCGGCTTTCCGGCACCACCTACGACGTGCTGCCCGACCGCATCGAAAGCGGCACCTACCTGGTCGCGGGCGCGATCACCGGCGGTCATATCCGCGTGAAGAATGCGCGGCCCGATCATCTGGACGCCGTCATCATCAAGCTCGAAGAAGCGGGCGCCAAAGTCGCACGGGGCGACAACTGGGTCGAGGTCGACATGCGCGGCAAGCGGCCGCAGGCGGTCGATATTCGAACGGCCCCGTATCCGGCGTTTCCCACCGACATGCAGGCGCAATTCGCTGCGCTCAACACCGTGGCGAACGGTGTCGGCACCATCATCGAGACGATTTTCGAGAACCGCTTCATGCACATGCTCGAGATGCGGCGCATGGGCGCCGAGATCCGGCTCGAGGGCAACACCGCCATCATCAAGGGGGTCGAACGCTTGACCGCCGCGCCGGTGATGGCAACGGATCTGCGCGCCTCGGCGAGCCTCGTGCTCGCGGGTCTGGTTGCGGACGGAAAAACCGAGATCGAGCGGATTTATCACATCGATCGCGGCTACGAAGCGATCGAGGAGAAGCTGCAGCAGCTCGGCGCCCGGATCAGGCGCACGCCGGGCTAAAGACGCGGCCGCGCAGCCGGCGACTCAAGGCTGCTGGCGGGTCGGCCGTTCGATGACGGGAAGTTTGAGCGAGTAAGCCTCGCGCGCGTGACGTCCGGCGAGTTCCACCTGGGAGCCCGGCTTCAGCGCTGCGAGCTTGCTGACGAGATCCTGCGAGCTCTTCACGGTTTCGCCGTCGAGCGTCGTGATGAGATCGCCCGGACGAACACCTGCGTCGAAGGCGGGACTTTTCACCAAGATGTTGACCACGGTGACCCCGGCGCCCGAGATGCCGAGCTGCGCGGCTTGCTCGGGGGACAGGTCCTGCGGCACGAACCCGAGCCACCCCCGTACGACGTGGCCCCGGGCGAGGATCTGTTCCATCACGCCGCGCACCAGATTTACCGGAATCGCGAAGCCGATGCCTTCAGGGCCGCCGTATGTGCGGTTGAGCACGGCCGTGTTGATTCCCACCAGATCGCCGCGCGCATCTATCAGCGCGCCCCCGGAATTGCCGAGATTGATGGCGGCATCGGTCTGGATGAAATTTTCGAAGGTGGCGAGCCCCAGTTGGCCGCGTCCGGTGGCGCTCACGATGCCCTGGGTAACCGTCTGGCTGAGTCCGTAAGGGTTGCCGATGGCGAGCACGATATCGCCCACCCGCAGCGTATCGGATCGCCCCAAGGGCATGACCGGGAGGTTGCCGATCGACAGGTGCAAAATCGCCAGATCCGTATCCGGATCCTGGCCCACCACCGCTGCCTCGGCGATGCGTCCGTCGGCCAGCTGCACGCGGATCGAGTCGGCGCCCGCGATCACGTGCTGGTTGGTCACGATGGTGCCCTTGGCGTCGACGATCACCCCCGACCCCAAGCTGCGCTCCACATGCTGCCGATAGCTCGGCCAATATTCTCCGAACAGCTGATCGAGCGGCGCGGCTTGCCGCCGTTCGGTGATCACACGCGCCGTGTAAATGTTCACCACGGCGGGAGCCGCACGGGCAACCGAGTCGGCGAAGCTTTGCATGGGACGCACGGCGCCCGCCGGCGGCGCCGTCGAGGCTCGCATTGCGGCAGGCGACGCCGACACCCCCAGCAGAGTCGGTCTCCACCAAACCACCAAGAACGCAATGGCAAGGCCGACGACGGCCGCTCTCAGCAAAAAACTCGCGAGGACGCGTGCGTTTTGCAATCCCACTCCTCTACGCTGCGCCAAGATTGCGGCTTATCTGTGTATAATGCGCCCGCCATTCAGTATGGGGAACACTGCGTCCCCAGTGCTCATCGTGAAGTTTCCTAAACATTTGCGGTGTTTTAGAGTGCGCCCAGAATCCAGATTTGACGAAGAACCAGTGGAGCAACGAATGAGTGCTGATCGGGTTGACCAGCAGCGCGGGAAAAACGAATGAGCGGCGTTACCGTTGACCGCGTGCAGCATGGCGAGGCAGTGGATCAGAGCCGCCGCCGCATGTTGACGCTGGCCACCGCCGGATTCGGCGCCGTGGGTGTGGCATTCGCGGCCGTTCCGTTCATCTCCTCCTGGCAGCCGAGCGTGCGCGCCAAAGCGCTCGGTGCGCCGGTGTCGGTCGATGCCTCAAAGCTCGAGGTCGGGCAGATGCTCAAGGTCGTATGGCGAGGCCAGCCGGTGGTCGTGGTACGCAGGAGCAAGGCGGTCATCGATACCCTCGGCGGCCACAACGATCTATTGGCGGACCCGAATTCCGACCATTCGCTTCAGCCGGGGTACGTCAAGGATGCCGGCGCCGCGCGCGCGCGAAATCCCGAATACTGGGTGGGATTGGCGGTATGCACGCACCTCGGTTGCTCGCCCTTGGGCGCGTTCGAGCCGAACAACGCATTCCAGGTCGCCGGGACGGATCTCGGCCAGAATTGGCCGGGTGGTTTCTATTGCCCTTGTCATGGCTCGAAATACGACATCTCCGGCCGGGTATTCAAAAGCATGCCGGCGCCCACAAATTTGACCGTTCCTTCCTATACGTTCTCGGGCGATGCCCGGATCGTGATCGGCGAGGACGAGACTCCCAAATCGTCTTGAGCGTGAGGTTGAGTGATGGCCGCAGCACCTGAATCCACCGGCGAAACTGGCTTACTCGGTTGGATCGACAAGCGCTTCCCGCTGACCGCCCTGTGGCGCAGCCAGGTGGCCGAGTACTACGCGCCGAAGAATTTCAACTTCTGGTACTACTTCGGGTCGCTCGCGCTCTTGGTTCTGGTGAACCAGCTGGTCACCGGCATTTTCCTGACCATGAATTACAAGCCCTCGGCCAACGAGGCGTTCGCGTCGGTCGAATACATCATGCGCGACGTGAACTGGGGCTGGCTGATCCGCTACATGCACACGACCGGCGCATCGGCGTTCTTCATCGTGGTCTACCTGCACATGTTCCGGGCGCTGTTGTACGGCTCGCATCGCAAGCCGCGCGAACTCCTCTGGATATTCGGGTGCCTGATTTTCGTCGCGCTGATGGCGGAAGGCTTCATGGGCTACGTGCTGCCCTGGGGCAACATGAGTTTCTGGGGAGCACAGGTGATCACCTCGCTGTTCGGGAGCCTGCCGGTGGTCGGCGGGACCTTGGTGGACTGGATCCGCGGCGACTACGTCATCAGCGACGCCACGCTGAATCGATTCTTTGCCCTGCACGTCGCCGCGGTTCCGATCGCATTGATCTTCCTGGTCATCGCGCATCTCATGGCGCTGCACGAGGTCGGCTCCAACAATCCCGACGGCATCGAGATCAAGAAGCACAAGGATGCGAACGGTCATCCGCTCGACGGCATTCCCTTTCACCCGTACTACTCGGTGAAGGACCTGGTCGGCGTGATGGGATTTCTGGTGATTTTCGCCGCGATCATCTTCTTTGCGCCCACGTTCGGCGGACTGTTCCTCGAGTCGCCGAATTTCTCTCCGGCGAATCCCCTGCAAACTCCGCCGCACATCGCGCCCGTCTGGTATTTCACGCCGTACTACGCGATGCTCCGCGCGGTTCCTTCGTTCGCCGGCACGCAGGTTTGGGGCGTGCTCGTCATGGGCTCCTCCATCGTGGTGCTGTTTCTGGTGCCCTGGCTCGATCGATCGCCGGTCAACTCGATCCGCTACCGGGGGCCGATCTACAAGATCATGCTCGCCATCTTCGTGGTGTCGTTCGTGATCTTAGGGCTCTGCGGATTGAAGCCCCCGTCCGGGATCTATCCCCTGCTCGCCAAGATCTGCACGGCGCTGTATTTCGCATTCTTTTTGCTGATGCCCTGGTATACGCGGATCGACCGAGTGAAGCCGGTGCCGGAGAGGGTCACGGGACATGGTTAAACGCTGGCTTCTGACCGCCATTGCATTGCTTCCCGCCGGGCTCGTGCTCGCCCAAGAGGGGGGCGAAATCGAAGTGCAGCGCGCTCACACGGACATCAAGGACCTCGAGTCTCTGCGGCGCGGGGCCCACGATTTCATGAACTACTGCTCGGGATGCCATTCGATCGCCTATCTGCGCTACAACCGGATGGCCGAGGATCTGAAGATTCCCGAAAAGGAACTTAGCGCCAACTTGATGTTCACATCCCAGAAGCCCTTCGACGGCATCGTGAGTGCGATGCCGGCGGACGCCGCGGATTGGTTCGGCAAACAGCCTCCGGATCTGTCTTTGATGGCCCGGGAGAAGGGCCCTGACTACATTTACTCCTACTTGAAGGGCTATTACGTGGACGCCACCCGGCTATGGGGGGTGAACAACGTGTATCTGCCGGGTACGGCCATGCCCGACGTGGTGGCCACCGTTCAGGGGCTGCAACAGCCGGTCTTCAAGAGCGAAAAAGATGCCAACGGGAGCGACCACATGGTGCTACGGGGCGTCGACGCATTGACTAAGGGCAGTTTGTCTCCCGTGGAGTATGATGGGTTCGCCCGGGATATCGCCAACTTCCTGGATTACGCAGGCGAACCGGTCAAGGCGAAGCGTCAGTCCCTCGGCGTGTTCGTCACGCTGTTTCTGCTGGTCGGGTTCGTATTGGCCTACTTGCTGAAAAAAGAATACTGGAAGGACGTACACTGACTCTGCGGCGGACCTCCGGTTTGTCCTTGGACTCAAGGAGATCGTGTTCGTGGCACGTCGCTCGGTGATGACACTCTTCTCTGCGCCGAATGACCCTTGGAGTCATCGGACCCGACTCGTGCTCGCCGAGAAAGGCATCACCATCGAGCTGGTGAACTGCGACCTCCACAAGTTGCCGGAAGATCTGCTCGACTTGAATCCCTATCACAGCGTGCCGACGCTGGTCGATCGGGACCTCGTTCTGTACGACTCCCGCGTCATCATGGAGTATCTGGACGAGCGCTTCCCGCATCCTCCGTTGATGCCCATCGATCCGGTGACCCGAGCCCAGTTCCGGGTGGCCCTGTATCGCGTGGAGCGGGACTGGTACGGGTTGGCACACGACATCGAGCTCGACCGGGAGAGCAAGACCGCTGCGCACAGCCGCAAAGTGCTGAGCGAGGCGATATGCGCCAGCGCCGAGGTCTTCAAGGCGAAGCCGTTTTTCCTGAGCGATGAGTTTTCGCTGGTGGATGCGAGCATTGCACCCATTCTGTGGCGTCTGCCGTTCTATGGCATCGAGTTGCCGCCGCAGGCGCAGCCCATCATCAAGTACATGAACTCGATCTTCGCGCGCCCGACGTTTCGTGCCTGCTTGAGCCCCGCAGAGCGGGAAATGCGCCATTGAAACCGCGCCGGCCTTATCTGCTGCGGGCGCTTCACGAGTGGATCAGCGACTCCGGGGAAACGCCGCATATCGTCGTCGACGCGGCCGCGGAGGGGGTGGTCGTGCCCCGGCAATATGTCAAAGACGGGAAAATCGTTCTCAACGTCAGCTTTTCCGCGACTTCCGCCCTGAAGCTGGGCAATGACGCGGTGAGCTTCGAGGCACGCTTTGGCGGAGCCTCATTTCAGGTGCACGTCCCGGTGCGTGCAGTCCTCGGCATCTATGCGCGCGAGACGGGGCAGGGCATGATTTTTCCGGAAGGGGATGCCGATCCGGATCCCACCGACAGTCCGCCGGCCACGCCCGCTTCGGGCAGCGCCGCGCCCGCAGCCAAACGGCCGAAGCTGCAGGTGGTGAAGTAATCTCAGCCTGAGCGGAAAGCGTCCTTGATCCAAGAGATCTCATGGTCGTCTTCCGGGAGCCCCTCCACGCCGATCACGTCGAAGCGCATGAGCCGGCGGCGCAGCGCAGGCGAAGTCTGCAGCACATAGCGCGCCGCTCTTAAGATTTTGCGCTGCTTCGCGCGCGTCACGGACGCAAGTGCTCCGCCGAATTGGCCGCGTGCTCTCTGGCGCACCTCGATCACGGCCAGGAGCCGGCCGTCGAGGCACAGAATGTCGATCTCGCCCCCTCTGCAGCGGATATTGCGGGCGAGAACGATAATGCCCCGAGCGGTGAGATAACCGACGGCCAGCTCTTCGGCCGCCGCGCCGCGCCGCTGGCGCACGTTCGATGAGGTCGCAGAGCGGGGTGCGGCATCCATGCGCCGATCATGGGCGGCGTCCGCGGCACCGTCACCGGCGTAAAGTCGCCCATTCCTGAAGATTTACAGCGCGGTTGGCGTTCCGTTCTTGATTTGCGCCCAATCGAGCTCGCGGCGAATCCGATTGTGCTCGTCGAGGGAGAGCTTGCCGCTGACGCCCGAGATGCTGGTGGTCTCGCTGACCGAATTGGAGCGCAACGCAGGCACCAACCGGTAGGCATCGAAACCGAAGGCATAGAGGCGATCGAGCCGGGTGGTGCGCGTGGGCCATGCCGAATGGACAGCGTCTCGGATCTGCGCGGTCACGGGATCCGCGGAAACCATCCAGGGCATGTCCGGGAAGAACAGACCGTCGAGATCGCTATTCGCGCTTGGGTTGGGCTCGAAACTGTCCGAGGTGCCATACACCGGCACGTCGCCCGCGAAATTGAACTTCAGCTGCGGGACGATCAGCCGTGAGGTGCCCGGACCGCCCTCGATGAACACGAAATCGACCTCGCGATGGGTCGAGGGCTCGCCCTTGACGGCGTGCACCTGCAAAATCTGTTTGATGATGTCGGCGAAGTCGGCGCGGGTGGATTCGTATCGTCCGCCGTCGAGTACCGCGCCGCCGTGCAGCGACAACTCCTGCGCGAACGCCGCCTGCACCCGGCTTCCCAGCTCGCCGTCGGCGATGATGGTGACCCCCTTGAGCTTGCCCTCGGCGACCAGGCGGCGGGCGACGATGCGCGCCTCATCCTCGGGCAGCAATGCAAACTGGTAGAAGCTCTTCCCCGGGTTCACGGCATCGCCGAGAAAGTTGAGCGCTAGCTCCGGCGTCTTGCCGGCGTTCAACGGCACCACCGCCGCCACGTCTTCCTTGGTGAGCGGCCCGACCACGAACGCCGCCCCGTCGTCGACCGCATGGCGATAGGCACCGGCGACGGTCTCGGCGGTGACATCGTAAATGCGCAAATGCGGGCGTGTCGCAGGATCCTGTTCCAGATAGGCTGCGATGAACCCGTCCCGCACGGCGACGCCGACCGACTCGGCCCGGCCGGACAGCGGCAGGAGCAGCGCTATCTCATTGGGAAAGCCGGTCGCCACGGCGATTTGATTCTGCGCGAGCAGGAGCACGCTGTCGTTTGCCGGATGTTGCGGGTAGGCGCGTTTCCAGTCCGCCAGCGCTGCTCCCGCCCGCATGGGGTTGCGCGCCATGTCGACCGCCAGCGGGCCGAGCGCGAGCCATCCGGCGACGATGGGGTCGGTCTTGGGGGGAGCCTTGAGCGACACGCCCCGCTCGGCGGCATCGCGAATCAGGCCGAACAGCTCCTCACGGCTCGAGTGCAAGGTTCCCGGGTCCGGCAGGTAGCGCTCGCGCTCAACGAATGCGCGCGTGCCCTCCACCGGATGTCCGGCGAGAAATGCCGCCTTGCCGCGCAACCACCAGTAATTTTGGGCGAGATCCGCGGCGGTCGGCACGGGGATCGAATCCAGTTCGCGGATTGCGCCCGAACCGTCGCGATCCGCCACGTCGATCTCGGCGGCGACCAACGCCCTCGATGCGGGCAGCGCGGTTCGCGCCTGAGGGGAGACCGCCGCATAGGCCTGCTTGGCGGAGGCGATGTCGCCCGCGAGCACCCACTGCTCTGCGCTCAACAGTTCGTAGCTGTCCCGATCCGGGGGATTTTGAGCCGCCAGATCCGCATAGGCCCGGGCCGCATCGGCGTGCTTGCCTTCCGTCGCGAGGCGCTGCGCCCGCTGCGGGTTCGATTCCCCGGCGACTCCCTCCGGCTTGATCAGGCTGCAGCCTGCCGCGGCCAACAAGACCGCGCAAATCGTCGTTACCCAGACAGACGGCGCAGCCAGGCGTGGACGTTCAGAGATCGCTGCCATACCCTGCATTCCCGTTTCAACGCTTAAGCAGGCAGTATAGTGACAAACGCGGCTTGGGGTCGCCTCTACGTCGTCGCGACGCCGATCGGCAATTTAGCGGATTTCTCCGCGCGCGCTCGCGCCACGCTCGACGCGTGCAGCCTGGTCGCGGCAGAAGACACGCGCCGCACGGGGACACTGCTGAACGCCTTCGGGCTCTCGAAGCCCATGCTGTCGTTGCACGAGCACAATGAAGGTCAGCGCGTCGCGGAGCTCATCGACAAGATGCGGGGCGGCGCCAATATCGCGCTCGTGAGCGACGCGGGCACTCCCGGCATCAACGATCCCGGTTTCGATCTGGTGCGCGCTTGCGCCGCGACGGGCATCGAGGTGGTCGCGATCCCGGGCCCGTGCGCATTGATCGCCGCGCTCTCGATCGCCGCTCTGCCGACGGATCGCTTTTGCTTCGAGGGATTCTTGCCGGCGCGCGGCGCCGCGCGGCGCTCGCGCCTCGACTCCCTGGCGCTCGAGACGCGTACGCTGGTTTTTTACGAATCACCGCACCGCGTGCGCGAAGCACTCGAGGATTGCGCGCAAATCTTCGGGGGCGAGCGGCCGGCCGCCGTCGCGCGCGAACTCACCAAGGTGCATGAGACGCTTTACCGTGGAGCGCTGTCGGAACTCGCTGCCCGCGCCGCGGCCGAGCCCGCATTCGTGCGTGGAGAGATCGTGCTGGTGATCGCGGGTGCATCCCCCGCCGCCATCGCTGAAACGGGAGCGGACGGACACGGCGGGGCACTCGACCGGGTGCTCGCGCCGCTGCTCGAAGAGCTTCCATTGAAGCAGGCGGCGCATTTGGCGGCACGCATCGCCTCGGTGCGCGACAACGAGGCTTATAAGCGGGCACTTGAGCTCAAACAAGCGTATGGTGCGCGCTAAGAGTCGGCCAGGCAGCCGCTGCTCTCGACGGTTTAGGCCGGCGCGGGTGGAGGAAAGTCCGGGCTCCGACGGGCAAGGTGCCAGGTAACGCCTGGGGGACGCGAGTCCACGGAAAGTGCAACAGAAAGATACCGCCTAAGCGACGCGCAAGCGGCGCCGGTAAGGGTGAAATGGTGCGGTAAGAGCGCACCGCGGTGATGGCAACATCAACGGCACGGCAAACCCCACCTGGAGCAAGACCAAATAGGGAAGCGAGCGGTGCTCT
>JBEKHO010000024.1:0-83947 GCA_050012215.1 Steroidobacteraceae bacterium
GATCCGGTCGATCGATTCGCCGGAGAGTTCATCGAGAAGTCGGCGATCGCGTGGTTCAAGAACTACCTGGACGCCGTCAAGAGCGGCGATATCCGACACGAAGCTCGCGGCGATGCCGACATTCGCCAGGGTGCATACATCGCTGCGTGAGGATGCGGACTTATTTGGACATGAGAACCTGAGGAGCTAAAGCTATGGCATTGAAAATCATCGCTTCGCAATGTACGGGATGTTCGGCATGTGAGCCAGAATGCCCAAACGTCGCCATCTTCGAGAAAGGCGGGACGTTCGTGATTAACGCCAAGAAGTGTACCGAGTGCATCGGCCACTTCGATGAGCCGCAATGCGTCGCCGTATGTCCGGTGGACAACACCTGCGTCATCGACAATAGCGTGCCGCGCTATCAACCGGCAGCGTAATCACCATGGACATGACCATAACCGCTGCAGCGGAAAAGTTCATTCGTCGCATGCTGAGAATGGCCGGGACACCGGAGAGCGGCTTTCGTCTGGTAGTGACGGCGGGCGGGTGTTCCGGCCTTGCGGGCGATTTCAGCATCGAGCCTGCACCGCGTGCCACCGATGCAGTCTTGGATCACCAGGGAATGCGCTTTTTCCTGCCGGCAGAGAGCCGTCTGCTCCTCCAAGGAGTCATCATCGACTTCGCCGATACGCCGACTCAAACCGGGCTGGTGATCCACGATCCCAAGGCAACCAGCGGCAGCTGCAGCAGCAACGGCAAGAACGCGTTGCCGGGAGTCGCGAGTATCGAGGTCGGCAGCATCGGCCGACGCCACTAGGAAGGCGCCGTGACACCCGCCGTCCATGCCACTCCGTTCGAGGCCACGCTGCCCCACGAGGGCCGCCTGGCTGCTGCGGTGCTCGGCGCCGGATTGCCGGGAGAAGCGGAAGAGCATTTGCGGGCGGCCGGTCGGTCATATCACCGCGACCACGTGGCGGAATGGCATCTACGTCAAGCACAAGCGGCGGCGCCGGACCACGCCGCCGTGCTGATTGGCCTGTATCGATTCTATTTCTACAAGAACCGGCTACCGGAGGCGCTCGAGATCGCGCGCCAGTGCTTGCGCAAAGCCGCCGCGGACAACTGCTTGGCGGCTGACTGGCGAGCCGTGGGTCCGCGTGATGCGGACTTCGGCAGCTACGAGGCGGTATTGCCGCGCTTCTTCTTGTTCACTCTCAAGGGCTATGCCTATCTGCAGATGCGCCTGGGCGATTTGGAGGAGGGGAGGGCTGCAGTCATGAAGCTGCTCGAACTCGATCCGATGGACCACCTGGGCGTTCGCGTGCTCGAGGGGATTCTCGACCGTGGAGGGACCGGCGATGACGACTGATATCGATGAGGCGCGCGACTGGCAGGGTCAACCCATCGACTGCCGCGAATGCCCTCAGCGGGCACTGTTGGAGGCGAAGCGCTGCGCTACCTCACGCGCCTGCGTGCAGGATCGCTACGCCCGGCGAATCGACCGGTTCTTCGCGTGGAATCCCGGACTTGCCAACGGCCACCTGAATCATCCCTACTTCGAGGTGCGCGCGGTCGCTGCAAAGTATGCGGACGTATTTCATCTGCTGCCGTTGCTCAAGGATGAGGACGAGACGGTCCGCTGGAGCGTGGCACAACGCCTGCCGCCCCGGTATCTACGCGAGCTCAAGAGCGACGCGCATCGCGAGGTGAGAATCCGGGTGGCCCACCGCGTCGAGGGCAGCGATCTGTTCGCGATGCGCGCGGACGAGGACTACTACGTCCGCATGGTCGTCGCACGCCGCCTAGGCGTGCTTTTGCTCGAACTCATGATGAACGATGCCGAGGCCGGCGTGCGGCGCATCGTAGCCCAACGCATCGGTGCCGGGTCCCTTCCACCCATGGCCACGGACCCCGATGCGGAGGTGCGGCTCGAGGTTGCACGCCGGCTGCCCGCCGAACAATTGGGCAGCCTGCAGCGCGATCCCGACTGCCGCGTGCGATATGAGGTTGCCACGCGTGTCGTCGATGGCCGGCTGCCGGCAATGCTCGGGGACGTGGATCCCATGGTGAGCGAAATGGCGCGCTTGCGCCTGGGCACAACTCATACGCGAAGCCGGCCGCCTGGCGCTCCAAAGCTCATGTCGGAACAACGAGCGCCCATTCCATGACCAACATCAGCCGCGACAGCGATTCGATGGAGCTCAACGATCCGCCGGCGTTCAACTTCGGAACCAAGGTTCGCGCGCGTCGCACCATCCGCAATGACGGCACTTATTGCGGCAAGGACATCGGCGAAGTGCTGTGCGTGAAAGGGGAGGAGGGCTATGTCGTCAACATCGGCACGTTCCTGCAACAGTTCTACATTTACGGCGTGGAGTTCATCGGCTCGGGACACCGGGTGGGCATGAAGCGCAAGGAGCTCGAACGGGTGGAGATTGCGGCGGACGACGACGCGTTGCCGGAGCTTCCGGGGACTGCGGAGCGAAGACGCGCATGAACGAGCCGCGCGAACCGCGATTCCAATGGAGCCAGCCGGTCACGGCGCTGATCGACCTCCTGAACGACGGATCGTTTCCGAATCGGCCGCCGGGGGCGCTGTTGGCGCGCGCCGGCGATCCCGGTGAGATCGTGCAGGTCGGCTCGCACGTGGCGTCAAATACGCCCGTGTATCTGGTGCAATTCCATGAGCTGTGCGTCGTGGGCTGTCTCGAAGAGGAAATCGTTCCGCGCCAGCTCTTGCCATGAACGCAACCGCTTCCCAAACCGTCACCTTGGCCGCTTTGCCACATCCGAATGAGCTGGATCGCAGGCGCATCGAGCGGGCCATCGAAAATCGCAAGCGCTACAGATACGTATCGCCGAGCGTGCATTCCATGGACGATGGCTACTGCGTGAAGAGCCCGTGTTGTTCGCGCAATATTGATCCCGATGGAGGCGTGGTGGATGTCGCCATCGTGCAGTATGGGCAAGGAGCGCTGCCTTGGCTGCTGTACCGCAAGGATTACAGCAGCGGCGAGTGGCAGCTGCATGCGAAGTTCGAGCGTCTTGGCGAGCTGCTCGAACAACTGAATGCTGATCCGCAACGGGCATTCTGGCAATGAAATCCGTGCGTGCCACGATCTATTTCGACAACAACGCCACTACGGCGGTGTCCAACGCCTGTCTCGAGGCCGTCATGAAATGCCTTGCGATGGGTCCCCTCAACCCATCGAGCAAGCACAGTCAAGGCGACCGCGCAAAGCGTCTATTGATGGAAGCGCGGCAGCAGGTGGCGTCGATGTTCGGCGCATCAGCCGCGGAGTTCGTCTTCACCGCCGGCGGGACCGAGTCGAATCACCTCGCCATTCTCGGGGCGCTCGCGTCGCAGCCGGATCGCCGCCATATCATTGCCAGTGAGGTGGAGCATCCCTCGACCCTCATGCTGCTGCGTGACCTGGAAAGCCGGGGGATACATACGAGTTACGTTCCGGTGGACGGCGACGGGCGTCTGAACGTCGAGGCGTTCGGCGATCTGCTGCGGCCCGACACGGCCCTGGCAACGATCATGTGGGCCAACAATGAAACCGGTGTTCTGTTTCCGATCGAGACGCTCGCCGATATGGCCCGCGCGCGCCACGTGCTCTTTCATACCGACGCCGTGCAGGCAGCCGGCAAAGTGCCGATCGATCTGCACCATACGGCGGTGGACCTCCTCTCCTTGTCCGGACACAAGTTGCACGCGCCGTCCGGCATCGGTGCGCTCTACGTGCGCAAGGGCTTAAGACTGCCGCCGGTGGTGTTCGGCCACCAGGAGCGCGGGCGACGCGGCGGCACCGAGAATGTAGCCGGTATCGTGGCGCTGGGCGCGGCCTGCGCAGAGCTGGATGCGGCGATGGGTGCGGAACCTGCGCGGCTTGCCAACCTGCGAGGCCGGCTCGAACGCGGGGTGCTGGCCCGGGTAGCGTGCGCCCGGGTGAACGGCGCCGGAGCGGCGCGAGTCGCGAATACCACCAATCTGCGTTTCGGCAATCTCGATGCGGAGCTGATCCTCGGTCGACTCGACCGTCTGGGTATCTGCGCCTCAGCGGGCGCCGCCTGCTCCGCC
The DNA here is from genome assembly GCA_050012215.1 of Steroidobacteraceae bacterium. Classification (GTDB taxonomy): domain Bacteria; phylum Pseudomonadota; class Gammaproteobacteria; order Steroidobacterales; family Steroidobacteraceae; genus Bog-1198. The sequence goes on from JBEKHO010000024.1 coordinate 4,067, forward strand.
GCCGGCACCAAACCATCGCACGTGCTGACGGCGATGGGCTTGTCCGCGGCCGCGGCGCTCGCGTCGATACGCTTCTCGCTCGGCCGTCAGAACACCGAGCGAGAGGTCGACGAAGTCATCGGTGTGCTGCCCGAGGTACTCGACAAGCTGGAGCGGCAAACGGCACGACAATCAAACGATCCGATGACATTCCACCCATGAGGCACCTGTGAAAATCATGATCCGCAAGAGCTACGAAGGTCAATTGTCCGCTTACGTGCCGAAAAAAGATCTGGAAGAGCCCATCGTATCCATGGAAAAACCCGAGATGTGGGGCGGCAAAATCACCCTCGCGAACGGTTGGGAGCTCGAGCTGCCGGAAATGGCCGTCGGCACGACCTTGCCGATCACCGTGGAAGCGAAGCGGCTGAGCGCGGGCTGACACGGATCCACATGCCGTTCACCGACATCGAAATCCAGGAACTCGAAACGCTTTTCGTCGCCGGCGGCGACGATGCGCAGGCGGTGGCGGACTACCGGCGCCGCTTTCCCGGGCGAACGCTGACGCGTTGCGAGGAATCCGACATGGGTCCGGAGGAGCCGTTCAGGCAGTTGGCGGCCCTCAACCTGTACCTGGTCGACGGCCGGAACCACTGTTGGCGCATCACCCGCGATCCGGGATCGGCGACCGGGGTCGTGCTTGCGCGGCTGGGATCGCCGGCATGAATGCTGCCATGGATATCGCGGCCGGCGGGGGCGATGATTGGATACCCGTGTCCGATCCGGACGTGAGTCAGGCCGAAATCGAGGCGGTATCGAAGGCACTGCGTTCGACCCATCTGTCCCACGGTCCGCGGGTCGAGGCGTTCGAGGAGGCGTTCGCGGGCTACACAGGCCGAAAGTTCGCAGTGGCCGTAAGCAACGGCACGATCGGCATGCTGCTGGCGCTCAAGGCGCACGGCATCGGGTCCGGCGACGAGGTGCTGACCTCCGCGTATTCCTGGCGCGAAACGGCGCATGCCATCACCCTGGCCGGCGCCACACCGGTGTTCGTCGATGTGGACTACTGGTCCGGAGTCATCGTGGCGGACAAGGTCGCCGCGCGCATCACGCCGCAGACGAAGGCCATCCTCGCCAACAATACCAACGGACATCCGGCGCCTTGGGGCCCGTTGCGGGAACTATCGGACCTGCATGGCCTGGCTCTGCTGGAAGACTCCACAGAGGCAATCGGCTCGTCGTATCGGCAACGGCTCGTCGGGGGCTTCGGCGACTGTGCGGTGTTCGATTTCTCCCAGCCATCGGCACTGTGCTGCGGGGAAGGCGGCATGGTGGTTACCGATGACGCCGACATGGCCCGTGCGTTGCGCAATCACCGCGCCCACAAGCAGGCGGATCGGGGTTCCTTGGTGATCAGCGCCCACGCCCCGTACCAATGCTCGATGAGCGATCTCGCGGCGGCTCTGGGCATGGCGCAGCTTGGGCGCATCGATGAAATCCTCGAGCGCCGCAAATACGTGGAGCGAATCTACTTCGAGCACGTCAAGTCCTTCGAAGGCATCAAGGATCCGTATGTGGCGCCGGAAGTCGACGCCGCGCATTGGTTCTTGTACCTCGTGCATCTGGGCACGCGATTCTCCAAGTCGAGCTGTGACGCGGTGGTGGAGGATCTGCGGCGCGAACGCATCGATGCTTACGTCTATTGTCACCCCTTGCATACGCAGCGCCACTATATCGACCGCAATCCGGCGAACCGCCGCGGCCGGGTGTTGGTGACCGAAAAGCTCGCGGATCGTGCGGTTGCCCTGCCGTTTCACTGTCATCTAACCGAAGATCAAATTGCCTTCATCGTCTCCACCATGAAAGACGCCTCGGTCAACGTTGGTGCGGGCGCCGCCATTTACTAGTCGTTCTGCCATCAACCTTTGGGGAATCTCGATATGCCGACCATGACCATACTGCCGTCCAACCAAGCGATCCAGGCCAGCGAAGGGGCCACCATTCTTCAATCCATGCTCGCGGCGGGCATCGAAACACCGCACAAATGCGGCGGCGAGGGAAAGTGCGGGTCCTGCCATATTTTCGTTCATGACGGCCGCAAAACGCTGTCCAAAGTGCAGCGGCTCGAAAACGAGAAGCTCGACAGCATCGTCGGCGTCGGCTCGAAGTCGCGCCTCGCCTGTCAGGCCGTCGTAGGTACGGAGAATTTCACCATCGAATTGCTTGGCTTCGCGTCCGGCGTATAGGGAGACGGAAAATGAGCGCTGTAAACGTTTTGATCCATGTGCGATTTTCTCCCAGTGGCGAGGTGACCGACATCGGCTCGCGGCCCGCGACGGTGGCATCGCAACAGTGGTTCGATTACCTGTCAGGCAAAGCGGGCGAGTCCTACCAGCCCCTCTCCGGAGGCCGCGGCGTATTCCGCATCCCGAGCGGCGAACTCGAGAGTCTTTCCGCCGCGCTCGCGGGTGCCTGACTTCATGGACGCCGGCCAGTTGATTTTGATTCATTCCGGCTTGGTGAACGGCCGCCTGATCCCGTACACGGGGCCGGGCGTGCTCAACCTGTCCGATGAACCGCCGCAGCTGCCGGCCGCACCGGATGTACTGGTGACCCGCTTGACGGCCAAGGCGAGCGTGCCGCACAAGATTCGCAACAACCTTACCGCAGCGGCTCAATTCATCGAGAATTTCAAGCATCGCAAGACCGTGGCGTCTGCCCTGACGGAGGCGTTCTCGCCGCGGATGGCTCCCACCGTCCTGCATCGTTATCTGGCGGGATTGCCGAGCCTGCCGTTGTGGGTGCATGCCTGGTACGACGACCTGCCGCAGCAGGCCCTAGCGGAACGGGCGGATAGCTGGGGCGCGGTTCAAGGTGTGAGCCAGGCGGAACACTTCGGCAAGTGGGTGCATTGGTTCGATTCGGACGGCTCGCGCCGCGATGATTTGACGGCTGCAACGCCGGACCCGCCTTGGGCCAGGTTGCTGTACCAACCTTTGGGCTCAGTAGCGCCGGCCGCCAATTTCCTGGTGTCCGACTCGGACTTCGTTGAGGTGCTCACGGAGATCGACATCCAAACACCGATTCCGCAAGCCATCCAGCAGCTGCGCGCCAATCGGAGCTTCCTGTTCCTGGGCTGCCGCTTCTCGACCCAGCTCGAACGCATCTTCGCGCAGCAGATCATCAAACGCTCCTCGGGCAGCCACTGGGCGGTGCTGCCCGAGGAGCCGACTCGCAATGAACTGCGCTTTCTCGAACGCTACGGCATAGAGCGCGTCGCGACCCCGCTCAAGGAGTGGGTGGCGGCCTTGATCGCGCTGGATCTGTCCGCGACGACGCTGCGCAAGGCCGCAAATTGAAAGCAACGACCCACAATACTTACCCGAGAGGATCAGGATCATGATGACCGCCATTGAACAGACCGGTTTCAAGCGATTGGAAACCGAGGGCCGCCTCCTCAATCCCTTGCTGAAGGCCCCGACCAAGGCGGCCGGCCGCTTCGGCTTTCGCGGCGATCTCGCGCTAAAATTCGCGGACAAGCTCGCGGACGAAGCCCGGCCGCCCGAGCTCGCGGTGCAGCAGGTGATGGCCGTGAGTCAATCCGGCGATTCCACCATCACGTTCTTCGCGGCGTACCTGTTGTCCTTCGAGTATTTGCAATCGGTCGCCGAGGTGCTCGGACCGAACCTGACCCCGAACGGCAAATATTTCGTGTTCTGCAACAACATCGACATCAGCACGAAGTATCGCGTCGTGATGGGGGGTATTCCATTCTACGTGCTCCCCATCGACGAGGCGACGGTGTACAACGAATTGCTCGAGCTACTGTACATCGAGCGCAACGATCTCAAAAAGCTCGACACGGCAGGCAAGCTCGATGCGATCGCCGACAAGGCGCTCAAGTTCACCGACGCCTTCCAGCAAATCACCTTCGAGGAGGGGCTGAAGCGAATGGGGCCGGTGCGCAATCCGAACGAAAACCGCCCGGTATAGCGATGCCCACCCTCGGCATGTCATAAATCGTCTGCGAGTGCTTCCAGCGCGATCAACTGCTCGCGCAGCGCCATGTGGGCGTAGAACCCGGCCTCGCCGGCGTACAGGGAATCCTGGAGCAGCGCGTCCATCGCCTGCTCCTCGTCGTAATAAACCCGGCAGGCCTTGAGGCCATGCGCAGCGGCGGCGACGTGGGCGACGAACTCGGATACCGCCTCGGTCTGATAATGGGCGGGCGCCAACAAATAATCGGCGCGATACACGGTAGCATCCGCTCCGTGCGCGGCCGTCAACGCGCGGCCCTGCGCCTCCTTCAGTGCACGTTCGCCCGAGACCGGCGCCCGTTCGGCGTTCGCGAGCAGTTCGCGCGGCGTACTCACATCGAATATCACCGGAGCGGCGGGTCGGCCCTGCCGCACTTTGCGGATGAAATCTTCCTCATCGAAGGCGAACCAGCAGCTGGGCCGGCCCGTGAGCGGAACCTCGAGCGTGAGTATCAAGCGCCAGCCTCCTTGCAGAGCGTGCCGTTGCAAACGATGTGGGTATCCATGGGTGCTCCTGTGCTCGCCGTCTATTCGTCGCCGCGTTTCATCAACATGCCATTGATCGCCTGGCGCGTCCGCTCGGCCATGCCCAGCGCGCTGCCTTCATAGACATCGCGCGCAGCGTTCATCGCGAGCTGCGCTTGTTCCGCTTCGTCTACATTGAGCGCCAGGCGCCCCGCCATATGCGTGGCGTCGGGTGCCGCTTCGAGTATGGCGCGCCAATTAGGGTGCTGGATGACGGCTACGAGTGCCTCCGCCTCGGGTTTGCCGTCGAGGCACACCGCCGTTCCCATGACTTCGACCCTCCGGCCGTCTCGCGTGGTCTTGATATATGTGCTCATGTCGCCTCCCATGATTTGCAAGTCTTTACGGCACCATTCTTGCTTCAATCGATTGGCGCACCGCGGCGCTGTGCCGCTCGCCGACGGATTGTCGCAAACACGACAAAGGAGTCTGAAATGCCGCTCTACGAATACACATGCAAGAAATGCAGCCAGACCTTCGAGTTGTTGATAAATTCCTCGAACAAGGCGGCCTGTCCGAATTGCGGGAGCGCGAAATTGCAGCAATGGATATCCGCACCGAGCGCACCGGGCAAGAGCGCGGCCATCATGGTCAAGGGCCGCGCCCGTGCGGTCAGGGAAGGGCATGCTTGCAATCATCGGCAAGTCAACGGCAAGGTCGTGGATTGAACACCGTATTGTTGGCGCTGGACGCAGCGGAAATGACCCGCGCACGCCGTTTCGTCATGATGAAGTGGCGGGAACGTGCAGAAGAGCGCGGCGAGGCGCCGCCCGAGGACCTATCGCGCTCGTGCAAGTACGGGTCCCTGTTCATGCAGCGCTTGTTCGGCGGCGCGATCACCGGCAACTATCAACATCAATTCAACATCATCGATGAACGAATCGTGGATTTGAGCGATGACGCGGCGGACGTGCGGGCACTCGTTGCACCCTACCGCCTGGAGCCCGAGCTATTCGAGACCACGGAGCATAGAGTCTCGATGCGAGGATGTCGACTTAGGGTCGATGCGTGGGTCGCCGCGTTTCGGCTGTTGCATGCCGCGGAGTAACGTTAAATAGGCCGGCGGCCCCGGCGTCGTCCTCGATCAGTTCGACGCCGCTCACGCACACCTCGCCGTCAATCACCGTGATCGACACAGGCTCCAACGAGTTGCCCTTACACGGTCCATCGATGCAGTGGCCGGTACCGATGTCGAACAATGCACCATGCTTGCCGCACATAAGCCGCAAGCCGCTGGGATCGAGGAATTGATTCCGTTCCCAATCGAGATTGACGCCGGTATGCGGACAGCGATTGATGTAACCGAACACATGCCGGCCCCAGCGCACGACAAAGAAGAAAAAGGTGGTCGCACCGCCATCTTGCGCGCGTTTGAGAAGCTGAAACGCCTTGGCCCGACGGTTGGGAATGTCATCGAAACTGCATACGACGTATTGAACCACCGCGTGCTCTAAGACTCGGCCATCGCCGCCAGCGAGTTCTGCGCTCACGACCGTGCCTCAGGCGCCTCAGCGCGAAAAGTCATCGTTACGCATCCAAGCGGCGGTGTTGAAGAGCTGCGCCATCAAGAGCTCGCGCAGGCGATGGGATCCGACGACTTCCGCCATTGCACCGCTCATGCAGATCAGCCACGCGTCCCGTTCCGCCAAGCCGATGCGAAACGGCATGTGCCGCATGCGCAGCCGTGGATGACCGCGTTCCGCGGTGTAAATGGCCGGCCCGCCCAGCCATTCGGCCAGGTACTTCTTGAACACGGCCTTGGTGCCGCTCAAGTCCGGGGGGTGGAGTGCGCGAATGCCGGCTGCTTCAGGCAGCTTGTCCATCCTGTCGTAGAACGATTCGACGAGCCGGTCGACCGCCGCCTGGCCGCCGACCAGCTCGAAGTGCGATGGGGCGAGGTGACTGTTTGCATTCATGCACAAGTACAAGCAATGTCCGTGCCAAGCAAAGACTTGGCTCATTTCGCGGCGAATCCGGCGTGTCGACGTTTCCCTGGAGCGGCTTCATGTTTCCTTTACGACAGGCCGCAGGGGGATTGTTGCGACCACGACATAACGCGAGTCGTCGACCGACTGCATCATGCCCCGGGGACCCGCGTGCATCCCTCAAGACCGCCGGCAGATTCGGGCGCTTCTAGGCCGATCAGTTCTCGAAGCCGTCGGAGGTCGAATCCGGCGATGCGTGCGGTGCCGATTTCCATGAGGGGACGTCTGATGAGCAGCGGCTCAGCGCGCTCCGCGGTCCAGGGTTCCGACAACACGTTACGCATCACCACGGTGTGGCCTGCGGTTTCCAACAAGCGGCACTGGCGCGTATTGGTCGCGCAGCGCGGTTTCTCGTAGAACACGACCTCCATGACTTCCCTCAGGCGATCTGAACTGCAATGGCGAGTGAGGTGCGGCGCCCCAGCAGGGTATCCACCTTGCGCCGCACAGCCTCGATGGTCAGCGGTTTGGCCAGCAGTGATGATGCGCCCAGTTTCAGACAATCCCGTGCGGCCGCATCGTTCAGCGAGTCGGCGATGACGGCGATGCGTACACCGGGGATGCGCTCGCGCAGCTCGTTGATAATCCCTGGACCGTGCTGGTTCACCATGGGCATGCCGAGCAGGATGACATCCGGCCTCCAGTCAGCGGCTTTGTCATAGGCCTGAGCGATGCTCGAGATTTCATGGGTCTCGTTCTCATCGTGCAACATGAACTGCAGGATGGCGCGCGTGATCTCGTCGCTATCGACGACGAAGACCCGCTTGTTTTCGACGGCTCTGGAACTTTCGACACCGATTTGCATATGCGCCTCGCGGTTGTGGGTAATCAGCCTGAAAGGGGTGAGCTGCACTGAAACGCAGCAACTTTCATTCCTAGGGGCGCACCCTCGAGTGCAATCATCGCCTTAGCCCAGGATGACCGCGACCAGCGGCGCGTGGCCGCCGCTCGCAACCCTGGCGAGCTTGTTCCGTTCCGTACACACGGGCGACCGATGTCGGGTTCGGAACATTCACCAGCACCTGCCTCGCGCCTCGCTTTGATGCATGAATACAATGGGTTGCGGGTCAACGACGGACATGGCACGCGCCTTGCTTACTCCATCTCGAGCAGCGTGATTGATGGATACGACGCCCCTTCGAACAAGAGCAAAGGCCAGTGTCCACCAACCTGCAGCGGAATTTGGTCGGCGGCACCGCAAGGCGTGAAGATCACGCAGGGTGCCGGCCGAGTCGCAACAATTCGAGTACGAAGGAGAAGGTTAATGGCATCTCTGCGTCAAATCGCTTTTTACGGCAAGGGTGGCATCGGAAAATCCACCACGTCGCAAAACACGCTTGCAGCACTGGCCGATCTCGGCCAAAAGATCTTGATCGTAGGCTGCGATCCCAAGGCGGACTCCACCCGGTTGATTCTGCACGCCAAGGCGCAGGACACCATTTTGAGCCTGGCGGCAGCGGCCGGCAGCGTGGAGGACTTAGAGCTCGATGATGTGATGAAAGTGGGCTACAAGGATATCCGCTGCGTCGAGTCGGGCGGCCCGGAGCCCGGCGTCGGCTGTGCCGGCCGCGGCGTCATTACCTCGATCAATTTCCTGGAAGAGAACGGTGCCTACGAGGGCGTCGACTACGTGTCCTACGACGTGCTGGGCGACGTGGTATGTGGCGGCTTCGCGATGCCGATCCGCGAAAACAAGGCGCAGGAAATCTACATCGTCATGTCGGGCGAAATGATGGCCATGTACGCAGCCAACAACATCTCCAAGGGCATCTTGAAGTACGCGAACTCCGGCGGCGTCCGCTTGGGCGCACTCGTGTGCAACGAGCGTCAGACCGACAAGGAGCTGGAATTGGCCACGGAGTTGGCGAGGAAACTCGGCACCAAGCTGATCCACTTCGTGCCTCGCGACAACATCGTGCAGCACGCGGAATTGCGCCGCATGACCGTCATCGAATTCGCGAATGAATCGAAGCAGGCGGGAGAGTATCGGGAATTGGCGAAGAAAATCCACGAAAACAAAGGCCAAGGCATCATCCCGACGCCCATCACCATGGACGAACTCGAGGACATGTTGATGCAGTTCGGAATCATGAAGCAGGTCGACGAATCGGAAGTGGGCAAGAAGGCGGCGGAATTGGCGCTGTCGGTCGCATAAGAGAAGTCAAGTCCCAATCCCTCTCCCGTTTGGGAGAGGGAACCTTAGACCAAGAGGTAGCAACATGAGCCTGAGTACACCGGCAGAGCTGGAAGACACCAAAGCGCGCAACAAGCAACTCATCACCGAGGTGCTGCAGGCGTACCCCGAAAAATATGCGAAGCGGCGCGCCAAACATCTCGGCACCTTCGAGGAGGGAAAACCGGATTGCGGCGTGAAGTCGAACATCAAATCCGTGCCGGGCGTGATGACGATTCGCGGTTGCGCCTACGCCGGATCCAAAGGCGTGGTGTGGGGCCCCATCAAAGACATGATTCACATCAGTCACGGACCCGTGGGCTGCGGCCAGTATTCCTGGGCGGCGCGACGCAACTATTACATCGGCACCACCGGCGTCGATACGTTCGTCACCATGCAATTCACGTCCGATTTCCAGGAAAACGACATCGTCTTCGGCGGCGACAAGAAGCTCTCCAAGATCATGGATGAAATCCAGGTGCTGTTCCCGTTGAACAAGGGCATCACGGTGCAATCCGAATGTCCGATCGGCCTGATCGGCGATGATATCGAGGCCGTATCAAAAGCCAAGTCGAAGCAGTACGACGGAAAGACCATCGTGCCGGTGCGCTGCGAGGGATTCCGCGGCGTCTCCCAGTCCCTTGGTCATCATATCGCCAACGACACCATCCGCGACTGGATATTCGACAAGCAGATAGACAAGCCCTCCGATTTCGTCGGAACTCCCTACGACGTCGCCATCATCGGCGACTACAACATCGGCGGTGATGCATGGTCGTCCCGAATTCTCCTGGAGGAAATGGGCCTGCGTGTGATCGCGCAATGGTCAGGAGACGGAAGCATCGCAGAGTTGGAGGCCACGCCCAAGGCGAAGCTGAACGTGCTGCATTGCTATCGCTCGATGAATTACATCTCGCGGCACATGGAAGAGAAATACGGAATTCCCTGGGTGGAATACAACTTCTTCGGCCCCACCAAGATCGAGGAATCGCTGCGCAAGATCGCGAGTCACTTCGACGACAAGATCAGGGAAGGCGCCGAGCGCGTGATCGCCAAGTATAAGCCCCTGATGCAGGCGGTGCTCGACAAATACAGGCCGCGGTTGACCGGCAAGAAGGTCATGCTGTTCGTCGGGGGCCTGCGTCCGCGTCACGTGATCGGCGCGTACGAGGACCTGGGGATGGAAGTGGTCGGGACAGGCTATGAGTTCGGGCACAACGACGACTATCAGCGCACCACGCACTACGTCAAGGATGGCACGCTGATCTATGACGACGTGACCGGCTACGAGTTCGAGAAATTCGTCGAGAAAGTGCAACCCGATCTGGTCGGTTCCGGTATCAAGGAAAAATACGTGTTCCAGAAGATGGGCGTTCCCTTCCGCCAGATGCATTCGTGGGACTACTCAGGGCCGTATCATGGCTATGACGGCTTCGCGATCTTCGCCCGCGACATGGACATGGCGATCAATTCGCCGGTGTGGGCATTGGCCAAAACGCCGTGGAAGACGGCCGACAAGACTCACGCGGGAGCGAACGAAGCGCCAGCCGCCGGAGCGAACGAAGCGGCAACGGCCGAGTAGCCATCAGGGCGGATGCGCGAGGGGCGCTCCGCCAGATTCTAGACTTCAGGAGATCTTCATGACTCAAAGCGCCACCCATGTCCTCGATCACTTCGACCTGTTCCGGCAGCCGGAGTATCAGGAGATGCTCGAGAACAAGAAAAAGAACTTTGAGAATCCGGTGCCCGCGGCGGACGTCGAGCGCGTCCGTGAATGGACCAAAACCGACGAATATCGAGAGAAAAATTTTGCGCGTACGTCATTGACGGTGAATCCGGCCAAGGCGTGTCAGCCGCTGGGTGCGGTGTTCGCGGCGGTGGGTTTCGAAAGCACGCTGCCCTTCGTGCATGGATCTCAAGGATGCGTAGCGTATTACCGCAGCCATTTCTCGCGTCACTTCAAGGAGCCGAGCTCCTGCGTGTCTTCATCGATGACGGAGGATGCCGCGGTGTTCGGCGGGTTGAACAACATGATCGACGGCCTCGCGAACGCATACAGCCTCTACAAGCCGAAGATGATCGCGGTGTCGACCACCTGCATGGCCGAGGTGATCGGGGATGACCTCAACGCCTTCATCAAGACCGCCAAGGAAAAGGGTTCGGTACCGATAGAATTCAACGTGCCGTTTGCACACACGCCCGCCTTCGTCGGCAGCCACATCACCGGCTACGACAACGTCATGAAGGGGATTGTCGAGCATTTCTGGGACGGGAAGGCAAACACGGCGCCGAAGCTCGAGCGTGTGGCCAACGAGAAGATCAATTTCATCGGCGGCTTCGATGGCTATACCGTGGGAAATCTGCGCGAAATCAAACGGATATTTAATTTGATGAAGGTGGATTACACCATTCTCGGCGACAACAGTGACGTGTGGGATACCCCCACCGACGGCACGTTCCGCATGTACGACGGCGGTACGACCTTGGAGGAGGCGGCGGATGCGGTGCATGCCAAGGCCACCTTGTCCATGCAGCACTATTGCACCGAGAAGACGTTGCCCTTCATCGCGAATCACGGCCAGGAGGTCGTGTCCTTCAATCATCCCGTGGGGGTCGCGGGCACCGACAAGTTCCTGATGGAGCTGTCACGCATCACCGGCAGGGCGATTCCGGAGGAGCTTGCCAAGGAGCGCGGACGCCTGGTGGACGCGATCGCGGATTCCAGCGCGCACATTCACGGCAAGAAGTTCGCCATCTACGGCGATCCCGACCTGTGCCTGGGTCTTGCCGGTTTCCTGCTCGAACTCGGCGCCGAGCCGACCCATGTGCTGGCGACCAATGGCAGCAAGGAGTGGGTTGAAAGAGTCCAGGCGCTGTTCGACTCCTCGCCGTTCGGCAAGAATTGCCATGTGTACGCGGGCAAGGATCTGTGGCACATGCGCTCCCTGCTGTTCACGGAGCCGGTGGATTTCTTGATCGGCAACACCTACGGCAAGTATCTGGAACGCGACACCGGTACCCCCTTGATCCGCATCGGCTTCCCGATTTTCGATCGCCACCATCACCATCGTTATCCGGTGTGGGGCTACCAGGGTGGGATGAACGTGCTGGTGTGGCTGCTCGACAAGATTTTCGATGAGATCGACAGGAACACCAGCGTGCCGTCCAAGACGGACTATAGCTTCGACATCATTCGTTGACATCGCGGCCGGCCGCAGTCGGGAGACCGTCATGAGTTCGCTGTCAAGCAAACTGCAGGAAGTGTTCGAGGAACCGGCATGCGGCAAGAATCTCGGAAAATCGGACAAGGAACGCAAGAAGGGCTGCACCAAGCAGCTCTCGCCCGGCGCGGCAGCGGGCGGGTGCGCCTTCGACGGGGCAAAAATTGCGCTGCAGCCGATCACCGATGTGGCGCACCTCGTGCATGGCCCCATCGCTTGCGAGGGCAATTCCTGGGACAACCGCCATGCCCTGTCCTCCGGCCCGGCCACGTATCGGACCGGCTTCACCACCGACATCAATGAGCTCGATGTCGTCTATGGCGGCGAGAAGCGGCTGTACAAGGCGGTCAAGCAGATCATCGACAAATACGACCCGCCGGCGGTATTCGTCTACCAGACCTGCGTCACCGCGCTGATCGGCGATGATATCGAGGCGGTATGCAAGGCGGCCAGCCTTAAGTTCAACAAGCCGGTGATTCCGGTGAACTCGCCCGGTTTCGCCGGGGTGAAAAATCTCGGCAACAAGCTAGGCGGCGAGGCGTTGCTGGACTACGTCATCGGCACCCAGGAGCCCGAGTACACCACCCCCTACGACATAAACATCATCGGCGAATACAATCTGTCGGGGGAATTGTGGCAGGTCAAACCGCTGCTCGACGCCATGGGTGTGCGCGTCCTCGCGTGCATCAGCGGCGATGCCAAGTATCGGGAAGTCGCGTATTCACACCGCGCCAAAGCATCGATGATGGTGTGCTCCAAGGCGATGATCAATATCGCCCGAAAAATGCAGGAGCGATATCAAATCCCGTTCTTCGAGGGATCCTTTTATGGTATCGGCGACATGTCCGAGAGCCTCCGCGAGATCGCCCGCCTATTGGTGCAGCGCGGAGCGCCGGGCGACATTCTGCCGCGCACTGAGGCGCTGATCGAGACCGAGGAGGCGCGTGCGTGGGCGCGAATCGAGCCCTACAAGCAACGCCTGCATGGCAAAAAAGTGCTGCTCATCACCGGCGGCGTAAAGTCCTGGTCGGTGGTGGCTGCCTTGCAGGAGGCTGGCATGGAAATCGTCGGCACCAGCGTCAAGAAATCCACCAAGGAAGACAAGGATCGCATCAAGGAAATCATGGGTGATGAAGCGCACATGATCGACGACATGACGCCCCGCGAAATGTACAAGATGTTGAAGGACGCCCGCGCCGACATCATGTTATCCGGCGGCCGCTCGCAGTTCGTCGCACTCAAGGCCAAGATGCCCTGGCTCGATATCAACCAGGAACGGCACCACGCCTATGCGGGTTACGAGGGAATGGTGAAGCTGGTTGAGGAGATCGACAAGACGCTGCACAACCCGGTCTGGGCCCAGGTGCGCGCCAAGGCGCCTTGGGAGGGCGCGGCCTCGGTGGGGGTCTAGCGGGCACACCGATGGCCATCGTCAAGACACCCTTCAAAGCCGCGGCGGTCAACCCGCTGAAGATGAGCCAGCCGCTCGGTGCGAGCTACGCATTCCTGGGAATGAACCACTGCATGCCGGTGATGCACGGCTCGCAGGGATGCACATCGTTTGGATTGGTGCTACTGGTGAGGCATTTTCGCGAGGCGATTCCTCTGCAGACCACGGCCATGAACGAGGCAACGACCATCATGGGCGGCTACGACAATGTGGAAAAAGCAATCCTCAACATCAGGTCGCGCGCCAAGCCGGATCTCATCGCCATTTGTTCCACCGGCCTCACCGAGACCAAGGGCGATGATGTCGATGGCTATTTGAAGCTGATCCGTGAGCGTCACCCCGAGGTGAACGATACCGCTTTGGTCTACGTCTCGACACCCGATTACGTCGGTGCATTCCAGGATGGCTGGTCGAAGGGCGTCACTGCATTACTGGGAGCGCTGGCCGAGCCGGCCGGCCGCCCCGCTCGTGGCCAGGTCAACGTGCTGCCGGGGTGCCACCTGACACCAGGAGACATCAATGAGATCCGCGAGATGATCGAGGCCTTTGGCCTGCGCCCGATTTTCCTTCCCGACGTCTCGGGCTCTCTCGATGGGCATATGTCGGACGATTTCAGTCCCACCACTTTGGGGGGTACCACCCTGGTGGAGGCCCGCTCCATGGGTGCATCCATCCATACATTCGCGCTCGGCGAACAGATGCGCCCTTGCGCGCAGGTGCTGCACGACAAGACGGACGTTCCCTTCACGGTGCTGCAGCGGCTGACGGGTCTCGCGGGGGTCGATGAATTCATCACCGAATTGATGCGGGTGTCGGGCGCTGCAGTCCCCCACAAATATAAGCGTCAGCGCAGCCAGCTGCAGGATGCCATGTTGGACGCGCATTTCTTCATCGGCGGAAAACGCATCGTGATTGGTGCCGAGCCGGATCTGCTGTGGGCCTTGGCCATGAGCCTCACGGAGCTTGGCGCCCGGATCTCGGCGGCGATCACGACCACGCATTCGCCGCTGCTCGAACTGGTGCCGACCGAAGAGGTGCTGATCGGAGATCTGGAAGATCTGGAGCAGCGTGCCGCGGGGTGCGACTTGATGATCACGCATTCGCACGGTAGACAGGCGGCCGAGCGGCTCAAGATTCCATTTCACCGCGCCGGCATGCCCTTGTTCGACCGCCTCGGGGCCGGACATCGACTCACCGTGGGGTATCGAGGAACGCGGGAGTTTCTATGCGAGATCGGGAATGTCTTCTTGGCGCATCCGCACGAGAGTACGCCCGCGAGCTGGCCCCTGCCGGAGGGCAGTCATGCAGATGACGCGGCGCTTGCGGGTCATTAATCCACAGCGAGGAGTAACAGGTATGAAAATCGCCTTTGCGACCCAGGATTTGAAGCGTGTCGATGCCCATTTCGGTTGGGCAAAGAACATCGCGGTCTACGAGATATCGCCGGAAGGCCACCAATTCGTCGAAGCGATCCAGTTCGATGGCGATCTGCAGGAGGACGGCAACGAGGACAAGCTGGCGCCCAAGCTCGAGGCCATCAAGGACTGCGCGATTCTCTATATCGCCGCCATCGGCGGCTCGGGGGCGGCCCGCGTGGTCGCGAAGAATATCCATCCGGTGAAGGTCGCTCAGCCAGAGGAAATCGTCGACATTCTCGTCCGCCTGCGCGACGTGCTTCGGGGAACGCCGCCGCCATGGCTGCGCAAGGCTCTGCTGAAAGGCCGGGAACGTGTCATGGACTTCGAAGAGGAGGCGGCTGGTCATGGCGGCTGATGCGGCAACGGTATTGGCCGGCGAGGCCGTCGAATCGCGATTCATCAAGGAACTCATCAAGCAGTGGCGGGCGCAGGATGCCCACGGCGCCTGGGATGGCAAAAGCGACTTGCAACTGCTCGATCCGTACATCCTCGACAAGGAGAAGCGCAAGCAGATTCCCATGATCGGAGATCCGGACCCAGAAACCATCTGGCGCCTGGAACTGTTCTACAACGCAGTGGGCCTCGCGATCGAGCGCGTCACCGGGGTCATGGTGACTCCCATGATGAAGATGCATCACGAGGGATTCGGCCGGATGATTCTGGCGGCTGGTCGCTTGATCGTCGTGAACAAGCAATTGCGCGATATCCACCGGTTCGGATTCGCCAGCCTGCAAGTGCTGGCGGATGAAGGCGAGAAATTGGTGCTCGCCGGAATCGGAATGATTGAGAAGTACCCCGACGTGGCGCGTTACGAGTGATGGGTGCGCGATTAGACCGGGACATCGGTGAGAGGTGGGTGATGGATGATGTGGAAGCGCTCAAAGTTCAGATCAAGAAGCTCAATGCGCAGGCGATCAATTTGAAGATGAACCTGCACGATCTGGCGGAAGAACTGCCGCTCGGCTGGGAAAAGATCATGGAAGTCGCGGAACAGGCGTTTCAGGCTTACAAGAGCCTGACCGAGGCGCGTTCGCGGCTCGCAGCGGGCGGAGGGTGAGGATGGCTGTCGTCACCATCAAGATGCCGGACGGGCGCAGCTGGACGCCGAAATTCGTCAAGGAGATCAATCAGAAGGCATGCATCGGATGCGGACGCTGCTTCAAAGTGTGCGGACGAGAGGTGCTGCAACTGGCAGGCGTGACAGAGGAAGGTGACCTGGTGCCACTGGCGGCTGACCTCGACGATGACGATGAATACGAGAAGAAGGTGATGACCATCGCCAATCAACTCAATTGCGTGGGCTGTGAGGCGTGCTCGAAGATCTGTCCGAAGAAGTGCTATACGCACCTGCCGATGACGGAGGAGGCATGATAGTGTCCTCCCGCGGATTGGATCGGGAGCGTCTGCTTGCGGCGGCGCGCGACCCGGGCGACCTTGCGAACCTGGCTTTTTGTGGCGTGTTGGCGCGCTTTGCGATCCGCAAGCTCGAGTCGGCGGAATTAATCCGCCTGCTCGCACGCTATTTCCCGAGCGCTCCCCCTGAAACGGCGGATGAGGCGCTTGTTAGGGCACCCGAAGTGGTCTGCGCAGCCATTGAACCCGAGGAGTTCGATGATCTGCTCGCGTTGCTAGGCGAGCATCGGCGCGACGATTTGGAGGAGACCCGCTGGCTGGCGCACGCCATCGCCAGCGCCTGCGCCGGGGAAAATCACCTCTGGGAGGACATGGGGATGCCGGATCGGGTGGCCTTGTCGCAGCTGCTCAGGCGGTATTTCCCGACTTTGTACTTCAAGAACACGGCCAATCTGCGGTGGAAGAAGTTCTTTTACAAGTTGTTGTGCGACCGTGCGCAAGCTCGTCTTTGCAAAGCGCCGAGCTGCGGTGTATGCAGCGATTACGAGTTGTGCTTCGGCCCGGAATAGCGCTTCGGGCAGCCGTTAACCGTCGACAGCGACTAGCACGTGCGAGGCTTTTATGAGCGCCGTGCAAGAACCGCCCTTGACCAGGCCCATCTCCTTCAGCGCATCGAGGGTGACGATGGCGGTCAGAGTGCGATTCCCGGCGAGCCGAAGCTTCACTTCGGAATTGACGCTGCCGGGGATAATGTCCGAGATCACACCGGTTAGCCGGTTTCGCGCGCTGGTCCGGGTGTTGGAGTCAGAAGTCAGAATCACGAAACTCGATTTAATGAGGGCCACCGCCGGACGCCCAGGGGCCAGCCGCAGGTCCGCGACGGCGTCGTTGGTGATGTTGGCGAATATCTGAAGGCCGTCGCCGATGTCGAGGATGACGTCGGAGTTGACGGCTCCCTTCTGGACGGCCTTGACTAGGCCTGGAAACTGATTGCGGGCGCTGATTAGCATGAAGCTCTATCCTTCGGCTTGCTGGGAACGGATGCGATCTGCTGCCCTGATTGTACCTCGAATAGCAGCGGTCAGAAGGTGAGGCGGGCCCCCACGGTCGGTGCGAGGTTGTTGTTGTAGTAATAGGGGACGCCGGGGCCGTGGGGAATGGCGATGGCCAGACCGCCGGAGACGTTGGAATAGGCAATGCCGGCATACGCGTCGAAACGCGTGGTGAAGTGGTAATCCGTATAGAACGACACCTCGTTCAAGTAGCCCGAGCAGGAACTGCGGAACCCGGCGGTGGATGAGCAGGTCGACGGGATGCGGAAGTCGTTCTGCCACTCACGATAGTAGGACAAAGTAAGAACGGCGTTGCGGTCCAAGGCGTATTTCACACCCGTCCAGGCGACCTGCACGATCTTGGGGGAATCCAGATTGTCGTCTTCGACGCCGCTCAGCAGATAACCGCCCTGGGCCGTGGCGCCGACGCCCAAGGGTTCCGACGGGTTGGTCTGGCGTATGTGTTCGTAGCCGGCATAAAGCTTGAACGGATCCCAGACATATTTGGCGGCGACCATCACGGCGCTGTTGTCGGTCACGATGCCATATTCGGTGTTGCTCGTTCCGATCAGATTGGTGGGCCCGTTGATCGGGTTTGTATTGATGCTGTCGGTGGTCGATTGGTAGGGTTTCGACAGGCTTTGAGGCCCGAGCAAGGGGTTGAGCACGCTGATCGCCTGGAAGACCCGTTGGAAGACCACGTCGGCGGAGAACCCGGCAAAGGTACCGCCCAAGTCGAAGCCATAGGCGGAATTATGCGGCTGTTCCCCGGTACAAGTGGCGGCAGTCCAGGTGGCCGCGGCGGAGTAGCAGCCGCCCTGACCGTCGGAGAATTTATACATCGCTCCGACATGGACCGGGCCATAGGTGAGGCGATATTTCAAGGCATCATCCCAACGGGTGTCTTGGGTGTCGCCGCCGCCGGCCATCAGGCCGTTGTAGCCGATGAACGAAAAGGAATAAGCGCCGCCGGCCGGATCGTAAACGAGCATCGCATCGGTGCCGAGGGCACGTTGACGACCGATGGTCAGCGCTCCGAAAGGCACGGACGATATACCGCCATAGAACTCGTCATT
Organism: Steroidobacteraceae bacterium; assembly: GCA_050012215.1. GTDB lineage: Bacteria > Pseudomonadota > Gammaproteobacteria > Steroidobacterales > Steroidobacteraceae > Bog-1198. The sequence goes on from JBEKHO010000024.1 coordinate 22,336, forward strand.
GAAGGTTTGGCCCGCGCGCGCCCCGTCGCCGGCGAAGGAGTAGCTGCTCCGCGGCAGGCCATTGTTCATGGTCATGGTGGCTCCCATGTTGACCAGCACGCCGGACTGCGGATTGATGCCGGTCGAGGCATTCGCTATCACGGACCACCCCTCCAGAAACTCCTCCGAGATTTTGATGCCCAAGCCCGTCTGTGACAGGTTGTTGGGTGCAATGAGGAAACGAGAGCTGTTGCCGTTGCGGTTGACCAGCGATTCGCCTTCGTAGTTATAGGCGTTTTCCGGTAATCCATGGGTGACCCAGCCGACGCCGATGTCATACGCGCCGTACACCGTAATGCCGTACCAGGTCAGCGTGCAGTCGGTCGCGAAGAAATCCTTGACACTCGTGCAGGCTTGCGGACCGGGTGGAGTCTGAGCCCGCCCTTCCTCGGCCGCATTCGCGACGCCCGCGATGGAGATCATGGCCACTAACGCCAGGATTAACTTTTCCATAGACGATCATCCCTCGTGTAAAATACGATATAGACAGCGTTATATAGCGAGTATGTACAACACGACCGAGTAGTCAAGCCCAACGTCAGTAGGAGAGGTCAGGAAACGGATGGCGCCGCAAAGGTATTCGCGCACTTCGATGATTGATCATGCGGATCGAGAAAGCTTCAGCCCAATCCCAGTACTCTTGGCGTACCTCAGCGGGAAACCCCACATCAAGGAATGCCTGGCATAAGAGTCGGAGCCAGATGTCCCGCGCCTCTTCGTCGATTACAAACGGGTAATGCCGCTTGCGCATGCAGGGCTTGCCATGACGCGACGTGAAATAGGCGGGGCCACCGCAGGTCTCGATCACGTAGTCGGCCGCGCGTGTCACTCCTGCAATGAACTCTCGCTCATTCGAAGGAAAAAGCTGTTGAAGCGCTGATTCGGACAATCGCTGATGATGACACTGCACCAACGCCCGCAACATCTCTTCTCCGGTTGCCTTGAAAATCCGGCGTGACGGAAATGGAACGGGCGGAGCTTCTAATTCCGGGTTGGCATCGACCCACCGAACCTCGTCCCTAACGGCGAACGCACCGACTCCGGATTGACTGGCGGCAGTATCAGAATGGCCACTAGAGGCGGCCGACGGCGGACTGTAATGAGATTTCATCCCGTGCTCCCGTAGATCGACCGGCACTTCATCGAGAATCCAAAACTCGATTTAGAGATGCGGGTAGGTGATCGCTATAGAAGTATCAATATAGCGAACACAAGCAGGAAGCGTGCCAACAAGGCGGGCTGTGAAGCAGGTTTGATAAACCGGTGAAATCCGGCGTGAATGAATATTGCGATTAAGCTCGCGGCGAGCAGTTCTCCACCGAGAAACACGTCCGGTGCCAGAATCTCCGCGAGCTGCCGCGAATAATGCGCATTGTCGTAAAGCTCACGTAGACATGTATGGAAGATTACAACGAACCGGATCTCGGAGCCGACGATGGCGAAGGCAGCATCGCACCGTGGGATATTTTGGCTATGATTGAGCGTATCTCGAAAACTGCAAATCACGGGGCCGCAGCCCTCGGTCACCCCAATGACACCCAAGCGTAAGATGATCCGCCGTCGTAACCACCCCAAGCTGGTGGGCCGCCTTTTGGTGGAAACGGAAATGGGCGCTTTTCTCGGCGACACGCGGATTCGGCTGCTTGAGGCGGTCGGTGAAGTAGGCTCCATTTCGCAGGCGGCAAAGACGATTCGACTCTCCTATAAAGCGGCTTGGGATGCGATCAACACCATGAATAGCCTTGCCGACGAGCCAATGGTGGAGCGCGCCGTCGGCGGCTCCGGTGGGGGTGGCACCAGCCTTACTGCGTATGGCCGGCGCATGGTAGCGTTCTACCGTGCCATGGAGGAGAGCTACCAGGAGGTATTGGATCGCGTGGCGCAGAAACTCGGTACCGAGGGGCCGGGGGACATTCAACAATATCGAGCTCTCCTGCGACGCATGTCGATGAAGACCAGCGCTCGCAATCAATTCGTGGGACCGATTGCGGCGTTGCGCGACGGCGCGGTCAATTGCGAAGTTTGTATACGCCTGGATGCTCAAGCTGAACTGGTCGCGATCATCACGAGAGAAAGCGCTGAACGCCTAGGTCTTGCGCTGGGCAAGGAAGTGCATGCCTTCGTCAAAGCCCAGTCGGTAATGCTCATGACCGATCCCCGCGTTTGCACAAGCTCACGAAATCACCTGTGGGGAACGATATCCCGCATACACTTGGGTTCGGTCAACGATGAAATCACATTGACGCTACCCGGTGGCCGTCACGTCATTGCCATCATCACTCACGAGAGCGTCGAGAGAATGGGCCTCGTAGAGGGAAAAGGCGCTTGTGCCGTGATTCAGGATTCGAGCATCACCTTGGCGGTGTTCGACTAGATACACGAGCCGCGCGGGACGGCCCAATAGAGGCAGTGTTGGTCGTTGCGCTGCCCATGTGGACGACTCGCTTTTCCAGAAATTATCCGCAACCTCAACGTTGAGCGACATGCGAAGCGCTGGGTACGCTGGCAGACAGACACGCGGGCGGGGCGGCCCCACCCTCAATACATGCGATTAGGTTGATCGTGTCGCTCACCGGCAATCTCTGGAGCGCAAGGAGGGCTCGTGAGTGTGGAGGAGGGCACATCGGGAAACGGGTCACGTCTAATGAACTCCGGCATGCAAGCACTGTGTGAGTTGGCGGACGAGGATCTGCTCGATCGGCTGCAGCGGGGGGCTTTTGCGTATTTTTCGGAATATACCAACGCAGATAATGGGTTGGTCAGCGACACCTCTCGAGCGGGATCGCCTTGCAGCATTGCGGTCGTCGGGTTCGCACTGTCGTGCTACCCCGTTGCCGTTGAACGCGATTGGATGTCGCGCCGCGCGGCGGTGGCGCTGACCTTGCGAACGCTGCAATTCTTCTGGGATAGCGAGCAAAGCGAGCAACCGGACGCCACAGGCTTCAAGGGATTTTACTACCATTTTTTGGACATGCGCAGCGGACGGCGCACGTGGCAGTGCGAGTTGTCGCTCGTAGATACCGCCTTGTTGATGGCGGGCGTGCTCACAGTGGGTTGCTACTTCGACGGGGTGGGCGATGAAGAGAACATTCGACACTTGAGCGACGCATTGTATCGGCGCGTGGATTGGGATTGGGCGCGACACGGACTCGAGACGGTTTCTCAAGGATGGAAGCCGGAATACGGCTTTTTGCATTACGGCTGGGAAGGCTACAACGAAGCGACCACCGTTTACGTGCTCGGTGCCGGCTCACCGACGCATCCGCTGCCGGCGACGAGCTTTTCCGACTGGACACTCACGTATCAATGGGAGAACTTACTCGGCCACGATGTCCTGTACTCGGGGCCCCTCTTCACGCACCTCTTTTCGCACGCTTGGATCGACTATCGGGGCATTCAGGATGCCTTCATGCGCGAGAAGCGCAGTGACTATTTCGAGAATACCAAGAGCGCTATTGCCATCCACCGAGAATACGGCGCGCGCAATCCGCGAGGCTATGTGGGGTACGATCGGAATTGCTGGGGGATAACGGCCGGCGATGGGCCTGGGAATCGCGAATTGAGGGAGAGCCGCCGTGATCGTCGATTCTTCGGTTACATGTCGCGCGGGGTGCCGTACGGTCCGGACGATGGAACGATCGCTCCTTGGGCGATGCTGGCCACTCTGCCCTTTGGTCCAGGAGCAGCGCTCCGGGGAACTCGACGGCTGCTCAAGACATACCCGGAAGTGTGCCTAAATGATCGCTTCTCGAGCGGCTTTAACGCGACGTTGCAATCGCAGGGCACCGGCTGGTTGTCCGAAGGGTGGTTTGGGCTCGACCAGGGATTGTTGCTCATGATGATCGAAAACTATCGCACCGGCTTGATTTGGGAGATCACGCGTCGATCTCCGATAGTCCGCGACGGGCTTCTTCGCGTAGGGTTCACGGGGGGGTGGCTGTAGCCATGCCGCACTCCGACTCTCTCGACGGGTACGAGCCGCTGAGCCAGGACGAATTTCTGCGCAGGGTTCACCCGCCGGGATGGCAAAATCCCCGGCCTCAAAGCCGGTATGATCTGGTCATCCTTGGCGGTGGACCGGCGGGGTTCACCGCCGCCGGGTTTGCGAGACGCCAGGGTCGCAGCGTGGCTTTGGTGGAACGCTACCGCCTCGGCGGCAATTCGCTGAATTCCGGATCGATCCCGTCCAAGTCAATCATACGGGCAGCTCGAGTTCTCCTATCTCTGCGCGATGAAGAGGAGTATGGCGCGGCGGCGTTCGAGCGGCCCTTGACGGATTTTCCGGCCGTGATGGAGCGAATTCGCCGGATCAGGACGCGCATTGCGGAGTCTTACGCCGTCGAGCGACTACACGCCCAAGGCATTGACGTTTTTTTTGCTGACGCATGCTTCAGTGGGCCGCACACCGTGATGGCGGGCGAGGCGTCGCTATCATTCGACAAAGCGATCGTTGCCACCGGCGCACGGCCACGATCGTCCAGCATCCCGGGGCTTGATCAGGTCGGCTACCTCACCAGCGATTCGATTTTCGATCTGACGGAATTGCCGAAGCGATTGGGCATCATCGGCGGCGGCCCGCTCGGCTGTGAGCTGGCGCAGGCCTTTTGCCGGTTGGGATCGAGGGTCACGCTCGTGCAGAATGAAGCCAAGTTTCTTCCCTGCGAGGAGCGAGATGCGGCCGAGCTGCTCTCGATGTCGATGTCGCGAGATGGAGTTGACACGCGGCTCAACACCACGGTCGTTGGAGCTCGTCTGGAAAGTGGCACGAAGTGGCTCGACACGGTCGACGACGATGTCAAAACGTCCATCGCGGTCGACGAGATTCTGCTCAGTATCGGGCGCCTCCCCAATGTGGATGATTTGGGCCTGGCGGCCGCCGCTATCGACTTCGAGATGGGGCAAGGCATCAACGTCGACGATTTCCTGTGCACGAGCAACGCCGATGTGTATGCCGCCGGCGACGTCTGTAATCGGCGGCAGTTCACCAATGTCGCGGAGAGCTCCGGGCTATTGGCGGTCCAAAACGCGTTCGGCACCCGCATGGAGCGGCAAGATCAGTCGACGATTCCCTGGTGTACCTATTGCGACCCCGAGATCGCACACATTGGCATGCATGCACGCGAAGCGAGGGCGCAATCCATTCCGGTACAAGCCTTCACCGTCATGATGCAGGACGTTGATCGTGCGATTACCGACGGACAAGATTACGGCTTCATAAAGATCTACGTGCGGCAGGGGACCGACCACATTCTCGGCGCGACGATTGTCGCCACTCGCGCCAGTGAACTCATCAATGAAATGTCGGTCATCATGAGCACGGGAATCGGCATGCGTCGCCTGGCCACTATCCTGCATACCTATCCGGCGCAATCCGGCGCGATCCGAATGGCGGCCATGGCGTTCGTCAATGAACCCCCAGGCTAATGGGATATGCCACGACGATGTCTTCGCAGATGCGGTCGGCGAGTCGGATCCCGTCTGGCCCGCGCGGCGCAACGCCTCGGCGAGCACCTGCTGACCCCTGAGCATCCCCGGGTCGGCGGCGGATTGCGCTCCCGCCGTCGACGTGCTTGTGCGGCGCGCATAGTTGAGCGCCTGCGAGAAATCACCGACATGAATCAGTGTATGCGCGAGATCACGGTACGCAATGAGCGTGAATTCTCCTGTGGGTCCGAGCGTCTTCTCGTTGTTTTTAGCGATCTCGGACAAGATCGGTAGTGCTTCGGCGGACTTGCCGTCAGCGTCGAGCGCCCAGGCGAGGTAGCGCCGCCACTCGGCCACGCGTTGGCTCGTCGCGTCCTCACGCCCAGAGCGCTCCAGCGCCTCGAGGTAGAAGGGGCGCACGACGTTTGCGGGCTGATTCCGCCGGGATCTACCGTGGCGGATGTCGGGTCTTGGGAATCGCGAGATGACGCCATCCAGAGGTCCATGTCCTCCATCCTCGACAGGATCCCGGCGAGGCATCCGGCTCGTAGCCGATTATCTAGCTGCGAATGCAGCACTCCGTAACCGGAAAAGGTGCGTTAGCCAGCGCGGGAGCGACGAGATATTTTCGAGACGATTCAAAAAGTAACCTATTGATTTTATGGCTCCGCGGGAAGGAACCGAAATCAAGTAGATAAAGGTTGGAAATTTCAGCAGTTTCGTCGATAGTTATCCTTGCCGATACCACTGAACAGTGAGCGGCGCACAGAATCGTACTCCAGAGGCGTTGGCTCTGCGCTGTAACGAATCAGACGATGCAGAGGTCGAGGCCATGGGGGTCAATCCTTGCGGGGTGTGGAGCTGCATGAAATTCGAGCTGCAACACATGGTAAAGCGGGGAAGTGGCGCCATCGTGAACTGCTCATCGCTGGGCGGCCTCATCGGAGGCGCCGGGCGAGGCATCTATCACGCGGCAAAGCACGGCGTGATCGGATTTACCAAGAGTGCAGCCCTCGAATACGCTGCGCGGGGCATTCTGAGAGGGTAGTGATGCATGAGGGCTCCGGGCAACACAAAGGTTGGCGAGGGATACTGCTTGGAGCGCTGTCGAGGAATGCGAAATTGGAATAGTATGGTTAGGGCGCGTGTTATCGTTAAATTCAAGGGGAGATGGTCATGACAGAAAATGTCTATAAGGTAATTGAGCTCGTTGGAACCAGCACCGAATCTTGGGAGAAAGCGACCGCAGCCGCGATCAATCGCGCCAGCAAAACCGTGCGGGATCTTAGAGTCGCCGAAGTTGTAAAGCTCGACGTGCAACTTAAAAACGGGAAAGTGGAGGCCTATCGATCACGTATTAGTGTGTCATTTAAATACGAGAGCAGTAAGTAGTCACAGAGTGCCCAATACGTATCGACAATTTTTGGGGCACCGCTGTTTTTGACGCGGCCGGCCATTGCTCACGTTTGAGTGCGAGCCATCTTTGAGCATTGCATCCGGATCCGGCATGCGAACGGGTAGAACTTTTACGGCCCACTTCCCACTTCAAATGATGCGTTAGCAATACATGAGTTTCCGGGGAGTTTGGTTCAGACCAGTCCTACACTGTGTGCTTTGCTTGTCTGACTCGCCCTGGTTGAATTCAGAGAGGATCATTTATGGGTGCATCTGTTTCGAATAAAGTCGATGAATCGGACCAACAAACTAACCATAGAAGATAACTACATGTCATTTATCGCTTGGATCGTACTCGGACTGATAGCCGGATTCATCGCCAGCAAAATCGTTAACAAATCAGGTGAAGGTCTTGTGTTAGACATTGTCTTGGGCATCATCGGAGCAGTGGTTGGCGGATATCTCTTTCAAACATTTGGTATGACGGGCGTCACCGGAGTGAATATTTATAGCATTTTGGTGGCTGTTGTCGGTGCCATCGTGGTTCTCTTCATCTACCACGCAATAGCTCGCCGCGGGCCACGAGTTTAAGAATGGCAAGGGGAGGCCCGCACGGGTAACACAGTAATAATGTGGACAATGGCTTCAGTGGGAGGCCCCGCATTTCCGGACACCTAGGTCTGTGCGTCTGCGACATTTCTGACCGGAAGGGAAACGTTCAGCTCTTTCCGGGCGAGCCGCCGGTCGGTCGAACATGACTATTGAACTGTGGTGACCGTTTCTCGAGAAACGCAGTCATTCCCTCACGGCGATCCTGAAGACCAAAGCTGGCGTGAAGTGCTCGCCTCTCGAATAGAAGGCCAGAAGCCATCCCTGTTTCGTAGGCCTGATTGACGCATTCCTTTATTGAAATGGTCACAGGGCGCGACAGCGCGGCAATACGGGCTGCAGTACGGACAGCTTCTTCGACGAGTTCGGCGGCACGACATAGCCGGCTGACCAGGCCACAGCGCTCGGCCTCCTCGGCTCCCATGATGCGACCGGTCAGGCACATTTCCATCGCTTTCGACTTCCCGATGAAACGCGCCAGTCGCTGTGTTCCGCCCCCGCCAGGAGTTATACCCACTGTCACCTCAAGCTGGCCGAATTGCGCTGTATCGGCCGCGAGAATGAAGTCACACATCAGGGCAAGCTCACAGCCGCCGCCGAGGGCATAGCCAGCCACCGCCGCGATAACCGCTTTGCGACAGGTTGACAGCCGCAACCATTCGCCAGCGTTGAAGTCGTCGAGAAAAGTTTCCTCGTAACCGCCGAGTGCTGCCATTTCCGCAATATCAGCGCCAGCCGCGAAGGCTTTCTCTCCACCGGTAATAACAAGCGCACCTATCGAAGGGTCTGCTTCGAAACGGTCCACTGCTTCGGCCAGCGCAACGATCATCGCGGCATTGAGCGCGTTGCGTACCTCTGGGCGGTTCAGGCGGATAAGTCCTACTGCTCCTAGTTGCTCGACTATTACAAACTTGTCCATTCAATGGCTCCTTCCAGAGTCGACGCTGGCTATTTGGCAGCTCGACCGATCGGAACAATATCTTCGCTCATTGCATCGGAAATCTTAGGCTTAACTGATGACCCGGGCGAATGCTGCCTGGGATGGTGGGTCTCATCTGCCCATGTCTTGCCGAATCTGAAGGGACTGGGCAAAAGCAGGACAAATGATTCAGAATTATTCTAGCAATGCTTCGTAAATTATTGATTCATATTCTCAAAATTGCTCCGGGCTCCGTGGCTAGCGCAGTTCAGGTTCCCGACTGCGTTGCACTCACGCGCCACACGGTGTTCCCAGCATCATCTGCCACGAGGAGTGCCCCGTTGCGGTCCAACGCGAGGCCCACGGGCCGTCCGTGAACCGTCTCGTTGTCCCTGCCGAGGAATCCGGTGACGACCGATATCGGCTTGCCGGCCGGTCGGCCGTTCACGAAAGATACGAAAATCACCTGATAGCCGTTCAAGGGACTGCGGTCCCAGCTGCCGTGCTCACTGATGAAGGCGCCATTGGCGAAGGCCGGCGACAGGTGCTGACCTTCGCTGAACAGCAGCCCGAGGGGGGCGACATGGGAACTCAAACCATAGTCGGGCTTGATCGCTTGCGCGACGAGGTCCGGCCGCTGAGGGTGGACTCGAACGTCAACATGACTTCCCCAATAGCTGTAGGGCCAGCCGTAGAAGCCACCCTCCCGGATGGAGGTCAAATAATCGGGGACGAGGTCGGGGCCGATCTCGTCGCGCTCGTTAACGACGGCGAACAACTGATGCGTCTGCGGCTCGAAGGCCACACTGGTCGGGTTGCGCGTGCCGAAAGCGAAGACGCGCTTCGCGCCGGTCAACCGGTCGACCTCGTAAATAGCGGCACGGCCCTCCTCGACGGCCATGCCATTTTCGGTGATGTTGCTGTTTGAGCCCACACCGACGTAAAGCTTCGAGCCGTCCGCGCTCGCGGTCATCGACTTTGTCCAGTGATGGTCAATCGGGCCAGCTGGTAGATCGGTGAGCCTCACGCCAGGCGACGTGACCCGCGTCATCCCCGGCTGATAGTTGAAGGCGAGGATCGCGTCGGTATTCGCAACGTACAGTGTGTCGCCAACGAGCACAATTCCGTAGGGAGAGTGTAGATGGTCGATGAAGACGGTCCTGAACTCGGGCTTGTCGCCGCCGTCGGCGTCGCGTAGCAAAGTGATGCGATTGCCACCCCTTGCGGCGGCGCCAGCCCGCGCCTTGACCTTTCCGGCGATGAAGTCCTTGGGCCGATAGGCCTCCGTGCCCGGGCTGTTGCTCTCGACGACCAGGATATCGCCATTGGGAAGGGTATAGAGAGTGCGCGGATGCTCGAGCTCTGTCGCGAGCGCCTCGACCTTGAGTCCAGCGGACGCGGTGGGCATCTCGCCGGAATTCCAACCGATCGCCTTCGGAACGCTCATGGGCGGCAGCAGGTAGTCGTGCGGTTCGGGCAAATAGGGATCCGCGCCATATTGGCGGGCCGGGTCTCCGCCTTTTGACCCGCACGCCGCAAGCGCGACGAACGAGATCAGCGCGGCGATTGGGCGAAGAGATGTCGTTCTCATGGGTGGTCTCCGGTCGCGCGGCTCATCGCGAGGCTCCATCCTCGCGCGCCGGCGATGAGCAGTAAGATGGTGGAAGCCGCGGACAGCAAGATCCCTTGCGGTACCACCGAGGTCCATGCGTCGCGGCTATGCACGAACGCGTTGACCAAAGACAGCAACGCGGCCGCGGCAACCAGGATGAAGGAACCCGTGTTGAGCCGACCTGCGCGCCCCGTTGCGAAGTCGATCAGCAGTAAGATGACGGCGACCAGGATGAGGATCAGGCCGGCCGTGATGAGCCACGCGGAGAAGTTTGCCCATTGCCAGAGCGACGTCGTGTAATAGGCGTAGTCGGTACCGAAGGCGGCTATCAGCAGTATCCCGCCCGCGCCGATGAAGCCGCGGTGTAGAGGGAGTTTCACGACTTGTCTCCTTTATCCGTCGGTGATGAGGTGCGCTGCGGAGGTGCCATGAACTCCGGGCCGATCGGATCGACGACGGCCGTGTCTACGATGCGATCGATCAGCTTGCGTTCGGCGTCACCGAGCGACCAGCCCGCCACTCCGAGCGCCGCCTGCACCTGTTCCGGGTGCCGGCCGCCCCAAAGCGCGACGCTGATACCCTGGTCGAGCATCCAGCGCACGGCCAGATGGATCACTCGCCGGTCAAATCGCGTCTTCGCGAGCTCATCGAGTTGCCGCACCGCCTCCAGATACTGAGCCAATCGGGGCGGCTGGAACTTGGGATCGATGCGCCGCAGATCGTCGCCATCGAAAGTGGTATCCGGGCGAATGCGCCCGCTCAGCAATCCTCGGCAAAGCGCACCGTAGCCAAACGTCGCAATGTTGTTGGCCACGCAGTAGGGCAGCACATCCTTCTCAATGGCGCGCTCGAAAAGGTTATAAGGCGGCTGCAGCACGTGGAGCGGAGCGACTTGCCGAAAGCGCGATATCTGATCGACCGAAAAATTGCTCGCGCCAATCGCGCGGATCTTCCCCTGCTCGTGGAGCGAGCGCATCACCTCGGCGGTCTCCTCCACCGGCACGAGAGGGTCAGGCCAATGGACCTGGTAAATGTCGATATAATCGGTGCGCAGGCGTCGAAGTGAATCATCGACTTCCTGCATGATTCGAGCGCGCGTCGCGTTGCGATAGACCTTGCCGTCGCGCCATTCCAGCCCGGTCTTGGTGGCAATCACCGCCCGACTGCGAGTCCCCTCGAGAGCGGCGCCGACGATTTCTTCGGACACGCCGAAGCCGTATACGGGCGCTGTGTCGATTAGATTGATGCCTTGATCCAGGGCGGCCCGAATGGTGGCTACCGATTCACGTTGGTCCGTTCCTCCCCACATCCACCCGCCCATGGCCCACGTGCCAAGCGCCACTCGGGAGACGTTCAGTGGGGTCCCCGGGATATTTACGAATTCAGCTTCGACGGCCGGCATGCGAACCTGACTTAACGATGACATGGAATGTGTCCTTCAGATTGGATGAGTGACTACGGTGTTCATGATCAATGAGGCCAGCCTGAGCGCGGGGCATGTTTTGTGTATTGCAAATTCGGCCGCTTGAGTTACGCGTGAAACAGAGTGCCGAACAATTGAAACGGCAGCCGCCGCTCCACTTGAGCACTGTGGCTGACACCGCGGAGGCTCGTGCGCGAGGTTGCTTTGCTCGTCGGACATACGCGCCTCCATTCAGTCCGCGCTCGATGGCGAGTTGGCCGGCATGCCGGCTACCGCAAGATGGGAGATGCTGGCTGCATCATGGCGGCAAGCCGCCAGTGCGAATCGTGATCCGTTTCAACTGAAACACACCGCGCATTCCCGCGCAGGCCTCTCCTCCGGATTGGGGGGTGCGCCACGCTTATTTCAGCCGTAATCGGGACGCAAGGGACCGTAATGCCGGGGAAATGCGCCCGCGCGAGGATTGTGACATGAGATGCTCTCTCGGGCTGATCGATCCAGCTTTGAAGTAGGAGCCGCGCTGGTCTTTTGTTGTTCTGTTGCGAAAGGAGAATGGGAAATGAAGTACAGGAAATTGGGGAATACAGGGCTCATCGTGAGCGAAGTGGCGCTTGGCACGATGCAGTTCGGCAGCAAGATGAACATGGGCAACCTCGGTCAGGAGGACGCCACGCGAATGGTAAGTCTCGCCCTGGACAGAGGCATCAACTTCATTGATACCGCGGACGTATACAGCCTCGGGGAGAGTGAAACTTTGGTGGGTAATGCCTTGCGCGGCGTGCGGCAAGAAATCGTCCTCGCCACCAAAGTCCGGCTCCCCATGAGCGAAAATCTCAATCGGAGCGGCGCGACCCGCGTGAATATCATTCGCGAAGTAGAAGACAGTCTGCGGCGGCTGCAGACCGACTATATCGACCTTTACCAGGTGCATGGATGGGACAGCAACACGCCACTCGAGGAGACGTTGCGGACGCTCGACGATATCGTGCGCCAGGGAAAAGTGCGCTATATCGGTCTCTCCAACCTCATGTCGTGGCAGGCGGCCACCGCGGTTATGCTCCAAGAGCGCCTGGGGCTGGAAAAGTACGTGACGGCGCAGATGTATTACAGCCTCGTCGGCCGGGGTCTCGAGTACGAGTTCCAGTCGTTCGCGGAGTACCACAACATCGGTATCCTGGTTTGGAGCCCGCTCGCCGGCGGTTTCCTTTCGGGTAAGTACAGCCGTACTAACCCGGCGTCTGTCGGCACCCGATTCGCGGAGGCCGGGTCCTTCGTGCCCTTCGACAAGGAGATGGGCTACCGCGTCGTGGACGTGCTGAAGGAGGTGGCTCGCCGGCACGACGCGAGCCCCGCCCGTACTGCGCTGTCGTGGGTGCTAGGGCGGCCGGCGGTCAGCAGTGTGATCGTCGCTGCCCGGAAGGCGGAGCAGCTGGAAGATAACATCGGTGCCGTGGACCTTCGGCTCTCGGATGAGGAAGTCCGGCTTCTGGACGCAGCATCAGATCCCGGCGTTCCTTACCCGAAATGGATGGTCCTTCAACTCGACACCGCGGAAGACCCGCGTTCGAAAGCTCTGCATCCCGAGCGCTACGTTGATGGCGGCCCCTGGAAGGATCTCCGAGGTAGCCGGTGGTCCGGCTGAGGGAATCGGGATGCAGGCAATTGCGGAGACGCTTGTCCTTGGAAGGAATGCGGTCTGGAGAGGTGAAATGAAACAGGAAAGGGGGCTTTTCGCAAAGATTGGGATTTGCGCCGGCCTCGTGGGCATATTCGTGTTCGTCTGCCGCGCGCAGGCGCAGGGCCGTGGCCCGAAATTAGTGGTCGATCCCAACTGGCCAAAGCCGTTGCCTGCAAACTGGGCAATCGGACAGGTGAGCGGAGTATGTGTGGACGCACAGGATAACGTGTTCATCGTCAATCGGAATGACATGACAGACAAAGAAGGGGAAATTGCGCAGCAAGCGCCACCGTATATAGAATTCGATCCCGAGGGCAATGTGGTGAATAGCTTCGGCGACTGGAAAGTTGTCCCGAATATCGTCCACGGCTGCAGAATCGACTATGAGAACCATTTTTGGACCGCCGGCAATGGCGACGGAATCGTCCAAAAATACAGTCACGACGGAAAACTACTTTTGCAAATCGGCAAGAGAGGCGTCGTCGATACTTCGGACGGCACTCTCAACGGCCGCCCAATGAATTCGAGTCAAACGCAATTTTATATGCCGTCCGACGTAGCGATAGATCCCGCGAATGGCGACATTTACGTTGCGGACGGTTATGGCAATAGTCGCATTGCGGTTTTCGACCGATCCGGTAAATTTCTTCGTCAATGGGGGCATCAGGGGACAAAGGAAGAGGCCGATGCGGGTGTGGGTGGGGCGTTCATGCGGGTGGTGCATTGTGTGGCCATCGGCAACGACGGACTGGTCTATGTCTGTGACCGACAGAGCGATCGGATCCAAGTCTTCGATAAAATGGGAAACTTCAAACACAACATTTGGATCAAGAGAGAAAGCAGCCTTCCAGATAATTGGGGCACGACCTGGTGGATCGGCTTTTCTCCCGATCGGGAACAAAAATATATTTACGTAGCCGATGGCGGCGACGAGCAGATCAAGATTCTCGATCATACCAGCGGAGAAGTCCTCTCAAGCGTCGGACGTCCTGGTCATCAGGCCGGCGCATTTACGCATGCCCATACTTTGGCGGTTGATTCCAAAGGGGATGTTTATGTAGCCGAGACGGACTGGGGCAGGAGAGTCCAAAGATTCAAGCCGGTAAACTGACAGCGCCTCGCGCGCAGGATTATTCTCATCGTCTGTCGTTTTGAGATCGCGCCTTGGGAGCGTCTCCTGCGCGAACGCCTTCAGATCGGGGTCTATGCCGTTCGCAATTTCATATTGATAGAGGGCCGAGTTGGCCTTCTGGTAATTGACCTGCCCCTGCACGTAATCGGCATCAAAGGATCGGCCGCTTTCATGCTGAAGCGTCGCAACCATCGTGGCGTACGCTGCTTTTAGGAGTGTAGGCGGAGGCGCTGGTACCTTGTTCTTCAGAATACCCAGCAGCGTGTCATTCACCGCTATGTGGGAACTCACCATTAACTCTGCATAGCTCCGGATGGCTGGAGTCGTACCGTTGGCTTTTGCGAGCCGACCGGAATCAACCTGGAACGGAGTGCCAAGCGAGGTCTGAGTGACGAAGTACGTGTCGGTTGGTCCAAGTGGAGCGCCGGGCGTACTCCTGACCGGCATCTGCGCGTGTGAGGCGCTGGCTGTTAGGATCAGCAGAGCAGCGGAAAGGCTGAGACGGGCGGTGATGGATGGTAAGGGCACTTTCATATGTTTACTCCTGGCATGCAATGAATCTACGCGACATGAACAGCAGCATGGCGATAACAGGTTGCACGTCGATTGCGCCGCGCGTCGGGAGAGTTACGAATGAAATGCCAGTCATCCAACGGGAAATGGAGCTGCAACGAGCAGGGCAGTTAATTCACTCGGGTTTGATCTTCACATTGTGCACGGGCGTGAACTATGGCCAAAATATTGTGTGTACAAAGCCGGCCGACACAGGTGGCCGTGGTGAACAGTGCGCTGCCGCTTGCGGCGCTTGCCCTTTGTGCCTTCGGGGTAGGGGTCACGGAGTTCGCCCCGATGGGCCTTCTTCCGCTGATCGCATCGGATCTTGGCATTACAATACCCACCGCAGGCTTGTTAGTCACGGGCTATGCCGTTGGAGTGATGCTCGGCGCACCCGTGGTGACACTCCTGACGCTGCGAATCCCCCGTAAGTTGCTACTCCTCCTTTTGATGGGAATTTTCACGGTGGGCAATTGCTTGGCCTTCATGTCCATCAACTATTCAACGCTCTTGGCCGCGAGGCTCGTTACATCCCTTTGCCATGGTGCGCTGTTTGGGGTTGGCTCCATGGTGGCCGCGAGCTTCGTCCCTGCCGGGAAGCGTGCTGGGGCTATTGCAACCATGTTCATGGGACTCACAGTTGCCAACATCGGCGGAGTGCCGCTCGCCGCGTGGGTCGGCCAGGTTGCAGGATGGCGCGTTGCCTTCATGGGTATCACGGGGCTGGGGATTGTTGCGATGATAGCCCTGCAATTGGCCGTTCCGCGGATCGGTGCCGCAGAGGCGATTGACGTATGGGCCGAACTCGGCGAGCTACGGCGGCCTTCTGTAATCACCGCCATGTCAGTGACGGTACTGGCATCTGGGGCGATGTTTGCGGTATTCACTTACATCGCACCGATTATTCATGAACAGACACACGGTTCGCCGTCGTTCCTAACCGCGATCTTGGTTCTTTACGGTATCGGGCTCACCGTAGGCAACTGGCTTGGCGGTCGCTATGCCGATCGGTCGCTCGATGCCACGCTGATCGTAGTGCTTGCCTCATTGTCTGGTCTCTTGCTTTTGTTCGCCGTCACGATGAACTGGGCGGTCCCCGCCGCAATCTCGATCTTCGCCTGGGGCATCGCGACCTTTGCGCTCGTCCCGCCGCTGCAAATGCAGGTGCTGACGGCCGCAGTCGGCGCGCCAACCCTGGCGTCATCGATGAATATTGGCGCATTTAACCTCGGCAATGCGCTCGGCGCGGCCATAGGCGGCGCTGTGATTGGGTTCCACTGGGGTTATCCGGCCGTATCGATCGGAGGCGCGTTGCTCTCTGGTTGCGGGCTCGCCGTTGTTCTCGCGACACGAGGCCATCCCGCTATTGGAGCGGCGGATCCCGCGCTAGCGCCCTCGAATGAACGCGCGTCATCTTGATATTTGATAGGAGCAGTCTATGAAAGCAGTCGTCCTCGAAGAAACACGGCGCATCGCAGTGAAAGAAGTGCGCGATGCGGAAATGCGGGAAACAACCGACGTGCTGCTTCGCGTGACTTCGAGCGCGATTTGCGGGACGGACCTTCATTTCTACGAAGGTCGGATGCGCGGCATCGAGGGCGGAGTAATCGGCCACGAGCCTCTGGGTGTCGTCGAGGAGGTCGGGAGTGCCGTGACTAGTCTTGCCAAGGGAGACCGAGTCGTCGTTCCCACCCATATTTGCTGTGGCTTCTGCGCCATGTGCGTCGACGGACACTCATCCGCGTGCCTGACAACCAATCCCGGCGACGCGGGCGCCGCATACGGTTATCCGAACAAGGGCGGTTATCAGGGCGCCCAAGCGGAACTGCTGCGGGTTCCGTTTGCCGATGCAAACTGTCTCAAGCTCCCGGGCGAACCGGGCGACGCCTGGGAAGATGACTTCGTTTTGCTGGCTGACGCGTTCACCACCGGATATCACGCGGCCGCGATCATCGACGTTGGAGCAGGCGATACGGTCGCCATCTTTGGTGCGGGCGCAGTTGGATTGCTGGCCGCATACTCGGCGCGCCTTCGAGGCGCCGCGCGAATCTATGTCATCGATGCCATTGCTGAACGCCTGGAAAAGGCCGGCGAGCTCGGCGCCATTCCCATCAATTTTCTCCGTAACGACCCCGTCGAGGAGATACGACGCCAGCAGTCGAAATTGCGCTCCGGTCCGGCTTTCCGCTACGAAAAGCCCCTCGGAGGCGTAACTTGTGCCATCGACGCAATCGGATTCCAGGCTCGCTCGAAGACAGACTACACCCGGGAAGATCCTTATTGGGTGACTGAGGCGATCGCAGAGATCTTGAATCCGGCGGGCCGGGTTGCGATCACGGGTGTCTGGCCCGCCAGCGATACCGGTGCTTCGGACGCGCCTCTAAGGGAGGGCAAACTCCGGGTTCCCTGGTCCAAGCTTTTCAACAAAAATGCGAGCATCAAAATGGGACGAGACGATGATGAGCGCTGGAACCGCAAGCTCCGCGAGATGATCGTGAGCGGCGCCGCCAAACCCAGCCGCATCGTGAGCCACCGGCTTTCTCTCGACCAGGCGCCTGTCGCCTTCGCGAAGTTTGATGCTCGCGAGGAAGGCTACATCAAGATAGTGCTCAAGCTGGGCTAGCTCCAGTTTCGTTCCGAAACCATTCGGGCTGGGGCCGTCTAGATTTGGAGTTCATTGTGGAGCGTATCTTGCATCCATCGGCTCCGCCGCACGCCCGTTTTTCCGCTGTGTGTCTCGTCTGGCGCGATTTCAATTGTAATAGTGGAATCTGGGCATGCGGTTGAACTGCTGCCGGGGTTGCGCGAACATGATCCCGGTTCAACGGAGCATGAAGTGCGAGGTCCTATATGGCGAGAACTCCGCTCAATGTGAACGGCAACGCGGTATCGGTCTTTGTCGATGACGCCGACACGCCATTGCTTTACGTCCTTCGAGACAATCTTGGGCTGCACGGCCCCCGTTTCGGGTGCGGGCTCGGTCAATGCGGAGCCTGCACGGTGCATATCGATGGTGTCGCTGTGCGCTCATGCGTGATGCCGTTGTCGGCGGTTCAGGGCAAGGTCGTGACTCTTGAGGGACTCGGCACGAAAGCGGGGCTGCACCCATTGCAGCGAGCCTTCATCGAGGAGCAGGCGGTGCAGTGCGGCTACTGCATCAACGGCATGATCATGCAGTCCGCCGCACTCCTGACGCGTACCCCAAAACCCACCGAGGATCAGATCCGGCAGGAGCTCGTTGCCAATCTGTGCCGGTGCGGAACGCACCTGCGAATCGTCCGCGCGGTAAAGCGCGCCGCCGGGACCTGAGGAGGAGCGCCCATGAATGTATCGGTGAGTCGCAGATCAGTGCTCAAAGCATCCGGGCTCCTGGTAGTGGCGTTCAGTTTGGTGCCGCGCCTCACGATCGCGAATCCTGGCGGCGCCACGAAGCCCGTCACACCAGACTTGGTCGATAGCTATCTTGCGATCGGCCGAGACGGGCGGATCACGGTCTACTCCGGCAAGGTCGATCTTGGCACCGGGTTGCGGACTGCACTCACGCAGATCGTCGCCGAGGAGCTCGACGTCCCGCTCGACCAGGTGACTCTCATTCAAGGCGATACCTTGCTCACGCCGGACCAGGGTCCGAGCTTCGGGAGCCTGTCCATCCAGAATGGCGGCGCGCAGCTGCGTCAGGCCGCGGCAACCGCGCGCCGCGCATTGCTCGAGAGGGCTGCGGTGAAATTCAACACCGATGCGTCGACGCTCTCGATCCGCGACGGTGTCATTGTTGATCCAAACAGGCGGGAGCTTGCGCTCGGTGATCTGC
Organism: Steroidobacteraceae bacterium; assembly: GCA_050012215.1. Classification (GTDB taxonomy): domain Bacteria; phylum Pseudomonadota; class Gammaproteobacteria; order Steroidobacterales; family Steroidobacteraceae; genus Bog-1198. The sequence goes on from JBEKHO010000024.1 coordinate 40,933, forward strand.
TCGACGGCCGAATGCTGTCGCTCAAGCTCGACCAGAATGCGCCGTTGAAATCGCCGGCGGACTTCAAGCTAGTCGGGAAGCCCGTCCGCCGCCTCGACATCCCGGACAAAGTGACGGCCCGCTTCACGTTCATGCAGGATTTTAAGCGGCCGGGCATGTTGCATGGCCGGGTCATCCGGCCGTCGGGGCTAGGCGCGACGCTCTTGAGCTACGACGAGAGCTCGATCCGCGGTATCCCGGGTATCGTGAAAGTGGTGCGCATCGAGAACTTCCTTGGCGTCGTCGCAAAGAGCGAATGGAGCGCTATCAAGGCGGCGCGCACTCTATCGGTAAAGTGGTCGGCCTGGAGCGGTCTGCCGGAGCAATCTCAGCTTTGGGAGCACGTCCGCAGCACGAAGATTCTCAAGGATGACGTCACGAGCAACCGGGGGGATTCGCAAGCCGCCTTGGCCGCCGCGCCGCGCAAACTCGCTGCGACCTACGATTTTGCGATCCACACCCACGGATCCATCGGTCCGTCTTGCGCGGTGGCCGAGTTCGAGGGCGGGAAACTGGCTTGCTGGAGCGCTTCCCAGGCGACTCACAATCTGCGCAAGCAGCTGGCTGCGATGCTCGGCGTCGCAGACGAGAGCGTGCGCTGTATCTACGTCGATGGGGCCGGATGTTACGGACGCAATGGCCATGAAGACGCGGCGGGCGATGCCGTGCTGCTGGCGCGAGCCGTGGGGCAGCCGGTCCGGGTTCAGTGGATGCGCGCCGACGAACACGGCTGGGATCCGAAGGGACCGCCGACGCTGCTCGATTTGCGCGCCGGGCTGGATGCGGGCGGAAAGATAAGCGCGTGGGAATCGGAACTCTTTATTCCCAACGGAATCGCCGGCTTCGTGGCGCTGGTCGGAGCCGACCATGCCGGGCTCAACAGCCTGGGGCAACTCAGCCCCGGGGGCGTTATCAACGATCTGGCGATTCCCTACGCCATCCCCAATGTGAAGACCACCGCCCATCGGCTCGAATCGACGCCGTTCAAGCCCGCCTGGATCCGTTCGCCCGGACGCATGCAGAACAGCTTTGCCAACGAGTGCTTTCTCGACGAGATTGCGGCAGCCATCGGCGCCGACCCGCTCGAGTTGAGGCTGCAGTATCTGCACGATGCCCGGGGCGAGGAACTCCTCGAGCGGCTGGCGACGCTCAGCAGCTGGCGCCAACGGCCGAAGCCAGACCGTAGTGGCGAGATCGTCACGGGCCTCGGCCTCGCTTATGTTAAATACGAGCTGGTGCGCACCTACGTGGGTGTCGTGGCTGAAGTGCAAGTCGATACGAAATCCGGGGTAGTCTCGGCCAAACGATTCTATGTTGCGCATGACTGCGGTCAGATCATCAACCCGGACGGACTGCGCAACCAGATCGAAGGTAATGTGGTCCAGACCGTCAGCCGCGTCCTCAAGGAGGAGGTGAAGTTCGACCGCTCCATGGTGACGAGCCTGGATTGGGGGAGCTATCCCATCCTCACGTTTCCCGAAGTGCCCGAAGTGGTCATGGATCTCATCGATCGACCCAACGAGGTGCCCTGGGGCGGCGGCGAACCCACAGCGGCTGTGGTGCCCTCGGCGATCGCGAACGCGGTGTTCGATGCGACTGGCGTGCGGCTGCGGTCGGTGCCGTTCACGCCGTCCAAGGTCAAGTCGGCACTCGGAAGAGCCTAACCCTGGGCGATGCGCTCAACCGCATCATTCACCAGAAGGCATAGTTGCCGCTCCAAATCGGCACACGCGGAATCGAGGCAGCGGGCATATTTTTCATCAAAGCGCTCCGGTGCCCGTCAGAATTTTCGCTCGGCCGCGACGCCATAAGTAGCGGGCATGGCGGGTGAGTAGATATCTCCGAAGGCGAAGGCGTCCTCGTAAGTGTAGTGGTGCCGGCTGGTCAGGTTGTTGCCCCAAAGGTGATAGCTCCACTTGCCTTCGCCGTCGGTCCACCTCACGTAGCCGCCGAGCAGCGCGAACGCGGGCTGTCGCAGCCTATCGTCCGGATCCCAATAGTAGCCGGAGTTATACGACTCGTTAACGTTAACATCGAGCATCCCCCCGGCGACTGCCATGGTGTAGTCGGCCGCGCCGTAAGCCGAGAAGTCGGGCGCGTTGACCATGTGGAAGCCCGCGCCGTTGATGGTGATCAGATCGATGCCGCGCGCCGGTGCGGGGACGTACGAGGGATCGTTCGGAAAATTGGTGTAGCGCGCATGTAGCCACTCGAGCGAGGCTTGCAGCGACAGGGAGCGGGCGAGTTTCGCGTCGATATCGAGATCGAGATCGAGACCGTAAATGGTTGCCTGGGCGGCATTGACGAGCTGGGTGCCCCCGACGACGACCTCCTGCGCCTGGATGTCCTGGTACTTGTAGTCGAAGGCGGAGGCGTTGACTCGCAGTCGCCGGTCGGATGGTGAGGGGCGCCCTGGTACGTATCCGCCGATCAAGGGAAGCGGCGTGGTCAACAAGGACGATGCGACAAAGCACATAGAGGTGGTCCTCAAGGGACTGCTGGGCGCCCGGGCCGGTGGCGTGCTATATACGACTCCCATGCCGCCTTTCGGCAGCATTCTCAGCGATGTCGACGCAACAGACATCATCGACTATGAGCGAAGCGCGTGGGGCAATCATGGCAAACTCGTGGTTCCCGCCCAGGTCGCCGCACAACGCGACCATTCCGAATGACTGAACTGCATTCAGACCGCAGCGGTGGTCAATGACACCACTCTGAGCGCGGCGCGTAATAAGCGTATTGCAGAATCCGCCGAGTGGGTTACGCGTGGAACAGGGTGCCGAACAATCGCAAGGTCAGCCGCCGCTCCACCTGCTCGCTGCGGCTGACGCCGCTCCGACACCAGTTGCAGAAGTGCTCACAATTATTGGTCAGCAGCCGATAATCGTTCTCGCCGAGACGCGAACGGGCGCGCCGGACGGTCTCCTCCGGCAAATACTGCGGCTCGAGCTGGTCAACGACTCGCACCGGGTGACCGTTGGCAAATCGAGATAGGGACACCTCCTCGACCGGCCCGCACTGCCAAAACCCCGAGAGGCCCGAGTAATGCACCACCCGACCATGGCCGACGTACACGCCATGATGGCTATAGCCCCAACGTGAGGTCGTCAGGTGGGCGCCGAGAGGAGGTTCGTGCTCGAGTCCCGGCGGCAGCCATGGCGCGTCGGGATCGACCTCGTGACCGATTTGCGTGTCGTCCATCGCAGTCTCCCGTCAATCCACGCTCGATCTCAAGCTCGCCGGAGTACCGGCTACCGCATGCTGGGAGATAGTGGCTGCATCATTCTGAGGGGCCGACAAACCGTAGGAGAATACCCGCAATAAAAAGGCGGTGACCAGCACAGCAGCGAAAAACGCGAACATACGAATCGTAGTCATGGACGTCTCCGAGAAATGGGATCGAGATGGATGTCTATGTGGTATGCAATCTAAACCGCATTCAAAACGGCGGTGTTTCATAGTCCGCGGCATGGCATTTCAGGTGAAACCCGCGAAACAGGCACTTGGTTTCCGTCGGTGACGGAATCAACGGAACACCGGCCGGCGTTCATTGCGTCGGTAACGTGGGCCGCGAACCGCGAAATCGAATCGCAACTCGATCTGAGCATGCTTGCTCCCAACACCGCGACCGATGCGATGGGAGCGGTGAGCCACCAATCAACATCAGAGGAGCGTGAGAATGAGCAGTAATCTTCGAAAACTCGGCGGCTTGTCGTCGGCGTTCATATTGACTGCGGCCATGGCAGGATGCGCGACCCACGGGGAATTGGGAGCTGGCAGTGCTACCGGCGATGCGAAGGTGTCGTCGGATGTGCGCGCACTCTTCGATCAGCATCCGGAATTGGGCGCCCCTAATTTAATCGACGTGCACACCGTGGACCATGTGGTGTATCTGAACGGAACGGTTTCGCAAGGCCTGCAAAGCCAGGAGGCAGAGACGGTCGCGCTCCAGGCCGCAGGCGTGACGCGAGTCGTGAATTCGATCGCCGTATCGCGCTAGCACGCGGGCCCGGATAGGACCCGCCCGAAACACTCGGCGATGTCCTTCCGCTGAAGCGGCTTGCGCAGAAGCTCGCGTATCCCGAGGGCTTGGGCGTGCTCGTGCAGTTGTGCGCCGGCGAAGCCGCTCATCAGCACGATGGGCATCTCGGGTCGCAACCGCGCAATTGCTCGGGCAAGGTCGGTACCGGCGAGGTCCGGCATGGACTCGTCGGTCAGGACGATATCGAAGCGCCGCGGCGATTCGTGGAACGCGCGCAGCGCGGCGATGCTGGAGCTGAACCCGACGGGCTCATAGCCAAGTTCGGCGAGGATCTCTTCAGTGAGCGCGACCAGCGGCTCTTCGTTGTCGACGATGAGGACGGTTTGGCCGCAGCCGCGCGGTAAATGGCCTGTGGGCTCGGCCGAAGCGGCGGCCGACTCGCCGGCGCTCGGTAGCCAGATCGTGAACGTAGTCCCGCGGCCGATGGCCGTGGAAACCTCGATCGACCCGCCGAGATCTGCCACGATGCCGTGGACCAGCGATAGACCGAGCCCGGTTCCCTTGCCGACGCCCTTGGTGGTGAAGAATGGATCGAACATCCGTGCCAGCACGTGCGGTGGAATTCCGCTGCCGGTGTCACTCACGGACAGCCGCACATAGACGCCTCCAGTCAATGTTCCATGCAACAGCCGGCGATCCTGCGCAACATCGACACGATCCAGAGAAACCGCAAGCAAGCCGCCATTCTCCATCGCCTGCAGGGCGTTTGTGCAGAGATTCATTGCGACTTGGTGAAGTTGCGTTGCGTCACCGATGATCGCCGTACCGGCGGCGTCAAGCCGCCTCTCCAGGTGCACCCCCGGTGCGAACGAGGATGCGGCGAGCAGCTCGAGAGTTTCGTTGATCACGTCCTGCACATTGACAGGACTCCGTTCGCTCAAGCCGCTGCGGCTGAAGGCGAGGATGCGCTCGACCAGCGATTTAGCCCGCCCACCGGCATGCATGACGTTATCGACGTACCGGCGCACGTCGCTGTCTTCGGCAACGGCCTGTTGCGCAAGCTCGCCGTATCCGAGGATCGCGCCTAGAATATTATTGAAGTCGTGCGCGATTCCCCCCGCGAGAGTGCCCATCGCCTCCATTTTATGCGACTGTCGGAGCTGCGTCTCGAGACGCTCTTTCTCGGCCTCGACTTGCTTGCGTTCCGTGATGTCCTCACACGCTACCAGGACAATCGTACCACTCATTCGCGGTACTGCTTTTGCGGTTTCACGAACCCAAAGCGTCCTGCCGTCCTTGCAAACCTTGCGAGCCTCCCAGCTATGGGGCCGACCGAGATGCTCCAGGCAACTGTCAAGATGCCTTCTGATGGCGTCGCGATCGAGCTCGTGAATGACGCTGAGCACCGGCTGGCGGACTAGCTCCGCCGCCTTGAAGCCGAGCTGTTCCGCACCGAGCGGGTTTACTGCCAAGATCGTGCCGCTGGCGTCCACCATGAAGTACATGGTCGGGTTGTTCTCGAACACGTCCCGCCATTGCTCCTCGCTCTGCCGAAGCTCTTCTTCCGCCTGCTTGCGCTCCGTGACGTCCATCACTGCTCCGACGAACTCGAGGTCGCCTGTCGCGCTGCGGATGCCGTGAGCCGCGACGCGAATGTGCTTGATCCGATGATCCGGCAGGCGAAGGCGGTACTCGTGCGAGAAATCGTGCCCATTCTGCAACGCGCGTGCCACGACCGCCGCGAAACCCGCGACGTCCTCCGGATGCACTCGGGCGCGCATGAGGAGCTCCACAGTGGGCGTCACCGACGGGTCGAACTCGAAGATGCGGAACGCTTCCCCGGACCAATTGATCTCGCCGCTCGAGGTATTCCAGCCGAAACTCCCCGTTCGACTCAAGTTTTGGGCCTCGGTCAAATAGGCCTCGCTGCGCCGCAAGGCATCCTGCGCCCGCCGCCGCTCGCTGTTCTCCTGCTGGAGATCCGAGTAAAGGTAGGCGCTCTGCAGCGAGATCGCAGCTTGGGAGGCGAGCAAGGTCAGAACCGCGCCGCGCGCGGGTGTGAACACCCCGGAAGCGAGGTTATTTTCAAGATACAGCACCCCGATCAATTGGGTCTGCTTGATCAGGGGCAAGCAGAGCACGGAACGGAGGCGATTGCGCCGTACGTAGGGATCCTCGGAATACGCGCCCTGCGCGGAGGCATCGTCGAGGATGACGGCCTCCCGCGTCCGTAGGACGTCGTGCAGTATTGATTCGGGAAGCGACGCCGCGGTGACGTTCCCGGGATGGAGACGAACCGTGACGGTATCGCGCACGGTCGCAGCCTCCGCCTCGAGCCGCTGCGACCCGTCGCGCTCGGCAATCAACAGCGCTCGCTCCGCACCCGCATGCTCGAGCGCTGTGCGCATGAGCCTATCAATCAATTGTTCGAGGACGATCTCGCCGGAGACAGCCTGAGAGACCCCGATGACAGTTGCCAGATCCAAGTGTTCGACGGACGCGCCAATCGTGGTGGCGCGAAGAGGCGGTGTCGATGGCTCGGCCAGGTCTGTATAGGGCGCCTCCAGTCGGCGAACCTTGCCCTCGGCTCCCCATCGGGCGTAGCAGTCGCGGGCGGTTCCCAGATACAATCGGGCGATCGCCGGGAAGTTGCGCGCCGAATAGAACCGGGAGGCGAGTTCGTGCGCCAGCGCCTCGTTTTGAACGAAGCCGTTTTCGCGCGCAGAGCTGATGGCTTGGTCGTAGAGTCGCATCGCGTCGAGATCGAGCCCGTCAAGGCGGGCGATTTCGGCAGACACGAGCGACAAGCGGTTGGCGAAATTCGCGGGACAGTTCTCGGCCCATGCTGCGATCTGCCTGTGATGCGAGAGAAGCGCCTGTCTGTGATGCGGGCGCCGCGAGGCCGGCGCCGTATCACAACTAGACGCCCGTGCAAGGGCGGCGTAGAAATGATACTCGGCGGTCTCAAAGAAGCTCGGCGATGTCCACATCAGGGGCCGCGCTTTCTCGGCGGCCACGATCGCCGACTCCATCTCACCCGCGATGAAGCAGGCCTGGAGCTTTCGAATCCAATGCCAGCACGCGAGAATGGCCGGCGCCAACTCCAATGATAGCTCGAATGTAATCTGATCCGATTCGGCGAACGTACCGATTGCCCGGCCGCGCAGCGTTCGGATGAGCCGCAATTGCCCGGCGATGAGCTCGACCACGAGACCATAATGCGCCCTTTGCGCCAGCGCGAGCGCCCTCTCTGCCACGTGCTCGCAGGTGTCGAGGGGTTCTCCGGAAGCCAGCAGGTTCGTGGTCATATTCATGCAGCTGAACACCTCGAAGGTGAGATCGCCGCTTTCATGGGCTGTGTCGGCGGCGCGCCTCAACAAGCCGCGGCCCAGGCTCAGATGCTTCATCCAGGGAAGGGTATGGTGCCCAAAAACCGCATAAACACGATGCTTGAATCGATCCAGGCGGCGCTTCTCCACCAGATCGAGAGCGAGCTCGCCGAAGCGATAGCCCGTTTGATAGTCGCCGAAATGGGGCCCTAAGACGGCGCCCAGGTACGCGTAGGCGATGCACGATCCGGCATCATTGCCGTGCTCGAGACCGAGATTGGTCATGCGACCGATGATCAAACAATACAGATTCTTGTCGATCCAATGAGCGGCGGGTATGAAGGCCACGAGGACATCCATGGTCGCACGCGATTTCGGGTCGATCATGGAAGGCAGGTCGATGAGCCTCTCGATCTCGCGGCCGCTCAATTGCCGTCGTATTTGCTGGTATTCGTGCTCCACTTCCGAGTCCGTGGGGCGTGAGGACCAGCTGATGCCGAGCGACTCGAGGCATTCAAGTCCGACCTGAATGGCGCGCTGGCTCGCGCCGGCGGTCATAGAGACCGCAATGCGCAGGCAGGCGACCGAGGTCAGGTCGGTGAGTGTTGCCGCCCGGCGCGCGAGCAGCGCGAGATCGCGCTCCGCGCTCGCCGGATCGCCGGTCAGAAAGGCGCACTCGGCGCGGTGGAAAGCAAGCGCGAATGCAAGCCCTTGCGTCCGATCCCAACAGTCGGGCGTCAACAGCGCCTCGCCGGCGATGAGATAGTTCAGAGCGGCCGTATAGGCGGTAGCGGCCTTCGCCCGCTTGCCGGCGATCAGGTTGAGGGCGGCGAGTTGCTCGCGCTCGTCCTGGAGTTCGATGAGCGCAGCGCCGCGGTTGAGCTGGTCGACGATCTCGAAGGCCTTCTCCTCGCGCAAATTCGGGGGCGTGTGTGCCGCAAGCCTCCTCCCGATCTGGAGATGGCGGGCGGCGCGTTCAGCCTCATCAATCAACGCATAGGCCGCTTCTTGAACTCGGTCGTGGGCGAATGCATAGTCCTCCCCCACCCGTAGCAGCAGGCCTGTGCGCACCGCATCCCGCAAGTGATCGTGGATAGGCGGCTCCGCCTTGCCCAACACCATGGTTAGCAGTCGAATCGACACGGCGTTCCCCAAGCATGCAAGTTGCTTGAGCGTCTCCCGCGCGTCGGCCGGCAGCCGGCCGAGCCTCTGGACGGTGAGGTCGACGACATTGTCGGTGAGCCCGCAGTCGCGAATGCGGTGCATATCCCACTTCCAGACCGACTCCTGCGGGTCGAACATCAGCAAGTGCTCTTCGCACAGCGCCTCGAGGAACTGGATGGCAAAAAAAGGGTTTCCGAGCGTTTTCTCGTGGAGCAGCCGTCCGAGCGGTTCCGCTGCCGCCGGCTCGCAGCGAAGCGCGTCGGCCACGAAGTCGGTAAGATCGGCTGCCGCGAGCGGGGCGATCACGATGTCGTGCACGCGAGTGCGTGTTTTGCGAATGGCATCCAACGCGATCAGCAGCGGATGGCCGGCGCCGATTTCGTTGTCTCGGAACGCGCCGATCAGGAGCAGGTCATGGACGTCGGGGTGGGTGGCGAGATCCTGCAAGAGCTCGAGCGAAGCCGGGTCCGTCCATTGCAGGTCATCGAGAAACAGCACCAACGGACGTCCGCTGCGTGCAAATGCCGCGACGAATTGCCGGAACACCTTATGGAAGCGCTCCTGCGTCTCGAGCGGCGAGAGATCGGCGACCGGCGGCTGCTCTCCGGTCAAGAGCCCGATCTCAGGGATGAGATTGATCAGCAGCGCAGCGTTTGGGCTCAGTGCTTCGAGAAGGCTGTCGCGCCAGCGTTCCAACTCCACCCGACTCTGGCCCAATAGCGGGCGCAGGAGGCCTTGAAACGCTTTCGCGATCGTGACATAGGGAATATCGCGCCGGTATTGATCAAACTTGCCGGTCGCGAACAGACCCCGGGTTGGAACGAGGGCCTTGTGCACCTCGTTCACGATCGAGGACTTGCCGACACCCGAATACCCAGACACGAGCACGACTTCGGTCGTGCCGCGAGACAGCACGTGCTCGAAGGCCGTGAGCAGCGTGTCGATCTCTCGCCGGCGCCCATAAAGCTTTTCCGGGATCAGCAGTCGGTGCGACAGATCACGCGCACCGAGCGGAAATTCGGGTATCCAGCCATGCGCATTCCACTCGGTGAGGCAGCGCTGCAAGTCGGCTTCGAGGCCGGCGGCGGTTTGGTATCGATCCTCCGCGGTCTTGGCGAGTAGTTTCATCACGATGGATGAAAGCATTTTGGGAATGTTCGGCACGTGCTCTTCGGGCGGCGCGGCCTGGCGGGCTATATGGCAGTGCACCCATTCCATCGCGTCGGCGGCGTCGAAAGGCAGCCGGCCTGTGAGCATTTCGTAGAACGAAACGCCGAGAGAGTACAGATCGCTGCGAGAGTCGACGGATCGGTTCATGCGACCGGTTTGCTCCGGCGCCATGTACTGGAGCGTGCCGGTGATCATCTCGGCGGGGGCGGGGGCGTGGTGCTCGCGCGGCAGGCGCGATGCGATGCCGAAGCCAGTCAACCAGACTCGCCCGCTCGCCCGATGCACGAGGATATTTCCCGGCTTGATATTCTTATGAATGAGGCCGCGGCCGTGCATTTGGCGCAGCGCATTCGTGAGCGGGATGGCGAGGCGAAGAAATTCCGACGGTTCCAGCAGTCCATCGAGTAACCGATCCAGAGGGTCACCTCCCGGGTCATCGAGCACCAGCGTCCAGCGGTCGTTGTGGCGCGACAGCGCGATCGGCCGCGCCGCCCATGCCGCGTCAAGTTCGGCTCGGAGCGCGTACTCGTGCTCGAGCCGCTCGACGCTTGCCCGCGACGCATCGTTCGCGCTGGCGAGCAGCACCGGCGCCAAACCATTGCCCAATCCGCGGTGGAGCATCGAGTCTCCCCCGCGGAGCGGCACGAACACATAATTCGAAAGCTCCGCCACTGGACCTCACGCGGGTGTTTCCCTATGCATTTAAGCCAAGCTGACTCCCAGATCAAGGGATTGTGCGCCGCACCTTTACGCGTGCGGTGAACCAACCACGTCGGCAGGCCGCACCGCGTCAGTGCTCGGCGCGACGGTACTCGACGTGGTCGCCCATCGGTGACTCAAGGCCCAGATGTAGGCGGCGAGCGCCGACACCTGATCGGGGCTGAGCTGCGCACCGCCCATGGGCGGCATTGGGGAGCGATATTTTTTCGGCTGCGGCACGCCGGTGGTGATCGTTTTCGTGATCGATGCATAGCTGCCATCGCCCCACAGCCATTCGGTATCGGTGAGGTCGGGAGCCAGGGGCGTGCCCTTTGCATCACCGCCGTGGCAACCGGTGCAGGTCGCTCCGCCGACCTGGCCGTGAAAGATGCGATCACCGAGCGCAACCATCGCCTTGGTCGCGCCTGGCGGAACGGGCAGGGTTGCAATCGCGTCGGCGGCGCCGGCATCGGGATGCGTGCCTTCCGGTGGCTTGGCTTCATTGGCGCTGATTTCGCCTGCGGATGCCGATCCGCTGGGGCAGGGCGTGACGCTCGCGGCGCCGGCCGAAGCGCCCGATCCGCCGCGAAAGACGATACGGTAGATCCGTCCGCGTATATCATCGGAGACGTAAAGCGAGCCGTCGGGTCCGACCGCGACGCCAGAGGGACGATGTAGGGCTTGGCCAGGTGCCTTCACCGCCCCGGCAAACCCGTCCGCAAATATCTCGCAGCGACCGGTCGCATGATCGCCCTCCAAGGCTTGGAACACCACGTTGTAGCCAGCCTGGGGGTAGGGCGCTCGATCCCACGAGCCATGGAAAGCGACGAACACGCCGTTACGATAGTGGCTCGGAAACTGCTGCTTGTCGTAGAGCGCCATCCCGTTGGGCGCCCAATGCGCCGGAAACGCTGCGATAGGGGCGATCTTGGCCGCGCACGGCCCGACGCTCTTGCCCCCATCGCCACCGTACTCGGGGGCGAGCATCAATTTGTGCTGAATGCCGTCGTAGTAGCACTCCGGCCAACCGTAGTCCCCGCCCCGTCTCAAGAGCAACAGCTCTTCGGCCGGGAGCGTGGCCTCCTCCTCCGGCTTGTATAGGTCCGGCCAGTTAGCGTGCAGTTGGTCGCGTCCGTGCATCGTGACGAAGATGTGGTCGTCGGCATCGATCGCGAACCCTTCGGCGTTGCGAATCCCGGTCGCGAAACGCTGCGCCGGCGAGAACGCCTGGCCGGTCTTGTTCGCGTCATAGCGCCAGATGCCCCCGCGCGTCTCGAGCTCCGTGCATGGATTGATGCCGGCAGACTTCGGAATGCGATTTTGCGACTGGCAGGCGTTGGTTGCCGTGGCGACGTCGATGTATAGGGACCCATCGCGATCGATCGCGAACGGGTGCATGGGATGATCGCCGCCCAGCGGCAGTCCGGTCACGATCGGCACCGAGGCCCCACTCGGCACGATCGAGCCGGTAGGTAGCGTATAGCGCACGATCTTGTCGTTGAGCTCGGCGTATAACGCGCCGTGGTAGAGGCCGATCCCGGTGCCGCCTGCGCCGCCGCTCTGCACCGTCTCACCGAAACGCTCGTTCACGTCGGCTTTACCCGCGCCGGTGGTGTCTTGCAGGCCCACGAGAAAGCCACCCGCATGGGGCGTATCGTCGCCGTAATAGCGGCCCGACCAGGTGTTGACATAGACGACCCCATTCGGGGCGACAACCAGGTGGCGAGCGTGGCCAATGCCATCGGCGAAGATGGTGGCGCAGAAGCCGGCCGGCAATTTCAGCCCACTGTCATCCTGTGGGCAGGATGCGGTTGCAGATGGCGCCGCAGCGGGTGTGCCTTGGGCGGACGCCGACGAGCCATTTGCGTACCAGCCGCCGAACAGAGCCATCGCAATCCATACCTGTCCGTACCGACGTGAACGATGCATGCGTCAACCTCCGAAGGGATAAGACATTTGAAACCGATTCATCGAGCGTTTCGGCTCGCGCTTCCCATCGAAGCGGGATCGACGCGGCCGCCGGCCGCGAGCAGCAGCTTGACGATATCGACATAGCGCTGACCGTCAGCCTGCGCGCGGCCCAACTGCGCCTGGCTGTGCAGCCGCTCGGCATCCAGCACTTGCACGTATCCTGCATTTCCGGCCGCATAGGCTTGCTGCGTCAGCGCGAGGGACGCGCTGGCGGACTCGAGCGCGCGCTGCTGCGTGGTCAAAGAGTCGGCGTCGTTGCCGAGCGCTTGGAGCGAGGCGGCCACCTGGCTGAACGCATCCAGCACGGTCTGTTGATAGGCCGCGAAGGCCGCCTGATAGTCGGCTTGCGCAGCCCGCCGTTCTGCGCTTAGCGACCCGCCGTGGAAGATCGGCGCCGTCACCCCTCCGAGCAAGTTCCAGGCCGTCTCCGACGGGCCGCCGTCGAGCAAGCCCTCGCCGGCGAGGCGGGCGCTCAACGTGAGATGCGGATACATCGCCGCCGTCGCAACACCGACCGCGGCCCCGGCGGCGTGCAGCTGCGCTTCGGCCGCGCCGATGTCGGGCCGGCGGCGTACCAGCTCTGCGGGCAGAGCTACTGGCAAATCATCCGGTGGTCTGAGCGCCTCCAGGTCAATCTCGCTCGGCGGCCCGTCGGCGGGTGTCACGCCGATCAGATCTGCCAACGCATCCTGCGCCTCGCTCAACTGCTGGTGCAGGGGCGGCAGGAGCGTGCGATCGTGGTCGAGCTGGCTCTGGGCGCTGAGCACATCCATCTGCGAGACCGCACCCGCCCCGAAGGCGGCGCGAACGAGGCTGAGCAAGTGCTCATCGTCGGATACGATCTGCTCGGCCACGCGGATTTGCGCGCGGACTGTGGCGATCTGCAGCGCCTCGATGGCGACATTGCCGCTGACGGTGAGCGCGATGGCGGTTACTTGCGCCGATTGGTACTGCGCGGCCGCGGCGGCCTCATCGACGCCTGAGCGTATGCCACCGAAGACGTCGAAATCGTAGCTGACTTCCGCGCCAGCGGCGTAAGCGGAGAACGGCGGAAAATCCTTGGCCAAAGGGCCGAGTACCGTGGCGCCGAAGCGGGTCCGCTGCGCGCCGGCGGCTAGGTCCGCCTGAGGATACTGCGCGCCGCGCGCCGCACGCAGTCGCGCGCGTGCGGCCGCCAGATGCGCCTGCGCGCTGGCGACCGATTGGTTGTTCTGCAAAGCCCGCTTCACCAGCTGATCGATCTCCGGGCAGCCGAGTAGCGTCCACCACTGATCGGGCGGCCCGCTGCCGAGCGACACGTGGGGACCGCCAGCGCCCTCGGTGCCAGCGAGGGGCGAAGCAGCGTGCTTGACGTACTCCGTCTGCATGGGATCCGCAGGACGTGTGTAGCGTGGGCCGGTCGCACAGCCGTTCACGAGCCACGCCGCGAGCAGCAACGCCAAAGCTCGGACCGCAACAGGTATGCCAGTCTCGCGGGGGCAGCTCAATGTGCACCTCCCGCGGCGGACGAGGCAGAGGCCTTCCGCAGAAAGAGCGCCGCCGCCAGCCCGAGACCCAAGACGGCGCTTTGAACCACGATCGTGTCGCTGAATCCCAGCAGGAACGCCTGATGGCGGATGGCGCGACCCATCGTCACCACGGCTTCCCGGTACGCGCCACCGCGGTCGTTCGCACCATGCGTGAGGAAATAATCGACCAGCCGGTCGAGTCGTTGGCGTGTCTCTGGGGTGAGCACGCTCACTTGTGAGGAGAGCACGTTGGAATGGAACTGCTCGCGCTTGGTCAGGATGGTCTGCAGCAGCGCGATTCCGACAGCGCCGCCGAGGTTGCGAGTCGCGTTGAACAGGGCGGACGCGGAGCCTGCGAACTCCGGCCCGATCCCCGCAATGGCGATTACCGATAGCGGTGCCATCGTCATCGCCTGCGCCAACGCGCGCACCAGACTCGAGGCCAGAAATTGAGGTCCGGAGAAATCGTCGGATAGCCGCATGGCCAGCAAGCTCCCGCCCATGAACAGTGAGTAACCGATGATCACCAAGACGTAAGGCTGGATACGCTGCATGACTTTGGGGATGAAGGGGATCAGGAGCAGCTGCGGCAGCCCGAGCCAGACCATCACGCCGCCGATCTCCTGCGAGCTGTAGCCTTGCAGGCGCGACAGGTACTGCGGGATCAGATAGATCCAGCCGAACATCGAGAAGCCGAACACGAAATTTGCGCAGGTGCCGAATCCGAAGTTGCGACGCGCCAACAATCGCAACTGTAAGAGCGGAGCGGAGCGCTTCAACTCCACATAGACGAACAGAGCGAGACTCACCACGCCGACGATTGTCAGTCGCAGGATGAGCGGCGAGCCGAACCAATCGTCCTTGTTGCCTTCCTCGAGCACCGTCTCGAGACAACCGAGGCCAAGCGCCATCGAGACCACGCCCAGCCAATCACCTCGGGCCAGCAGATGCAGCTGGCGCGGGGCAGGCTCGAGCGCATACCAGAGCATGGCGATCATCACCACGCCCGGCGGCAGGCTCAAAAAGAAGATCGACTGCCAACCGAAATTATCGCTGAAATAGCCGCCGAGCGCGGGTCCGATCGACGGTGCGAAGACCACCGAGACCGAGTAGATCGCAAGGCCGATCGCGTGCTTGGAGCGCGGCAACTTGGTCATGATGATGGTGAAGGCGAGCGGTATGAGTACCCCGCCCGCAAATCCCTGCGCCGCTCGAATCGCGATCATCTGGCCCAAGTTCTCGGCGAACGCGCAGGCGGCGGTCAATCCCAAGAAGAGGGCGGTGCTGGTCAGTAAATAGGCGCGCAGCGAGAATACGCTCGCGAGCCACCCGCTCAACGGGATGACGATGATCTCGGCAATGAGATAGCTCGTGGTAATCCAGCCGCCGTCGTCGATGCCGGCGCCGATGCCGCCCTGGATATCGGCCAAGGACGCGCCCACCACCTGGATGTTGAGAATGGCCAGGAACGCGCCCAACGTCGAGCCGACCACCGCCACCCAGGTCTTGAATGAAACCTGATCTGTGGCGCCGGCCGCCGAATCTGCGGAAGCGCCATTTGGCAGTGCCCGGGGCGCAGCCGGCAACGCGGGGACCTGAGGCAAGGCGGGTGCATCAGTCGAGGTGGCGGACATGGGACTCTCGGTGATCAACGCGCTTCGGCGAACGCCAACTCGCAGCCTGAAGCCATGGTCGAGCGTGCAGCGGGCCGGGTATCGATGGACGCTTCGACCGACATGCCGGGGCGAAGCCTCCCGATCAGCGGATCGTGCGAGTCCAGACGAATCCTCACCGGAATGCGTTGTACGATCTTGGTAAAGTTCCCCGTCGCATTGTCCGGCGGCAGCAGGCTGAATTCGAGTCCGCTGGCCGGCGCCAGACTCTCGACACACGCCTGCAAGTGAACACCGGGGAACGTATCCACCCGCAGCCGCACCGGCTCAGCGGCGCGCACATGCGTAAGCTGGGTCTCCTTGAAGTTGGCCGTCACATACACATCGTGCAACGGGACCAGGGCCATCAGCTGCGTTCCCGCCTGGGCGTATTGACCGACACGGATCGTTCGCGCAGCCACGACGCCGTCAATGGGCGCCACGATCGTCGTGTAGCCGAGCTCGAGAGCCGCTCGGCGTTCGATGGCCTGCGAGCGTTCACGCAAAGCCTGCGCCTGAATGATTTTCGCGTGCAGGACCAGAACCTGGCCCTGAGCGGAGGCTAAGGCTGCTCGGTCTCGCGCCAGATCGGCGGTTCGCTCGCGTGCCTGCGCATCGGCTTCCTGCGACTGTTGCTGCGAACCGAAGCCGATTCCCGCCATTTTCCGGTAACGTTCGCGGTTGATGTTGGCCAGGTCCAGTGCCGCCTGGCTTGCGGCAACGCCCGCGCGCGCGCGCGCATCGATCGCGCGTTGCTCGGCGAGCTGCGCTTGCAGGTCGCCGATCTCTGCTTCACTGGCTTGCACATCAGCGCGGGTTTGATCCCATGCGGCGCGAAAGTCCCGTTCGTCGAGGCGGGCCAGCACCTGACCGGATTTGACGGTTTGATGATCCTGGACCAGGACTTGCGCCACATAGCCCGAGACTCGGGGCGCGACCAGCGTCGAGTCGGCCTGCACATATGCATCGTTGGTCGACACGATGAAGCGTGCGTATGACCAGTAGTAGGAGCCGCCGGCTACGACCATCGCCGCCGCTGCGGGAACTGCAACCGTCAGAATCAAATGGTGCCGGAACCACCGCATGCTGTCGCGCATGTGACTTTTGGCGGTGCGCCGATACGCTTCTGCGACGGCCGCCGCAGGCCCTGTCGGAGAGAGCTCGAGAATGCTCACGTTGTATCATCCTCTGCGCCGGTGAATTTACCGGTCAGTCATGATCATGCAGAGGCGAAATTACAATCGTGCTTCGGCTTGGCGACGCCGCATTTCAAACGAAACGGGAGCGACAGTACCCCTGAATGGTCAATACACGACTTCGACCGGTGCGCTAAAGACGTAGCCCGCGCCGCGCTCGGTCAATATGAACGTAGGTTGAGCGGGATCCCGCTCGATCTTGCGCCGCAGCCGCAGCACCTGAATGTCGATTGCGCGGTCATATACCTCGTTGTCGTACACGCGGCTCGCCTCCAGCAGCTGATCGCGGGTGAGAATCCGCTCTGGCGCGGCGAGCAGCGCCGCGAGCAGGTTGAACTCACCATTCGTCAAAACGATATTCCCGCCCTTGTCGCGCCTCAGGCGGCGCGTGCGCAGGTTGAGCTCGAACTCGGCGAACCGATAGGCGCGAATTTCCCGCTGGCGCGCCGCACCCGGCGACCCGCTCTTGGTCCGCCGCAGCACGGTTCGGATCCGAGCCAAGAGTTCTCGGGGACTGAAGGGTTTGGTCAGATAATCGTCGGCACCGAGTTCGAGCCCCATGACCCGGTCCGCTTCGTCGCGCACCCCGGTCAGCATGACGATGGGTATCGATGATTTCTCGCGTAGCGAGCGGGCGATGACCATGCCGTCGTCGCCGGCAAGCCGCAAATCAAGCACGAGGAGATCAATCGCTTCATCGTTCAGAATTTTCGACATCTGCTCGCCGGTCGATGCGACGCTGACGCGCAGCCCGTTTTCCGCGAGGTACTCCTCGAGGAGTGCGCGGATCTGAGGGTCATCGTCCGTGACCAATATGTGCGAATGAACATTCTCCGGCATGTCGGTATCCTCAAGGCTTCAATGAACGGCTATTTAAAACGCGCGCTAGCGATTCGGCAAGATCGCGACGACGCAGCGGCTTGCGCACGTCTTTGCCGCATGGCGTGCCAATGTGCACGCGGTACCCTGCTGCGGCGAGCCATTCACGCAGCAAATCGCGTGTCAGGTCGTCTTCCTCGTATATCACGATCTCGGTCCAGTGCCTCATATGGGGGGTAGGCGCAGGGACGATAGTCCGCCGGGCACGTCGCCCGGTCATGTCGACTTGCCACGGAGTCGTTTCAATTGAAATTCGACGCGCATTCCGGCGTAGAGCGCAAAGATCCCGAGTACGGGCAGAGGATTCGCCATGGCCATTTCAGCCGTAATCGAGACGCATGAGGTCGCAACAGCTGCGAAATGCGTCCGCGCCATGATTCTATCCCGGCGGAACCCCGCTCAACGCTCCCCAAAGGACAATCGGACATGAATGCGATTACAAGCGAAAAGAGCAAGCTCGGATTTATCGGCGTCGGGTACATGGGCCGGCCGATCGCGCAGAGGTTGCTTGAATCCGGCTTCAGGCTGAGTGCCTACGACCGCCAGCGCCCCAAGGCGGAACAGCTGATTCCATATGGCGGCACAGTCGCGCAAAGCGTGGAAGATCTTTCCGCGACTTGCGATGTCGTGCTGTCGTGCCTTGCGAGCGATGAAGCTGTTCTGCACATCTACAAAGGAGCAGACGGCGCGATTGCCCGTGCGCGTCCCGGCTCGCTCTTCATCGACTTGAGCACCGTTAATCCGGAGACCTCCCGGGAAATCGGGAAGCTAGGCGCCGAGCGTGGAGTGCATGTCCTCGATGTGACTATGTCCGGGAGTACACCGGTCGCCGAGCAGGGGGCGCTGACCCTGTTCGGTGGCGGAGATCAAGCGTGCTTTGCCGCCGCCGACTCAATATTCAGAGTGATCGCCAGAAAGTATTTCTATCTGGGTCCGAGCGGCTCCGGAGCAACCATGAAGCTCGTGGTGAACGCTCTGTTGGGAATCGGCATGCAGGCAATTGCCGAGGCTCTGGTACTTGGAGAGAAGGCGGGTCTCGATCGTGATCGATTGCTGAGCGTTCTCTCGGAGACTGCGGTCGTCGCCCCGGCGCATGTGGGCAAGCTGGAAAGAGCGATGAATAGCGACTACAGCCCGCAATTTCCGCTACGGCTCATGAACAAAGATTTCGGTCTCATTCTAAACCTAGCGGCGGCCGTGGGTGCGCACATGCCCGCCACACGGGCGGCTTACGAGGTCAATGCAATGCAATCGGAGCAAGGAGGAGAGCAAGATTTCTCAGCGGTGATTCTGCAAATGGAAAAGCAGGCTTCTTTGGGCTCTGCAGACGAAGAGCGGACTCGCGTTGGAGGATGCATTGGGCGCGCCGGTTAGGGTTGGGATACGAGCGTTCAATCTTTACATCGGACCCGACCAGGCGTCTCATGCGATTTAAGGCACGATAGACGAGAAGGATCGCACCCGATGTGATTGCCATTCACTTCCCCGGCGATGGATTGTTTTCTGAGGACAATGTCGGGACCGGCCAACTGGCGCCTGATTGATGATCAACCGTGGCGGCGCGCCTATGTGATAGTGAAGCCGGATGGCAGCCTACGGGAGGTACGCGACCGAGCTGGAATCACCTTGAGCGGAGGCGCTCAGCGGCAACTTGGGCGGCCGTCACGAGCTTTCCATGATTGCCCCACGAGCGGCGCTCATAGTCGATAATGGCCGCTATCTCGAGGTCGGTGAGAATGCCGGCGAAAGGCGGCATGGGGCTTGCGTATAGCACTCCACCGGCCTTGGCGCCCTGTAATCCATCGAGCACCACGCGGATATGCTTTTCTGCATCGTCCTTGGTAACGACGCCGCTTCCCTTCAGGGGCGGGAAGGTGCCGGGGCGACCTTCACCATTGGCTCCGTGACAGGCTGAGCAATGGGTGGTGTACAAGCGGCGACCCTGCGCCGAATCGTAGCCCCTCTCGACGGGGTCGCCCGCTTCCCCAGAACTCTCGTCCGGAGCCGCGGCGTCTCCAACGGCACCCTCGTGCATTTGACCGACGGCGCGGGCGCCGATCGATGTCCCGAACGCGAGAATTACTCCGATCGCGAGCATGTGACGAACATTGTCGAACATGATTCTCCTTCGTTTAGCAGGTGGCTTTGCCTCGTCGAGGACACGATATTCTTGCCAGGCGGAGTTTCGATTTCAGTCATGTTTCCGACGAAATCCGCCGCCGCCCCCGGGCGTTCGCAGTAAATCGATTTAAGACTTCTGAATCGAAATCCTAAAGGAGGGGATTAGTTGCCTGACGCGAGAATTGCGAAGTTAACTGGCCGTAAAATAACCTAAGCGATTGATTTTAATGGCTCCCCGAGACGGAACCGAAATCACGCAGGGAACACCGGCAACTTATGGGTTTTCTGATGTGCCAACCAGCCCGATCGCCGCTCATTTCCGCTGTGGCTTGTCCATGACCTGGGTGATGTAGTCGTAGACCTCACGCGCCTCCTCAGCGGAGATCGTGCTCTGTGCGAACGGCGGCATGGGTCCGTCTACGCCGCCCGGCAGTTTCGGTTCGCGGATGAACGTGAGAAAATCCTCGAACTTGTCGAGCTCCGGTGCATCGCGCAGCGGGAAGTGGGACATGATCGAGTTGCCGCCGTGCGCATGGCAGCCGGAGCAGTGGTTTTCGAACAGCTTCTGGCCGCTCTGGAATTGCGTGGTGCCAATCGGTGTTTTGCCTCCGTAGACAAGCTGCCCACCAAAGTATCCCAAGGAGCTGACCGTCAGGAAGCAGAGAAGATAGATCGGCACGAGCCGTTTCACGCGCGTCGGATCGCGGTGCCCGAGCCAGGCTCCAACTACGAGGAGAACGCCCAGGATGCCGGCCAGACCGACTTTCATCTTGATCGCGAAAAGCCAGGCGCCGCCGTAGTACCGCTGCCAGTCCATGACGCCGAATGTTACGGTCGGCACCCAGAAAATTAGAGCGAGTACCAGCGCGTAGTAGGCGGCCCGCGACATCGAAGCACGGGAGAACACGAGTCCCGCCCCGCCGATGAATAGTGATCCGACGATGAGTCCGATCGGCATGTGAACCATGGCCGGGTGGATCGGGTGCAGGTAGCCGATCTTGTCCAGGAAGTCGTAAAAGCTGTTAATCATCTAAGGTCGCTGCTTGATTTTGTCGAGCAAGTGCGGTGGCCAGCACACGATGGCTTTGGCTTTTTCCGGCGCTACGCGCGCCTCATTGGGGCTTTTTGGTCGCCTGACCGCCGTCCGGCCCCGATGGAAGTTTTTCTCCAAGCGTGGATGGGGACGTTGGCGAATCGGCCACCTCAGCCGGCGCCTCTTGAAAGCGGCCTGCGGCTATCCGCAACCGGCGCACAGAGGAACCCGTCATAAGTCGACGGGAGCACCGATCGCGAAGCAGAACGAACCATACTAAACTCCACATTATCGTTGTTCGAGAACGACAAGCATCTCAGACTAGCAAACCGACCACGATCGATCGGTGCGTTGACGCACTTAGGCCAAGTGAATACGACGAGCTGCAGGCGGCCATCTATGACTTCGCCAACAGTCGCCGTGGTCTACACGACCGCGAGTTCTTAGGTAGCTGGCCTGGGAAGCTCGTCTGCGACGACTACTCCGCCTACAAGAAGAGTGTTTCGGGCGCGGCGTGATTGAGATAGCTTGCATGGCACGAGTCCGCAGATAGCTGCACGATCTGTATGCCAATTACCGTAGTGATATCGCGGAAGGGCTGAGGCTCTTCGCAGCAGTCTTTACATGATGCTCGAGAAGCGGACCTTTGCGTCGTCCAGTTCTATCGGGGACTTCCACCCATTTCGATCGCCTTGCCTTGCGAAAGCGAGGTTACATAAGCAACGAGCGAGTTGAGCTTGTCGCTGGCATAAGCCGGCGGCGTTCCACGGATGGCGCCGGCCACGCAGGACCGTACCTGATCCGACAAGGTAATGACGCTTTGGCCGTCGTCACCGGAAATGCGCGGAAAGACGGCAGCGGCGTTGGCCAAGCTCGGTATAACCACGCCGTCGGGCCGGCGGCCCGCCAGCAGGCCGCCGCCGAGGTGGCAGGACTCGCAGACGCGTCCACTACCGCCAAACTTCTCATGCGCAAAAGCGTCGGCCCCGCGCGCGATAGCTTTTTGCAGCTGCGGATCTGCAGCAGGCGCGGCTGCCCGGACGAGGAAGGCGGCGAGGGCCGCCCCAGCAATGCCGGCCACGAACAAGGACTTGGTGAATCGAAGCAGGCTCATGTTGCCTCCTGGTTGGCGCGCATTCTGCGCACCCTGGAATCTTGGAGAGTGGCAGTGTGCATTATAGCGTGTCGCTTTCCTCCGGATGGCATTCGCCGTTGAGAGACGTCTTATAAGAGCGGCTAGCATTGTTACTGTCCTCTCGGCACCAGCCTGCTTTCCAATCGTGCGTCTCGATTCGGGGGGAAGTTCGCAGACTGGATGTGAATTTCACGATACCCGGTGACGCACCAATAACCAAATCGCTTGAAAGGTGGTCTTGGGCCTGGCGTTAGCCCGACAATGGTCGTGTAGAACTCGCGCAGATCATCAAGTAAATCCCGATCAGCCACCAAATTGTAGTGATTGATTCCCGTTACCAACGGCGTGCTCCGGATGGCGATGAACACCAGAATACCAGTGTTAGGCGAACACGAGGTGCGGAGTTTCGGACATCCGCCATCTGGTGTGGTTGCTGCTTTAATGCGAGTCCATTGAGCCGAATGATTTCCAGGCGTAAGGTGCGGTAAGGCGAGCGATGCGTCGGAGGTTTCGTGTATGAGCAATGAGCTTACGGGAGGTTGCCTTTGTGGCGCAATTCGATTTAGGACCGGAACTCCAAATGTCTATCCCACCTTGTGTCACTGCACATCTTGCCGCCGCGCTACAGGCGCGCATGCAGTGGGCCTTTACACAGTAGCTCGCGCCTCTGCCGAGTTCATAGTCGGAAACCCGACAGAATTTCGCTCTTCTGCGGACGTGCTGCGGGGATTCTGTGGCCGCTGTGGAACATCGATGAGGTATTGGCATGCACGGTGGCCCGATCGTGAAGTCCGGCCCGAGTGGCCGGCGACATTGGCATTTAAAAGGAGTAACGCGTGCTTACCAAGGACCAAGCCGCGGCGGTGGCCGATCAGCTCATGGCTGACGCTGAAAGCAAGAGCAGCAAGAAAGCGCTCGCCCGCCTCGCGTTTCGCGCAGGGAAGCCACCTCAGGGCGTATCAATTCCAAGATTTAAAGAGCTGGTGGATGAGGCGGAACGACATGTTGCAATGTCGTGGAAGCTTCTTTGCCCGGCTGGTGCCGCCATAATCGTTATTGTCGCTCTTTACTATGGGCACGCCGCTCAGCTAATGATTGGATTCATTCCATGTGCGCTGTGCTACTAACTTCAATTCGCCGCAGGCTTGTCCGGTCCTATATTCGGGATGCGGTCCGCGCAGATGCCTAGGCTCGATAGAGCAAGCTGAGGATGCCCGATTAGGTCATTCTTGGTGATGGGCGAACCAAGCACGAATCGGCAGCACGATGGCCTCGTCGAAAGGCAATTGTTCCCGCGCGCATCCCATGTGGCTTTCGCATGAGACCTAGCTCAACCGCTGTCTCATGATGAGAACAGCCCTAGCTGCCGCGGAATATGTAGCCGAAGCGCACCCCAACCTTTCGGCGACCTGACGAGGGTCCTGTCTGCATCAGGCGGCAGGCGGCTACCTGCCGCGAACCGGTCCGTTTGTGAGTTGAGCACGTCAGTGGCATCGTAGCTCGCGGTCGCCGATAATGCGGCGACTACATTATCGGGCACTAAAAGGTGAGCTATGGTTGGGCCCCCGCATCTTCTTACGCTGCTGTTGCTTCTCGCTGCTGCTGCCATAACGCGGCCCGCGTCGGCGGACGTCAAGGACTCCTCGCCGTCAGGATTCACCATCGAAAACACGGTGCTCGTTCCGGTGAGCGCAGCGACGGCCTGGTCTGCCTTGGTCAACGATGTGGATCTATGGTGGCCTAAGGATCACTCGTGGTGGGGTCGGGAGTCCAAACTGACCATCGACGCCCGCGCCGGCGGGTGTTTTTGCGAAATCGCCGGCGACCGACAGGCGCAGCATCTTCAGGTTGTTTTCGTCAGCCCCCCCACGCTACTGCGCCTAATTGGTGCCTTGGGGCCGATGCAGGGTATGGGGCTTTCGGGAGTCCTGGAGTGGCGACTGCAGGCGGCGGACGGTGGTACGCGAATCACGTTGTGGTATCGGGCCGGCGGCTACAGCCCGGACGATTTGCGCCAGCTTGCGCCGGTGGTGGACCGGGTGCAGGGCTTGCAGTTGGGCGGGCTGGCAAATTACCTCAGAGGCCAGAGTGGCAAACCAGCGCAAGTGCAGAAGCCGCAGTGAGCGATTATGGGATAGCGGCAAGAACGTGCCTTTGACGGAACTGTCTGGTGCCGTAGCGGCTGCTCGCGGCCCTCAGCTGTGGGTCGACGAGCGACCTTTACCCATCGCATTGCGGGGCGGTGAAGCCGCTTGTTACTATCGGGCGCATGGCACGGCACCTCGAACTGCGACATCCTTGGCCGGTCCGCCTCTGGCATTGGATGACGGCGTCGGCCATCGGCGTCCTCCTACTCACCGGCATCCTGCTATTCGACATCCACCCGCGCCTCTACTGGGGCGACGACGGGCACGAGGGTATGCCGGCGTTCTTCTCGATCTCGGCGCCCGACCTCGACCGCCCGGTGCTGCAGACCGATCTGCAGGTCGGCCGCCATCACTTCGACATGACCGGCCGCTTCGGGCTCGCGATTGACACCGGGTTCGGCGACAAGGACTTCCTGGTCTTTCCGCCGCCCGCCGACTGGGACTTCGGCGCGACGCGCGGCTGGCACTTCCTGTGTGCCTGGATCCTCGTCCTCGGCGCGTTCGCCTACGGCCTTTACCTGATCGCGAGCGGGCGACTCCGGCGAACGCTATGGCCGTCGCCGACGGAGCTCACGTTCGCGAGCCTGGGCCGCGAGATCTCCCAGCACTTGAGGCTGCGGCGCGCGCATGGCGAGGCCGCGCGGCGCTACAACCTGCTGCAGAAGCTGAGCTACCTAGTCGTGATCTTCGGTCTCATCCCGCTCCTCATCGTCTCCGGGCTCACGATGTCGAACTCCGTCACGACCGCGTTCCCGCACCTCTTCACGCTATTCGGCGGGCGCCAGTCAGCGCGCTCGATCCACTTCATCGCGGCCATGCTGCTGCTCGTGTTCATCCTGGTGCACGTATTCCAGGTGTTCGTCGCGGGGTTCTTTAACCTGACGCGCTCCATGATCACCGGCCGATTCGCTGTCGAGCGCGAGGAGTCGCCCTGAGTCAACTGATTACCCGCCGCGGACTCCTCGTCGGCAGTGCCGCCGCTGCCGGGACTCTGTTAACGGGCTGTGCGCGCGTCGACAACAAGTGGCCGATCCCTGCCGTGCTCGATGCGGCAGACGCCTTCACGCGCGGCGCGCAGCGGCTCCTCCTCGGCCAGCGGCCGCTGGCGCGCGAGCTGTCGCTCGCCGACATCTCGGCGCATTTTCCGCTGAGCGGTACGTTCATGCCGAAGGCGGACACCTACAAGCGCCTGCTCGACGAGGAGTTCGCGGACTGGCGACTGCGCGTGCACGGCCTGGTCGAGCGCCCGCTCGCGCTTTCGCTCGCGGAGCTGCGCGCTCTGCCTTCGCGCACCCAGATCACGCTCCACCAGTGCGATGAGGGTTGGAGCGCTGTCGCTCAATGGACCGGCGTGCCGCTCGCGCACGTGCTCGGCCTCGCCGGGTTGCAGAAGCGCGCCCGCTACGTCGTATTCCACTGCCTCGATCAGGTCGAACTTGACGGCGCCTACTACTACGAGAGCCTTGACCTCCTCGATGCCACGCATCCGCAGACGATCCTCGCCTACGGCATGAACGGCAAACCGCTCCCGGTGCAGCACGGAGCGCCGCTGCGGCTGCGCGTTGAGCTGCAGATCGGCTACAAGAACGCGAAGTACGTCGACCGCATCGAGCTCGTGGATTCGCTCCGCTCAATCGGCAAGGGCCGCGGCGGCTGGTGGGAGGACTTCGACCACGCGATCTGGTACGCGGGCCTGTAGGCGTACCTGCTGCCGGAACCCGTCGGGCGCTCATCCGATAAGTGGCGTGAAGCACTTCCGCAGGGCTGTAACCCTTGTTGCTGCTTGTGGCGGCGGGGTCACGCGACCGCAGCGCTCGCGCTCCAACGCACCGGCGCGATCCGTGGCACGACGAACACCCAGCCGATGAATGACACGATCTGCAGGGCGGCGGCCACACCGAACGCTGCGCCGAAGTGTCCGGTCCAATCGATAACCAGCCCCGTGATGACGGGCGCGACGAGGCCTGCCATGCCACCCACCATGTTCTGCACTCCCACCCAGCGAGCGGCCGCGTCGGGTCCGGCAAAGATCTGAGGAACCGCGAAGATCGCAGGGGACGACAGCCCGGCGAGCGCCTCGTAAAGGCAAAGCGATCCGATCGACGCCGTGGTCGGCAGCACCACCATGCCGATCATGCAGGCGATGCCGCCCAGCGCGAACGCCGCCATGACACTCTTGTAGACCCGCGTTGGGCTGCACCCGGCACGCACCCAGCGGTCCGTCAGCCACCCCATCACCAGTGCGCTGACCGCGTTCAGCAAATAGGCCCAGGAAGCCGTCCACGCCATCGCGTCGAGCGAAAACCCGCGGGTCCTGACCAGGTAGAACGGCAGCCAGGCGAGTATGAAATAGAACCCATAGTTGCCTGCGAACAGACCCAGGGCCGCGCCCCATAGCGCGCGTTGCCGCAGGATGGCTCGAAAGCCCGGCTGCGAATCCCCGACGCGCACCGCGTTGCTGGGCGCGACGACGACCCGCCGCCACGGCAGCAACCAAGCGAGCGAACAGGCCCCGAACAGGATGAATACCGCGCGCCAGCCGAATCGGGCCAGCAACAGGCCGCCGATCAGGGTCCCGACGGCGGGTCCGAGGAGATATCCGAAGCTCAGAACACCATTGGCGATGCCGAGGCGAGCGACCCCAAACGATTGGGCGAGCAGCTTCGAGGCGCACGGGAATGCGGCGCTCTCGCCAATCCCGAGCAGGAGCCGCAGCAGCAACAGCGCCGTGAAGGTCGACGCAAAGCCGGTCATCAGCGTTGCTGCCGACCACACGAGGGCACCGGCCCCCAGCATGACTTTCGCGCCGTAGCGCTCCGCCAGCCAGCCGACTGGCACCATCGTGGCGACGTACCCGTAATAAAACGCGGACAGCAGCACTCCCAATTCCCTTGCGCTTAAGTGAAGCTCGTCCTGGATCACCGGAGCTGCGGTAGCGAGATTGCCGCGATCGACATAGTTTATAAAGACTCCGATCGACAGCAACACAACCAGCCGGGTTGCCGACGTCACCGGCGGGGGCCGGACGGCTGAGGTCACGGGCGACACATCAGCGGCCGCGGAGTCATTCGTCCTCACGCCACGGAATGCACCACTCCTCGCCACGCGCCGTGGTCACGTACTCCGGCCAGCGCAGCCGGTGCGGCACCTGGAAATCGCTTGGCAGCAGCGGCGCCTGCCAGCGTTCGGAGCCGATACCGCTGCGCTCGACGAACTCCGCGGCCGCCTCTTCAAGCAACGCCGTATCCATGAGCAGGTCGATCAAAGTGGCGCCGATCGTCTTCGCCGCGATCAAGATCGTCGGATCGATCGTTGCCGGGATGCCGCCGAGGGCATTGGGTACCCAGCCGGGATAGTCGTAGTCCGCAGGTGCGGCCAGCTCCGGTCGGGCAACGAGCAAGCGCAGCGTCGGGCAGTGCCACGTGTATTCGGTGTAGTCGTCAGAGCCGACATGATTCTGCGCCACCGGCAGGAAACGGCGCACGGCGGCTTCCGCTGCCTGCGGATCGATCAGCGTCTCCGTCGCCGCGAGGAAGGGCCGCTCCAGCGGTGCAAGCCCCAGCTCCCGCTGGATGGCGTGTGCGATCCGGATCGCCTCTGGTCCCCATGACGGGGGTCCCACGAGTTCGAGATTGCGGTATCCGACCCGAGCGAGGGTGTGGTTGGCGAGTCCTCCGCGCGACTTCGACACCCAGGTTTTCTTCCACTCGCAGAAACTCGCCTTTGCCGCGGCCGCTGCGTTGATGTCCATCACTGCGCTGATCGCATCCGCTTCGCCTTGTGAATTCGCACGCACCATGTAGTCGATCTCGGCCAGCTGTGGCACCAAGTTGTCCGCCGTGGCCTGGCCTGCGGTCAGGATTGCCTCGTTGAAACTCCACAAGCCCGCCGCGGGCAACATCGAGCGGCGCGAGGATTCGTTGAGATGGTGAAAAAACATCAAGGCATCGGTCGCACCGGGTGCCCTGGCGGCATAGTGCACGTTGCGGCGGGTCTTGCCCGAGCGATCCAGCGTCAGCCATTTTTCGGGCGCAGTGCAGGTGAAGGTATAAACGTAGTTGTAGCCGAAGCCGCAATGCGTGTCCCACACCGTCGTATTGCACATCGGCAGCGACCAATGCGGATGGAAGCTCACCGCGGCGTCGAGATCATCGTAATACCCTTTCGCCGCATGGACCGGCTTCGAGACGCGCAGTTTCTCGGCGGGCTCGCCGAAGATCTTCAGCGTTCCGTGGATGCCCAGTTCCTGCATCGCCGCCTTGGTCGCGAGCGCGCCGGCGAGGGCGCTGATGCCGAGCGCACTGTGCGGATCGGTGTGGCCGGCTGCATGCCGGGATAACCCTGCGCGGGGCCCGGCGTAGGGCGTAGCCGCCTGGCACTGGCCGGGGACCGCGTCGTACTCCGCGTAGGTCGCGACCGTCGGGCCGTCGCCGTGGCGAAAGGTTGCGACGAACGCGGTCGGCATCCCGCCGCTGCCCACCTCCACGTCAAACCCGGCGTCCTGCAGAGTTTTCACGTACCACGCCGCCGACTTGTACTCGCGCAGTGCCGGTTCCGCGTAATGCCAGATCACCTGATGCCAGGCGGACAGTTGCGCGGCATGTCGATCGACCCAACCGAGCACGAGCCCTTTGCCAGCCGTCATGATGGGCACTCAATGACCCTTGAAGGAATAGTTGAACTCCAATCCTATGGTTCGGGGTCGCCCGGTGAAGTAGGCGCGATTGTGTTGGTCGCCAGGCACCGTGGACACGGTCGTCGCCGCCTCCCGGTTCGTGATGTTGTTGATGAAGGCATCGAGCCGCCAGACCTTGCCGATCGCGAGGCCACCCCGAGCATTGAGGAGCGTGAATCCCGGCAGGTCGGTCGCGAATGCAGAGTTCGGCAGGCCTGTAAAAAAATCACTGCGATACGCGGCGTCGAGGCGCGCGTGGAGCTCGGTGCCACCCGTGAGTGGTTGCGAGTGATCAAGGGCCAGCGTCGCCTGTTGTTTCGAGACATTGGGCAATCGATCGCCGGCCTGCCCGACCAGGTCCGGCACCACGCCCGCGGCGAATCCGGCAGTCAGGATGGCATCCGTGTAGCTGTAGCCGAGTTCGAGCCGGGTGTGTGAGGTCAGCGGTTGCGTGAATTCCCCCTCGAAGCCGCGCGATCGCGCAGCCACCCCGTTGGTCACGAATCCGAACCCGCCGACGACCGTGTTCGCCTCGATCTGCGGATTCGACCAGAGGATCTGGTAAAGCGTCAACGTATAGCTGCCACCGATGCCGGTGGAACCCTTGACGCCGAGTTCGAGATTGCGCGCCTCGTCGGGCTTGTAGGTCAGCAACGACGCATTCTCGCAGAAGAAACACGTGCCGATCGGCAGGGCATTGACTCCTCCGCGGCGAAAGCCTTCTGACCAGGTGAGGTACACCAAGGTATGGGCCGCCACTTCGTAAGAGGTGTTCAGCTTGAAAATTTCGTTGCGGAATCCCTTGGCGTCTTCCGCCGTGAGCAATCCCGTCGAGGTGGGCAGGTCCTGTTCGAGGTCCTGCGAGTAATGCTGCCAGAACAGCCGCCCACCGGCCGTCGCCTGCCACTTGTCCGTGAAGTGATAGGAGGTCTCGTTGAATATCGCGGTGTCGGTGAAGCTGACGTGCCGATTGAACTGGAAGTTCAGGTCGGGATTGGGCAACTGCGAGGGATTGATTCCGCCGTTCACGTTCTGTATCACATCACCCCAGGTGGGATAGGGACAGGTGGGGCTTTGCACCGTGCAACCGGCAGGCTGGCCGGATCCCGGTAACTGGCTCCAGGCCCCGAAGCCCTCGAGGGGCTCGTACTGCGTGAGCGTCTGCTTGCGGTCGCTGAAATAAACGCCGCCCACCCAGTCCCAGGGACCGGAATTCTTCGACACCAGCCGTATCTCCTCAGTGAGATTCCGGTCCGTGGAACTGATGAAGATCGGCGACAGATCGCGCGGATAGTTGCCGTAGTAGACATGGACGAGCTCGAACAGCCCGGTCAGATCATACTCGCTCGTGGAATTCTGGCTGGTATACGACGTGTTCGAGGACAGCGTCGCGAACCCGAAGTCCTGCGAGATATCGAGTGAGCCCAGGTCGGTCCGGAACGAGCCGGGCTGGGGGGCATAGAAAGTCTCATCATAGCGGTACAGCGGATTGGTCTCCGAGTAGCCCCCGGACTGGTCTGTCTGGTGTTGGTAGGTCAGGATGAACTTCAGTGCGTCATTCGGCTTCCACAGCAGCGACCCGCGGGCGTACCAGGTATTGGACCAGTCCACGCCGCGCTCCTGCGTGAAGACGAGGCCGCTGTGCAGCGGATCACTGGGATCCGCGAGCACCGGCTGCGCGTTCCCGGTGAGCTTGGCGACCGAGAGGGCGTCGGTGAAACCCGCGAGCCGTTCATAGCCTGCCGATCCGCGGAACGCCACGGTGTCGCTCAGGGGCAGGTTGCCGATGACGTCCAGCGCCTCCGACGGGCTGCCGGCATTGGCGGTGTGCGAAGCGCGTGTCGAGACGTCAAATTCGCTCCCCGAGAGATCGGGCTCGTTATGGATCAGGCGCACCGTCCCGCCGAGGGAGCCAGACCCGTACAGCGTTCCCTGCGGGCCGCGAAGCACCTCAACGCGGGCGATGTCGGTCATCTTGAGGTTGGCGAACAGCGGCGTCTCATCGACGTAGGTAGACACCACCGGGACCGAGAGGCTCTGGTCCTGGACGTTGACGGTGCTCGCATTCAGCCCGCGGATCGTCAGCGTGCCGTTGGTGTTGCTCGCACGGGCACCGAGGTCCGGGGTCACGAGGCCCGGCACCATCCGCGCGAGGTCCACGAGGCTCGTGACGCCGGAGTCCGCAATATCCGCAGCGCCAACCGCAGAGATGTTGTACGGGATGTCGGCGACCGACTCGCTGCGGCGCGTTGCCGTGACGAGGATTTCATCCATCTCGTCAGTCGCGGCGGTGACCTGCAGCACTGGCGCGGTGCCTGAAAGAACCGCGATGATCATGAGCTTAAGGCGGGTCGTAGAATGCGCGAACTCGGGTTCACGGAGTCGTTGCCTGGGGGTCATGTCGCGCGCTCCCTCGTTGTGATGCTGCACGGATTATCGAGTTGGGAAGCACGCATCTGTGTGATATGTTTTCAGCCCCTAGGTGAAAAATTTGCACCCTATGAAAACACGGATCCCCCCGATGACCACGCTGCTCGCGCTCGATGCACTGGCCCGCCTCGGGTCGGTGTGGGAGGCCGCCGAGGACCTCGGCCTCTCCCGCAGCGCTGTCAGCCACCGGCTGGCGATGCTCGAGGAGATCCTCGGATTCGAACTGCTCGCGCGCGTCGGCACCGGCGTCGCGCTGACGCCTCGCGGTCGCAGCTATGCCGCAGAGGTGCGCAAGTCTTTGGGCCTGCTCGCCGATGCGCACAGAGGGGGAACACGCGGCGACATCGAGGGGATGCTGCGGGTATCGAGCACCGCAGGGTTCTGCTCGATGTGGCTGTGCAAGCACATCGGCTCCTTTCACGCCGAACATCCCAACATCCGGCTGCAGATCGTCAGCGCCGTGGAGCCGGACGTGGTCGATGACCCGGAAATCGATCTCTTCATCGCCTATGGCGACGGCAAGTGGGCAGGTCGCTGGGTCAGGCATCTGTACGACCTGGAGATCACCCCGATGTGCAGCCCGGCGCTGTTGAGTACCCCCGGCGGGCTGCGCGAACCCGCCGATGTGCTGCGCTTTCCTTTGCTGATGCGGCGCTGGGACGACTGGGAGAAGTGGCTCAGCGTCTGCAACCTCGAGGCCCCACGGCGCAACGTCGGGATCGAGTTCTCGGACATGGTGCTTGTGCAGACGGCAGCCATCGCCGGGCAAGGCATCATGCTCGGCGACGAGACGACTTGCGGCGGCGCCCTTGCCAAGGGTGAGCTCGTCGCACCATTGGCGGCGACGATGCATCCGCAGCGGGGATATTACCTGGTCAGGCACCGACAGCGGCGCGCGAGCCCCGCGGCCTTGGCGTTCATGCGCTGGTTGACGCCGCTGATCGCGCAGGCCCGGCGGCAATGAAGCTGGGTGCACCGGATTCACCATAGCGGCGAAAAATGCTCACCCGGAGGAAAGTCCGACCGCCCTATACTCGAGTCATGGCCGGCAGAAATCCGCTGATGAAGATCGCCACCCTCATGGTTATCCTTTGAGCTCGAACGTCGACGGGCTTCGGGTCAACGGCGACAGGCTATGGTCGCGGCTCATGGCGATGGGTGGCATCGGCGCGACGCCGAGCGGCGGTTGCAACCGCCAAGCGCTGACCGACCTCGATATCGAGGGTCGGCGCCTGCTGTGCACGTGGGCCGAGGCTGCAGGGTGCACGGCGAGGGTCGATTCGATCGGCAACCTGTTCCTGCGCCGGACCGGCAACGACAACGCGCTCCCGGTCGTGCTGCTCGGCAGTCATCTGGATACTCAGCCCACGGGCGGCCGCTTTGATGGCGTTTTCGGTGTCCTTGCGGGCCTGGAGGTCATCGAAACCCTGAACGACCAGGGGATCACGACGCGGCATCCCCTCGAGCTGGCCGTCTGGTGCAACGAGGAAGGCTGCCGGTTTCCGGTCCCGCTCCTGGGCTCTGGCGTCTGGGCCGGGCAGATGTCGCTGGCCTCAGCCTATGCAGTGACCGACCGCGATGGCCGCAGTGTGCGCGAGGAGCTCGTGCGGGCGCACATTCCGACCGGCGAGAGCGTCACGCGCCAGCCAGTCAGGGCCGCGTTCGAGGTGCACATCGAACAGGGGCCGGTCCTGGAGCAACGCGCGAAAACGATCGGCGTCGTGACCGGTGTGCAGCACATGTGCCGCTACGAGATGATCGTCCGAGGCCAGGAAGCGCATGCCGGCCCCACGCCGATGAACTTGCGGCGCGATCCGGTGCGTGTGCTGGCAAATGTGCTGCCCCGCCTGTATGAGACCACCGCACAGCACGGGGACGACGCGCGCCTCACGATCGGCATCATCGAGACCCAGCCCAAGTCATCGAACACCGTGCCGGGAACGCTACGTTGCACGGTCGACCTGCGCCACCCTGACGCCGGCGCTTATCGGTCGCTGCGCGACCATGCCGAGCGGATCGTAGAGGCGGCGCTTGCCGGCAGCGGGCTCGAGGGGCAATTCCGCTGCGCCTGGGAGTCCCCCGGCGTCGCGTTCGATCCAAACTGCGTCGACGCGGTGCGCACGGCGGCCGCGGCCCTTGGCTACTCGACACTGGAGATGTTCAGTGGGGCCGGCCATGACTCCTGCCATATCGCCAAGGTCGTTCCCGCCTCGATGATCTTCGTTCCCTGCGCGGGAGGCCTGAGCCACAACGAGGCGGAGAGCGCGAAGCCTTCCGATCTCGCGGCGGGCGCGAATGTGCTACTTCATGCAACGCTAAGCTTGGCCTGATTTGCTAATCATGACGCGCTGCGCCAGCGGGGGCGGGCGGCGGTACGTGTGCCGTAGATCATTGGTCTGCATTATCAATATCAATAATCGCCTTCCACTCACCCGACGACTGTTTTCTCCAGATAACGAGGAATTTGCCTGTCGTGACATTCATCTTTTGCTGGTCATTTTGCGCCTTACTGAAGTAAGTGCCCCGCTGATAGGCGAGTTCGCCGGATTGAGCGACTTCAATCATGGCGGTTGCTTCTTCGGAAGAGAACCCGGGAGTAGCGTAGTCCTCCACCCAGAGCTTGCGCCGCTCCTCGGGGGTGGATGCCGCGGGGCGGCCGCCGGACAAGTACTGGGCTTCCGGTGCATAGAACGACAGAGTCTTCTCAAGGTCCTTCGCGGCGATTGCCTTGAACCATTCCGTTGCCAACGATTGAATCGCGGCTGCCGCCGAGTCGACATCCGCGTGAGCAACGGCGGGTCCGCAAGTCCGCTGGCAGGCGCTCGAGCCAGCGACCAATAGAGATAGCGCGATCAAGGGCAGATACAATCGGCGTCCCATCCCATGTGTCGTCGTCACCGCGCTTACGCCTCGCCCACTCGGAGGGGCATTCGTGCGGACTGCGCTTGGGAGCGCTCCTTGGAAGCAAACATGATCAGGCCCTCGGCGTTTGAGAAGTTCAGTCAGCAGGATAGTGGATGCGTTGCGGATGGAGCGCAAACGCAACGTCGGAACGACCCACTGGTGAAAACCATTGCTGACAGCTGACGTCGCTTTCGTCATGCAAAAGAGGCCACCCCACAATCGAGCGTCTCGCCACGGTCAATTGATGAATTAATTTAGACCAATTGTCAAGAATTGCTCGTTTGCATCCTCGATCGTCCGGTGTTTTGCTACCTCGGCCTAGCCGGGGAGTTCAAAGAAAGGGAGAACATCATGCCATCAAGATCTGGCGGGCGTAGGTGGTCACTGCGGCTGCCTGCCCTTGTCCTGGGTTTCATGTGCGGCGCCGGAGTGTCTAGCGGAGCTGAGGCTGCCGATGGTGACGCGCCGCCGGGTAACAGCACCCTCGAGGAAGTGGTAGTCACTGCGACCCGTCGCGCGGAGCGACTCCAGGATGTGGCGATTAGTGCGTCTGCTTTCACCCAAGAGAAGCTCGACATACAGGGGCTTCGCAGCATCGACGATCTGACCAGGCTCACGCCCGGAGTTACCTTTCAGCGCGACGCGACGACCGTGGCGGGCAACTTTAACGACGAAGATTCGGACATCAATATTCGCGGCGTCGATTCGACCGCGGGCACGTCCACCGTTGGAATCTATATCGACGACACCCCGATTCAGGGGCGCCACATTTCTTTTACCTCGTTCAATGCCTACCCCGCGCTATTTGATCTCGAGCGCGTCGAGGTGCTGCGCGGTCCCCAGGGCACTCTTTTTGGGGCGGGGTCAGAAGGCGGTACGGTTCGATTCATACAGCCATCTCCCGACCTGCACGCCGATTCGGTGTATGTGCGCTCGGAGGTCGCGACGACTCGTGAAGGTGCCGCTACGTACGAGATTGGCGGTGCGGTCGGTGGTCCGATTGTCGAGGACACCCTTGGTTTCCGCGTGAGTGCGTCCTTCCGCGAAGACGGTGGTTGGGTCGACCATGTCGATTACGCCACGCGCGCGGTAACAGACGCGAATTCCAATTACCAGGATACCGTCGTTGTGCGCGGTGCCTTGAAATGGGCAATCAGAGACGGCTTGTCGATTACTCCGTCGATTTATTATCAGCAATTGAGGCTGGGGGATACATCGGCCTACTGGCCGTCCTTGTCCGATCCGAGCGCGGGCAACTTCGAGAATGGCAACGCCCAGCGAAACCCCAGCACCGATCCCTTCTATCTAGCAGCCCTAAAAATCGACTGGAACTTGGCATTCGCGCACCTGACCTCCGATACTTCATATTTTTCGCGAAACCAGCATTCGATTTCGGATTACACCCAGTTCGACCGAGCTCTGTTCGGGTTGACGTTGCCACCGCCCCCGGGTGATCTCGGCACGTCGCACGATGCAGACAATCAGAATAACTTCTACCAGGAGATCAGGGTCCAATCGCTCGATCCAGCGTCGGCGTTCGTCTGGACCACCGGCATTTTCTACTCGCACCTCGATGAAAACACGACAGAACACGTTTTCGATCCGAATCTGAACGGCGAATACAATGCGGCGTACGGGGTTCCATTTTGCACTCCTCAGGCACCCTGCTCGAGCGGAGAAATTCTGGCGCAGCCGATTTCCCAAATCATCGACCGGCAATACGCGCTTTATGGCGATGCGACCTTCAGGATATTTGAGTTTCTGAAGTTGACGGCTGGACTGCGCGCGTCCCACGTCTCGTATAGTGGGGATCTCGTTTACTACGGACCCTTCCTGTCGCCAACCACGGGACCGCTGACACCGCTCGCAGCGGTAGGCTCAAATGACGAGAATCCAATCACGCCGAAGGCGGTGGTCGCCTACGAGCCGGAACCGGACAATCTTCTGTATCTGAGCGCCGCCAAGGGATATCGGCCCGGCGGAATAAACGGTCCGCTGTCGTCCATTTGCGGGTCGAATCTCGCATCGATCGGGTTGACGGCGGGACCCGAGATTTATGCGGCGGATTCGCTGTGGAGTTACGAGCTTGGGACGAAGAATTTGCTTTGGGGCGGACGCATGCAGCTGAACGCCAGCGCCTTCGTCATCGACTGGAACAACATCCAGCAAGCGGTTTATCTACCGGCGTGCGGCCAGAATTTTGTCGAGAACCTGGGCAAGGTACGCAGCGTCGGCGGGGAGGTCGAAGTGCAGACCCGTCCCGTCGAGGCGCTGCTGTTCGATGTGTCGGTCGCACACGTCGATGCAAAATATACCCATACCGTTTGCGCCGGTCCGAGCGCCTGTACCGGGGTCGATGCGCCGTCACAGCCGGTCGTAACGGCAGGCGATCGCCTGCCGGGAGCGCCCTGGACTTTTCTGATGTCGGCCGAATACGGGTTTCCTGCCATCGCGAACCGGAAGCCATACCTGCGACTCGATTTTCAATACACGACCGCGCAAACGGCGTTTCAGCCCATCCAAGACCCCAACAACGGGGTCTCCGATCCTACTTTTACCGGCCTTCCGGAGACCAAGAACTTATCGCTCCGCACCGGCCTGCGCTTTGGTGGACTTGATCTGTCACTGTTTGCGCAAAACCTGACCGACTCGCATCCCGTGCTATCTCATACACGCGATACGACCACCTCGGATTTGTTCTATGACCACACCGTGCGGCCTCGAACCATCGGGCTCACAGCGACGTATCGCCGCTAACGCAGGGAGTCGAGATGAGGCCAGCAGAGTTGGGATATGCGATGCCTGCCGAGTGGGCGTCCCACGCGGGCTCCACTCGCAGGAGGGCGCCCGCGACATGAAACTAACCTTAGTACGCAACCACCTGCTTGCAGTCATCGCTTCGTTAGTCTTTTTCGGATTGCCGACCCTCGCGGCGCCGGATCGCGCTCACGTCGTTAACGTTTTTGCCTGGGCCGATTATTTTCCCCAGTCCGCGGTGGATAAATTCCAATCGGAGACGGGGATCCACGTCAACTATACGGTTTTCGATTCGGCGGATACCGCGGAAACCGCTCTCTCGATCGGAAGCTCGAACTACGACATAGTCACCATGAACGCCTCCCCCCATCTCGCGCGAGAGATACCCAAAGGATTTTGGAGGAAACTCGACCAGCCTCAGATACCCCGCGCACTCAATGCGGATCCACAAATACTGAAAGTTTTGAGCCGGGTGGACCCAGGCAACCTCTATGCCGTTCCCTGGATGTGGGGAACCGTGGGCGTCATTTACAACGCCGATAAGGTCAAAGCAATCGTCGGCTCCCTCCCTTCCGAGAGCCTTGACCTGATCTTCAAGAAGGAATTAGCTGCCAAATTCCAGAAGTGCGGCATCAGCGTCCTCGATTCCTGGCAAGACATCTTGCCCTTAGTGGCACGCTATCTTGGTCAACCGCAACTCGCAGCAGAGCCGGCGCAGTTGGATGCAGTTGTGAAAAAATTGGAGGAGATCAGGCCTTTTTTGAGGCGCATTGCGACCTCGGGTTACTATGAACAACTCGCGGACGGCGAATTGTGTCTGTCACTGGGGTATTCGGGCGATGCCATGATCGCTCGCCGTATGGCCAAAGAAGGCGACACGAAGATCCAGGTCGACTACGCATTTCCGCGCGTCTTCGTTCCCCTATACATCGACAGTATGGTTATTCCAGCTGATTCACCCAATTACGCCGGTGCTTTGAAGTTCATAGACTTCATGATGCGACCCGAAATCTCCGCGGAGGTGACTCGGTTCATCGGCTTCGCGTCGGGTAATGCCGCGGCTCTTCCGTATCTCGACGCATCTATGCGGGCCAATACAATCATCTATCCACCTGCCGAGATCCGCGCGCGCTTTGAAATGGAACGGATATATACCTCAGATGAGCTTCGAATTTTCAACCGTGCCTGGCAGCGACTTAGAACCGGGCTATGACGATGCAGGCGACAAAGCCCTCAGCTGCATTTGGGTGACGAATGAAACGACTAAGGGCTCGCGATGATACTGTCACCGCCGATGCTCCGCCGGTTTCCCCGAAGCGTCCCTGTCACCTCCATTCGACGTAGGAAATTGCAAATGGATCGACCCAAGAGCCACTCAGACGTCTACAGCGCTACGATCAAGCATTTCGGTTCCGAACCTGGGCCGGCGTTCGAGGATCCCTTGCGAATGCAGAGGGTCTGGGGCCTCGACTGGGGCTGCGACAACGACGTCGGACAAATCCGGCGCGTCTTGATGCACCGGCCCGGCCGCGAGTTCGACGTAATTGACCCCTCGAAAACAATCGCCGAAACGGGCTCGTTCGGTGACCTAGAGGCTGGCTGGTACTGGCAAAGCGACCGCATTGCCTCGCTCGCGGAAATGCAAGCGCAGCACGATTCACTAGCAGAGGCATTACGCGCTGAAGGTGTCGAAGTGCTCTACCTAAACGGCGTCAATGGCGGCCGTTTCAAGTCCGTCTACACGCGCGATTCGTCATTCGCGGTGAAAGGCGGTGCCATCGTGGGGCGTTTGGCACCACGTATGCGCCACGGTGAGGAGCTTTCCGTCACGCGCACACTCGCGGCGCTTGGGATGCCGATTCTACGGACCGTGCATGGCACCGCCATGGTTGAAGGGGGTAGCTTTGCGTGGCTTAACAGCAAAACCGCGGTGATCGGACGGGGCATCCGCGTGAACGACGACGGGGTTGCACAGGTCGCCGACGTTCTGAAGTATCAAGGAGTGGATCTGATAGTCGTCGATTTGTGCGGCTACGACATCCACATCGACGGTCACTTTCTAATGGTTGATGTCGATCTGGCCTTGATATCGGCAAGTGGCCTGCCGTTTTCGTTTCTTGAGAAATTGCGGCAGCTGCGCATTCGTACGGTTGAGACGACAGTCGAGGACGATAATTGGATCATCAATGGCTTGGCCGTGCGTCCTGGACGAGTGCTGATGCCGGAGGGCATTTCCGACCGAACGCGCGAGGCGCTGTTTTCGTACGGCGTCGAGGTAACCACTGTGGCTTACGACAAGGTGCAGCTGAACGGCGGCGGCATACATTGCTCAACGTGTCCTCTGATTCGGGACCGTATCGATTAACAAATGGAAGAAGCGGGGGGGCGAAGATACCCCCAAAGACACCCCTTATAAAAGGCGGCTGTTACCGGACGTTGTCGGATGACAGTGCATGTCGATCCGCTTGCCTATTCGGTCGCAACTTCGTGCCGTGATTCGCGACGACCCTCTATGCCGACCTGCCGCAACAAGCGATGTCCGGGGACTACTTGTGCGGTCGCGCCGCCCGCCGATTGGCGGGCACACCTCTTGGGTGCCTCGTCACGGGCTTCGTGGTGTCGGCTGCCTCAAACAATTGCCGCAACCCGTGTGCCAACAGTTCGACGGCTTTCCCCAAGGCGCCGAGTTGCCCAACCCGGACTATCGCGACGGATCGGTGCAGGTCAAACGATGGGGGACGCAATACTTTCACGGGATCGATAGAAAGATTCCTGGCAATAAATCGAGCGGGTAGCAGCCCGACACCATAACCGGACTGAACGAAGGCCAGTTGCATATGCATGTTGTGGATTTCAGCCGCAATCATTGGGGTGAAGCCGACACGCTCCATCCGATCGATGAGGCTCGCCCGAAGAAAGCACCCGGGCGGATTGAGCACCCAGGGTGCTCGGCCCAAACTCTTCCAATCACCATCAACGTTGCCTGCGGCGCCTTGAACGATCTCCATGCGGTCGCTAGCGATGATATTCGTCAGAAGAGGTGGAGGCGCAGTTTTACCTTCGGGTAAAAGCACGGCAGCAACGTCGAGTTCACCCGCGAGCAGCCGGTTAATTAATTCACCGGTCAGTTCGCTCGACAGCCGCAGTCGGACCTTGGGGTATTTCTCAGTCAGCGCCCGAATAGGTTCGATAAGCGTTCCCTCGGCCAGGGCATGCGCGAGCCCGATGCGCAAGAGGCCGTGAGGTTCGGCGTCGCTCGACGTAAGGGATTTCAGCGCCTCGGTCCGCTGCAGCAGATCTCGCGCTTGTTCGAGTACCCTGGAGCCAAGCGAGTTCAGACGCGGCGGTTTTACCGAGCGGTCCAGCAACTCGGCGCCCAATGCAGCCTCCAGCCTTTGCACTTGCCGGGTAATCGCAGAGGGCGTCCGGAATAGACGATCGGCTGCACCGGCGATGGACCCGGCATGGGCAAACTCTACGAGGGCGCGTAAATCTTCAAGCAAGGAGGGTCTCCTAAAGCGCTTCCGACGACCAACAGAATCGTGCGTTAATAGTACTATAATCGTGATAATAATGAACTGGCGGAATGTTCGTACTTGCATGAAAATATCAGGAAGTTCATGTTTTTGCGGAAATCTGTGTGCCTCATGCGATGCAAATTCGGCAGACGTGCGGTCGCGAGGTTCTGAACTGGACAGCGGTCGATGTCGGTGAGCCCGGGTCGGGTCAGGTGCGCATCAACGTCAATCAGCGCTTTGCGCTCAAGGATGCCGCTGAGGCCCACAAGGCATTGGAAGCGCGCGCAACCTCGGGCTCCGCCATCCTGACCATCTAACCCAGTATCCACAGGAGTTTGCCATGAGCAAGACCGCAATTACCTCGCCCGAACTTGCGCCGCCGGTCGGCCCGTTTTCGCAAGCGATCGAAGTCGGTGGTTTCCTCTACTTCAGGGGTCAGGTCGGCCAAGACCCGGCCACTGGCAAGGTGGTCGAGGGGGGTGTTGTGGCCGAGACAGAGCGCGTCTTCCGGAATCTCTCGGCGGTTCTCGAGGCCGCCGGCAAGAGTTTCGATCACGTTGCGCGCGCCGGTGTGTTTCTCACGAGAATGAGTGACTTCGGCGCGATGAATGGCATCTACGCAAAGCACTTCAGTCAGCCCTTTCCCGCCCGCACGACGATCGCGGTGGCCGCGCTGCCGCTTGGGGCCTGCGTTGAGATCGACCTCGTCGTCAAGGCTTGAGGCGACGCAAGGAGGGTGATCTCATGAACTACACATTTCACATCGTCGATGTTTTCAGTTCGACACCGTTCGGCGGCAATCAACTCGCGGTTCTGCCTGACGCGGCCGGCATTTCGACCGAGGGCATGCAGAAGATTGCTCGCGAATTCAATTTCGGCGAAACGACCTTCGTCCTACCGAAGAACAATCCTGCGAACACGTGTCGGGTACGCATCTTCTCACCTCGGGCGGAGCTCGACTTTGCGGGGCATCCCACGGTCGGCACAGCCTGTGCGCTTGTGATGAAACAGCACGTACAGCTTAGTGATCCAATCCGGCTCATTCTGGAGGAGAATGTCGGTCCCGTGACGGTCGACGTCGTTCAGCGAAACGGGGGGTTCCACGGCACGTTGACGTTATCCGGGAAGATCGACGCACCGACCGGCGCACCTTCTCCGACTGATCTCGCCGCAGTCCTATCCATCGAGCCCGCCGAAGTGAGCCAAGTCTTTTTCGCCGGTGTCGGTCTTCCATTCTGTTTTGCGCAACTGAGCTCGAACGAGGTCGTCGATCGGGCGGCGATCAATCGGGCTGCCTGGGCGGCAACGCTCGCGCGCGCGTGGTCTCCCCACGTCTTCTTCTTCGCAGGAAATCTACGGGATGGCGGCAAGCTCTATGCTCGCATGTGCGCACCCGCGCTGGGTGTCGAAGAAGATCCCGCGACAGGCAGCGCTTGTGCCGCCCTCGTCGGGGCCATGGCATCGAAGCCTGACTTTGGCGGGATGGCCTATCGCCTTTCAATCCAGCAAGGCGTCTCGATGGGGCGCCGAAGCGAAATCGAAGCGGAGGCGCGTAAGAGCGGAAGCGTCGTGACCTCTGTCAGCGTTGGAGGCGCCACGGCCTACATGGCAAGCGGCGAAATCGAGGTGCCGCCGTCCGCGCTCGTGTCTTAGACCGTCGAGTGCGCCCATGGACTTGTACATGAGTGCTCTTCGACAACTGTATCCGCCATTTCCCACCGCGGCGACCCTTGCATGCCAATCGGACGAGTATCGGGGTTCTTGGTCGAAGCTGTTCCGTATCGCCGCAGCGCTTATGGCGCTCTCGCCCCCGACAGCCGTTTATGCGCAGCACGCTTCGGATGATCCGCTCGCCACGGCCAATGATGCTTTCGGACTGACGCTGGGTCTGGAGAGTATCGGTCTGTATGGACGCGGGGCTAAACCAGAATATCCAGGAGAGGAATCGATATGAAAATTATGGCTATCTTGATCGCAGTCGTCGCGCTTGTTTCCGGGGCGAATGCCTTGGACAGCGCAAGTAATTCAACCGCCGCCACAATGGCGGTCGCCGATCCGTCGCGCCCGGACTCTGACATCGCACGGGATGCTAACCGAAAGCCGGCGCAAACATTGGTGTTCGTAGGCATTAAATCGGGGGACAAGGTTGCCGACTATGTCGCCGACGCAGGCTATTTCACGCGTCTCTTCGCTAGCGTC
This sequence comes from Steroidobacteraceae bacterium, assembly GCA_050012215.1. Lineage (GTDB taxonomy): Bacteria > Pseudomonadota > Gammaproteobacteria > Steroidobacterales > Steroidobacteraceae > Bog-1198. Next base: position 83,441 of record JBEKHO010000024.1, read on the forward strand.
GTCGGCTCGACGGGTCAGGTTTACGCGGTTGAGCCCACCGCCTTCTTCAAGTTCGAGCATTTCGTTAAGGCAGTCGCGGAGCTGCAGGGCTATGCCGTCACCCATGCAAATGTAACGGTTACGACCGCCGCGGCGCTCGAAGGACTAAAGTTCCCCGAGAAGCTCGACCTGTTCTGGATTTCCCAAAATTACCACGACCTACACGACGAGTTCATGGGCCCGGTCGACACCACCGCGTTTAACAAGGCCGTCTACAGTGCGCTGAAGCCTGGTGGCGTATATGTAGTTCTCGATCATTCCGCCGCTCTGGGTGCTCCCGCAAATGTAACCGAGACCTTGCATCGCATCGAGTCCTCGACCGTGCGCCGAGAGGTCGAAGCCGCGGGCTTCAAGTTCGACTCCGAGAGTTCGATTCTCGCCAATCCGGCGGACCCCCGCACGGCCAAAGTGTTCGACCAGACGATTCGCGGACACACCGACCAGTTCATCCTGAAGTTCCGCAAACCT
>JBEKHO010000025.1:0-162009 GCA_050012215.1 Steroidobacteraceae bacterium
TCTATTTAACCTAATGAATCATCCCAACATCCGCGCCCAATAATTTTTATCGTACCGGTGCGCAGACTCGTACTTGTTCGACTTGCAACCGACACTACAACACAGGAATTGATCTTGCAACGCCCGTAAATGCCAAAGTTATGCAGAAACGCCTTCGACAAACAGCCGCACGCGCGAGATCGCAGATGGGACTTGCTTGGCCGAACTAAATGCTGTTCCAATGAGGGAGCAACGGAAGCAGGGACGATAGGGAAGATTCCGTCTGACAAAACTCACCGGCCCCGCTCTCGCCCGAAAGCCGTTGAACGAGATTCATCGCATGAACTCGATGGGAGGCAGGGGATCACCATGACGACGAACGCGCGTCCATCGGCGGCCGGCGGCTTTACGCTGCTCGAATTGCTCGTCGTGCTCGTCATTATCGGCTTGCTCGCGGGTTACGTTGGTCCGCGTTATTTCGCACAAGTGGGCAAGGCCGAGCAGAAGGTAGCCCGCGCCCAAATCGATAGTTTCGAGAAGGCGCTCCACACCTACTCTCTCGACGTAGGTCACTACCCCACCACGGCCGACGGGTTGGACGCTCTGAACACCGCGCCCGCTGGCGAAACCAAGTGGCAGGGCCCGTATTTGAGCAAAGCCATACCTCTGGACCCGTGGGGGAGACCGTATTTGTATAAGAGTCCCGGCGACCACGGTGACTTCGACATCGAATCCTACGGGCGGGACGGCCAGCCGGGTGGTGAGGGGAACGACGCCGACATCGTGAATTGGTAGCCGCACGTCATGCAATATCAAATCAAAGCCTATCGGGATGCGGCGGCCGGCATCGCCAGATTGAGCATTGCCGCGCCCTCCGCGGAGGAAGCTCGAGCGCGAGCACAAGCGCAAGGCTACTACGTGATCGGTATCGACCGCAGCCTCGGCACGAACGGGTGGCGGAAAAACAAGCGTCGCGCGCCTCTTTCCGCCGCGAATCTCAGCGCCGAGCTTCTCGTGTTGTTGCGTGCCGGACTGAGCCTGGCGGAGGCCATGGCCGCCCTCCAACAGCGCAGGCGCACCCCTGCCGCAACCCAAACCATCGACCGGATCTGTCACGGCCTGCGGGAAGGACGCTCGTTCTCCAAATCAATCGAGGATTCCGCAGGTGAATTCACGCCGCTCTACGTCGCTACCATCAGGAGCGCCGAGGAGACCGGAAACCTGGTCGAAGCACTGACGCGATATCTCGATTACGATCGCCGCATGCACGCCGTGCGCAGCACGTTGGTGAGCGCAACGATTTACCCGCTCATTTTGCTCGCCACCGGCTGCGTGGTCGTGGGATTTCTGCTTGGCTACGTGGTTCCGCGTTTCAGTCGAATTTATGCCGACCTCGGCGAAGAGCACATACCGGCCGCGTCTCGAGTGCTCATGCACTTCGGCCAGTTCATCGATCAGCATCGTCTCGCAGTCATGGCCGCCGCAAGCGCCGGCGTCGTGCTTGCAATCTATTGCGCACGGCAGCCCGCCTTGCGCGCCCGCCTCAGTCGGCGCTTCTGGTCCATACCCATGATCGGCGAAAAGCTGCACCTTTATCAGCTCGCGCGGTTCTCGCACACGCTTGCGATGCTGCTGCGGGGAGGCGTGCCCTTCGTTACCTCACTCGATATGACCCTCGGGCTGATACGGCTCCCGAGTCTTCAGCAAAATCTTACCGAGGCGAAACGCCTCATCAGCGAGGGCCAGCTCATTTCGGCGAGCTTCGCTCGCAATCAATTGGCGACCGACGTCGCCGTTCGCATGCTCGCCGCGGGGGAGCGGACCGGCAACATGGGCGAGATGATGGATCACGTGGCCCTTCTCTACGATGAGGAGCTCGAGCAGTGGGTCGAGCGTTTTACCCGGCTGTTTGAGCCGCTCCTGATGACCGCGATCGGAGTGACCATCGGCGTGCTCGTGCTATTGATGTATCTGCCCATATTCGGACTTGCGAGCAGCATCGAATGATGTCATTGCAGCGCGAATTGCAACCGATCTCGGATGACGCGATGCAGCAAGCACGCGCCATTGCGGCATCTTCCGGTCGAGCCGCCACCACTGTGTTGCAGGACATGCTGAGCGAGGACGCGGCGCTGTTCACCGGCAGGCTCGGACGCACGCTCTCCATGCCTGTGCTCACCATGAGCGAGTTGCGGGAGCTCGCGCCGTCATTCGATCATCTGACGTTCGCCGACTGTGTTCGCCGCTGCTGCATCGTCAGTCAGCGAAATGCATCGCCGATCGCAGTCATTTCCGACCCCTTCGATCTCGAACTGCAGATCTGGATCAGCGCTCGCATGGGCGCCGTCCTATTTTACATCGCACATCGCGACGACATATCGGCACTGCTGAGCTCCTGTGAAGACACCCTGCGGGCCATAAGAGGCGACGCGGGCGAGGCGGACGAGACCGGTGCCGCAGTCGCCAAGTTGGAGGAGGTATCGCTGGCGTCGATCGCGGACGACGAAAGCGACGTCGTCCGTTTGGTCAATTCGACCATTTATGATGCGATCAAGCTCGGGGCGAGCGATATCCACCTGGAGTGCAATGCGCGCGGACTCGACGTCAAATTTCGCGTCGACGGCGTATTGGATCATGTGACCCAGGTTCGAGGGCATGAACGCGCGCAGGAGATAGTCTCCCGGATCAAGGTGATTTCCGAGTTGGACATTGCGGAGCGCCGCATACCCCAGGATGGGCGCTTCAAGCTCTCCATCAAGAGTCAGCCGATCGATTTCCGCGTCTCCATCATGCCGAGCATATTTGGGGAGGATGTCGTCATCCGGATTCTCGATAAGCGCTCGCTGAGCGACCAGTTTCACGGCCTGCGCCTCGACCGACTGGGATTCGATCCTCGAACGCTGTCTGAAGTCCGCCGGCTCGCCCGCGAGCCGTACGGAATGCTGTTGGTGACCGGCCCGACCGGAAGCGGCAAGACGACGACGCTGTATGCGGCTCTTTCGGAGATATTTACCGGGCGCGACAAGATAGTGACGATCGAGGATCCCGTCGAATATCAATTACCCGGAATTTTGCAGATCCCGGTGAATGAGAAGAAGGGGCTCACCTTTGCGCGCGGCTTGCGGTCCATCCTGCGCCACGATCCCGACAAAATTCTCGTCGGCGAGATTCGCGACACCGAGACGGCGCAGATCGCGATTCAGTCTGCCCTTACGGGCCATCTGGTCTTCACGAGTGTGCACGCCAACAACGTGCTGGACGTCCTGGGCCGTTTCCAACACATGGGCGTCGATCTCTACAGCTTCGTATCGGCCATCAACGGAATCTTGGCGCAGCGACTGGTCAGGCTCGTCTGTACACACTGTACCGAGCGGATCAGCCCGACGACGGCCGCGCTGGCAGAATCCGGAATCACGCCGGACACGGCCGCCACGATCCGTTTCGTCAGGGGCCGCGGCTGCGGTCAATGCCGCGGCACGGGGTATCGCGGGCGGTATGCGATCGGAGAAATTCTGCGGTTGAACGACGGCATTCGCGAACTGATCGTGAACCGAGCGCCCGTGAGTGCCTTGAAGCAGGCGGCTCGGGCGACGGGAACCCGCTTTCTGCGGGAGTCCGCAATCGCGCTGATGGCCGAGGAAAAGACGACTCTCGAGGAAATCGATCGTGTCACTTTTGTCGAGTAGCTCTGCGGTCATCGGTCTTTGGCCGGACGGCATTACCGTGTCCCGGCGTGGCCGATCCGGCGAAGAGGCCTCGACGCAGACTTATTCAGCCAACAACACCAGCGGTGGGAACTCCGCGTCGTGGAGGACGAGCATCGCGGTGCTGGAGGAGTGGCTTGACGACAATGAGGGCACGCGCGCCAAAAGCGACATTGTCATCTCGGATCAGTTCATGCGCTACATGGTGTTGCCGTGGTCGCCGGAACTCGCCAACGACGACGAATGGCGCGCGCTCGCACGCGCAAAAATCGACCTCATGTGGGGCAATGGTGACGACTTCGATATTCGTCTCGATCAACGGCGATACAAGCGTTCCCGATTGGTTTGCGCGATGGAATTGGACTTCAGGACGCGGCTTAAGACATTGATGAGCGATCATGACCACGCGATTCGCACGATTCAGCCGCACTTCACGTTCGCATTCAACGATGTCGCCGCCGGGATCTCGGCTCATGATGCCCTGATGGTTGTGTCTGAGAGAGATTGCGCGACCGTGGCAGCCATCACTGGGTGCTGCTGGGGACACATTCGCACGATACTGTTGCCGGGACTGGATTCCAACGCGGTGGATACCCTGGTCAACAGGGAACGCTTGCTTCTCGGGCTGTCATCCGAAGCGGCCGTGATAGGCGGCCGCTACTACCCAACCCTCAGCGCGGTGGCCGCGATTTAGCGACCAGGAATATCCCATTGGAGCAGTCTCGAATAGATTTTAACGGCTCGATCACGCGAGCGTCGCGCGGCGGGTACCTTTGCCTGGCACTCGTACTCACCCTGTTTTCGACGGGCGTGATTTACTACAAATCCATGCTCCGTGCCATGACGATGGCGAGGGAGCAATCCATGGCCGTCGCCGACCGCAGCTCAAGTGGACATGCTGCCGCTGGTGACACGAAACAGGCCGAGCTTCACGCGCGTCGGTGGCAAGCCGCGCAGAACGTGGTGGCGCACCTCAACGTACCCTGGTCGTCGCTATTTGCCGCTCTCGAGGAAGCGGCGGGAGGCGACATCGCCGTGTTGCGCGTTGAACCGGACGCCGCCCGTCACGAGGTGCACGTCACCGTGGAGACCGACAACATCGCCCGGGCCATTGCCTATGCGACCCGTTTGCAAAGCAACGGCTCTTTCACCAATGTGTACCTGACCAGCCAGCGACCGTCTCCGGGGAGCCCCGCTCGCCCGCTGCAAGTGGTAATTGCCGGACGATGGATCTCGATTGAGCCGCCGCATCGTACCGAGCCCGACGTCGCACCGCTGCACGCGAGCGCCAGCGAATGACGAAGGCAGGGCTCAATGGCTAAGTTGCAAGAAGCCGGCGATCGTGCGCGCTTTGTGCTCCAGGTCGCTGTCGAAAGATGGGGCGCGCCGGGCGTCGGCGCGCTATTTCTCGGCGTCGGCTTCGTGTTATTTGCGATTTTTTGGTTGCTTCCCGCGCGCGACAGTCTCGCGGCGCTCAAAGCGACACGACTGGCAGCCCTGACGCTGCCGGCGAGGGAGCCCTCCGTTGAGGTTAGGGTAAAGCAACCGGCGGAGCTTTTGCGGGTATTCAACGGAAGCTTTCCGCCGCAGACACTGATCCTCACCATCACGGACCAGCTGAACAGGGCGGCAAGCGAGTCAGGTCTCGGTATCACACAGGCCGACTATCGGTTGAACTCCGACCCTTCCGGCTTGGTCCGCTACGAGGTTGCATTGACCTCGCACGCGACGTATCCCCAGGTGCGTCGCTTCGTCGCAGCCTGCATTACCCGGTTCCCCACACTGTCTCTCGATGGACTCAGCATGTCGCGCACCAACGCGACGGATCCGACCATCGATGCGCAGTTTCGTCTTTCCATCTACGTGGCCGGCGACTGACTCATGAATTTCATGCAGAAGCGCTGGTGGTTTTATCTGACAACCCTTGGGCTGACGGTTGCCGCATCGATTTGGGTCGCCATTAGGGACGAGGATCACGAGCCCGCACGTGCCCACGTGCAGCGCGTTTTGGCGGTTCTTCCTGCCCGCAAGGAGGAGAAGGCATCTGCTGCCGGCTTCGTCCTTCCGGTGCGCGATTTTCCCGACTCAAGCGTCTTGGAGGGGGATCGCAATCCCTTCGCCATTGCGGGGAACGTCGCCGTCGCTCCGCCCCCTGCCCCGCCGCCGGCGGCAGCCCCACGATTGGCGGCGGCAGTGCCTGCAGTCCCTGCGCTTCCCTTCTCTTACCGAGGCGTTCTGAAGGACAGCACGGGTGCGTGGGTGGTGCAACTCGCTCGTGGAAAGGACTATCTTTCCGCCGGCCGTGGTGATGTCATCGACTCCGACTACCGTCTCGATGAGATGTCGGCTGACGAGCTGCGATTTACTTACCTTCCCATGTCCGCCGTACAGATACTTCCTATTTCAACGGATCCGCCGCAGTGACGCCAATAGACAGGTCGTTTGGGATTACTTGCCTCGTCGGCGCGGCGGCTCTGTTGGTCGGTTGCGCAGCAGCGCAGCTGCATCACGAGGGCATCGTCGCGATCCGGAAGGGAAATGTAGATCAGGGCCTGACTGAATTGGCCCTGGCGGTGGAACGGGCGCCGACCAATCCCAACTATCGGCATGACTATTTGTCGGCGCGGGACAAGCAACTCGACCATTTGCTCGCGACCGGAAATGCGGAGCGCGACGCCGAGCACTGGCAGCCCGCGGAGGATCTGTACCAGCGAGCACGTGCCATTGCGCCCCAAGATCCCCGACCTCAGGATGCGCTCATCTCGCTCGCTCGGGCCCGGACAACGTCAGCCGACCTCGATCAAGCCCGTGCCGACATTCGCCACGGAGACAATGACCATGCGAAAACCGTCGTGAATGCCGTGCTCGCACGCGATCCCGCAAATGCTGCTGCACGGCAGTTGCTGGCTCAAATACAGGTCAGCCAGGCCAAGGAGCGTACGGACAATCCGGCATTGGACATCGCGCCCGGCAAGTCAGTCAGTTTGCGTTTCGCCGATGCGAGCGTGCGGGGAATTTTCGAAGCGATTGCGCGCTCTTCCGGCATAACGATCATGGTTGATCCGGACATCAGACCGGACGTCCTCACGAGCATTGTAGTGGAGCAGGTGCCTGCCGCGGACGCCATCAATTTCGTCATGCAAACCAGTCATCTGCGCAGCAAAGTGCTCGATTCTCATACCATATTGATCTATCCCGGGACCCCCGAGAAAATCCGGGACTACGAGGATTTGGTCGTCAAGGGCTTCTATCTGGCAAACGCCGATGCGAAACGTGCCGAGGCGCTTCTCAAGGGGATCCTGAAGGCCGATGACATATTCGTGGATGAAAAGAGCAACCTCATCGTCGTCCGCGGATCCCTCGAACAAATACAGCTGGCTGAGAAACTCGTCGCGCTTCACGATGTGAGTGAGCCCGAAGTGATGCTCGAAGTTCAGGTCATGGAGATCAATCGCTCGCGGATAATGGACTTGGGCATCAGTTATCCAAATCAAGCCACCCTGTCGCTGAACCCCTCATCCGGTAGTTCAAATAGTGCGACCACGGGTTCGACTACGCTTGCCAACTACAAGTCGATCAGTCCTTCGGTCATCAGCTTGCTGATTCCGCCAACGGTCGTGAATCTCAGCCGGATTGTGACGGACGCCGACTTGCTCGCGAACCCCCGCATCCGCGTGCGCAACCGCGAGCATGCCAAGGTTTTGATCGGCGAGAAGCTTCCCGTGGTAACCAGCACGGCCACCTCGACGGGATTCGTGTCGGAAAGCATCCAGTATCTGGATGTGGGCCTGAAGCTGGACGTTGAGCCGGACATCTCCCTCGATAACAACGTCTCGATCAACCTCAACCTGGAGGTGAGCTCCGTGATCAACCAGATCACCACCCCGGGCGGATCTCTCGCCTATGTCATCGGCACGCGCGATGCGACCACCGTCCTCGAACTGAAGGATGGAGAGACGGAGATTTTGGGCGGCCTCATCAGCGACAACGATACGAGAACTGCCAACAACATTCCCGGCCTTGGCGATCTTCCGGTACTCGGCCGGCTTTTCTCCAATCACAATACCGACCATGAGAAAAGCGAAGTGATGCTTGCGATCACGCCCCACATCGTCCGAGCCTATCGGCCGACCATCGCCGACGATAGTCAGTTCTGGTCGGGCACCGCGAATCGCCCAAGTACCCAGCCCTTCATCTTGCATCACGCCAATGTGGCGACCGGACCGGCGACCCCTGCGGAGGCTCCTCCCATCGCAGCCCCCCCGGGCAATGCATCAACCACAGCAACCGCTCCTGTCGTTCCTGAGGCGACAGCGCTCGACATGAGGTGGCGCGGGCCTGAGGAGGTCAAGGTTGGCGATACATTCACGGTCGCCTTGCACCTCAAGACCGACGGGGCCGTCCATGCCCTACCGATCCAAATGACCTACGAACCAGGTGCGCTGGATGTCGTGCAGGTCCAAGAGGGAGGCTTTTTCAAGAGCGACGGATCTCAAAGTCTTTTTGCAAGCACCACCGACCCCTCTTCGGGAAAGATCCTTGTAAGTGCCGGCCGCTCGGGAGTTCAAGGCGCATCCGGTGAAGGCGATGTGGCTATCCTGACCCTTAAGGCACGCAAACCCGGGCGCAGCTCCCCTGTTACGGTTTCCGCCGTATCACCCGTGCTTGCAGATGGACAGACGCTGAGGCCTCAGCCACCTCCGCCTTACACGGTACTCATCAAGGAGTAGCTGCGGATGGCAGCGCAGGATCAACGGGGTAGGCACCTTCGCGGCTTCACATTAATCGAGCTGGTGGTCACTTTGTTCATCCTCGCCGTACTCGCCAGTGCGGCGGTACCGATGGCTCAGTTGGCCTTTAAGCGGCACAAGGAGGAGGAGCTCCGCCGCGCCCTCTATACCATCCGGGATGCGTTGGATGCGTACAAACGCGCCTGCGACGAAGGACATATAGCGACCGGACCTCTCGACTCCGGGTACCCCGCGAGCCTCAAAGCACTCGTGGATGGCGTTCCCGATGCAATGAGCGCCAGTCCGCGAAAGATCTTCTTTTTACGACGTGTCCCGTCCGATCCGCTGGCGCCGGACGGGGCGGACGCGGATGACGGAGGCTGGGGAATACGTAGCTACGATTCCGAAGCAGATCACCCCAGGAAGGGAGAGGACGTATATGACGTTTATTCGCAGTCGGACGATACCGGTCTCAACGGAATTCCCTATCGAGACTGGTAGCCGCCCATGTCGATGACAACACCCCCGCGCGGCTTCACTCTGATCGAACTGTTGGTCGTGCTTACCATCGTGGCGCTGCTCTTGACGCTCGCGGCCCCTCAGTTTTTTCCCAACATTACCAAAGCCAAAGAGTCGGTGCTGAAAGCAGATCTGGCAACCATGCGCGATGCCATCGACAAATATTATGCCGACAAGGGAATGTATCCCGGCAAGCTGGATGACTTGGTGGCGGAAAAATATCTGCGCCGAGTTCCACCCGATCCGATGACGGACTCTCCGACGACTTGGGTGGCCGTTACCTCGGACCAGGCCGACGTTGCGGGCATCATGGATGTGCGCAGCGGTGCGCCCGGAAAGGCAAGAGACGGCACTTCGTTCGGCAGCTTATAGTGGCAAGGCGCAGCACCCAAGGTGGATTCACCTATCTTTTGGTTCTGCTGCTGCTTGCCGCCTTCGGTTTGCTTCTGGCGACGGCCGGTACCCGTTGGAGCACGTCTGAACAGCGTGCGAAGGAGGCTGTTCTTCTGCGTGTCGGCTCCGATGTGCGGCGCGCAATCGGAGCTTATTATGAAAGCTCGCCTGGATCGGTAAAGCAATTCCCTCCAAATCTGGCCGCCTTGCTACTCGATGCACGCTTCGTCGGAGTGCGACGATATTTGCGCAAGATCCCCGATGATCCGATGAGCCGCAAGCCGGATTGGGCGCTGATATCCGCTCCAGACGGCGGCGTGACGGGAATTCACAGCCAGTCTGACAAAACGCCCCTGAAGACCGGCAACTTTTCGCCGCCCGATGTCTCCTTCTCGAGCGCGGCAAAATATTCCGACTGGCAATTCGTCTTCGCCCCACCGCCCACTACGCCAACTTCCGCGACGGGCTCGGGAGCCGTTCCGCCTCAGCAGCCTTGATGTCTTGGTCAGCAGTCCTACGATGGCATCGATTCGGCGGCGGCCAGCCCGGCGGCGCGATGCCGCGCGAACTCGACCACCTGGCTTGCGACGACGGCCAATTGCTGCGCGATCTTCGCGTCGATACATGTGCCATCGGTTTCGAAGAGCGGCGTCGAGGCATTCAGGGCGGCGCCGAACGGCGTCGGCCATGCGCGAAGCGCGTGCGCAATCATGCGCAGGGCAACGAGGGTGGTGCCGCAAGCCTGCCAGCCATAGGCGGTCACGACGCAACCGAATGCGCGCCCTTCCAAATACGGCCTGGCGTCGCCGGCGGTATCCTCGAGCAGATCCAGGATGTTCTTCACCGGCCCCGACAAACTTCCATGATAGCCGGGCGTGCCCACGATCACGCCATCGCAGCGACGCATCGTCTCGATGAAATCCCGTTCCCCTCCGGTCCGTTCTTTGCGGTCCGGAACGTAGAGCGGCAGCCCCGACACGAATACTCCGTCGAATAGCCGCGTCTCTGCCCCGAGCCGCTCCGCGCTTCGCAATGCCTCCACCACCGCCCGTTCGCTGGTGGAATCCGGACGAGCCGTGCCGCCGATGCCGACGATGAAGGGGGATTTGCGTGGTGAGTTCATCGGGCTTCCAATAAATGGTGGTGAAGGAGGGAATCGAACCCTCGACCCCGGCGTTATGAATGCCGTGCTCTAACCGTCTGAGCTACTTCACCACGGAAGAGCCGCGGATTGTCCCGAACCCCCCTCGATACGTCAAGCGGAATCTGCCGTCTATCTTTGAAAAATCAAAGGCTTAGACGCCGAGACCGGATCCGATCTAGACGTTGAAACGAAAGTGCATGACATCGCCCTCGCGGACCACATACTCCTTGCCCTCGAGGCGCAGCTTTCCTGCCTCCTTGGCCCCGCCCTCTCCCTTGTGGGCGATGTAATCGTCGTAACCGATGACCTCGGCCCGGATGAAGCCGTGCTCGAAGTCGGTGTGGATGACGCCCGCTGCCTGCGGCGCAGTCGCCCCCTTCTTCACGGTCCACGCGCGGACCTCCTTCGGTCCCACGGTGAAGTAGGTTTGCAGGCCGAGCAACGCATATGCCGCCCGAATGACCCGATTGAGTCCGGGCTCGTCCAGCTTCAGTTCCTTCAGGAATTCCGCGCGGTCGGCCTCCTCGAGCTGCGAGATTTCCGCCTCGATGGCCGCGCACACCGGCACCACGACCGCGCCCTCGGCTTTGGCGATCTCACGCACGCGGTCGAGCCTCGGGTTGTCCGTAAAGCCGCTCTCATCGACGTTCGCCACGTACATCACCGGCTTCTCGGTGAGCAAATGCAGATCGCGAATGGCGGCCCGCTCGTTGGAATCGAGGCCCAACGATCGAACCGGCTTGCCCTGGTCCAGGGCAACTCGCACCCGCTCGAGCAAATCGCGGATCTTGACCGCCTCCTTGTCCGCCGCTTTCGCGGCCTTGAGCGCCTTCTGATAGGCGCGCTCCACGCTGTCCAAGTCCGCCAGCGCGAGCTCCGTATTGATCACCTCGATGTCGCTGGCCGGATCGATCCTGCCTGCCACGTGGATGATGTCGTCGTTCTCGAAGCAACGAACCACGTGCGCGATGGCATCCACCTCGCGAATGTGCGCCAGGAATTTGTTTCCCAGCCCCTCGCCCTTCGAGGCGCCCGCGACCAGCCCCGCGATGTCGACGAACTCGACCGTGGTCGGCAGAATCTTCTCCGGATGCGCGATCTGCGCCAGTTTCTCGAGTCTTAAGTCAGGAACCGGCACGACGCCCACGTTCGGGTCGATGGTGCAGAAGGGATAATTCTCCGCGGCGATTTGCGCGCGCGTGATGGCATTGAATAAGGTGGACTTCCCGACATTGGGAAGCCCGACGATGCCGCAGCGGATGGCCATTAAATTTTTCCCGGGCGGCTGTGCAGCTTCGTCATCGCCCGCTCGGCGCCCTGTTCGATCATTAAAGGAATGGAGTCCGCGGCCATGTTCACCGCGTCGAGTATGAGGTCCTCCTCCGCCCGCGGCGCGCGCGTCAGCACGTAGTCGATGACCTCGGTCTTGTTGCCGGGATGCCCCACGCCCAGGCGCAGCCTCCAGAAATTCTCGCCGATATGCGCGATGATGTCGCGAAGTCCGTTGTGCCCTCCGTGGCCGCCGGCGTGCTTCAGGCGCACCGTGCCCACCGGCAGATCCAGCTCGTCATGTGCCACCAGGATGTCCTCGGGAGCGACCTTGTAGAAGCCGCTCAACTGCCGCACCGACAAGCCGCTGCGGTTCATGTAGGTCGTGGGCTTCAACAACACGAGGTCCTGCCCGCCGATGGTGACCTTCGCGGTCTCGCCGGAGAACTTGCGGTAATCGCGAAACTCCACGCCATGGCGCCGCGCGAGCAGGTCCACGAACCAGAAACCCGCATTGTGGCGGGTGACCAGATGTTCGGGCCCGGGGTTGCCGAGACCGACGATGATGCGCAACGGTAACCCAGCCATCGTGGATGCACCTACCCCAAAAAACAAGGGCCGCCACCGACTGACGGCCCTTGGCTTCGAGGCGTTGAGAGATTACTTCTTGGCGTCCTTCTTTGCCGGTTCCTTCTTGGCGTCGGCCTTCGCAGGTTCGGCTTTCTTTGCCGCATCCGCACCCGCTGCCGCTGCCGCAGCCGGCGCCGCCGCCGCCGCCGCACCTGCAGCCGGGGCTGCTGCGCCTTCCGCCGCCGCTGCCGCTGCCGTCGGCTCCGGCTCCTCCGCCCGCGGGCTGTGGATCGCGACCACCGCCGAATCTTCCTTGGCGAGGTCCAAAAGCTGCACACCTTCGGGGATCTTCAATTGCGACAAGTGGATGCTCTCGTTGAGCGACAATCCCGATATGTCGACTTCCACGAACTCCGGCAGATCCTTCGGCAGGCACGACACTTCGACCTCATTGCGCATGTGCGAGACGATGCCGCCCTGAGTCTTGACGCCCGGCGAGACCGCCGCTCCCTTGAAGTGCAGCGGAATGCTGATGCGGATCTTCTCGTTCTCTTCGACACGCTGAAAATCGATGTGCAGGATCGCGTTCTTGAACGGATGCCGCTGCACGTCCTTCAGGATCGCGGCCTGCGTCTGATCGCCGACCTTGAGGCTCAAGATCGTCGAATAGAAGCGCTCGTTTTCGAGCATCATCGCGAGCTTCTGATGGCTCACCGTCAATGCGCGAGCGTCCGAATGTCCGCCATACAATATTGCCGGCACTTTGCCCTCGAAACGCAGGCGGCGGCTCGCACCTTTGCCATGCGTCTCGCGGAACTCGGCCGTGAGTTCAAAAGAGGTTTTCATGATCTTCTCCAGTTTCATCGTTACCATGGCACCCCGCACCGCGACCAGTTGCAGGGGCCGACCCATCGATCTTCGTCTCAATCCACATACAGCGAGCTCACCGAGTCGTCGTCGCTGATGCGGCGAATCGTCTCCGCGAGCAGTCCCGCCACCGTGAGCTGCCGGATGCGCTTGCACGCACGCGCGGCATCCGAGAGCGGAATCGTATCCGTCACCACCAGCTCGTCCAGCACCGATTTCTCGATGCGCTCGATCGCCGCGCCCGAAAGCACGGGATGCGTGATGTAAGCGACCACGCGAATCGCGCCTTCATCCTTCAGCGCCTGCGCCGCCTGGCACAAGGTCCCCGCCGTATCCACCATGTCGTCGATCAACACGCACGATCTGCCCTCGACCTCGCCGATGATGTTCATCACCTTCGACTCGTTCGGTCGCGGCCGGCGTTTGTCGATGATGGCCAGATCCGCATCGTCGAGGCGCTTGGCGAGCGCCCGGGCCCGCACCACACCGCCCACGTCCGGCGACACCACCACCATGTTGTCGTCCTTGTGTTTCCACGCATCGCCGAGGAGCACCGGAGAGGCATAGACGTTGTCGACGGCGATGTCGAAGAATCCCTGGATCTGATCCGCGTGCAGATCCACGGTGAGCAGCCGATCGACCCCCGCGCTCGCGATCATGTTGGCCACCAGCTTCGCGGCGATCGCGACGCGCGTCGCGCGCGGCCGCCGATCCTGGCGGGCGTAGCCGAAATACGGCACCACCGCCGTGATGCGCTTCGCCGATGCGCGCCGGCAGGCGTCGGTCATGAGCAGCAGTTCCATCAGGTTGTCGTTCGACGGCGGGCAGGTCGGCTGCACGATGAACACATCGCGGCCTCGCACGTTCTCCATCACTTCGACGTTGACTTCACCGTCGCTGAAGCGCCCCACGTAAGCCCGTCCCAGCGGAACGTGCAGGTGGCGGGTGATCTCCTGCGCCAAAAGCGGGTTCGCGTTGCCGGAGAACACCGAAAAGGACGGAGAATCGAACTCTTTGTTGGACGACATATGAACGAACACCGGAACCGAATTGGCTGGGGTGGAAGGATTCGAACCTCCGTATGGCGGGATCAAAACCCGCTGCCTTACCGCTTGGCGACACCCCAACTTGAAAATCAAACGTCGGCGCTAACTGCACCGTTTCTCACGCACCTTCGAGTCTCGACAGCAAGGGCGAGTCGTTGAGGCCGCGCGCCGAATACCCCTGCCATTCCGGCGGAAGCTTGCCGAGGAGTTCGCGCGCTCGCGCTTCCTCGCAGACCAAAAAAACACACGATCCCGTCCCGGTCAGGCGCGCCTCGCCGAAGGGCGAAAGCCACTTCATCGCGCGAGCCACTTCGGGATATCGGCGCCGCACCACCGTGAGGCAGTCATTCCCACCGCCGGACGCCAGAAAACCGTGAATTGTGATGGGCGGGGAATTCCTTGTCAATTCAGGATCCTGAAACACGTCCTTGGTGGGCACCGAAATATTTGGCTTTACGATCAGATAGTTACATTCCGCCGGGGCCACGGGGGCGTAAAGCGGGGTGAGGCGATCCCCGACCCCCTCCGCCCAGGCCGCCCGGCCGCCGACGAAAACCGGCACATCGGCCCCGAGTTTGAGGCCCAGCAGCGCCAATTCCTGCACCGGCCAGCCCACATCCCAGAGCCGATTGAGCGCCACCAGACAGGTGGCCGCATCGGAGCTGCCCCCGCCCATGCCGCCGCCCATCGGGATGCGCTTCACCACCCGGATGTCCGCGCCCAGCGAACACCCGCTGGCGGCCTTGAGCGCGCGGGCGGCCCTGACGCAGAGGTCGGTCTCGGGAGGCACGCCCGGCGCCCCGGCGATCAGCCGGATCTCGCCGTCGGCGCGTACGTCGATATGAATGTCATCGCACAGATCGACGAACTGAAACACCGTCTGAAGCTCATGGTAGCCATCCGCCCGGCGCCCGACGATGTGCAGGAATAAATTCAGCTTCGCAGGCGCGGGCCACGGCGCTCGGCCCCCGCTCACGGAAGCCCCTGCCAATGGTCGACCGCGATTCTGACCCGCGCATCCGACCGGTTCAGCACCAACCGCTTCGGCATCAGGTCGCCGCTCGCCGGCATGTACTCGTCGTAATCGATGGTCCACCCGGCCTGCGAGAGCCTGAGCGCGCGATCCTGCGCGTTGCGCGTCAGGTCGAAAGGAATACTCGGATCCGGGATGCCCAGGAGCCAATAGCGGAGGTTGTCCAAGGGCAGCTCAAAACCGAGCTTGTCCTCGAGCTGCGCCGCCACGGCGCCGCTCGGCGCCGCTCCGTTGAGCGACAGTCCTGCGGGAGTCACCTTGATTTCGGTGGACCCTACGCCAAGAGGACCTGCCAAATGCAGGTCGCTCACCGTCCCGTGCTGCTGCCAATCGAGGGTTGCCTGCCACCCTTGTTGCCCCAGAGCGGCGGCCGCGCGGCCATCGAGCCGCCATGACGCGGCGTGCTCGAGCTGGCCCAGGCGCTCATCCCAGGGAGCGGGCGCTGCGGCCGGCTGCGGTGCGTGACGCACCGTCGCGCATCCGGCGAGCGCAGCCAGGCACATGAACATTGCCAATGATCGGCGCATGGTCATTACTTCGGCGGGGCATGCAGCCTGAGCCGCGTGGCGTTCAGCAGCCTGTTATCCGAATCGTCCTTGCCCGCCTCGGCCCACACTTTCTCCGCCTCGGCACGTTTGCCCGATTGCCACAACACTTCGCCCAGGTGCGCCGCGATGTCGGCACCGCGATCGTCGGCGTAGGCTGATCTCAAGTATCCCAGTGCTTCGTCCGGGTGACCCTGGCGATACAGCACCCACCCCAGACTATCGAGTATCGCCGCGTTGCGCGGAGCCTCGGCATAAGCGCGCTCGATCAGCGTTCGGGCCCGTTTGAGATCCTCGTTGTGGTCCGCGAGCGTATACCCGTAGGCGTTCATTGCCGCCGGATCGTCGGGACGCGATTTGAGCAAGTCCTTGAGTTCCCGAAGTGCGAGTTTGATTTGTCCTTGATCCTCATAAGTCGAGGCCACGGCGTAGCGGATGTCGACGCTGTCCGGATATTGCAGCATTCCCTTGTCCAACACCTCGATTGCCCGCTGCGCGTTTCCGGCGTCGGAGTAGATCTTGGCACGCGCCGCGAACACCTCGGGGGCCCTCGCAGGCTCGTCCTCGATCAGGTGATCGAGCAGTTCCTGGGCCGCGGGCGCCTCGCCGTGCGACTCCAACAGATTGCTGGCTCGCAGAAGCGCCGCGACGGCGTTATCGCCGCTCTGCACCTGACCATAAAAACGCATGGCGCGAGGCACGTCCCCGACCCGCTCCGCGATCAGCCCCAAATAGTAAAAACAGTCATCGGCGAACTTCCCCGTGGCCAACAGCTCGGTGAAGTGCTGAGTGGCCTTGTCGAGCCGGCCCGCCTGCAAATCGAGCAGACCCAGAAGGCGCAGCGCAACCGCCGCCGTCTCCGGCTGGGTGGCGAGCGTCTGAAGCTCCGTGACTGCCGCGTCGTTTTGCTGGGCAGCCAGCAGCAGCAGGGCGTGGTCGAGCACATTGGCCGGGCTCGGGTCGCTCTCGACCAGTGCCATGGCCTCCGCGAGCGGCACCTGCGAATCTCCCGAAAGGATCCTGGCGCGCCAAAATGCCATGACCAGTTCGCGCCGCGCGTCGGGCGCCGCGCTACCGGGCGCCGCCTCTGAGTCGTTCGCCTCCGCCGCGGGCGCCACCGTTTCCATCGCAAGCGCCGCCGCGAAGCTCTTCACCGCCGCTTTGGGATCATCGGCACGCATGGCCGCGAATCCCTGCAGCCTCGCCGCCGTCTGCGAGTTCGGAAATGCGGCCGCCAGCCGGTCCGCCACCTGCCGTGCACCGAAGAGGTTGTCACCCTGTCCCAGCTCGATTTCCAGATCCGCGAACTCCGCATCCGCGCCGCGGGGCGAGGTCGTGAGCACGATCCGGTATTGCTCCGCCGCCTCGGCGATCCGGTCGAGCGCCAGCGCCGCGCGCGCAGCGGCGCGATGCGCCTGGAGTGATGTGGGCTCCACCTGGATCCAGCGAGCCGCCACCGCGGCGGTCAGCGACGGTTGCAGGGATTGCGCCGTCACCTCGCTCGCTCGGGCGAGGAGCGATACGTCCGACCCCGCCGTCGCCGCTGCCGCATACTGCAGGGCGGCCACGCGTGGCTCCTTGCGGTTCAAGGCAATTTCGCCCGTCACGGTATAAAACACCTGGGGCGCTGCGATAGGATCCGCTGCCGGCCGGGTGCCGGCACAGCCGCCGCAGGTGATGACGCAGAGCGATACGACGACCGCGGTAAGGGTTGAAAGCGAGAACACGGGCTCACTATAGCCAAATGAAGCAGCGGGTGCCGTGGATTCCCGCTTGATCTCTCGCACTTTCTTCACGAGAATCTGACAGTTACAGAGCAAAGCGATTTCATGGCATTCAACATTCTCGGACTGAATCACAAGACCGCGCCCGTTGCCCTGCGCGAGAAGGTGGCATTCAGCGAGGACCGCTTGGCGACCGCGCTGCGCACCTTGAGGCAGGAGAGCGGCGTCGCGGAGGTGGTGATTTTATCCACCTGCAACCGGACCGAGCTCTACTGGTCTGGCAGCGCCACCCCGTTGGACATCTCCCAATGGCTCGAGCGCCATCATGGCGATAATTTGAATCTGACCGCGAGTCTGTACGTCCATCAGGAACGCCTGGCGGTCGAGCATGCCTTCAGCGTCGCCTCGGGGCTGGACTCGATGGTGCTCGGTGAAGCACAGATACTCGGTCAATTGAAGGAGGCCTATCGGGTCGCGCAGGAGACCGGCAGCACCGGGCCCTCGCTCAACAAGCTTTTTCAGGCCGCCTTTTCGGCCGCCAAGCGCGTGCGATCGGAGACCCAGATCGGCGCCAACGCCGTGTCGCTCGCCTCGGCCACGGTCAGCCTCGCGAAGCGCATATTTGCGGATTTGAGCGCTCACTCCGCACTGATGATCGGCGCCGGCGAGATGATCGGCCTCGCCGCGCGCCATTTTGCAAGCGCCGGCGTCAAGCGCATGGTGATCGCCAACCGTACGTTGGCGCGCGCGCAAACCATCGCGGCGGAGGTGAAAGGCTACGCCGTGGACCTGACCGCCCTCGACAAGGAACTTGCCGCAGCCGACATCGTCGTGAGCTGCACCGCGAGCACCCTCCCCCTCGTCACCGAACCCGCGGTCGCCGCCGCCATACGCACGCGACGACATCGCCCCATCCTCATGGTCGACCTCGCCGTACCGCGAGACATCGACCCTGCAGTCGCGAATCTGAGCGACATCTATCTCTTCTCCATCGACGACCTGCAACAGCTCATCGACGAAAACCGTCAGCGCCGCGAACTGGCCGCCGGCGACGCACGCACCCTGCTCGAGCAGGAGGTCGCTCGGTTCCTGGCCGATGCGCGCGCGCACGACGCGGCCCCTGCGATCCGCTTGCTGCGCGAGAGCGCCGACGCCATCCGGCAACAAACCGTGGACCAGGCGAAACGCATGCTCGCGGCGGGCAAATCCTCCAACGAGGTCATCGACTTCCTCGCCAACACGCTCACCAATCGGCTGCTGCACACCCCGACTCAAGCGCTGCGCCAGGCAGCCGAGTCGACCGAGACAGCCGAACGAGATCTCGCGCATGCCCTGAAGCAGCTGCTCCTGGAAGAACGCGGCCGGCATTGACGAAGGCCGCTATAATCGGCGCCCATGAAGGATTCCATCCGGCGCAAGCTCGAGAAACTCGATGAACGTTTCGAGGAGGTGGGGCGCCTGCTGTCCGAGCCCGAGGTCATCGCGCGCCAGAACCGATTTCGCGACCTGTCCATGGAGTACGCGCGGCTGGGGCCGCTCGTCGACCGCTATCGCGGGTTCATCGCCCTCGAAGGCGACGCCGAGACCGCGCGCGAGCTGGCGATGGCGGAGGAGCTGCGGGAGTTGAGTCCGCGGCTCGAGGCCGAGGAGTTGGAGCTGCAGCGCCTGCTGGTCCCGAAAGATCCCCTGGACGACAGCAACATCTTTCTCGAAGTCCGCGCCGGCACCGGCGGAGACGAAGCCGCACTTTTCGCGGGTGACCTGTTCCGGATGTATGCGCGCTTCGCGGAGACCAAGCGCTGGGAGGTGGAAACGTTGAGCGAAAGCCCGGGCGAACATGGTGGCTACAAGGAGATCATCAGCCGCATCATCGGCAAGGGCGCGTACTCGCAGCTCAAATTCGAATCCGGCACGCATCGGGTACAACGGGTGCCCGCAACCGAAGCGCAGGGCCGGATCCACACCTCCGCCGTCACCGTGGCGATCCTTCCCGAGCTGGAGGAGGTCGCAGCCATCGAGCTGAACCCGGCGGATTTGCGCATCGACACGTACCGCTCCTCCGGGGCCGGCGGCCAGCACGTCAACAAAACCGACTCCGCGATCCGAGTCACGCACCTGCCCACCGGCATCGTGGTGGAGTGCCAGGACGAGCGCTCGCAGCACAAGAATCGCTCGCGCGCCCTGTCGCTGTTGAAAGCCCGGCTGCTCGCGAGCGAGCGCGAGAAGCAGGCCTCGCAACAGGCGCAGACGCGCAAACTTCAGGTCGGCTCGGGCGACCGGTCCGAGCGCATCCGCACGTATAACTTTCCGCAGGGCCGCGTCACCGATCACCGCATCAACTTGACCCTGTACAAGCTCGATGACGTGATGAACGGCAACATCGGGGAGCTCATCGGAGCGCTCAATCAGGAACACCAGGCCGAAGAACTCGCCAGTCAGGTCGATTGATTTCCGTGCGCACCGTCACCGACACACCGAACACGATCGCCGGGTTATTGCGAATCGCCGCAGAACTTCTCTGCGAGCGCAGCGACTCGCCGCGGCTCGACGCCGAAGTGATTTTGGGAAATCTTCTGGGCGCGACGCGCTCCGCGCTCACGGTGAGACGCGACGACGCGATCGATGCCGACACCGAGCGCGCTTACCGCGAACTGATCGTCCGCCGCGCGGGCGGCGTGCCCGTCGCCTACCTCACCGGCGTGCGCGAGTTCTGGTCCCTGCCGCTCAAGGTGACCCCCGCCGTCCTGGTGCCGCGCCCTGAAACCGAGCTTCTGGTCGAGCAAGCGCTCGAGCTTCTGGTCGGCGGCTCCGCCGCCGTGCTGGACCTCGGCACCGGGAGCGGCGCCATCGCCCTCGCTGTCGCTTCCGAGCGCCGCGATGCGCGCGTCGTCGGCGTCGACATTTCGGAGGCGGCAATCCGGGTTGCGCGCGATAATGCCGAAGCCCTCGGACTGGCCCACATAGAATGGCGGGTGGGTTCCTGGTTCGCCGCCGTTGCGGAGGAGCGTTTCGATGTCATCCTCTCGAACCCCCCTTATATCCGCGCCCGGGACGCCGCCCTCGCCTCGCTCCAGGCCGAGCCCGCCATGGCGCTGATCGGCGGTCCGACGGGTCTCGAGCAGCTCTCGTCCATCATTGCCGCGGCTGCCTCGCACCTCAACCCCGGCGGTTGGCTGTTGACCGAACACGGCGCCGATCAGGCGGGCGCGGTAGCCGCCCTGTTCGAGCGGCAACACTTTCAGGACATTCGTTCGCTCGAGGATTATTCAGGCCGGCCCCGCCTCACGCGGGGCCAACTCCGCGGGCCCAGCCCGCCTCCACTCAATCAGGAATCACCATGATCCGTTTCGAAACGACTTTGGGCAATTTCTCGGTCGAACTGTTCGACGACAAGGCGCCGGTGAGCACCGCAAACTTCTTGAAGTATGTGGACGAAGGCTTCTTCGATGGCACCGTGTTCCATCGCATCGTCCCGGGCTTCGTCATCCAGGGCGGCGGCTTCACCGAAGATATGGCGCAAAAAAAGCATCACCCGCCCATCAAAAATGAGGCCGACAACGGCGTCAAGAACACCCGCGGTACGCTGTCGATGGCCCGCACCAACGACATCAACAGCGCCACCTCTCAGTTCTTCGTGAATCTGAAGGACAACGACTTCCTCGACAACACGCGGGGCAATTTCGGCTATGCCGTGTTTGGCAAGGTGACCGAAGGCATGGATGTGATCGACAAGATCGCCGCGGTCAAGACCGGCCGGCGCCGGGGCTTCGAGGACGTGCCGCTCGACCCGGTGATCATGACGGGCGTCCGGCGCGCATAGATACCGATGCGGCGCTTGGTCCGCGGGATGCTGTGGCTGGTCCTCGCGTGCCTGGCCCTCTCCGTCCTGTCGGTGTTGATCTTCCGCTGGGTGAACCCGCCTTACAGCGCCTTCATGGCGCAGAGCCAGATCTCGGCCTGGGCGAGCCGCGATCGCACCTACGTATACCGCCGCACGTGGGCGGATCTCACCCGGATCTCGCCGAATCTGCCGCTCGCCGTGGTCGCCTCGGAGGATCAGAAGTTCCCGGAGCACTGGGGGTTCGATGTCGAGGCCATCGAGAAGGCGTACGAAATGAACCGCCACAGCCACCACGTGCACGGTGCGAGTACCATCAGTCAGCAGGTGGCCAAAAATCTGTATCTTTGGTCCGGCCGAAGCTACTTCCGCAAGGCGTTGGAAGCCTACTTCACCGTGCTCATCGAGGGTTGCTGGCCAAAACGCCGCATCCTCGAGATCTACCTCAACATCGCCGAATTCGGCTACGGAACCTACGGGGCGGAGGCGGCCTCCCAGCGTTTCTTCCATAAGTCCGCCTCGCGTCTGTCGCGCAGCGATGCAGCCGTCCTCGCAGCCGTCCTGCCGAATCCCGAGCACTGGTCCGCCGCCGCGCCTCCGCGATATGTTCTTGAACGGCGCGATTGGATCCTGAATCAGATGCAGGCGTTGGGCGGTGCGGAGATGCTCGGCGAAATCGACGCATACCCGGACCGGCACCACGCGCCATGAGCTACGCGATCGACACCATCGTCATGGCGGAGACACCGGAAGGCATCTCGATCTCGATCCGCCCTGCGGGATTCGCCGTCCGTGCCTGCGCCTTCCTCATCGATGCTTTGATCCGCATCGCCATTTTGTTCGCCTGCGCCTCCCTGTTTTCGCCCGGCCGCCAGTTCGGCGTCGGGCTGTACCTGATCTCGGCCTTCGTGATCAATTGGCTCTACCCCGTGCTGTTCGAGATGTCGGCGGCGGCGGCTACTCCGGGTAAACGGGCCTTGGGCCTGTACGTGCTCATGGCAAACGGGCTTCCGCTCACGCCCGCCGGCTGTCTGATCCGAAACCTGCTGCGCGCGGTCGACATGCTGCCGCTGCTGTACGCCTCCGCCATCGTGTCCATTCTCTTGAGGCGCGACTCTCGCAGACTGGGCGACCTCGCCGCCGGCACCGTGGTCGCCTACCGACATGAGCTCGAGAAAGCCGGCGGCCTTGCCGAGGGAGTTCCCCTTCCGCCGCCTCTTCCCCTGACCATGCGCCAGCAGCTCGCCCTCACCGCCTTCGCCTGGCGGGTGAATCGCCTGACCGCGGCGCGCGCCGAAGAGATTGCATCCCACGCCGCAGCCGGGCTTCTGAGCGCTTGCGCATCGGCCACCGCGACGCCCAAGACCGACCGCCTGATCGGCATCGCCCGCTGGCTGCACGGCGACCGGCGATGACGGCGCTCGACTTCGAGACCTCGAACGAGGCGCAGTGGAGCGAGCTCGAGCAGGCGGTGACCCGCGGCGAGAGGACGCTGGACCCCGAGCGATTCTTGTTTCTGTACCGCAGCGCCTGCGAGCATCTCGCATTGGCCGAAGCGCGCGGCTTTCCCGCCCCGCTCGTGTCGAGGCTGTCCGCCGTCACGGCGCGCGCTCATCAGATCGTGTATCGACAGACGGATCTCGGGCTCGGCCGGATCGCCCGCACGCTGATGCATGCTTTTCCCGCCGCGGTCCGCGCCCACCGCTGGTACGTCCTCGTCGCGGCGCTGCTCGTCATCGCGCCCGCCATCGCAGTGGGTTACGCCGTGGCCCATCGACCCGACCTCGTCCTGTCTCTGGCCGACAGCATCACGGTCGAGGAATTGGGGCGCATGTACGACCCGACCAATCCTGCGATCGGGCGGTTGCGCGACGCGGGCACCAACTGGATGATGTTCGGGTTTTACATAGCCAACAACATCGGCATCGCCTTTCAGTGCTACGTCTCCGGCATCCTGTTCGGGCTCGGCAGCCTCTATTATCTGGCCTTCAACGGCGCATTCGGCGGAGCAGTCGCAGGCTACGTCACGTCGATCGGTTTTTCAGCAACGTTCTTTCCGTTCATCGCAACCCATTCCGCGTTCGAAGTCACCGCGGTGGTGCTGAGCGGCGCTGCCGGCCTTAGAATCGGACGCTCGGTGCTCCTGCCCGGTCGTCTGCCCCGCATGGCTTCGCTGCAGCTTGCCGCACGGGAAACGAGCGTCATCGTTTTCGGATCGGCGGTCATGTTGGTGATCGCCGCCGCCATTGAGGCGTTCTGGTCCTCGGCTGCCTGGGTCAGTCCGAGCGCCAAATTCTCGGGCGCCGCGGGTTGCTGGATATTGGTCGCGATCTTTTTCCTGAGGCGTCCGCGTGCAGATTGAGGCCATCTCCGTGGTGCTGCGGCCGCGATCCATTTGGGAGGGATGCGACCTTGGGGTGCGCCTGTTGCAGTCGTGGTTGCGCCCGGTGTACCGCACGTATCTCGCCGTGGCGCTGCCTCTCTTTGCCCTCTGTCTGTTGACCGACCCCATCGCCGGCTGGCTGCCGACACTCTTGATCTGGCTGTCGAAGCCCTGGCTGGATCGGACCGCTCTATTTGCTTTGTCGCGCGCGCTGTTTGGCCAACGCACCACACTCGAGGATCTCTGGGATCATCGGCGGGAGGTTTGGCTGACCGGGCTCGCCACCGCGCTCACATCGCAACGCCTGAGCGCCTCGCGCAGCTTCAAGCAGCCGATTTTGCAGCTCGAGGGATTATCGGGTGCCGCGCTTGGGAGTCGGGTCCGGCAGCTGACGGCCCGCCATCGAGGCACCGCTCGCGCCATGACGGTGGCGTTTGCCAACGCGGAATTCGCACTGACGGTGAGCGCGCTGTCGCTGCAAATCTGGCTCTCGCCTCATGCGTCGGAGATTCCGAGGGATTGGCTGTCCGCCGCGCCCGAATTCATGAGTAGCTTCAAGACCTCGATTGCGTATGCCGCCGCGGTGGCGTTTCTCGAGCCATTCTACGTGGCCGCCGGGTTCGGCATGTACATCAACCGCCGCGTGGAACTCGAGGCGTGGGACATCGAGCAGGAATTTCGCCGTGCGTTCTCCGATTGACGCCCTGCTCTTGACTCTTCTGCTGGCGGCTCCCTGCAGCGCGACGGTTGTGGTTGCCGACCCAACGACCTCCTCTTCGGTATCCGCGGCTCATCCTGCGCTCGGCGCCGCCCTAACTCTCGACGAAGTCCGGGCGGCGGCCGCCAAGCTGAGCACGGATCCGAACTTGGGCGGCACCCACAAGATCCGATCATTGCGCTGGACCCAGCCGCGCGCGCCGGATCGGCCGCAGAATCCTCCACCGTGGATCGAGGGCCTGTTCGAGTACCTCGGGCAAACCGCGAGCGTGCTGCTCTGGGTGGCGGGCGCCATCGCAGCCGCCGTCGCCGTGCTTTGGGCCTACCGAACGTTCAAGGCGCGTACCCCCCGGGAGGAATTCTTGGCCGAGCCTGTCGTTACCCGCATCGGCGACATGGACATCCGGCCTGAATCGTTGCCGGCGGACATCGGCGCGGCAGCGCTCGCGCTCGCCGAGGCGGGGAAAACCCGCGAGGCCCTCTCGCTCCTGTACCGGGGCGCCCTGTCCCGCGCCGTACATCGCTTCGGCGCCGCCATCGGCGAGTCTTTCACGGAGGGCGAAGCGCTGCGCGCCGTGGGTCTGCGTCTCGATCCCACACGCCTCGAGTACTTCTCCGATCTGGTGGGTATCTGGCGCAGGGCGGGTTACGCGGGCGAAGCACTATCGGGCGATCCCGTCAGACATCTTTGCCGGGGCTTTGCCACTCTCGATGTGGCGGCGCCATGACCCGGGACCGATGGATTCAGTTGGTCGCCGCCCTTGGGTTGATCGCGCTCGGCGTTTGGATCGCCCGACATACCTACTGGGACGAGGTCACGGTCACGCTGCCACCCAAGGGTGAAGCCGCGCGCAATCCCTACTACGCGGTGGTGCATCTGGCCGAAAGCCTCGGCATCCACACCACCATGATCGGTTCGCTCCACGAACTTCCCCCCGACGCCACCGTGCTGGTCAACAGCTTCTACGATGACCTGCGCCACGAATCGATCGAGTCGCTGCAGGCTTGGGTGCAATCCGGCGGCCGGCTGATCATCCGCGGCGCCACCCTCGGAGCCAGCGAGCCGCTGCAAATCTGGAGCGGCATCAGACCGCCGGAGCGTGATTCGCGGGCAGCGCGAGCGGCACGTCCCCGCGGCGAGGAGGACTGTCAGCCGATGGCGGTCGGCATTGACGGGATTGCCACCGGGCAATCGCTCGTTCTATGCGACGCTCTGCCGACCGGCCTGACGAGCTCGCGGGTACCCTCGTGGTCGCTGTCCGATTCCAGCGGCATACAGGTGTTGCGCGTGCCCATCGGGCGGGGCGAATTGACGGTCGTCGGGCCGAGCTTGATGTTGGCCAACCAAAGCTTGCCGAAAAAAGACCACGCACTGATTTTCGTCGCGGCGGCGGACTTCAAGCACGGCGATCGGCTGCGGATCCTGAGCCGCATCCGGGCCGAGCCTTTGCCGGTGCTGCTCTGGCGGCTGGCCGCCCCCGCCATCGTGTTCCTGCTGGCAGCCGTCGGCTTGACCATCATCAGATATCTTCCGCGATTCGGTCCTGCGATCGCCGTGCCCGCGCCGACGCGGCGCTCACTCGCCGAACAGATACGCGCCAACGCGCGCTTCGCCCGGCGCACCCAAAGGCTCGCATCGCTTCGAGCTGCCATTCGCCGGGGCCTGGACGAGGTCGCGCAGAGACGCATCGTCGGCTACGCGCTCATGGGCCCTCGCAAGCGAGCGGAGGCTTTGGCAGCAAGCACCGGGATCGACGCCGCGACGATCGCCGCCGCTCTCGTCAGCGATGCCGCGGGCGGCGTGAACGAGCACCGCGCGGCCATCACGCTGCTGGAGGCCTGCCGACGTATCCTGATCAGGTCCGACCCCCACCAAAGGCACCACGCATGACCGAAGAATCTCCCGCCATCGCCCGTGCCGGCGAACTGCTCGCCAAGCTGCGCGCCCAGATAGCCAATGCCCTGGTGGGCCACCAGGCAGTCGTCGATCAAACCCTGATCGCATTGCTGGTCGCCGGGCACGTGCTTCTGGAAGGCGTTCCCGGCCTCGGCAAGACCCTGTTGGTGCGCGCGCTCGCACAAGCCCTGGCGCTGAAGGTGGCGCGCGTGCAGTTCACTCCCGACCTCATGCCCTCGGACATCACCGGCCATGCCATATTGGATCCGGCGACTCACGCCATGCGAGTGGTGCGTGGTCCGGTGTTCACGAACATCCTATTGGCGGATGAGATCAACCGGGCGCCGGCAAAAACGCAGAGCGCCCTTCTGGAGGTCATGCAGGAGCATCAGGTGACGCTCGAGGCGGAAACTCTGCTGCTTCCACGCCCGTTCATGGTCCTCGCGACGCAGAACCCGCTCGAGACCGAGGGCACATATCCGTTGCCGGAGGCGCAGCTCGACCGGTTCCTGCTGAAAATCGACATGAAATATCCGACGCAGAGCGAAGAGGTCGACATCGTTGCGCGCACCACGACCGATCAGACCGGCGACGCATTGCCCTTGTCCGGCGTCACTCCCGTGCTGACCGAACGCGCCGTGCTCGCCTTGCAGCACCTGGCTGCAAGGCAGCGCGTGGACACGGCGGTCGTCGATTATGCGGTGCGCATAGCGAGGGCCACCCGCGACTGGCCGGGCATCGCGGTAGGGTCGGGCTCTCGGGGTCCAATCGCACTGGTGCGCGCGGCGAAGGCGGCGGCGCTGCTCGCCTCGCGCTCCTTCGTGCTGCCCGAGGACGTGAAGGCGGTTGCGGTTGCGGCCCTGCGTCACAGGATCGCGTTGTCGGCCGATGCGCAGCTCGACGGGCGCAAGCCCGACGACGTGTTGGCGGTGATTCTGGAAGCCACGGCTGCCCCTCGGTTATGACGTGGGCCGATTTGAAACTCTGCAGGTCCGCGCTGCCCTCGCGCACATTGATTGCGATCTTGACCGTCATCGGCGCTCTGCTGGTCGCGGCAGCGTTCACCAGGGCGCCGGCGCCCGCGGTCGCTGGAAGCGCAGCCGGGCTCGCCCTCGTACTCGGTCTGCTGGCGTGTCTCGACCTGTATGTCAGCGTCGCTCAATGGCGCGCGGCACCCCTCACGCTTCACCGCCGCCTGCCGCATGCCTTCGCTGTCGGCGAGCCGGTGCGCCTCGAGGTCAGCCTCGTCAATCCCGGCCGGACCACACGCCGCGGGCGCTACTTCGAACTGACCGACCCGACGCTGATCGCGCCGGCGATGCCGCTGCGCTTCGCCATCGGGCCGGGAAGACGCGAAACGTATCAATTTGAGCTGACACCGACCGCACGCGGCATGAAGTCCTTCGAGGCCGGACAGATCCTGTTGCGCTCCGTCTTGGGACTTCTGGACTGGAACCTGCGCATCGGGCACGCGGAGGCTCGCCGCGTGTTTCCCGATTTCAAACGTCAAGCCGCCTTTGCGTGGATGGCGAGCAACCGACGGCTGGCGGAACTCGGGATTAAGTCGGTGAGACGCCGGGGTTCGGGCACCGACTTCGATCAATTGCTCGAATACCGCCCGGGAGATCCGATCCGCCACATCGACTGGAAGGCGACGCTCAAGCACGGCAGGCCGATCAGCCGGTCGTTTCGCGACGACCGCGATCAAAGCGTCATGTTCCTGCTCGATTGCGGACGCCGGATGCGCGCCGACGACACTCAGTCGGGCATCGGCGCAACCCATTTCGACCAATCGCTCGACGCCCTGATGCTGTTGGCGTTCGTCGCGCTCAGCAAGGGCGATGCGGTCGGCGCGATGACCTTCGGCACCGCGGTGGGCGGCGAGAAGCGCTTTGCGCCGCGCAAGGGCCGGCAGACGCTCAACGCCCTCATGGCGGAACTCGGAGACGTCGAGCCGTCGCCGACCTTCTCGGATTACTTGACCGCTGCGGCCGAGCTCGTCCAACGCCAGCGCAAGCGGGGATTGGTCGTCGTGATCACCAACTGCCGGGACGAGGATTCGGCGGAGCTCGCCGCGGCGCTCGCTCTGCTGCGTTCCAGACACTTGGTGGTGCTCGCCAATCTCAAGGAACAGATCGTCGGGCAGATCGCCGCTCAAACCCTGTCGAACCCGCTTTCCGTGCTCGAGGTGGCAGCCGCGGTGGAATACGACCAGCGGCGGCGCGATATGCATGGGCGCCTCGCCATGAATGGCATCGTGCTGATCGACTGCGAACCGCGGGCGCTCGGCGTGGAACTCGTCAATCGCTACAACGTGTTGAAGCGGACGAGGGCGATTTAGCCCGTGTACACTTCGTCCGAATGAAGCATCCCATTGCCCGCGGAGCTTTGGTATCCGCCGCCATCGTTTGCATGCCCCTCTGCACGGGCAGCTTTGCCGCGGCGTCCGCCTTGCGGTCTGCGGCGCCGAGACCGCGAGCGGCGGCGCCGGCGCTATCTCCCGCGCCCTCCGACCATCTGAGCTATGGGCGTTTCAATGACCTTGCGATTTATTCTCCGGTGGGTGCGCCGAAAAGTTTCGTGCTGCTGTTGTCAGGAGCCGAAGGGTGGGATTCGCGCGTTGCCATGCTGGCGCAACAGTTCGCGGATCAAGGCGCACTGGTGGCCGGCGTCGACTTGCCGAAGCTCGACGCCAACCTGGCGGCCGACCCGGGCGACTGCGTCTTCCTGGACGGAGATCTGGAGAACCTGAGCCACTTCCTGCAGGCTTACTACCACGTGCCGACCTACCTTCGGCCCTTTCTTCTCGGTTATCGGGCGGGAGCCGTTCTGGCTTACGCGACACTCGTGCAAGCGCCGGCCAATACATTTGCCGGTGCGCTGACCGTCGGATTCTCGCCGAGTACGCACCTGCTCAAGCCCCTCTGCAAGGGCTCGGGCCTCGAATTGGCGCGCCCGGCCGGCGTCGATGCGACCTCAATCCGGTATCTGCCGGCCAAACGGTTGGAAAGTCCATGGGTGCTGTTCCAAGCCGACCACGATCCCGGCGCGAGCGGGCAGGACGCGGCGCAATTCATCGCCGGCATGCAGGGGGCGGCGCTCGTCACTTTGCCCGGAATCGCAGGCGACTACCCGCCCTCCGACACCTGGGTGCCCAAAGTCCTCGCAGCCTTCTCCACCTTGGTCGCCCGAGCGGGCGCAGAGGCGCTGCCGCTCGCCCCGGCGGCGCTTGGCGACTTGCCGGTGGTCGAGGTCCCCGCTCAGCCGGGAACCGCCACGACCGATACATTCGCCATCATCATGTCGGGCGACGGCGGCTGGGCTGGGCTCGACAAGGAAGTCGCCGACGCACTCAGCGTCCACGGCATTCCCGTGGTCGGCCTCGATTCGCTGCGCTACTTCTGGAGCGCGCGCACGGCCGACGGCCTCGCGCGAGATACCGACCATATGATTCGCTACTATCTCGCGCATCTGGCGAAGAAACGGGTGCTGCTGATCGGGTATTCGCAAGGCGCGGACGTGCTGCCGTTCGCGGTCAATCGGCTTCCGGCGGCCACCCGGGCCAGGGTGGCGCTTGCGGTGCTCATGGGAATGTCCGAACACGCGCTGTTCGAGTTTCACGTGAGCAGCTGGATCGCCAACGACACGAGGGGGCCGTTGACCCTTCCGGAGGTCAGCCGCATCGTCGGGATTCCCGTCTCGTGCATCTATGGAGACGGCGACAAGGATTCGCTCTGCCCCAAACTCGATCCGACCAAGATCCGGGTCGTGAAACTGCCCGGCGGCCACCATTTCAACGGCGA
The DNA here is from genome assembly GCA_050012215.1 of Steroidobacteraceae bacterium. Classification (GTDB taxonomy): domain Bacteria; phylum Pseudomonadota; class Gammaproteobacteria; order Steroidobacterales; family Steroidobacteraceae; genus Bog-1198. The sequence continues at coordinate 30,162 of JBEKHO010000025.1, forward strand.
CTATGCAGGGTTGGCCCGGGTGATCCTGGCAACGGCCAGTCCTTGATGGGCATATCGAGACGAAGGTTTTTGAGGACCGCCCCCGCGGTACCGCTCCTGGCCGCGTCGATCATGCGGACGGCGGCGGCGGCTTCCGCGCAGCGCGCGGAGCATGGCGCAGCGGCGGTTTCGACCACCGCTCTTAAGACGATGACCGCGGGCGCGGTACCGATATCCGCCGCCGAGCGGCGGGCGCGAGTCGCCAAGGTGCAGGCGCTCATGGCAACGCGCGGTGTGGGGGCGCTGCTCCTCGATACCGGCTCCTCGCTCGACTACTTCACCGGAATAGAGTGGCACAGCTCCGAGCGCACGACGGCGGCCATCATCCCCGGGCGGGGTGAGGTCATCATCGTCACGCCTGCGTTCGAAGAGCCCTCGGTGCGCGAAACGCTGGCCATCCCCGGCGACGTGCGCACCTGGAACGAGGACGAGAGCCCGTTCCTTCGCATCGTGCAAGGCCTGCGCGACCGGGGAGTTCGTTCCGGCCGCGTTGCGGCGGAGCCGACCATGCGATTCTTCATCCTCGACGGCGTCAAAAATGCTTCCGGCAGCTACGAGATCGTTTCCGGCGATCCGTTGATTCGAGCCTGCCGGATGATCAAGTCGCCGGCCGAACTTGCACTCATGCAGACCGCCAACGACGTGACGCTCGCGGCGCTCCGTCACCTGCATGCACTCATCGAGCGGGGCATGAGCGCCTCCGACTTGGCGGCCATCGTCACCGACGCCACACAGGCATTCGGAGGCTCCCCCGAATTCGCCCTGATCCTGCTGAACGAGGCGTCCGCCTACCCGCACGGCTCGCACCAATCGCAGTCGGTCGCGGAAGGCTCGGTGATTCTCACGGATTGCGGCTGCACCGTGCACGGGTATCAATCCGACATCTCGAGGACCTGGGTGTTCGGCGAAGCCAACGCCCGGCAGCGCAAGCTCTGGGACACCGTGAAGCGCGGTCAGCAAATCGCCTTGGAAAGCGCCACGCTCGGTGTCGCCGTGGGTGCGCTGGACGATGCCGTGCGCAAATACTACGAGAGCGAGGGGTGGGGGCCGGGCTACAAGCTTCCCGGGCTGTCTCATCGTACCGGTCATGGCATCGGTCTCGACGGTCACGAGCCGGCTTACCTGGTGCATGGCGACACGACGCCGCTCGAAGCCGGCATGTGCTTCTCCGACGAGCCGGGCATCTACATCCCGGGCGAGTTCGGCGTGCGCTTGGAGGATTGCTGGCACATGACCGGCGCCGGTCCGAAACTCTTCACCGGCCTCGCGAAGTCCATCGACGATCCGGTCTAGATCGTGCGCGAACCGCCTGCGGACGCCCGGTCGCCGTGGAGGTAGGCATCGAAGGTCATGGCGACCGAGCGCATCAACAGGCGACCCGCCGGGGTCAACGCGATGCGGCCGTCGGCGAGTACCACGAGACCATCCGCCTGCAAGACCTGGAGGCGTTGCAATTCACCGGCAAAATAGCCGTCAAAGCGTATGTCATGGCGGCGCTCGAAGGCGGCCATGTCCACGCTGCCGTTGCACATGATCTCCTGAATGACGTCCCTGCGCACCACATCGTCGCGGCTCATGCGCACGCCGCGACTCGAGGGCAGGGCGCCGCTGGCAACCGCTCCCTCGTAGTCGCCGAGCGCCTTATAGTTCTGCACGTACAGATCGCCCACCTGCCCAATCGCACTGACGCCGAGATTCACGAGATCGCGATTCGCGTGAGTCGTATAGCCTTGAAAACTCCGGTGAAGGGTGCCGTTCATTTGCGCTTGCGCGAGACCGTCGGTGGGCAGCGCGAAATGATCCATGCCGATATACACGTAGCCCGCTCCGCACAGCTTCTCGACGGCCAGCTGCAGCAGGCTCAACCGAAGCGCCGGACCGGGGAGCTCGCCGGGGACGATTTGCCGCTGCGCTTTGAACACCCGCGGCATGTGGGCATAGCCGTACACCGCCAAACGATCCGGGCGCATCGCGATCACCTGGTCGAGAGTCGCCTCGAAAGTCGCCAGAGTTTGCCTCGGTAGACCGTAGATCAAGTCGAAATTGATCGAGCGAAAGCCCAATTCACGCGCCTGGCCATAAACCCGCGCCACCATTTCCGCGGGCTGAACCCGGTTGACCGCCCGCTGCACGTTTTCATCGAAATCCTGGACTCCCAAGCTGACCCGGTTGAAGCCAAGTGCTTTCAGGAGCTCAAGCATGCCCGGGTCCACTCCGCGGGGATCGATTTCAATCGAGTAATCCCGGGATTCGGCGTCGGTCAACTGGAATTCGTGATCGATTCTGTCGATCAGCTCGATCAACAGCCGCCGCGGAAGATAGGTCGGGGTGCCCCCGCCGAAATGCAACTGCTCGACGGTTCTTTCGCGGCCGAAAATTGCGCCGCGCTGGGAGATCTCGCGCACCAGGTGTCGGACGTAGTCGTCCGCCCGTGCCAGGCGGCGCGTCACGATTTTATTGCACCCGCAATAAAAACAAGGGGTCAGGCAAAACGGAACGTGCACGTACAGCGACAGCGGCATTCTCTGGTCCGCGCCCGCGCTCGTGGCAGCGGCCTGTTCATAATCGCCCGCCGCGACTCCATTGCGAAATTGCATCGCAGTGGGATAAGAGGTATAGCGCGGACCCTCCCGATCATAGCGGCGCATCAGATCGGGGTCGAAACAAACGGCCGTGGCAGCAGTCATCGTAATTCCTCGAAGTGACTCGAGCTCATGAAATGTGGACCCTAGGCTTCCTTGAAGCGCGGCCCCCGCCAATAGGTAGTTTCCCGTAGTTCTGCGCAGAAGCGAACTCTACGTAGGAGGCCCCGGTACGTTACTGATACCGGCCGCGCAACATAATTCCTACGATGCGCCGCGTGTCCTCACCGTACGTATCGAGGTAGCAAGATGATGTCGAGTACGCTCTCGCCCGCCAGGGAACCCCCCGTGATCTACAACGATGCGGTGGTGCGTCAATTCACACTCATGACGATCATTTGGGGAATCGTCGGCATGACCGTCGGCGTGTTCATCGCCGCGGAACTGATCTGGCCCACCTTGAATTTCGATCTGCCCTTCTTGAGTTATGGGCGGCTGCGGCCGCTGCATACCAATGCGGTCATTTTCGCGTTCGGCGGCTGCGGCCTCTTCGCAAGCTCTTATTACATCGTACAGCGCACCTGCAAGGTGCGTTTGATCTCCGACCGGCTCGCCACGTTCACCTTCTGGGGGTGGCAGCTGGTGATTCTCCTGGCTGCGATCAGCCTGCCGCTCGGAATCACCAAGGGCAAGGAATACGCCGAGCTCGAATGGCCCATCGACCTTCTGATCGTGGTCGTGTGGGTCGCCTACGCGTATGTCTTCTTCGGCACCCTGGCGATTCGAAAGGTCAAGCACATCTACGTGGCCAACTGGTTCTTCGCCGCGTACATCATCACCATCGCCGTTCTGCACATCATCAACAATCTGGCAGTGCCGGTCTCCCTCACCAAATCGTACGTGATCTATTCGGGCGTGGTCGACGCCATGGTGGAATGGTGGTACGGCCACAACGCGGTGGGATTCTTTCTGACCGCGGCGTTTCTGGGAATGATGTATTACTTCGTGCCGAAGCAGGCGGAGCGTCCGATCTACTCGTACCGCCTGTCGATCGTGCATTTCTGGGCATTGATTTCCATCTACATGTGGGCTGGCCCGCATCACCTGCAGTACACGAGCCTGCCCGACTGGGCGCAATCGCTCGGCATGGTGTTCTCGATCATTCTGCTCGCGCCTTCCTGGGGCGGCATGATCAACGGAATCATGACGCTCTCCGGCGCCTGGCACAAACTTCGGACCGACCCCATTCTCAAGTTCCTGATCGTCGCGCTGTCTTTCTACGGCATGTCGACGTTCGAGGGCCCGATGATGTCCATCAAGACGGTCAATGCGTTGGCGCACGACACGGACTGGGTCATCGGCCATGTGCATTCGGGTGCATTGGGCTGGGTCGCCTTCATGACCATCGGCTCGATGTATGTGCTCCTCCCGCGGCTCTATGGTCGCAAGGAGATGTATAGCATCCGGCTGATCGACGTGCATTTCTGGATCGCCACCATCGGCGTCGTGCTGTACGTGACGGCGATGTGGATCGCCGGCGTCATGCAGGGCCTCATGTGGCGGGCGACGAATGCCGACGGCACGCTCACCTACACCTTCGTCGAATCGCTGAAGGCGACCTACCCCTACTACATGGTGCGGTTGGGAGGCGGCGTCCTTTTTCTGATCGGCATGTTCATCATGCTCTACAACACGGTCATGACCGTGAGAGAGCCGGTCGTGCGCACCGATGCCGTGCCCGTGCCGGCCGCCTGATCGCAGCGGAGATCAAGAATGAATCACGAAATCGTCGAAAAGAATGCGTGGCTGATGGGAACACTGATCGCCATCGTCATCAGCGTCGCCGGACTGGTGGAGATCGTACCGCTGTATTTCCAGGCGTCGGTGATCCAACCTTCGCCGGGAATCAAGCCCTACGGGCCGCTGGAGCTCGCCGGACGCGAGGTCTACGTGCGCGAAGGCTGCTATCTGTGTCATACGCAGATGGTGCGGCCGCTGCAGGCCGAGGTCGAGCGCTACGGCCATTACTCGATCGCGGGCGAGGCCGTCTACGATCACCCGTTCCAGTTCGGATCGAAGCGAACGGGGCCGGATCTGGCGCGCGTCGGCGGCCGCTATTCGGACGAGTGGCATCGCATCCACCTCAACAATCCGCGCGATGTGGTCCCCGAATCCAATATGCCCGCCTTCACGTGGTTGGCGAAGGACAGCATCGATCCCAAGGACCTCGCCGCGAAGATGCGCGTGCTACGGAAGGTCGGTGTGCCCTACACCGATTCGGAAATAGAATCCGCGTCGGACAAAGTGGCCGGCCACACCGAACTCGATGCGCTGGTGGCCTATCTGCAAGGTCTCAAATTTCACGGTGAGGTGTCGCCATGATCGGCATATTCCGCGGCGCAATGACGCTGATCCTGCTGTTGTTCTTTGTCGCCATCGTCGCCTGGGCTTGGAGCGGGCGGCGCAAGGCGGTGTTCGATTCGATGGCCCGGATGGCCCTCGACGACGACAGCCAGCCGACATCCAACCTGCCGACAGTCAAAGAAGCCCATCATGAGTAACGGCCCTGCTATGAGTAACGGAGTCGCCACCTACATCACGATCGTGGTGCTCGCCAACATCTTCGGTTGCCTTTGGCTGATCTGGTGGACGATGCGCGGCGCCTCGAAAGTGGACCCGAAGGACACGACCCACGTTTGGGACGACAATCTGACCGAGTATAACAATCCGCTGCCTCGCTGGTGGTTGTGGCTGTTCATTTCGTCGATCATCTTCGCGCTGGGCTACTTGGTCCTGTACCCGGGGCTCGGCAACTACAAAGGGCTCAGGCACTGGACCGAGGTTTCGCAGTGGCAGGGCGAGGACGATGCCGCCAAACAGGCGCTGCAGCAGCGCTTCGCCGCGTTCAACGGCAAGAGCCTGATCGAGTTGTCGCACGATCCGTCGGCGATGATCACCGGGCGGAATCTGTTCGCGCTCAATTGCTCCAGCTGCCACGGATCGGATGCGCGCGGCGCCAAGGGCTTCCCCAATCTCACCGATCAGGACTGGCTGTGGGGCGGCACTGAGCAGGACGTGTATCAGACCGTGGCGCACGGCCGCGACGGCATGATGCCGGCCTGGGGACCGGTGCTCGGGCACGACGGCGTCGAGCAGGTATTGGCCTATGTGCTGACCTTGAGCGGCCGGAACCCGGCGGATACCCACTTCACTTCCGAGCAGGTGAGCGCGGGGAAGACGCGGTTCCAGACAATGTGTTTCGCCTGTCATGGGCCGGACGGCAAGGGCAACACGGCGCTCGGCGCCCCGAATTTGACCGACAACATCTGGCTGCACGGCAGTTCGGTGAAGGACATCCGCGAGACGATCACGAATGGACGCACCAATCACATGCCCGCTCAACTCGAGCGCCTGGGGGATATGAAGGTGCGGCTGTTGTCCGCGTATGTGCTCAGTCTCTCGCAGCCGGCGGGGACACCGCAGCCAGCCGAGCAGGCAAGTGGCGGTAAGTGACGCGCCAGCTTCCGGTTGGTCCCGCCTTGCGGAGATTTGGGGCGTCACGCTCTGGGCATCGTTCATCGCGGCGTGCCTGCAGACAGCCGTGGTGTTCGCGTGCTTCGATCCGATGACGCTGCGATGGGATGACTTGTTCAGCCCGTCGCTCGTGGCGCTTCGCCCGATGATCTACGCGATGGGGTTCTTCGTGTTCTGGCTGTTCAATTTCGTCGGATCCGCCTTGACCGCCTACATGCTCACGTCCGGCCCGCATGGCAAGCTCCCATGAACGCCAACGAAACGGTTGCCGAGCCGCTCTATGAGGCGCAACGAAAGGTCTATGCGCGCGAAGTGTCCGGCCGCTTTGCGCGCCTGCGCAATCTCACCGTGGTGGTACTTCTCGGAATATTCTACGGGCTGCCCTGGCTCAGGTGGAACGGGCGGCAGGCGGTGTTGTTCGATCTGCCGGCACGCAAGTTCTTCATCTTCGGATTGACGCTGTTTCCCCAGGATTTCTATCTCCTGACGTGGCTCCTGATCATCGCGGCACTGTCGTTGTTCTACTTCACGGCAATCGGTGGACGTTTGTGGTGCGGCTACGCGTGTCCACAAACCGTCTGGACGGAAATTTTCGTGTGGATGGAACGTCTGACCGAAGGCAACCGGTCGCAGCAGATGAAACTCGACCGGGCTGCCTGGTCGTGGTCCAAGATCTCGCGCAAGGCGGCCAAGCAAGCGCTGTGGGTCGGGTTTTCCCTGTTCACCGGACTGACGTTCGTCGGCTATTTTTCACCCATCGATGGATTGGTCAGCCGCATCGCGATCGGCGGGGTGGGCTCCTGGGAGACGTTTTGGATACTTTTCTACGGCTTTGCCACCTATGGCAATGCCGGGTACATGCGCGAACAGGTGTGCAAGTACATGTGTCCGTATGCGCGGTTTCAGAGCGCCATGTTCGACCGGAGCACGCTGGTCATTTCCTACGATGCAGCGCGGGGCGAACCGCGCGGATCGCGCGGCCGAGGGGTCAGCGCCAGGCAGGCGGGATTGGGCGATTGCGTGGACTGTACCCTCTGCGTGCAAGCCTGTCCGACCGGCATCGATATCCGCAAGGGATTGCAGTACGAATGCATCGCCTGCGCGGCCTGCATCGATGCCTGCGATGCCGTGATGGAAAAGGTCGGTTCCCCACGGGGACTCGTACGCTATTCGACCCAGGCTGAGCTCGACGGCGCACCGCGCCGCATTTTGCGGCCGCGAATCATGATCTACACCGCGATTCTGGCGTCGCTGATATGCGGGTTCGCCTATGCGGTGACCCACCGCGTGAGCTTCGATATCGATGTTCTGCGCGATCGCAATATTCTGTACCGCGAACTTGACGATGGTCGGGTGGAAAATGTGTTCACGATACGCATCATCAACAAGGATCAGCACGCCCACGATTTCCGCCTGAGCACCTCGGGCCTCCCCGATGCGGTGATCGACAGCGACTCGCCCGCGCAGCATGTCGATGCGGAGGATGTGAAGACCGTCGTGATTCGGGTGCGCATCCCTCCTGGTGAGGAGCATGGCGGCCAGAATTTCACGATCACCGCCCAGGCGCTGGATCATCCCGAGGTGCTCGTCACTAGCCGCGCACGATTCTTTGCCGAACCTTAAGGTATATCTGGAGACCGACATGAGCGACCCAAAGACCGAAAAAGAAGCCTGGTACCGCTACCCGATGATGTGGTTGGTCATCGCACCACCCGTCGGGTCGGTGATCGCCGGCATCATCACCATGATCTTGATCTTGAAACACCCGGATCCGGTCTTGGCGACATCGCATCCAGCGGTGGCCGTGCAGCACGCCGCCAAAGCGAATTCGCTCCTGCCGCCGACGGATTGAACCGTGGCGGCCTCGCCCATCGAGTGTTTTCATTGCGGCGAAGCGCTGGCAGGACGCGAGCCGCTGTGGGTCCGTTTGAACGGTTCCGACGAGGTGGTCTGCTGCCCCGGATGCCGGGCCGCCGCGCAGCTGATCTCGCAACTCGGGCTGGAGGATTTCTATCGATTCCGGACCGCACCCGCGGTCAAACCCGGGCCGCCCTCGGACAGCTGGTTGGCCTACGATGAGCCCGCGCTTCTCGAGTCGCTGAGCCGCGTCGAGCCTCGCGGGCGCGCCGTCATCCTGACGATCGACGGAGTGACTTGCGCGGCCTGCAGCTGGTTGATTCAACGCTCCTTGACGGGTTTGGACGGCGTCGTTCACGCCGGCGTCAATACTGCGACAGGACGCGCGCAAATCGTATGGGACGAAGGCCGCATCAAGCTTTCGCGGCTCATGCAGATCATCTCGGAGCTCGGCTACCAGCCGCACGTCGTGACTGCCGAGAACGCGGACGCGCTGGCGCAGTCCGAACGGCGCGGCTTGTTGAAACGACTCGCCGTCGCGGGCCTCGGGATGATGCAGGTGATGATGTTTGCGGTCGCACTGTACGTCGGCAATTCGCAAGGCATGGAGGCCGATGTGCGGGCATACCTGCGCATCGTGAGCATGCTGGTCGCCACTCCCGTCATGTTCTACGCCGGTTGGCCTTATTTCGCGAACGGCGCGCGGGCGCTCATGGAACGCGGCATCACCATGGATGTGCCGGTGAGTCTCGCGCTGATCCTTGCGTATGGGGCGAGCGTCTACAATACGTGGAGACATGCCGGGGAGGTCTATTTCGACTCGGTCACCATGTTCATTTTCTTTTTGACCGTCGCCCGTTACGTCGAGATGGTGGCACGGCATCAGTGCACGCGCGTGAGCGACTCCTTGAGCCGCCTGCTGCCGGTGACCGCACACCGTCTCTGCGTTGCGGAGAACGAAGGCGAGCTCGTCAGCGAGGTCACCGTCGCGGCGCTCAAGGCGGGCGACCTGGTGCTGGTGCGCGCGGGAGAGATCGTACCGGCCGACGGTCGGCTCGAATCGGCAGGCACGCAATTCGATGAAGCCATGTTGACGGGCGAATCGCTGCCGGTCGCTCGTGCGAGCGGCGATCACGCGACCGCGGGCACGATCAACGTCGGCTCCCCGGTACGCATCCGGGTAACAGCGACCGGGGGCGCGACCGTATTGTCGAGCATCGTCGCCCTGCTGCATCGCGCACAGTCCGAGCGGCCGCGCATCACCCGCGACGCCGATCGGATGGCGAGTCGTTTCCTCACCTGCGTGCTGCTCCTCGCTGCGGGGATCGGCGCAATCTGGTGCGTCGTAGATCCAAGCCGGGCGTTCTCGGCGACCCTGGCGATGTTGGTGGCCGCCTGTCCGTGCGCCTTCTCTCTCGCCACGCTGGTCGCGGTCGCCAGCGCCAACGCCGCGCTCGCCCGACGGGGCGTCCTGGTGACTCACCCCGACGCCGTCGAGAGTCTCACGCGAGTGACGCGAGTCGTGTTCGACAAAACCGGAACGCTGACGAGCGCCATGATGTCGGTATCGCGCTGCACGGCGAAAGGACCGCTGTCCGAGGGAGAATGCCTCAAGATCGCTGCAGCGCTCGAGGTGGCCTCGGAGCATCCCATTGCCCGTGCCTTCGCCTCCGCGCCGGGCCGCCGGCTCGAGGCGCGTGACGTGCAGGTGGTGCCCGGAGGCGGTATGACGGGAATCGTCCAGGGAAAAAGCTACCAGATCGGTACGCGTGCTTTTGCCAGCGGCTCTACTGCGGCGCGCGTCTCGGCGGACGATGACGCAATGATCGTACTTGCCGGGGACGGGGTCGAGCTTGCGACTTTCGAACTGCAGGACACGCCGCGCCCGGAAAGCCCCGGCACGGTGCGCAAGCTCGTCGAACAAGGCTTGAGCACGGAAATTCTCAGCGGCGATTCCTTCGCCGCCGTATCCCGTCTCGCGGAGCATTGCGGCATTTCGGCGTTCGCGGCCCGGCAATCGCCGGCCGACAAGCTCGAGCGTGTCAAGGTGCTCAGCCGCAGAGGTGAATTCATCGCCATGGTGGGCGACGGCATCAACGATGCGCCGGTTTTGGGTGGCGCCGGTCTGTCCGTCGCCATGAGTCGCGGATCCGCGCTCACGTTGGCCAGCGCGGATCTGGTGCTGATCGGCGACTCGCTGCGCGCGCTTCCCGGCGCGTTCCTCCTGGCGCGCCGTGCACGGCGCATCATGCGCCAGAATCTCGTCTGGGCGGGGGCCTACAACCTGATCGCAATGCCGCTCGCCGCGCTGGGATGGGTGCCGCCTTGGGCAGCCGCCATCGGCATGTCGACGAGCTCGATCCTGGTCGTGTTGAATTCCTTGCGCCTCATGCGCGACGGCCGCAGCCGCGGGCGCGAACCCCGTCGTGGGCGCGCGCCGGTGTCCGTACCGCCCATGGAGACCCCGCCGGCGGCCGGGGCGGCCGTGTCATGAGCATCGTGTTCGTGTTGATTCCGGTGAGCCTGGTGCTGGTCGGCTGCGGCATCTGGGGATTCTTTTGGGCCGTACGAACCGGACAGTTCGACGAATTGGATGCGCCCGCCTGGGAAATTCTCGTGGAGGACCGAAACGAGACCGCGACGCCGTCGGACTTGCCGGCGCAGAAGCCCCGATGAGCGGCGCAGCGGTCTGTAATCCGCTGACCCTCTCCGCCGCCTTTGCCGTCGGTGTGGCGGGGAGCGTCCATTGCCTCGCCATGTGCGGCGGCATATCCGGTGCGCTGGGCATGCGCACCCGCGGCATCCCGGGCGCGGCCCAGAGATCGGTGCACACGGCCAGCTATCAGGTGGGGCGGCTGTCGAGCTACACCTTGGCGGGCGCCATCGTCGGCGCCTCCGGTGGATTGTTGAGCACGATGTTCGATCTGGATCGCATAGCCGTCATGGCGAGAATCATGGCGGGCCTATTGCTGGTCGCGATGGCTTTGAACACCTTGTTCCATTGGCGCCCGCTCTCGCGGCTCGAGCGTCTCGGCGGCCGGCTGTGGGCTCGCCTCGCGCCGCTTGCACGCAAGCTTCCTTCCAATGGCCTTTCCGGGTCGCTTCTGCTCGGCATGCTGTGGGGTTGGCTGCCCTGCGGATTCGTCTACTCGATGCTGATGTTCGCCGCGCTTTCGGGCGGCGCGGCGCCGGCCGCGGCCCTGATGTTGTGCTTCGGCCTGGGGACGGTGCCTGCCGTGTTCGGAGCCGGCATGCTGAGCGCACGGCTGGGGCGCGTCAGCGTCGCCCACGGCCTGAATCAGGCGGCCGGTTGGCTGCTGCTGGTATTTGGAGTCCTGACGATGCTGGGGCCGTTCAGCCCCCACTCGCATCACTGAGAACGTCTTGCGCGAGCACCCCGTTGATCGTCTCGGCCGGTTGCGGTCCGGCACACGCGCGCGTTCAAGTGAGGTTCAGATGCCTCATCACCCGCGCGAGGTTCTTGCGGATTTCATTGAGCTTGCCGAGGCTTGCGGCCGTGCGCATCGCATCCCCCAGGGGCTGCAGCGGATAGCCGCCGTAGGCGCCGGGATTCGGTACGTCGTGGGTGACGGAAGATCTTCCCGAGAGCGTGACATTGTCGCCAACGGTGACGTGCGTGGTGACGACTGAGTTTCCGCCGGTCATGAACCGGCGGCCGATCCGGGTCGACCCGCCCATCATGAAGCCTGCTGTATAGAATCCGTCCTCGCCCAAGTCGCAGTTGTGCGCGATATGGCAGATGTTGTCCAGCTTGGTGCCGGCGCGGATGTGCGTCGACGTCAAAGTGGCACGGTCGATGGCGCAGTTGCTGCCGATCTCCACATCGTTGCCGATCACGACATTGCCCAGGTGCGGAATCTTGCGGGCCCGGCCATCCGGCCCGGGCGCGTATCCAAATCCGTCACCGCCCACCGTGGTGTGGGGATGAATTTCGCAGTCGTCCCCGACTTCGCATCCGGCCCCGATGAAAACCTGCGGATGTATGACCGTTCGTGCCCCGATGGTGGCGTCGTTTTCGATCACCGCATGCGCACCGATCATGCAATTGTCGCCGATCACCGCATGGGCGCCAATCACGCAGTAGGGTCCCAAGCAGACATCCGACCCTATTCGAGCGTCCGGATGCACGAGCGCCGTGGGGTGCTGCCGTCCCCACTGGGTGAAGCGGGCATCCTTTCGGTCGAAATATTTGAGCAGTGTTGCCATGCCTACGGGCATGAGCTTGACCGAAAAACAGCAGGTCTCGTCGTTCGCCGGCTTCAGCGATGCGGAAACGTCGCTGAGGCATATGAGGATGGCGGGACGGTGGGCGAGCGCCTGAGCGATTTGTTGCTCATCGCTGACGAACACCAAACTGGCGCCGCAGGAGTCGGCGGGAATCCGGCAGTTCTCGGCACTCGAGTTCAGGTTGCCGTGCAGGTAGGTGAAGACATCGGAATGTCTGGACTTGATCGCCTGAGCGGTAATCATCGCCAACTCCTGTGGGTTGTCGAGTCAGCGGAACAAAACTCTGCGATTCGTCTCGTAATTTTCATCCCTCAGGGCTCGGCCGGTACTCTGAGCGCACACGAGTTTCGGTGTCAAGGAAGAAATACAGCACGCCGGTTACTTTGTGCAGGAGAGTGACGCGGCGGCCCGGCTCCGCCACTCGTACACTGCGACCCTGAGGCTCGTGGCGCCGTTCGAGCTCACCTCTGTTCTCCCGTAACCTCCTGATTTAAGTGATATAGTCGGGACCTATGAGCAAACACTTTCATACCGTGGTTTGGATCGATCATCGGCAAGCGAAGATCTTGAATTTCAATGCCGACGTGTACGACGGACAGACCGTTCGCAGCACCCACCCCGACCAGCATCTGCATCACAAAGCGAATTCGGGCGACTCCGGTCACGCACCGCCCGATCACGAGTTCTTCAAGCATGTGGCCAAATCGGTGGCGGACGCCGGCGCGGTTCTCATCGTGGGGCCCTCGAGCGCGAAACACGAACTCGCCAAATACATCAAGGACCACGACGCCCCGCTCGCGGGTCGGGTATCCGGGGTGGAGAGCTTGGATCATCCCTCGGACGGCACCATCGTGGCGTTCGCTCGCCACTTCTTCAAGGCGGATGACCGGATGCATTCGCAGGCGCCATCCTAGACTCGGCGCCGAAATTAGTCTTATTTGCGCTGCTGCTTGGGGTCTGCGGGCGGGCGCAATGCGCCGATGTCGTTCGCCAGCAAGACGTGATGGTCGAGGCGCGCGACGGCGTGCAGCTTGCCACCGACATCTATCGGCCGGCGAACGGGACCGCACCTACGGAGGAGCGGCTGCCGGTTCTTTTGCATCGCACTCCCTACGATAAATCAGATCCGGCGACCATTGCGATCGCCGAGCAGCTGGCCGGACATGGCTACGTGGTCATGGTGCAAGACACCCGCGGCCGGCATCGATCCCAAGGCGAGTTCGAGAAGTATTATGCCTTCGACGCCTACGACGGGTACGACACCATCGAATGGGCGGCGAGCCAACCTTACAGCAACGGCAAGGTCGGCATGTATGGCACTTCGTACGCTGCCCATACGCAGGCTGATGCTTCGAAGCTGGCCCCTCCGCACTTGCGGGCGCTGGTGCTCAACATGGGTGGCATGTCGAGTGCCTGGAACCACAGCGTGCGCTACGACGGCGCATTCGAGATGGGGAGGCAGCTCACCTGGGCCTGGCAGGAGGCGTTGGACGATGCCAAGGACCCCATCGTCAAGGCCATGCTGTCCAAAGAAGATGTGCTGGCGTGGTACTCCGCGCTACCGATCCGCAAGGGCTTGAGCCCGCTCTCCGTCGCGCCAAACTACGAACGGTATTATCTCGACGAGGCGACGCGCTCGGATTACGACGAGCACTGGGCCACGCTCGGGATGCAATGGGAGCGGTACTACGCGCAGACCGCGGACGTGCCGATGATGCATATCGGCGGTTGGTATGACATCTACCTGCGCGGAACGATCGAGAATTGGCGTCGATTGTCCGCGTTGAAAAAATCGCCCATGCGCCTGCTGATAGGTCCCTGGACCCATCACGGCAACACCGTGTCCCATGCGGGCGACGTCGAGTTCGGCACCGAGGCCGCGATCCAGGACTTCGATACGGATTTTCATTTGAGATGGTTCGACTACCACCTGAAAGGCATCGCGACATCCGCAGCCACACAGGCACCGGTGCGCTATTTCTTGATGGGCACGGGAGATGGACACAAAGATGCCGCCGGGCGCCTCTACCACGGCGGCGAGTGGCGCGATGCGACGCAATGGCCGCCCGAAAAATCGCGTTCCACGACCCTCTATCTGCATGGCGACGGCTCGCTCAGTGAGCATTTGCCCGCGCCGGACGAGCCCCATCGCACGTCCTACGCATTTGACCCCGGCCATCCCGTACCCACCATCGGCGGAGGCGTCTCGAAGCGCTTGAAGGATGGCGCTTTCGACCAACGCGAACGGCCCGACATGCCGGGCTCGCGCCCCCCCTATTTACCGCTACGAGCGCGTAGTGACGTGCTGGTGTTCGAGACCGGACCCCTCGAACGAGACCTCACTCTCACCGGGCCGGTGGAGGTCACGCTGTTCGCCTCATCGACCGGTACGGACACTGACTTCACGGCGAAACTGATCGATGTCTATCCGCCCAGCAGCGATTTTCCCAACGGGTTCGACATGAATCTCACCGACGGCATCATTCGGGCGAGTTATCGCGACGATTCGAAGACGCGAAAGCTACTGAAGCCCGGCCAGAGCTACCGACTGGTCATACGGCCGTTCGACACGGCCAACGTGGTGAAGCAAGGGCACCGCCTGCGGCTCGATATTTCGAGCAGCAATTTCCCGCGCTTCGACGTGAATCCCAACACCGGAGAGCCGCTCGGCATGAATCGGCGCACCAAAACGGTCGAGAACACGCTCTTCCACGACGCCCGTCAGCCGTCGGCCGTCAAGTTGTTCGTCTCCCCGAACCGCGGCGAGCCTTGAGAACGGTCCGCGCTCAGGGCGTCAGCACAATCTTGCCCGTGTAGCCTTTGGCGCTGAACTCCTGTTGGGCCGCGACGATCGAATCGAGCGCGAAGACTGCGGCAATGACCGGACGTATTTCGCCGCGCTCGATATACCCGACTAGGTTGCGGAAAACCGCGGGCTCGAACACCGTACAGCCGTCGAGCCGAAGATCCTTCAGATACAGGGTTCGCAGGTCCAGATCGACGATCGGGCCCGATATGGCGCCCGCCACCGCATAGCGCCCGCGTCGCCGCAGGACCTCGAGGAGCTGACCGAACTGCCTGCCGCCGACCACGTCGATGACGGCATCGACGCTTTCGCGTCCCAGTGCGCCGATGAGGTCTGCATCGCGGGCGAGCACGGCCGCTGCACCCAACGCTTTGACGGCCCGCGCCTTAGCGAGGCTGGCCACCGCGATCACGCGTGCTCCCCGACGCACCGCAAGCTGCACAGCCGCCGAGCCGACTCCCCCGGATGCGCCGGTGACCAGCACCGTCTCGCCGCGGGCCACCGCGCTGCGTTCGAGCATGTGTTCGGCTGCCCCGTACGCGCACGGAAACGAGGCGAGTTCCGCATCCGACAGGCCGGTCGAGATCGCATGAGCGTTCACCGAGGGCACGCAGGTGTACTCGGCAAACGCGCCGTTGCACTCTGAACCGAAATACAGGACTTGGGTCACCCCGTCCCGATTCAGGCGGATGACGGGCTCGATGAGGACGCGCTCCCCGATGCGGTCACGGGGAACGCCGGAGCCGACGGCAACGATATGGCCGCAAGCATCGGCACCCTGAATGCGCGGAAACTGGTGTTTCGTCCCCGTCCATCCGGAGTCCTCGGCGCTCGCGCCGTCGAAACCGCCGGCCGCGCCGGCAACCGTCGTACCCTCTGCAACCGCGCGCGAGTACCAGCCGGTGCGCGTATTGATGTCGGTATTGTTGACGCCCGCCGCACCGATCTGCACGAGGACGGCACCTTCCTCGGGTCGAGGGACTGGCACATCCTCGCGGTACTCCATCTGATCGAATCCGCCATACCCGTTCAAGAGTACCGCCTTCATCGTTTCCGGGATGGCCGGCATCGACATGCTCCTTGATCTAGCGCCCAAGTCCCATCGCAGTATGATAACGGCATGATCACCGCGCCACCCGCCCAGAGCTCGCCGCCGGCACGGCAATCCGCTGGCCCGCTCATGTGGCTGCGTCGGTTGATGCCCGCAATCGCGGCGTTGCTTGCCGGCTGCTCCTTGCTGTCGATCAAAAGTCCGGAAAAGCCCCTTTCGCCGCGCGACCTCAACGCCCGCATTCTGGCGCACGCGTTTTCCGCGCGCTTCGATCTGGCCGTCGAGCAGGCCGCCGACGATATCGCCGCCGGCGCCGAGGATCCGGCGGTGCGCCTGAACGCGCTTCGATGGAAAATCGGAGCGACCAGCGCGAGCCAGAGAGCCGCAAGTCAGGTGGTTCCCATGGTCAGTCTCCTCGACCTCTGGGCCCTAAGCGCTCAGATGCAGGCTTATCTGGGCGAGGCCAATGGGGGTTCCCTGTTCGGGCCCGAGCAGAACCGCGCCGTCATGCTCACACAGGACCTGGAGCGAGAGGCGCGCGCGCTGGTCAAAGACGTGACCGAGCCCCGGGAATTCGACGAGGATCGTCGGTTCGTGGACCAGTACGTCCGGACCTATCCGATCGAGGGATTGGAATTCGCACGCGCATCGATGGTCGATTTTTGGGCGCGCGAAAAGGGCTCCAAATTCCAACTGGTGGGATCGCTCGGTACGGTGCCCGAAGCCATGGCCGACGCGGTGGACGTGCTGCGCATGTACGGCGACACTGCGCCTTCGCTCGCGCTTTGGCGCCGAACTCGCCGTCCAGGAGTCCGGATTAGCCTCCAAGGACAAGGATATAGAGTCCGCATTGAAGCGCCTGGACGAACGATTCGCGCGGCTATCCGCGATGGCTGATTCGACTCCCGCTCTGGTCAATGACGTGGTGCGCGATGCCGGCAAACGCTTCGATGTCTCCTGGGCCGAGATGATGGGCACCATGCGCAACGAGCGTCTGGCGCTATCCGCTACGGTCAGCGCGGAGCGGCAGGCTGCGGTGGAGGCCTTGGACAAGGAACGCGCAGCCGTCGATGCGGATGCAGCGCGCGTGGCGAGCCAGGTGATCAGTGACGCCGGAAAGCAAGCGCGGCTCCTGGCGCGCGAGGTGTTATTGCTCGCGATGGGCCTGGCACTGGTGATACTCGGCCTGCCTTTCGCCGCGGGCTACTGGCTCGGCCGGGCACGCCGCGTCACATGAAACGCATCACAACCAAACGCACCGGAACAAAACGCATCGGAACCGCCGCAGCGCAGATACCGGCGCGTAACCTGACGAATCCGGTGTTCGCGCAGCCCGAGCCGACTCCTGATCCCTCGACGTTTAAAATCACTCATCCCTCCGATGATGCGGCATACAAGATCATCGACGAGCTGAATGCAGAGCATAAGATCAAGCCGTTGCCGTTTCCGCCCCCCCGCGGAGCCCAGGGCGAGCCGCAACTGAATTTGACGCAGGTCTTCGGCGGAAATACCTCGGCCATCGCGCGCATTCAGAGCAACGGCCAGATCGTGTTTCATTCGACGGGTGACTGTGGAAGTACGCGCGGTCCCACCACTCAGAACGAAGTGACCGACAAGATGGTTGCGGATTTCACCGAGGCGAGGTCCTCGGAGATACCGCAGTTCGCGCTATTGCTGGGGGACGTCGTCTACAACTTCGGCGAAACGCAGTACTACTACGATCAGTTCTACGAGCCCTACCGCAATTATCCCTCGCCCGTGCTGGCGGTCGCCGGCAACCATGACGGCATGATCTCGCCGCTTGCGCACGCGCGGAGTCTCGATGCGTATCTTCGCAATTTTTGCGCGGATCCTGCCGATGGATACCTGGTCACGCCGGAGGCCGGCGGGCTTTCGCGTACCGCGCAGATCCAGCCGGGCGTGTTCTTCACCTTTGAAGCTCCCTTCGTCCGCATCTTGGTTCTGTACAGCAACACGCTGGAGGATCCCGGGGTGATCTGCGACCCGAACATCGGCTCGGCGCAGATCAGCTATCTCAAGGCGGCGCTGGCCCGGGTCAAGCAGGAGAACTTCAAGGGCGCGCTGCTGTTCGCTCATCATCACCCGCCCTACGCGCTGGGAGGCCAGCACGGTTCCAGCGTACAGATGCGCCAGCAAATGGACGCCGTGTGCAGTGCCGCCGGCGTCTGGCCGCACGCAGTGCTGTCGGGCCACGCGCACAACTACCAGCGCTATACACGCCACCGCCCCGATGGCTCCGATATTCCGTACGTCATTTGCGGCAACGGCGGCCACAATGTCCAAAAACTTCAGCCAACCAACGGAGTTGCGCCGCGGGCCCCCCAGGTATTTCAAGAGAAGACGCCCACCGACGATGCGGTCACGTTCGAAAACTACGACGACACCGACTATGGATACCTGCGCATCATCGTCACCGGCGAGCAGCTGCGGATCGAGTACCATCCGGCCGCCGACGGCGCCGGCGCTAAGACCCCGGACGACAGCGTGACGATCGACTTGAATACCCGCCGACAGACGGTGTACACGCCCAATGATTTGGGCATGCCGGCCCAGGCTCGGGAAGTCCGCCGGTTACTGGAACCGGGACCGCGGCGGCGGCGCTGACCTGCAAACGCGTCGCCAGTGCCCCGCCCCGGACGAAAAAAAGCCGCGGCATGAGCCGCGGCGCTTGGGGTGTGCGGGTTCAGAAGAGCCGCATCAGTTGCAAACCCGGCGGGTCACCATGTAGGTGAAGCCGGTCCATGCATTCATCACCGGAATCGCTACGAATCGGCAGGTCGGCACGACCATCACCGGCGCAACCACGACCGGCGCAGCCATCACGGGGGCGACCATCACCGGCGCAGCCACGACCGGGGAGACGACCACCGGAGCCGGAGCCAGCACCACGCCGGTGCGGATGAAGATGGCGGCATTGGCGCTGCTCAATGCGGCGGCGGCGAGCAGCGAGACGGCCAGGGTACGGATCGCAAAGCGCTGGATGGAAGTGTTCATGTGAGTCATCTCCGAAGTGGTTTGGTGTGGTTCTCTGCGCGGTGATTTGCACCGCTCTTGACCGCCTAACGACATCGGGCCATGGATTGGTGAAAAAAGTTGTGGCCGTCTTCAGGGCCGCCCTCGGGCAGCTCAGCCCATCGCTTAAACCCGTGCCGGCCGCATCGCCGAGGCGCAAAACTGCTGGTAGGCGGCTTGCACCTGCTCGGCGATGTACTTGACCTGGTTGCGTGAGAGGTCCAGCAACTGCGCGATGGCTTCCTGCGTTTGCCCCTCGATACGCATCGTGAGCACCGCCATGAGCCTCGCGTGCTTGTCGCTGACCGATGCGAGCCGCTTGCGCTCCGCATCGGCCTTGCCGACGGCTGCTGCCTGCCGGTATGCCTCCTCCGCATCGTGCAGCGGTTTGCGCAGGCAGGCGTAGAATTGTTCGCAGAAGTCTTCGTCGATGAGTTCGGCCGTGGGATCGGCGGTGAACTCGCCCGGCCGGGCGGCGAACGTCACGGAGCTGCCGCCGGAACCCTCGCTGTCCGCCTCCTCGAATGCGCGTTCTTCGTCGAGAACGAACGGCGTAATAGACGATGTCGGGCCGTCGAAGGCCTGTCCGTCATCCGGCCTCGCTGCCAATACGCCGCTTCCGCCGCGCTTTTTGCGGCCGCGCGCCTTGCATTCATCCAGATACATGCTCTGCGCGATGTCGAACAGATATCCGTTGGTGGGAATGCGCAGCGCGGGCAGCACATCGACCACGGCCCAGGTTCCCCCGACGAACTTCAGCACGCCTGGATGCCGGGACTCGGCTGCCGTGGCCCCGGTGGCGCCCGCTTCGGTCGCTTCGCGCAGGCCTTCCGCGAAGGCGCGGATGGCAGCATGCTCAGCCGGGGACGCTTCCGCCGTCCCGTCAGTCCGGAGGCTCTCGGGGGCAAGCGGGGCTGGCTCTGCGATGACCGCGACGGCGATCCGCGCAGCCTCCAATAAATGCAGCCCTTGCCGCTGCAGCGGCGGGATTCCGTCCGCCTGAGTCTGAATTTCAGCTTTCCACTCTCGCCCCGCCGCGTCGTCCGGCGTCAATGTAAAGCTCATGCTCCTGTTCTTGAAAGAGCCGACGTCGGCGGTCCAACGCTGCACTTGCCTTACGTGAAACGGCCCGAGATTGAGCGGCTGGATCTGCGGCAGCGCGTGCGACACGGACTGCGCTGCCTGCCGCCGGTCGCGTCCGACACGGGTGAAAAACTTGAGCAGCGCATCGACCGCGATCTGCTCGCAGTCGAGATCGGGAAGACTGGACCGGCTCACGAGATAGCGGACCAGGCTGGGAGATGCCTCGCCGTAGTAACGTTGAAAGGCCCGATCGAACTTGCGGTCATCGCTCTCGGCAAGCCAGGCGTACAACATCTGATCCAACTGCGTCGCTTTCGTGTTCATTGAGTTGGGAAGCGCTGGATGATGGTCTCGACAATGCACGGCGGACTCGGGAAACACAAGCAACGGGCGGGCGTCCCTGTCGAGGACGCCCGCCCGTGTGTTGCCGGCGAAAAGGCTTTAGTTGCAGACCCGGCGCGTCGCGAGGTAGGTCACCCCGGTAAACGCGTTGACCACCGGGACGCTTACGAAGCGGCAGACCGGCACCACCACGACCGGCGCCACAACCACCGGGGCGGCCACGACCGGCGCGACGGCAACGGGCGCAGCAACGACTGCCGGCGCGGCAACGACGGCCGGCGCAGCAACCACCGGCGCTACGGCGACCGGAGCGACCACGGGCGCTATCACGACGCGAGATCGGACGAAAATCCCTGCATTCGCGGTACCGACAGCGCCGGCTGCGAGCGCGGAGAAGGTGAGAAGCTGGATCAGGCAGCGAGTCTTGTTCATGTCATCTCCTTGTTGGGTTGGTCGGGTTGGCCGCACCATGCGCGCCCCCCGTGCCCACCTAACGACGAACTTTCGGAGATTGGTGAAAAAAATCGGTGAATTGCTCTCGCGTATTGTCCGGCCGAGCTTGGCGCAAGCCCCGGTCACGGGTCGGCATCATTCCGCGGCCGCGGGCGGTTCCTCGAGCTTGACCCTGCCTTGCGCGAGGTCCGATGCGCTGATCTCGATGCCGGCCGGCAGCGCGCCGATCGCCTTTCCTTCGCCGTCGAACTCGCCGAGCTCGAATCGCTCCGCGCCATACCAGAGGTGGACCGTTTTCCCTTCAAGCGCAGCAATCAACTCGGGGGGGCAGCGTACCAACACGCCGATGGATGCCGGCTCGGCACCATCGCTCTCATCGTAAGCCAGCATGACGCGAAACCCGCGCGGTGTGGTGATCTCCGGCAGCTGCGATGTCTCGGCCTTGTCGGCCGCCGCCAACAAATAAAGCGCCTCGAGCGTGCCGCGCGCAGCCGCTTGCTGCGGAGCTGTGGCGCCCGCGATTTCGCGCGCCTGCACGAACTCATCGCGGGCCTCCCGGGCCGCATCGCTCAACAGCTCGTATCGCTCCGGCTGCAGTTGCGGCTGATCGAGCTTCGCGGCCAGCCAGCGGCTGAATTGATCGAAGCTTGGCGGAATGGGTGCTTGGGAAGTCATGGCTTTTTATCTTACCTTAGTCTCGGAACGGTCCGATCACGCGGACCTTAGTAGCAGACCCGGCGGGTGACCATGTAGGTGAATCCGGTCCACGCATTGACCACCGGAACCGCCACGAACCGGCAGGTCGGTACCACCACCACCGGCGCAGCGACCACCTGCACCACCGAAACGGGGGCCACCACCATGGGCGCGGCGGGAATGATCGGGGTAACGACCACCGGTGCCACGAACACACCCGTGCGCACGAAGATGGCGGCATTGGCGCTGCTCAACGCGGCGGCGGCCAGTGTGGAGACGGCGAGGGTGCGAATCGCGAAGCTCTTGAAGGAAGTGTTCATGTAAGTCATCTCCGAAGTTGGGCTGGTCTGGTTATCTGCACGGTGGTTCGCACCGCTCTTAACCGCCTAACGACATCGGGACCCCGATCGGTGAAAAATAATTCGTAGACGCTGCGGCGGTCACCTGGCAGGGCCCGGAGAGATGCGCCTAACACAAATTAATCCTATATTTATCAACAGGTTGACTAGCTACGGAAAGCGAGAGGAGCGCAAACTACTCGCGGGGCGCGGCAGAATCGCGCCGCTTGCGACTCCTTGACCCAAAAAAACGCCGCGGCACAGGGGCCGCGGCGCTTCAGGGTAGGTCGGGGAGGGATTGCGGTTAGTTGCAAACTCGGCGGCTCACCAGGTACGTGACCCCGGTCCAGGCATTCACCACCGGAACCGCCACGAACTGGCAAATCGGCATCACCACCACCGGGGCCGCCACCACCGCCACCGGCGCGGCGATCACCGGCGCCACGAACACCGGGGCGACCGGGGCCACGAACACGCGGGTACGGATGAAGACGGCGGCATTGGCGCTGCTCAACGCGGCGGCAGCCAGCACCGAGACGGCGAGGGTACGGATCGCAAAGCTCTTGAAGGAAGTGTTCATGTGAGTCATCTCCGAAGTTGCTTGGTGTGGTTGTCTGCACGGTGATCTGCACCGCTCTTGACCGCCTAACGACATCGGAAAAGGATTTGGTGAAAAAGAATTGCGAAGTGCCCTGGTCACCTCGACGGAGTGGGCGCCCACTTCGGCTGCCGCCTTAAGCCGCCACGCCGCGCGCCGCCCGCGGAGACTCCGGATCGTAACCCAGGCAAGGGGCGAGCCAGCGCTCTGCCTCGGCGAGAGACATCCCCTTGCGTTCCGCATAGCTTTCGACTTGGTCGCGATCGATCTTGCCCACGCCGAAATAATGCGATCCGGGATGCGAGAAATACCAGCCGCTGACCGCCGCGGTCGGCAACATCGCGAACGACTCGGTGAGTCGAATGCCGGCCGCCCTCTCGGCATCGAGCAAACTGAAGAGCGCGGTCTTTTCCGTATGATCGGGGCAGGCGGGATAACCGGGCGCCGGCCGGATGCCTCGATACTCTTCGCGGATCAGCGCTCCTTCGTCAAGCGCCTCGTCGATTGCATAGCCCCAAAATTCCCGGCGTACGCGCTCGTGCATGCGCTCGGCGAGTGCTTCCGCCAAACGGTCTGCCAGCGCTTTGAGCATGATGCTGCTGTAGTCGTCGTGCGCTGCCTCGAACCGGGCGACGTGAGCGTCGATGCCGATGCCGGCCGTGACTGCGAAGGCGCCCAGATGGTCCGATCGACCGCTCTGCGCCGGCGCGATGAAGTCCGCCAGGCAAAGTTGCGCTTGCCCTTGCGGCTTTGCCTTCTGCTGACGCAGCTGATGCAGACGCACCGCGGGGGCATCGCGCGCGGGCACGTCCCGGGATTTGCCGGGGTACACCTCGATATCGTCGTCTCCCACGCTCTGGGCCGGAAAAATGCCGATGACCGCGCGCGCCTCGAGCCATCGTTCGGCGACCAGGCGGTCCAACATGCGCTTCGCGTCCTCGTACAGTGCGGTCGCCGCTTCGCCCACGGTGGCATCGCGCAGGATGTCCGGAAATTTCCCAGCGAATTCCCAGGCATTGAAGAACGGCATCCAATCGATATAAGGGACGAGTTCCTCGAGCGGATAATTCACGAAAGTCCGCACGCCGACCAGCTTCGGTACAGGCGGACAGTAGGCCGACCAATCGGTCTTGAATTTCCTGGTGCGCGCTTGAGCCAGCGACAATTGCGGCGCCTTGACGCTCTTGTTTCGGTGCTGTTCACGCCGGCGCTCGTGTTCCGCTTTGGCATGCGCAACGAAGGCTCCCCGGGTCTCGGACGTGATCAACTGCTGGCAGATGCCGACCGAGCGGGATGCGTCCTTGACGTAAATGACCGGGCCGGCGTATTGCGGGTCGATCTTCACCGCCGTGTGTGCGGGCGAGGTGGTCGCGCCACCGATGAGCAGCGGCTGGCGGTAGCCCAGGCGCTGCATTTCCTTGGCCACGTGGACCATCTCATCGAGCGAGGGCGTGATCAGGCCGGACAGGCCGATGAGATCCGCCCCCTCCCGGGTCGCGGTCTCGAGGATCCGCTCGCACGACACCATCACGCCCAGATCGATGACTTCGAAGTTGTTGCACTGGAGCACGACCCCGACGATGTTTTTGCCGATGTCGTGCACGTCGCCCTTCACGGTGGCCATGACCACTTTGCCGTTCGAGCGCGAAGCGCCCACCTTCTCCTTTTCGATGTAGGGAATCAGCACGGAGACGGCCTTCTTCATGACCCGGGCGGATTTCACCACCTGCGGCAGGAACATTTTGCCGGAGCCGAAAAGATCCCCGACCACGTTCATGCCATCCATGAGCGGGCCTTCGATCACGTCGAGCGGACGCACTGCCGAAAGGCGCGCTTCCTCGGTGTCCGCCAGCACGAACTCATCGAGTCCCTTCACGAGGGCATGCTTCAGTCGATCCGCCACGGGGAGCTTGCGCCACTCGAGATCGTCGCCGCGTTTCACGCCTCCCCCGCCCTTGAAACGCTGGGCGATCTCGAGCAGTCGCTCGGTGGCGTCCGGGCGGCGCGCGAGAATCACATCCTCGACCCGCTCGCGCAATTCCGGCTCGATTTCCGCGTAGATGGCGAGCTGCCCCGCGTTGACGATACCCATGGTGAGCCCGGCACGGATGGCGTAATAGAGGAACACCGAATGCATCGCCTCGCGCACCGGGTCGTTGCCCCGGAAGGAGAACGACACATTGCTGACTCCGCCGCTCACGTGGCAGGCCGGCATGCGCTGCTTGATCGCCGCCGTCGCCTCGATGAAATCCAGGCTGTAGCGGTTGTGTTCCTCGATGCCGGTGGCAACGGCAAAGATGTTGGGGTCGAATATGATGTCCTGCGGCGCAAATCCGATCCGTTCGGTCAGCAATGCGTATGCGCGCTCGCAAATCGCCACCTTGCGCTCCACGGTGTCCGCCTGACCTTTCTCGTCGAACGCCATCACCACCACGGCGGCCCCGTAACGCATGCACTTGCGCGCATGCTCGAGAAATATTTCCTCGCCCTCCTTGAGGCTGATCGAATTGACGATCGGCTTTCCCTGTACGCACTTCAGGCCCGCTTCGATCACAGACCATTTGGACGAATCGAGCATGATCGGGACACGCGCCACGTCCGGCTCGACGGCGATCAAGTGCAGCAGGCGCACCATGGCCGCCTGCGAATCGAGCATTCCCTCGTCCATGTTGATGTCGATGATCTGGGCACCGTTGGCCACCTGCTGGCGCGCGACGTCGACCGCGGCGGAATAATCGCCGGCCTCGATCAATTTCCGGAATTTCACCGAGCCGGTCACGTTGGTGCGTTCGCCGACGTTCACGAACAGGCTCGTCGCATCGATCGTGAGCGGTTCCAGGCCGCTCAGCCGGCACGCCGGGGGGACGAGTGGGACACGGCGCGGCTCGAGGCCCTGCACCGCCTGCGCGACCTCGCGAATATGTTCCGGCGTGGTGCCGCAGCATCCCCCGACCATGTTGACGAAGCCGCTCGCCGCGAAATCGCGCAGCACCTCGGCGGTTTCGCACGAGGTCTCATCGTACTCCCCGAAGGCGTTCGGCAGGCCCGCATTGGGGTAGGCGCATACGAAAGTGTCGGCGATACGAGAGAGCTCTTCTATGTAGGGACGCAGCTGCTTGCCGCCGAGCGCGCAGTTCAGCCCGACCACCGCAGGTTTCGCGTGCCTGATTGAGTTCCAGAAGGCTTCGGTGGTCTGCCCTGACAGCGTGCGGCCCGAGGCGTCGGTAATGGTTCCCGAGACGATGATCGGCAAATCCACGCCGATCTCGTCCAGGGTCTCGCGCACGGCAAACAGCGCGGCCTTGGCGTTCAAGGTGTCAAAGATGGTTTCAATGAGGATGGCATCGACACCGCCCATGATCAGGCCGCGCACCGCGGCCGCGTAGGCGCCCGCCAATTCGTCGAAGTCGACGTTGCGATAGGCGGGGTCATTCACGTCGGGAGAGAGCGAGGCCGTGCGGCTGGTGGGGCCAAGCGCGCCCGCGACAAAGCGCTGGCGACCTGTGAGGCGCGACATCTGGTCCGCCGCCTCGCGCGCGAGCCGCGCGGCCGCCAGGTTGAGCTCGGGTGCTAGCTCAGACAGGCGGTAGTCGGCCTGGGATATCGCGGTGGAGTTGAAA
This sequence comes from Steroidobacteraceae bacterium, assembly GCA_050012215.1. Classification (GTDB taxonomy): domain Bacteria; phylum Pseudomonadota; class Gammaproteobacteria; order Steroidobacterales; family Steroidobacteraceae; genus Bog-1198. The sequence goes on from JBEKHO010000025.1 coordinate 56,442, forward strand.
GTGTTCGTGGTGATCACGTCGGCGCCGGCCTCGAGATATCCACGGTGAATCTGTGCGATGACTTGCGGCCGTGTCAGCGTCAACAGATCATTGTTGCCGGTCAGATCGATCGGCCACTCGGCAAAGCGATCACCTCGAAAGTCCGCTTCGGCCAGCCGATGGCGCTGGATCATGGTACCCATGGCACCATCGAGGACCACGATGCGTTGCTCGAGCAATTGGAGGAACGACCGGGAGCGTGCTGGCAAATCGACCGCTGTCATTCGGGTCACGCGGATGAGCTTGCCATTCAGGCCAGCGCCATGGTCGCGGAGTGCGCAATGGACTGCTGCGCGATCGACGGTGGCTGGGCTGACTGCGGACGGATGCCGAGCGCATGACAGATGGCGTAGGTGAGCTCGGCACGGTTCAAGGTGTAGAAATGAAATTCCTCGACGCCGTGCTGACGCAGGCGCTCCACCTGCTCGATCGCGACGTGGGCCGCGATCATGCGGCGCGTCTCCGCATCCTCATCCAGTCCGTCGAACCGGCGGCGCAGCCACTCGGGTACCGACGTTCCGCAACGCTCCGCAAAACGCAGCATGTGCGGGAACCGCGTGATGGGAAGAATGCCCGGCACGATGTTCGCGCGGATCCCCGCGGCTGCGCACCGATCGCGATACCTCAAGAACACGTCCGGGTCGAAAAAGAACTGCGTGATCGCGCGATTGGCGCCCGCGTCGATTTTGCGCTTGAGATTTTCCAGATCCGCCTCGACGGTACCGGATTCAGGGTGTCCCTCGGGGTAGGCGGCGACCGAGATTTCGAAGGGTGCGGCGCTCCTCAAGCCGCGCACCAGGTCGGCGCCGAAGGCGAAGCCTCCGGCATGCGGCCGGTAATTCGAACCGGGCGCGGCATCCCCCCGTAGCGCCACCATGTGTCGCACGCCTTGGCGCCAGTAATCCTCGGCAATCCCGATCACTTCCTCGCGCGGCGATCCGATGCAGGTCAGATGCGGGGCGACGGTGAGATCGGTGCTGCGCAGAATTCGCATCACGCATTCGTGCGTTCTGGAGCGGGTCGAGCCGTCGGCGCCGTAGGTCACCGACACGAACTTCGGCCTCAAGGGCGCGAGCCTGACGATGGCATCCCAGAGATGCCCGGCCGCCGCGTCGTCGCCGGGCGGAAAGAATTCGAAGGATACCGTCGCGCTGGTCATGGTCGCTGCCCTCTCGAGCCGATTGCTCGACTGACAGCATGGGAGCGACTGGTGGATGATTCAAACTCATTATCTTCATGGACAGGATGAATTTGCTTCATATGCCATTTTGGGGCATGCCCCCGGGGTCATGACATAACGCGGTGACGCCCTGCCGCAGCGGCGGCGCCGATATACCCAGAGTCCTACGCCTTGCGCCTCAGCCGCTCGCGCCGGCGCTACCCCTTAATCGGCGGACGACCGCCAGGAGCGTAAGGCCCACGATCGACAGGGCGCCCATCGCGCCGCCGCCGCCACCACCGCCACCGCTAGGCGGTGCCGCCGTCACTGTGAGAGACACCGAGCTCGCCGGTGAATTGCCGGACACGTCCGCGCACATGAGTGAGTAGCTGTATGTACCCGGCGAGGTCGGCGACAACTTCTGCGATCCGCTCGCGGCGAGCGTGCCGCTCCAGCTTCCCGACGCGGTGCAGCTCGCCGCGTAGTTGGACGACCAGCTGACCGTGGCCGTTGCACCGGCGGTGATCGACGGGGAGCTCAAGGTCATCACGGGAGTGGAGGGCAGCGGCAGGACGGTGCCGAGAGTCGCCATGGCGCTGGCCGAGGCGCCATTCACATTGCTGCAGGTCACGTAGAAGGTTTGGGTACCCGCGGCGGTCGGAACGATCGTGACACTGCCGCTGGTCGCCAGCGTCCCGCTCCAGTCCCCCGAGGGTCGCAGGCGTGACCGTCATGCTGCCGCTGGTCGCCTGAGGATTGAGGTTGCCATCGACGCAGCTGCTCGCCAGGATCGTCGACCAGGTGATGGTTGCGGAGCCGCCTGCAGCAATGGCCGTCGTGTTCGACGACATGGTCGGAATCGCCATCGATTGCTCGTACAGCTCCCCCTGACCCACCGTGTAATTCGGGGAAGAGAGTGTGGACGGCAGCAGGGCGCCCGCACGAATCGCATCATAGATTTGCGCTGGAGCGGCGCCGCCGTTGGCCTGCATCATGAGAGCCGCCATCCCTGCGGCATGCGGCGTCGCGGCCGAAGTGCCGAAGAAATTCGGGTAGCTCGGCCTGTTCTGGCATGCGGCAGTCGCGCCCGGCAGCAATCCGTCCCACGGAAAGGCGTTTGGATCCGACGCGAGCGTAAACCCGAGGAAGGTATCGTTCACGCCGTCGGTGGCCGTGATGTCCGGCTTCTGCCTCTGGGTGGGCGTGGCAAGCCTTGCGCCCGCCGGATCGAACAAGGTCAGAATGCCGCCTTGCGAGGAGAAACTCTCGGGCTGGAAGGTTTCGGTACAACTGTAGTTATAAAAATAGAACGAGGCGCCGACGGTGATCGCCCCCGCCGCGGTGTGGTGTCCCTGGATGGTCGCACTGTTCGTGGCGAATCGATTGATGCTGCTGCCGAGACCGTCGTCCTCGATCGTGACAATCACCCGTCCGGGCGTCGTGCTGTTCGCCACTCCGACCAGGATATCTAGATTCTGCTGCTGCGTGCTGCTCTTCGCATTGGCCGGATTGCCGATGATCAACACCTGATAAGGGTCCGCTCCGACGGCGCTTGGCCCGCTGCAGCTCACGGGATTGCCGTCGAGGTCGGTGATGGTATCGCTCCCGGTGCCGCCCGTGATGCAGACATCGATCTCGCTCTTCGAGCCGCCGCTTTGGGGCGCACCGGTCACGTATGGCTGGTCCCACTCGACCACCACGGCGAAGAAGTCGCCGGGCGGGATCGGGGGAACGGTGATGGGTAGCGCGGTGGTCGTAGTGGCGCCGGAGGCGTCGAAATTCAGCAAGTGCTCGCCGGCGTTCGCGCCGCTCGCCGACGAGGTGTCGAATTTCGGCGCCGTGTTCTCATAGCTCAGCGCCCCGTTGTTGCCCGCCGCAGTGAAGTAGGCAACCCCCTCTGCCTCGACCGCATCGATGGCCTGCGCGACGATGCCGTCCTGATAATAGGGTTCGTCGAAATAGCCCACATCGTCCGCGATGACCTTCGCGCCCGCGGAGGCGAGCGCGGTGATGCCATTGGCGAAGTCAGCCTCGCTGTTCTCGGCTGTATAGAAGGCCAAGCTTGCCCCGGGCGCGATCGCATGCACGATCTGCAGCATGGCGCGGCCTTCGTCCCCGAAGGGCGTCTGGTCGGGCGCTCCGTAATCCAAGCAGCTCGCTTCCTCGAGAACCTTCACGCCGGCCGGCAAAGCGCCGCTCGACTGATCGGTCGGATAATCGGCCGTGAAGCCATTGAAAGCGTAGCCCTGGTAACCCGAGACCGGCACATGATTGGCGGGGTTGGCGTACACCGCATAGCAGTTGAAGCTATCGGACAAAACCCCTACGGTGATCCCCGTTCCCGTGATCGACGGATAGGCGGCGCGTATCGAATCGCTTCCCTGCACATGATCACCCTGCGTCGCCACGGGCCCGACGCTCGCCGCGCGCGCCATGGCAGCGCGGATCGAATGCACCTCGCGGCGGCCCATCGCGGCCTCGAGCTGGTTGATGGGAAGCCACCCGCCCACGTCATTAGAATACACGGCCGGGTGCTCGAGTCCGAGATTCACCAGCGCCTGCTTGAGCTGTTGCGGGTCCCCCAAGGTGACGGCATCGACGAGAACCAGGGGTTCTGCACCTGCGGCCGACTTCTTGAACCGCGCGGCCGGGCTCAAGGAATGCAGGTCCGAGAGCACATGATCCGGACGCACGAGCGCGGCATGCCGCGAGAGATCCGAAAGCACGCCGTCGAGCTTGGCTTCGACGACGTGGGCCCGGGCAGCGTCGCTGCGCGTACCGAATACAGTGAGGTGCGCCGAGCCCGCGGGGGCCCGTGGTCGAACCGCGTGCCGTGGAAAATTCGAGACGGCCGAAGAGGCCGCCATGGCGCTTAAAAGCGCCACGGCACCGAGCGTCGAACCTCGAGATTTCAATCCCTTCTCCCAGGAAAGCGGGCTTCCCTTCCCCCTGCTGCCGAAGCTTAGCAATGTCCTCTCGATCTCGCACGAATCTCCGAAATCGAGCCTAAAGTATGAGCTAAACTCAGTCTTATTATGGATACGATGAAACCCGTTCATGGCTACGACGGCGCTTGAATTCAGGCACATGGAGACGCTGGTGGCATTGGCTGAATGCGGGAGCCTGTCCAAGGCGGCGGAGCGTCTGTGCTTGACTCAATCCGCCCTTTCCCACCAATTGAAGGCCCTGGAGAGCCACTACGGGGCGGCGGTCGTCGAGAAGAACATCCGGCCGCTGCGATTCACCGCTATCGGCGAGCGGTTGCTGACCCTGGCACGCTCGGTACTGCCATTGGTGGCGGAGGCCGGACGCGACATCGCCCGGCTGGCCGAGGGACATGCCGGTCCCCTGCGCGTCGCAGTGCAGTGCCACAATTGCTTCGACTGGCTGATGCCGGCGATGGACTCCTATCGCACGTTATGGCCCGAGGTCGAGCTCGATATCATTTCGGGCTTCGTGGTCGATCCGTTGCCGCTGCTCGAGCGCGGCGAGGCTGAGCTTGCAGTCATTCACGACAAACAGCCGCCGCACCCCCATATCGTTTTCAGCCCGCTGTTTCGCTATGAAAGCGTGGCCCTGATGAGCCCTCGTCATCGGCTGGCCTCCAAGAGCTGGCTCGATGCCGAGGATTTTGCCGATGAAACGCTCATCACCTATCCCGTGCCCGACGAGATGCTCGATCTCATGAAGCATTGCCTCACCCCTGCGGGCATCAATCCCAAGCGCCGCACCGCCGAGTTGACCGTGGCGATACTGCAGCTCGTCGCGAGCGGACGCGGCATCGCCGCGTTGCCCTCGTGGACCGTGGGCAATTACATCGAACGAGGCTACGTCGTCTCCCGGCCTATCGGGCAGGCGGGGTTGCGCTGCGAGCTGTATGCCGCCACCACACGGAGCGGCGCCGAAGCCGCGTACATCCGAGAATTCATCGCGTTGACGCGCACGCAAAGCTTGACCGAGCTTGCGGGGGTGTCCGCGCTCTGAGACAGGCCGCATGGGAGGATCGCCGCGCATCCGCCGAGCAATCGAGACCCGGCACCGAGTCCCGCTTGCTGACCGGCGGCATACACGATGAAATATAATTAACCAAGACGGGATCTCGAATATTCATGAATAGTATCCGTCTCGGTTCCCTCACGTTCACAGCGGCTCGCCGCTCATCATTTATGAGGAAAATCATGAAGAAAATTGTCATTGCTTCGCTGTCCGCAGCATTGGTCACGACGGTCGCCATGGCCTACGAGATCCACCATCCGAACTTGCGCGATGCCCATCACGATGCCGAGATGGGTATCAACCACGTCCAGAATGCGCAACAGGGCAACAAAGGTGTGGAGTTCGGCGGTCATGCGGAGAAGGCGATCGACCTGCTGAGACAGGCGCAGGCAGAGATCGTCGAGGCTGACAAGTGGAACGACGCGCACCGTCACTGAGAGATTCACGCACTCCTCCGGAGGGGCATCCCTCCGGGGGGCTAGCGTGTGGCTCCGCAGGTACAACCCCCGGCGCGGCCGGCGTCGCTAAGCGAGATCGAAAGGCTCCCGGTGCCGTTCCGGCCCGACGTGGCATGCCATCTCCCGCAGCGCCTCAAGCACCGCCTCGGGTTGCGTGCCTGCCGGCAAGCTCGATATAGCCTTGGATACCCATGCAGCGCCGACGCTCGCGCCGCCCCGCCGGCCTGGGGCCGTCGCCGCGCATCCGCCGAACAGCCGCGGCCCCAGCACCGAAATTTCCCCGGGTCCGCAACGCGCATCGCCGGTACCACCAATCACCGACGGATAGGCGGCCGGATACACGGGCGCACCCCTCGCCGGCATCGCTGCCACGGTCACGATCCCGGAGTCCATTGCCCGCGCGACGGCTGCGCGCAGCACGGCTCGGTCTGTCGCGAGTCCGAGGCTCAGGTGAATGAGTTTTGCGCCGCGCGATACGGTCCAATCGACGGCGGCGGCAACCACCGCGGCGCTCGCTGGCTGCGCGGTCAAAAATACCTGCGCGAGTAACAGCTCGACACGCGCGCCATCCTCGGTCAGCAGCGCGGCGATTCGCGAGCCGTGCCCAGTCGGATCAGAAGCGGGCGAAACGCGCTCGACGTGCGAGCCGTCGCTCACGAATGCCGCGGCTTCGACGGCTCCGCTCCACGTACCGCAACTGTCTATGAGGCCGACGCGCCAGTTCATGTGCCGACGACTGCCGCCGGGCGGATCCGGCCGGCCTCCAGGCGCCAGGAGAGATCCCAGTCCTCGATGTCCGAGGTACGGTGCGTGATGATGAGCCGGGTACGATCCGCAAACGCCGCATCCAGCGAGCGATGCATCATGCGGGCCATTTCGGTATCCAAGCCGCTGGTGGCTTCGTCGAGCACGACGATCAGCGGCCGTGCCAGTACAGCGCGGGCGATGGCGATGCGCTGCCGCTGCCCGGTGGAGAGTCCCGCTCCGCCTTCACCGACTTTCGTGGCGTAGCCGGCAGCAAGCGCCTCGACAAATTCGTGCACACCGCTTTGGCGAGCTGCCTCGAGTACTTCGGCCTCGCCGACGTGATCGTGACCGTAGCGCAGGTTCTCGAGGATGGTCCCCCTGAACAGGATCGGCGAATGTTCCACGACCACGATGCGCCGGCGAAGATCTGCAAGCCGGTATTCGCCGAGCGGCCGCCCGTCCAGCAGAATTCGTCCCGCATCCGGATCGATGAATCGCCGCAACAGATCGGCCAGCGTGGATTTCCCCGCACCCGATGCACCGCGCAGTACCGCCTTGGTTCCCGCCGGAATGTCGAGCGTCACCGAGTCGAGTACCGGCCGTCCCTCGCCGGCCGCCGCAACCGTGACCGATTCCAAACGCAGCGCACCGCGGGCATCGGCGGCCAGCGCCACTGCCTCGGGGAACTCCCGAACTTGCGGCAAATCGAGCAGCTGCCGGACTCTGGCGAGGCTCACTCGCGCGCGGTGGTAGCCGCTGTACAGCCCCGTCATGGATGCCGCAGATCCTGCGCTGCGGCCGAGATAGGCCGCGAAGGCGACGAGGGTTCCGACCGTCAATTCTCCCTGCAGCACGTACCATCCGCCGAGCACGAAGGCAGCGGCAGTCGCTACGTGACCGAGAAGCGCCGATGAGGCGCCGGTTGCATATCCGATCCACTGTTGGCGCAGAGCGCGCTTGAGATAGTCGGCGCCGAGATTCTCGAGCCGTTGCGCCTCCACTTGCTCCGCGGCGGCGGCCTGGACGTGACGGGCGCCGGACAGCGTCTCGATCAGAAATCCGCTCAAGCCGCTGGCCGCCTCGCGAAGATCTCGCGTGGAGGTTTCGAGGCGCGGGCGGGCGTAGTGACGGACCAGGAGCTGCAACGGCAGCAGAGCGGCAACCAGCAGCGTCAACCGCCATGAGAGCCCCAGCATCACAGCGCCCGCAGCGGCGAGCGACAATGCGCTGCCGATGAAGGAGGAGGCTGCATCGGTGCCGAAGCGCTGCACCTCGGCAATGTCCCCGTCGAGCCGGCTCACCAGGTCGCCAACGGGGATGCCGGCAAGGCGGCGGGGAGACACTCGCAGTAGATGCTCGTATACCTCGCGCCTCAGCGAGAAAAGCGCCCCGCCCGAGGCCCGCATATAGATCGTCCTATGAACGCCTCCCAACAGGAAACCGAGCGCTGCGAGGCCGAGCATCCCCGAGCAGGCGGCGATGAGCCGAGGGAACCTGTGCGCGATGAGTCCCTGATCGATGACCATGCGGGTCAGGAGCGGCTGCGCGGCCGACAATGCGGCGATCAGCAGCGCGAGCACCAACGCCCCGGCCAATGCGGGCAGGCGCGGCCTCAAGTGAGGCCACAGCAAGCCGCGCATGCCTGCCGATTTATCGTCCGTGGATGACACGCAGAGTCGACAGCGCCTGATCGCCGCACCCCGGGAGTTTCAGGATGGCCTTCTTCTCGAGGCTCGCCGAATCATAGAACCCCACGTCGCAATTCGTTCCCGCCAGATAGATCTCGCGGCCGTCCGAGGAGACGTTCACATCGTAGAACGTATGATCGAGCGGCACGCGCTTCGCGAGCCGGTGGCCCGCCATGTCGACGCTCGTCAAGGTCGTGTAGACACCGTACGCATGTTTTCTGTCGGGGCTCAGGATCGTCGAGAAAATCAGCGCCGACAAGGGCTCGAAGTCGAAGTAAGACAGACCCCCGGACTTCAGATCGAGCGACATCATCGCCGTCGTGGGGGTGCTCTCGGCGCCGTTCTTGACCTCGGTGTAGATGGGGCTGGTGAAGATGCCCGTGGGCTCGGTCACCGGCCAGAATGCCAGCAGATCGGGCTGCGCATGATCCGGGATCTGCCACTGCTGGATGCCGCGCGTGCCCAGGAGCTTGCCGCTGCTCAGGTCGTATTCGTAAAGATCGAATCCCAGCGCGTAAAAGCTCCGGCCGTTCGGCCGGATCAGCAGCATGTGAATGCGGCGCGGTGCGGGGAAGCTGCGCACCGCTTTCGCCTCGAGGCCTGCCGTGGTCCGGAACACCGCGAAACGCGGCTCCTCGACCACGTACTCGCTGGGCTTCAGCAGCGTCGGCAGCTCGTACGCGATGAGCTCCTTGCCGTCCGGCGTGATGGCCAACGCGAAGAAATCCTTCACGCGCTCGCCCGGAGTCGACAGATCGGCACGAAACACCTCGCGCCCGCTGCCCAAGTCGATGCCGACGATCCGCTCCATGCGGTCCACCAAGGTGTAGGCGGTACGCTGATCGGGCGAGATCACGATGGTGGCTATTCCGCCTTCCGCTCCCGGCACGTGGTACTCCGCGCGCACGCTCCGCGTTGCGGCGTCGATGATGAACAGCCGGTCGGGCTTCGCCGCCGTCACGAGAAGGTCTTTGGTTGGCGCAGCGGCGCGCGCGAGGCCGAAGGCGGCGAGGAGAATGCCCGTCGCGGCGGCGGCTCGCAGGCCGGGACTGCGGAAAATCATTGCCGATGACATGCTGCTCTCCCGCTCACTTCTTAGGATAGACGGCGTCGAGTTCGCGCCAGTCCGCCGGTGCCGATGGCTTGCCGGAATCCCAGTTGGGATAGGTATTCATGGTGTCGGGTACCTGGGCGGGCCACCAGCAGGGGTCGGAGCAGCCGTACAGATCAGCCTCCATGGGCTGACAGAGCGAGGCGACTCCGCCGAATGGATCCACCTCCCAGCCTGGATCGAAGGTGGTGGCGCAGCCGGCGACCGTCTCCATGGCGAGCACTTCCGCGACATGCCCTTCGGCAACCGCCTCCAGCAGCAGCTCCGCCTTACGGTTGGTGGGTTTCAGTTCGCTCATGCGGGAACACTCCTCGGTGCGAGGTGACGGGAAAAAAACGACGGATTGTGGCTTTGAATATCGGCGTACACGCGCACGCCGAAATCGACCCAGCTACGCAGCAGATCGCAATAATGGTACGTGCGGTGATGGGCATCGCCGAAGCGCGCATACGACTCGTGATAACAGCCACCGGCGCAGAGATTTCTGATGCGGCAGGTCTCGCAATGGGTGCCCTCGCGATCGAGCGCTTTTTCGATGAACGCGCCGAGCCGTTCGCCATCGATGCCGGCGGTGACGCTCCCGAACCTCGGCATGTCCGAGCCCGTGAACCGGTGGCACAGGTTCAGATCGCCCTCGCCGTCCACCGCGAGCAAGCCGACCCCGGCGCCGCAGGGCAGCGACTTGCGCCGCCCCTCGTGCAAATCCGTCATCAATTGGTGCATGTTGGAGAAGCCGTTATTCTCGTCTCGCAGCGCCGCGCGCCGATAGTCCTCGCCCAACCGCTCGAACGCGCGATGCACCTCGCCGAGTTCGGCGTCCGAGAGCGCGTGAGCATCGTCGGCGCCGGAGGTGACCGGTGCGTACCCGACTTCGTGAAAACCGAGTTCGCCCCGCAGATGCGCATGGATGGCCTCGACCGCGGTATTGCCGCCGCCCAAGGTCACCCGCGCGCCCACGGGCCGCGAGCGATAGCGGTCGAGCAGCATGCGCACCTTGCGCGCGACGGCATCGTAGGTTCCCCGCCCCCCCACGCTCTTGCGATGCCGATCGTGCAGCGCCTTCGGGCCATCCATGGATACCGAGATGCCGAATCGATGCGCGTCGAAGTAGTCGATCAGCGCGGGTGTCAACAGGGTCGCATTCGTCGTGAGCGAGAAATCCACCGTCTTCCCGGCGCGGTCCGCTTCGGCTTCCGCGTACGCGGTGGCCTGTTGGATCAGCGGCACGTTGGTGAGCGGCTCGCCCCCGAAGAACACCACGTTCAGCCGATCTCGCGAGGCCCCCGTTTTCAGGAGGAGGTCGATGCTTCGCGCCGCGGTCACGAAGTCCATTTTTCGTCCGTCGACGGGCTTGGCGAGGTCTTCCTTGTAGCAATACGTGCACGACAGATTGCAGCCCGTGTTGACGTTGAGCACCAGCGTGCTCAGCGGATACGAGGCGATCTTGACCCCGGCGGGATTGATGGGCCTCAAGCTGCCCGACGGCTGAAGCATCTCGAGCTTGCGCAGCTCCGCGGCGAATTCACGCACCCGCGACGGCTCGAAACGCGAGGCAAGCGCAGCGGCGAGATCATCGACGCTCTGCCCACCCTTGATTCTGCACAAATCGATGACCTCGAGCGCCATCGCATCCAGACCGAACACCGCCGTCGTCGGCACGTGCAGGACATAATCCCCGGCGTCGGCGTGCACCAGGTGGCCGTTCCAGGGATTCCATTCGAGCCGTTCTTGCGTGGTGAGCATGGTGTTCAGTAAATGGGTGGCGTGATCCAGCGCTGCACGGTCACGATCAGATGGCCGTGCCCTGCGACCTCGCGCCCGCCGTCCTCGACCTGTGCAACGACGCTCAGATTACCGACGTTGTCGCCCGTGAACTCCCGTGCAGGGTTGGGGCCCGCGGCTCCCGGCAGAAAGCGGCCGCGCCGATCGATGTAGCCGGAATACTTCTGATCCTCGGTGCGCGCCGCCTCCGCATCGAAAGGTGTCGAGCTCCAGGCGGCGTCGATGGGCCCGAGTGGCAATAGCTGTCCGTCCGGCAGCCGCGTGAAGGCGAGCGCGACGAATTGCGCACTGACCGCCTCCACACGCCCGCCGCCGAGGCGCGCGATGCCATAGCTGGGCTCGACGGTGACCTGGTCGATTTGACGGTATACGGCGAGATGGCCGCCTGCGCCACCCACCTGGACCGCGCGCAGCCCCGGCAGAGCGTCCGCTGCGACCCTCAGCTGCGCATGAACAACGTGCGCATCGCGCCGAATCTCGCCGGCCGAGACGCCGTCGCCGAATTTCGCCTCGCCGGTTTCGAGTCCGATGCCGACCACGTTGACGCCCGCGGTGGTGCCGGCGCGGATGGATTGCGGCAGCACCGCCAGCACCCGCGACGGTCCGGTGTCCCGGACGGCGCTCCATTCGCCGCCGTCCTCGGCGTGATCCTCGTAAAACCAGCGCCCCTCGATGCGGTTGCCGTCGTCGGAGACTTGGTAAACCTCGCGCCGCGATCGCTCTGCGACGTCGGCATTTCCCCGCCACTCGTAGCCCGTGTACACGATCGCCTTGGATTGCCCCGAGAGTTCCGCGCCGTCGGCATCGGTCAACCGATAGAGCGCCGTGTACTCGCCCTGGGAGTTGCGCGCGATGCGGCCGGTGCCGAAGAAGTCCCGGCCGCCGGGGACGCGTCCGACGATCACCCAATCGCCGCTCAGGTCAGCGGCCGGGTGTTTTTTCCAGTCGCTCCAGGCGGTGGTGGAATACGGAAAGAGTGCAGCGAGCTTCGCGGGCTGCGCGCCGCTCGCGATGTCCCACCAGCGTCTGTCGCGCCCCGACTGCTGATACTCCAGAGAAGGCCATTGTCCGACGTGGGTATGCGCGAGCTTTCTCCATTCCCCCTCGTCTCGCCGCTGCAGGGCCACCCGCGCCAGGGTGTGACATCTGCCGCACATCACGCCTATCTCGGGTCCCAAGTCGATGTCCTGCGCGTTCGGGCGTTGCTCGAGGGCAAAGCGGCCGGCCGCGGATTCCGACGGCGCGAGCCCCTGGGTATCGGCGAGATAACGCACGATGGCGCTGCGCCCGGCATCGTCGAGCACGACACCGTGTACCTGGCGCATGCGAAACAGCGTCATGGCCCATCCTTCGGGAGTCTTTCGTATCGCACTGATGCGCTCGAAGCTGCCGCTCTGCTCCCGGTGGCAGCCGCTGCAATGGCTGCGCACGAGCTCCTCTCCCGCAGCGGGCGTTCCCTCGGCGCGGCTCGCCGGTGCGAGGACGAGCCCCATCACGAGCGCGCCTGCCATCGATGTAAAGCATGTTCCGACTCGAATCGACACGGCACTAACCTCCTGGATGATTTTCCTGATCGAGCCAATGCATTGCGGCAGCCACGGCGCGGTCCGGCCGCCCGAGGCAGCGGGAGACGGATTTCGGCGTCGCGCCTGCATTCACCTCCAAGTGACGCACGAGCTCGGCGAGGGGCACGCCCGCGACTTGTAACACGCCGCGGGGATGCGCGCCCGACACGATGACGTCGCGCTCGACGATCCGGCCGTCGATCAGCGTGGGGCGGCGTTCGATCCGCCGGTCGCTCGCGCCGGGCCGCCGCTGCGGACGGCCCAAAGTCTCATACGCCTTCGCGGTTTGCACCCAAAACTCGCCCTGCGCCGCGTTCTGGCGATAAAACTCGGCGGCCACGCGCACACCGCGCTCGAAGTCCTCTTCGTGGCGCTCGATGACGAAGCGCTCGGCGAGCGCCGCATCGCCTCCGTTCAAGACGGACAGGATCGCGGTGGCAACCAGCCTGGCGCTCTTGAGCGCTTGGTAAATCCCTTGACCGGACAACGGATCGAGTGCGACCGCGGCATCGCCCACCCGCCATGGACGCAACGTCGGGTCCGCCGTGACGTCGCCCCTGCGGTCCAGCCCGTACCGTGCATGGGCTGCGCACGCGCTCGGCTCGCCCACTGGCGTCGCGCCGTTCAGGGCACGGGCAAGCCCCGGAATCTGGTGGGCGGCTGCGGCTGCCCACCCGGACGGACGATGTCGGCCCGGGCGCGCGACCACCTGCACCCAGAGGTCAACGTCCCGCTCGACCCACCAACACCAGCCGAAATCCGCCGACTCGATTCGAGTTTCGCCCGCAACGCCCCGTCGGCGCCGATAACACTGACTGACGGCCAATAAAAGGGGACCGCGCCGCGCCGGCCCGCGACGGCCACGTGCTTCGACGAGCATTGGCGCGCGCAGCGTTTCGCCACTGCGTGTCGAAACGCGCCACGCACCTGCCTCCCGCGTCACTTCGGTCACCGCGATCGGACGCGCCTCGACGCCGGCAGAAACTGCGCTTTCGCGGAGCGCCTCAGCCAAGGAGGCGCGCTCCACGAGCCATTCGCGTCCCTCCACGGGTCGGCCGCCCCAGCGCCCGCGCCGGATGAACGGTCCTTGCAGTAGCGAGGCGCCGCTCTCGCTCTCGATGTTCTCCTCGGCCAAGAGAGCACGGCTCCGATCCGACACACCCTCGAGCCCCGGGCGCTGCGCTGCACCGAGCAGAGCGACGCGGATTCCCGAGGAGGCGAGCCGCTGCGCGACCACGCTGCCGGCCGGACCCGCGCCAAGCACGAGCACTTCAGGCCTCATGCATGCCGCTCCTCGGAGAGATTGAGTTCGGCGCTCAGGCGTTCGCGAATCAGGTACTTCTGTATTTTGCCGCTTGCGGTCAGCGGAAAGCTCTCGACGAAGCGCACATACCGCGGCACCTTGTAATGCGCGATCTGCCCGCTGCAGAACTGCCGGATCTCCTCCTCCGTCGCCGACCTTCCCGGACGCAATCGGATGCAGGCGCACACCGCCTCGCCGTATTTGGGATCCGGCACGCCGATCACCGTCACATCGAGGACGGCGGGATGGCGATACAAGAACTCCTCGATCTCCCGCGGCGAGATGTTCTCGCCGCCGCGGATGATGAGGTCTTTGACGCGGCCGACGATGTTGCAATACCCCGCCTCATCGATGACGGCGAGGTCCCCGGTATGCATCCAGCCGCCTTCATCGATGGCTTCCCGGGTGCGTTGCGGATCTCCCCAATAGCCGCGCATGACGCTATAACCGCGGGTCAACAGTTCGCCCGCAGTGCCGCGCGAAGTGACGTGTCCCTGCGAGTCGATGATCTTGACCTGCACATGGGGGTGCACTCGGCCAACGGTGCTCACGCGCCGCTCGAGCGGGTCGTCGGGCTCGCTCTGGAAGCTCACGGGGCTCGTCTCGGTCATGCCGTAGCATATCGTCACCTCCGGCATGTGCATCTCGGTCACCACGCGATGCATCAACGCAATCGGACATGGGGACCCCGCCATGATGCCGGTGCGCAGCGACGACAGATCGAACTCGCCGAAGCGGGGATGCTCCAGCTCCCCGATGAACATGGTGGGCACACCGTGCAGCGCGGTGCAGCGCTCCCGCGCGACCGTCTCGAGCACGGAAAGCGGCTCGAATGCTTCTCCGGGAAACACGCTGGCGGCACCATGCGTCATCGCGGCCAGCACGCCCAAGACCATGCCGAAACAGTGAAACAGCGGCACCGGGATGCACACCCGATCCTGGTCGGTGAGCCGCATGCCTTCTCCGATGAAGAAGCCGTTGTTGACGAGATTGAAGTGCGTGAGCGAGGCGCCCTTCGGCGTACCGGTGGTGCCGCTGGTGAATTGAATGTTGAAGACCTGATCGGCGTCTTGCCCGACCTCTATCGATCCCATGACCGTGTCGTCCACGCCTTGCCCGCAAGCCCGCAATTCCTCGAAGGACAGGCCGCCGCTCAGAGTCTCGGAACCCACCTGCACGAGCAGTCGAAGCTCCGGGAAGGCCGCGCTACGAAGTTCTCCGGGAGCGGCGTTTCCCAGCTCCGGGATCAGCGAGCGCAATATGGCGGTGTAATCGCTTCCCTTGAATCGCGAAGCGAAAACCAGCGCCCGGCAGCCGACGAGTCGCAGCGCGAACTCGAGCTCGGAGCTTCGGTAGGCGGGATTGAAGTTTACCAATACCAACCCGGCTCGCGCCGCACCGAACATGGTCAAGAGCCATTCGAGACAGTTCGGTGCCCAGATGCCGATGCGCTCCCCAGGCTTCAGGCCGCACGCCACCATGCCGCGCGCGACCTGCTCGACCTCGCGGTCGAATTGCGCAAAGCTGAATCTCGCCGACTGATGAGGGACGACGAGCGCCATGCGATCGGGTCTCTCCTCTGCGGCGGCTCGCAGAACGGCATCGACGGTACAGTACAGCAGCGGCCACTCGCTGGTGCCCGATACGAAGCTAGCTGCCGTTGGCTTGCCCGCCGGGTGCATGGTCCGTGGTCGGTTCATTGGGGGGTCTTTAGCCAGCCCTCTGCGATCAATAGCTTACGCACATTCGTAGGCCCCCTGGAAAAACCTTTGGACCGAGTATCGCCGGAATATCGCAGCTAAGGTATAACTCGTAAGGAGCAGACGGGACTAATACTTAAGTATCGGCTGCTTGATCTTGTCGTCGCTTTGAGGCTGGAATCGTTCGATGCAGGTCGAAACCGCGGCACCACGGGTGCTGATCGCCGATGACCATCCGCTTTATTGCGATGCGTTGCGCGCCGTCGTGCCGCAGGCCTGCCCGGGGGCTGACATGACCGAGGCAGCCTCGCAGGAAGAGGTGCTCAGCGCGGTGTCGGGGCCGCGCGCATTCGACCTGGTGTTGCTCGACTTGAATCTGCCGGGCGCCGTGGGGCTGTCCTGCCTGCACGCCTTGAAGCGCGCTGCTCCCGCCACTCCCATCGTCGTCGTATCGGCAGTCGGCGATCCCAAGATCATGCAGGACACCATCATGGCGGGGGCGAGCGCCTTCATCCCCAAGTCGGCCCCCGGACAGGTGCTCATCAATGCGCTCAGAGTCATCATCGCGGGCGGAACCTACCTGCCGACCAGTGTGCTGGCCACTCTGCGACATGCCGACGCCGTCCCCACTCAGGGCGAGCTGACACAACGGCAGCGCCGCGTGCTCGAGCTATTATCGACGGGATTATCGAACAAGCGCATCGCGCGCGAGCTCGACATCAGCGAAATCACGGTGAAGGCGCACGTCTCGGCGATCTTTCGAAAATTGGGTGTCGCCAACCGTATGCAGGCGGGTATCGAGGCGCGGCGACTTCTCGAATCCCACTAGCCTACCCGATCCAGAAGCGCGCGCAGAGCGGGGAGGCTCAAGGGTTTCGCCAGGAACTCGAGCCCCTTTTTGCGGGCCGCCGCATGCAGGCGCGGGTCCGGGTCACTGGTCATGATGGCCGCCGCGGGCGCCCGATCGAACTCGCGCCGCACCTCCTCGATGGCCGCATCTCCTTTGATGCCGCCCGCCAGGTGATAGTCGCTGATGATGAAATCGGGCGACAAATCGGCGCCGATGAACTGGACCACCGCATCGGTCGCGGTTGCTGCCGCGATGGGGCGATGCCCCCACTTCGCGAGAGTGGCGGCGAGCCCCTGGCGAACGCCGGGATCGTCGTCTATCACGGCGATCGCCAGGCTGGGTCTCGCCGCTTTGCCGGCGACTCGACCCGCCGTCGCGCGCGCGCGGCGCCTCGGACGGCCATAGGGTACGACCACGCCGAATAAAGAGCCGCGCCCGGGCACCGAGTGGACCAGGCGTTCCAGGGAAAGCAATCTCGAGATCCGCTGCACGATCGACAGTCCCAGCCCGATTCCCGCCGAACGCCCCCGCTTCCCGGAAGGGACCTGGTAATAAGCCGAGAAAATCGCTTCCAAATGCTCCTTCTCGATGCCTATCCCGGTGTCGTAAACGGAAATCGCCAGCCCCTCGCGCCGGCGCCGGCAACCCACCAAAACCCGCCCGCGCGGCGAGTAGCGGATCGCATTGCTGATCAGGTTGCGCAGGACCGTCTCGAGCAGATGCATGTCGGAGCGCACCCAGGCGCTCGAAGGCACGTACTTGAGCTCCAACCCGGCGGAACGCGCCACGCTCGCGAACTCGGGGACCAGTCTGTCGAGTACCGCGCCGACAGGAAACACGACGTAATGCGGCTCGTTGCCCCCCGAATCGAGACGCGCCACATCGAGCAGCGTATCGAGTAGATTGCTCAGCGAGGCGAGCGCTACGCGCGCTTTGTTGAGATAGTCGAGGTCGAGACCGGCGAGCGTCGATTCTTGGATCGACTCCAGGAACAGAAGGGCTGAGCTCAGCGGCTGACGCAGATCGTGGCTGGCCGCCGCCAGGAACCGGGTCTTGGTTTCGTTCGCCCGATCCGCGGCTTCCTTGGCCTGCTTCAGAGCGACTTCGATTTCGCGCCGCGACTCGAGCTCTCCCTTCAGGCGAAGATTGAGCTGCTCGTATTGGTCGGTGCGCTGACGGATGGTCTCCTCGAGGCTGGCCGCGGCTTGGAACCAGGAAAACTGGCTACCCTGCTCGTCGACCGCTTTCTCGACCCGGATCATGAGCGCCTCGACCGATTTCTTGAGCGCCCGATTCTCCGCGGAAAGCTTCAAAGCGGCCTTTCGCGTGCTCTCGGCCGACCTTTGCGGCGGCGTAGACTCAGCGCGCGTCTTCCGGCGCAAGCAGATCCTCCTCCCAATACTCGTTCGGGCGGCGCACATCGCCGGCGCTGCGTGCAGCTTCAGCGCGTCGCAATTCCACCCGGCGGATCTTGCCCGAAATTGTCTTTGGAAGCTCTCCGAATTCGATGCGGCGAATGCGTTTGAAGGGCGCGACCCGCGCACTCAGTCGATGTCTCAACCCGTGATATTGATGCAAACTGACTTGCTCTCGAGGTACGAGGCAACCGCTTCGCCGCCGAGCTCGCGGCCCCAGCCGGATTGTTTGTAGCCGCCGAAAGGCATGACGGCATCGAGCATATTGTGACAATTGACCCATACCGTGCCGGCACGCAGTTTCGGCGCGAGCCGCAGCACCTGTCCGATATCTCGGCCCCAAATACTGGCTGCGAGGCCATAGATGGAATCGTTGGCGATCCGCGCAATGTCAGCCACATCGTCATAGGGCTGCGCCACCACCACCGGACCAAAGATTTCTTCACGGACGATGGACATCTGCGGGTTTACGTCGACGAAGACCGTGGGCTCGACATAGTATCCCGGCGTCGACAATACGTTGCCGCCGGCGGCGGCGCGTGCACCTGCGGCCGCACCCTCTTTTAGATAGCGCGACACGCGCTCGCGTTGCACGGAGGATACCAGCGGCCCGATTTGCGTGTCCGGTTGCAAACTCGGCCCGAGCTTCATCGCCTTCGCCTGATCGGCGATACCGCCCACCACCTTGTCGAAGTGCTTGGCATCCACGTACAAACGCGAACCGGCGCTGCATACCTGACCGTGGTTGAAGAAAATTGCGCTGGCGGCGCCCGGAATGACCGCATCGAGATCGGCATCCGGGAGCACAATCACCGGAGACTTGCCGCCCAGCTCCACCGTGACTTTTTTCATGTTGCCGGCGGATGCTTGAACGATCAGCCGACCGACTTCGGTGGATCCGGTAAAGGTGATCTTGTCGACCCCCGGATGCGCCGACAATGCGGCGCCCGCGGTCGGACCCATGCCGGTGATGACATTGAGCACGCCCTTCGGCAGCCCCGCCTCCAACGCCAATTCGCCGAGCCGCAGCGCAGTGAGCGGTGTCTCCTCGGCGGGTTTCAGGACCACGGTGCAGCCCGCGGCCAGCGCTGGCGCGCATTTCCAAGTGGCAAGCAGCAGCGGGAAATTCCACGCAATGATCGCGCCCACCACACCCATCGGCTCGCGCGAGGAAAACGCGGCATATTGCTGCCCCGGCATCAGGGTGCCCGAAATGGGGAGTGTCTTGCCCTCGATCTTGGTGGGCCAGCCAGCCATGTAGCGCCATACTTCGATCGCGTGCTTCACGTCGACGTGCCGCGCGATGATCACTGACTTGCCGTTGTCCAGCGCTTCGAGTTCCGCGAGTTCATCGGCATGCGCTTCGATCAAATCAGCGAGGCGATGCAATACGCGCTCGCGGTCGACCGGCGTCATCTTCGACCAATCCCCGCCCTCGAATGCTCGCCGCGCCGCCGCCACTGCGAGATCGACATCGGCCGCCTCGCCGAGGGCGCAGTGCGCCAGGACCGCGTCACTGGAGGGCTCGCGCACCTCGAAGGTCTTGCCACTCTTTGCGGGAACCCAGGCTCCATCAATCAATAACTGGTGCGGTCTGCGCAAGAACGCCGCATTGGCGCTGGAGATGGCTGCGAGATCGTTGGCGAGAGCCGGGCGAGTGGTCGGTGCAACGGCGGTATTCATTCGATACTCCTGACTTGGAGGTAGTAGAGCTATATGAGCCGGCTCCCCACGCTCGGCCCGGGGAGTATCGCCCCCGGAGTCCCCTATGGGGTATGAGTCGTAAGGAGTAAATGCGCTAATACTTTAGTATCATGCTGCGGCTCGCGTCTCGAGCTTACCGGGGGGCGGCTGAACTGGCACGATTGGGCCGTGAGCGATCCGACACAGAAAATCAGGTGCTTTCAGTCGGCCGGTGACACGGCAGCCGTTGCGGCCGCGATTGCCGAGGGTTGTGGCCACAGTGCCCTGACCGTTGTCTTTGCGGCCACTGCCCACGATCTTGCGACCTTGGGCCAGGAACTCATGCAGCGCGGCGCCAATCGAGTCGTCGCCGCG
Source organism: Steroidobacteraceae bacterium (assembly GCA_050012215.1). Classification (GTDB taxonomy): domain Bacteria; phylum Pseudomonadota; class Gammaproteobacteria; order Steroidobacterales; family Steroidobacteraceae; genus Bog-1198. Next base: position 76,313 of record JBEKHO010000025.1, read on the forward strand.
GCTACGGGGCGCGCCTTCGGCATCCATGGTTACACCGCAAACGGAGTTGCAGGGTTCCATCTCCCCTCCGGCCGCTTCGCAGCGGCGGATACCATATTGGAGGATGTGGCGAACATTGGCGCGGCTGAACTCAGAGCTCGCATGCGTCAGCTGCGCCATGAGTTGGCGAGCGACGCCGGACGCGATCATGAATATCGATTTGCATTATTACTGACCGATGCCGAGGCACGATGCGAGGAGCGCATTGCGGCGGTGCTTGGCATGGAATTGAATGGCATACCGCTCATCGGGGGCTCAGCAGGGGATCTATATTTCAATCCATTCGGCGACAAGCCTGGGAGTACGCGAATACTGCATCGCGGAGTCGCGAAGCGCGGAGCCGCGATTCTGTCCCTGGTGTCATCCGCATCGCCGATCGTCGCGTACTGTCACAACCACTTCGTTCACACCGAGCGGAAATTCGTTATTACGGAGGCCGATCCGGCGCGCCGGTTGGTGCGCGAAATCGACGGGCGGCCCGCGTTGGAGGTGTACGCGGCGGCCTGCGGGTTTCGCCGGGTGACCCCGAGTGCCCGGGACTTCGGTCCGTTTCCCCTTATGATCCGCATCGGTGGCCACTATTATCCGCGCGGCCTGCAGCGCATTTATGACGACGGGGCTCTCGAATTCGCTTGTGCACTGGAGCCGGGGCTCGTGGTTGCACTCGCCAAACCGGGCAACATGGTCGCAAGCCTCGATGGTCTTTTCGCGTCGATGCGCAGACAGATCGGAGTGCCGGAGCTTGTGATAGGCGTCGACTGCGCGGCCAGGACAGCTTATATGGAGCGCAAGGGTTTAACCAAGGGTATTGAAGCTTTGCTGCAGAGCCATCGCGCAACAGGTTTCTCTTCGTTGGGGGAACAATTCAATACGATTCATGCGAATAATTCGTTTACGTGCCTTGCCATAGCAGCGCCTTGAGCAGAGCAGACTCGACACACCCAGCTCCTCACTCGAACCGGTACGTGACATCGACACCTCCAGTGAGAGGCCGGAGCATCACATACCGGTCAAACGCCGTTGTTTGCAACCCGCCATTGGGCTGCGGGTCCACCAGTGAATGATTGTTCGTGAAGTTGTTGACGAACATCGATGCTGTCCACTGATTGCTCTTCAACCCAAAGCGCAGCTTGCCCACCGCGTAAGCCGGCATGTGCACCAGGACCTGCTCGACATTATCCAGCGTCGCGGTCACGCCGAAGGGCAGATCGGTCCTCGTGCCCGTGTAGTCCCCCTCGATCGAACCGAGCACAGAGAGGCTGCTGCCCAGATCGTGCACCCAGTGCAGAACCACGGAACCCGATGCCGCCGGCGTATCGGGGATCTGCATGCCCTTCGTGAATCCGCTGATGGCGCTGTCCGCGATGAACTTCGAGTTGGTGTAGCCGCCATTCAGCGCTATATCGAAGCCCCCGGGGAGAAGCGTGTCCAGTTGCAGCTCGAGGCCCCAGATGTGAGCGGGGGCTCCGTTGACCGTCAAACCGAATCCCGCGAGCTCCGTGGCCAGCTGAGGGTCGCTCCATTTCTCGAAGTACCCGTCGAGGTTCGCAATCAGGTGACGGTCGAGGAAATACGACTTTTCGCCGATCTCGTAACTCCACACCGAGTCAGAGTTGAAGGTTGCCGGTGCCTGGATGAAGACATTTGGATTGCAGGTTTGCGTAAGGAGCACCTTGTTCTGCACTGCGCGCTCGTTGGCGACCTGGGATCCCAACAGCGGATTGGTGTTGTTGCACGGAGCCACGGGGATTGGCCCGACATCGCCGCTGACTCCACCGAGGCGAACTCCCTTGTCGATCTTCGCGTACGCCATGTGGTCCGGGTCGATGTTGTACGTCAAGGTGAGACTTGGGATGGTGCCGCTGGCCCCTATCGAGGCCGAAGAATTATAGGGACAGGTATTGCACAGAGCCGCCCCTGCACTGAAAGCGCCGTATTGGAAAGAGGATGCACCCAGGCTGTAGTTGTAGTGGCGAAATCCGCCCTCCAGCTCGAATTGCGGCGAAAGCCGCCAAGACACGTGCCCGTAAACGGCGTTCTGCACCAGGATCTCGGGCTGAGCTTCGACGAAAAGGGCCGAGCCGCCGCCCAACACATTTCCGGCTTGCTGAGCCGACGTGTTGATCGCGGTGTCAGAATGAATATCCTCGTAGAAGTAGCCGGCGACATAGTCGAATTTTCCCGGCATGAAGGGTAGCGACACCGGCTCGTTGGAGCTGATACGAAACTCCTCCGAGATCTGCCGGGTGGAGTCCTGCTCCAGTAGGCCGGGGCCCCTGCTACTCACGGCATTCCCGACCCCGCCCGCGGACGCGTCGTATGCCGGGAGGCCCAGCGCGGCAGTGAATCCCTCTGCGCCATCCTCCAAGCTGATGAAGTTGTGGTTCGAATAGCCACTCGCCGAGGTCAGCGAAAAAGCGGGTAGCCGGTAGACCACATTGAGGCTGCCGAAGCTCAGCGTACTCGTTTGCGGCTCGGGTGAGTCAAAGGGTTCCCAGTGAGCCCAGACCTGCGGCGTCGTGGGGTGGGTCGGATCGCCATTCACATCGATCGAGGGAGGGGCGGCCAGCTGGGAATACTGGTACCAGAAAGTCGGATTGACCGTGAGTTCGTCCACCGGTTTCCATAGAAACTCTGCCCGGATCGAATCGATGATGGAGGTGTTCACTCCGGTCAGATTTTCCTGGAGGGGAGCCGTATAAAAATTACTCGGACGCTGCACATTGGGATAGGAACCGGGATCGACACCGACGGCCCCGTCCTGAATCACGTTGCGCTGGACCCAGCCGCTGTCGTTCGAGAAGGAACCCACGATGCGCACTGCCGCGGTATCACCCAACGGCAAGTTGACCATGCCGTTTTCCGCGTGATTGATGCCGCCGCCGGAGATGGTGCCGGAAACCACTTCCTCGGTACTGGCAGCCGAGGTGTTGAGTTGTGGGTCATTGGGAATCAGCCGGATGGTTCCTCCCATGGAACTCGCCCCATAGAGCGTCCCCTGCGGCCCGCGCAGCACCTCGACGCGATTGAGGTCATAGAGGCCGGGATTGACGACCCCCTTGCCGAATTGAGAGCCAAAAGCCGTAGCCAACGGTATCTCACCGAAGTAGGCACCCACCATCGAGGAGTTTCCGCCCTGGGAGTTCAGTCCGCGGATCTCGAACTCATCCATGGGACCTCCCAAGTCGCGGATGGCGAGGCCGGGCGTTGCCTGGATCACGCTATTGAGGTCTACCAGCCCCCGGGATGCAATCTGTGCGGCATCGACCGCCGTGATGCTGATCGCGGTGTTCTGAACGGTGGTTTCGCGCCGGGTCGCCGTAATCACGATCTCCTCGAGCGCGCTCTGCTGAGTTTCGGTCTGACTCGTGGCTTCGCCCGTCTGTTGCGGCTCGGCAGCCCAGAGGGGCGCGCACAGTGCCGCCCCGAACAACAGCGTGGCGGTGCCCAAATGAAACTTTGATCTACTTTGCATACCCCTCCCAATTCGTGCGCGATCAATGCGCGCCGTTACACCCGCGCCTCGAGCTCGACCCACGCAGTATCGTCCCCAGAGTCCTAACAAAGGTATGAGTCGTAAGGAGCAGATGAACTAATACTTTAGTATCATGCCGCAACCCTATATGGGTTGGATGAGCCATGAGTGACCGCAAGCCCGTCTCCCTGCACCGTCTTCGCGCAATGCATGCGAGCGGCGAAAAAATCGCCATGTTGACTTGCTACGACGCGGCGTTTGCGCGTGTGCTCGACGATGCCGGCGTCGACGTACTGCTGGTCGGGGACTCGCTCGGCATGGTGCTGCAGGGTCGCCCGAGCACGTTGCCGGTATCCGTAGATGAGATGGCTTATCACACGGCCTGCGTAGCCCGGGGGAACCGCAACGCCTGGACGATCTCAGACATGCCCTTCGGAAGCTATCAAGAGTCGACGGAACTCGCCCTGCGCCACGCCGTCCGGTTGATGCAGGCCGGCGCGCACATGGTGAAGCTGGAAGGGGGCGGCTGGACCGCACCCATCGTGCGCCACCTCGTCGATCGCGGAATCCCGGTCTGCGCCCACCTCGGATTCACCCCCCAATCGGTGAACGCCTTGGGCTACCGGGTCCAGGGACGCGACGAGGCGGCTGCCGGCGTCCTTCGAGGGCACGCTGAAGAGCTTGCTGGCGCCGGAGCGGCGCTCCTCGTCCTCGAATTGGTTCCCGCGCAGCTGGCTCGTGACCTCACCCGATCGCTGTCGATACCGACGATCGGCATCGGCGCCGGCGTTGGTTGCAGCGGTCAAGTACTCGTGCTGCACGACATGCTCGGCCTGACCCCGGGCGAGGCGTTCCGATTCGTGCGCAATTTCATGGAGGGCAGCGCCGGCATCGAGCAGGCGGTGCGCCAGTACGTATCGGACGTCAAAGCGGGCCGCTTTCCGGATGATGCGATGCACGGTTTTTGATCCCGCCTCGTGCAAGTAGTCACGACGAATGCTGATCTGCGCCGCGCCCTGGCTTCACGGCGCGACGTGACGTTGGTTCCCACGATGGGCAATCTGCACGATGGCCACCTGTCTCTCGTGCGCATCGCCCGCGAGCACGCGGGCGTCGTGGTCGCGAGCGTCTTCGTGAATCGCCTGCAGTTCGCGCCTCATGAGGATTTCGCGAAGTATCCGCGCACGCTCGAACGGGACTGCGAGCTGCTCGCGGCCGGCGGCTGCGACATCGTATTCACGCCGCCGGAGGAGGAGCTTTACCCCGAGCCTCAAGAGTACACCGTGAATCCGCCGGGCCGTTTGGCCGACATTTTGGAGGGTCAAGTGCGGCCTAGCTTTTTCGTCGGTGTCTGCACCGTCGTGTTGAAGCTCTTCAACCTCGTGCAGCCTGGCGCCGCGGTCTTCGGAAAGAAGGACTATCAACAGCTGCTCGTGATCCGGAACATGGTGAAGCAGCTGGCACTGCCCATCGAGATCGTAGCGGCCGAGACGGTGCGCGATTCCTCGAGCCTCGCGCTGTCATCCCGCAACGGCTATCTGAACGACGCACAGCGTATCGAGGCCGCCCAGCTCAACGCGGTACTCCGCACCGTAGTTGCGGCGCTGCGATCCGGCCGCGCCGACTGGGCCGCTCTGGAGCGGGAAGCCTCGGACTCATTGGCTGCACGGGGCTGGCGCCCCGACTACGTCGCGATCAGGAACCAGGCGGACCTTGGAGCGCCGGTGAACGGCGATCGACTGGTCGTATTGTGCGCCGCCAGGTTGGACGGCACGAGGCTCATCGATAACTTGGAAGTGTAGCGGGTAACGGCCTTTCTTGAACGTTTAGCGCGCCAAGGCTCTGTCCGCCTGGCGCCCGCTGCGATATAACGGGCGCCAGCAGATAATAATGTGGGGAGGCGTCTATGCTCAGCGTAAATCGGACGTTGATTTTGGCGATAGGTTGCGGGCTGCTGTTGAGCAGTTGCAGCGGCGGCAAACCGGGATCGGCGGATCACCCAGGCGGTGCGACCGACGCCGGGAGGGTCCTCAACCTCTATATCTGGTCCGATTATCTTGCGCCGACAACGCTAACAAAGTTCGAGAAGCAGACGGGTATCAAGGTAAACGCCACCTACTACGACACCAATGAAGCATTGGACGCCAAGCTGATTGCGGGCAGCAGCGGCTACGATGTCGTCGTGCCCACCGCCTCGTACTTCGAGCGCCAGATCAAGGCGGGCCTGTATCTGCCGCTCGACAAGTCAAAGCTGCCAAACCTCAAGAATATGGACCCGCAGCTCATGGCAAAGGTCGCTTTTCACGATCCCGGTAATGCTCACGGCGTCATTTATTTGTGGGGCACCAACGGCATCGGATACAACGAAAAAATGGTCAAGGAGCTGCTGCCCGACGCACCGCTCGACAGCTGGCGAATGGTGTTTGATCCCAAGGTGGCGTCGAAAGTGGCCAAATGCGGCATCAGCGTACTCAACTCGCCGGCGGAGATGATGCGCGCCGTCTTCAGTTACTTGGGCAAGGATCCGAACTCGCAAAATCCGGAGGATTTAGCTCAAGGCGAAGCGGTGCTTTTGAAAATTAGGCCCTACATCCGCAGCATCAATTCCTCGGAATACATCGCGGCATTGGCCAACGGTGATCTGTGTGTCGCCGTCGGCTACAACGGCGATGTTCTGCAGGCGCGGGACCGCGCGCAAGATGCCAATAAGGGCATCGAAATCAAGTACAGCATACCGAAGGAAGGCACGATTCTCTGGTTCGATATGATGGCTATCCCCAAGGATGCGCCGCATCCCGAGAGCGCCTATGCATTCATCAACTTCGTCATGACGCCGGAAGTCATCGGTGAAATTACCAACTTCAAAGGCTACGCCAATGGCAACGCCGTGACGCAACCGCTGGCGTCGGTCAAGAATGATCCGGCGATTTACCCCACGCCGGAATTGATGCCGAAACTCACGGTGCAATTGGTGGATTCGGACGATCAAACCCGCGCCATTTCCCGCGTCTGGGAGAAATTCAAGTCGGGTCAATGACCGATGAAGTCGTCCGGTGCGACTATACGGCCATCCAAACCGATTCGCTGTTCAACGATTGCAGGGGGCTTATCTTCGCACTTGGAATTGGTGGGCACACAAATGCCAACGTCGCCGTCGATCAGTTGCGCAACGAGACTATCAATCTCGGCGGGAACACGATTTTCGTGCTCGATGATCGGGTCTTCACGCTTAGCGGAGTTCCGGAATCGGGCGCTGCTTACCGATGCCCATAAGTCTCGCTCACGACGCAAGATTATCCATCGCGGCGTCTCGAAGATGTGCGTGTGACCGCAGACCATCAACGCTCATGTGGTCGGCGCGAACCTCATCTCCATTGCTGATGTGAATGGCGACGGCTATCCCCTAGTTATCTGATTCCCAGATTCCAGCAAGGGCGCTTCGTCTACACACCTTGCAGCACTTGAACAGCGGTCTGGAGGAACATAAGGAACTTCAGGGACAAGCTTCCACACCATCGGAAATGCGAATGTTGGCTGGCCGTCATCAACGGTCTTTATATTGCTAAGCATGGACCGTGGGAACTTTAGATTCATCGCGAAATCGAGCGAGGCCTTGTCTAAGCGGAAATACCCAGAGGATTGCAGTATCACCGCTTTGCGCACACAGGAGTCCGAATCGATGATGAATTGCATGATGACCTTGCCTGCCTCATGGAGCCTTCTCGACTCTGGGGGATATAGCGGCACCATTTGCCGAACGTCTGTTTCGCGCGCGATCTTGTGAAATGGGCGTGGCGTGGCTGTTTCGTCTCCATATACGCCGTGTCGTCAGCTTGAGGCTCACTTGAAATCGCGACATCGTCAAATATCAAAACGCCGACGCATGCTAGCCCTAGTAGCCGGCTCATAATTATCAATCTATTGAGTGCGCTTCTCACGATAATTCTTTTTGGGACCTTGTGGCCACCGCTGCTTTGCTGGCAGCCGATCCGGAGCCCGCCGTTATTTATGGGAAAGATCTGAAGCACCGATCTACTTCCGCCATCGACCCCTTCTTGTCATTCGCGAGCGGCAGCTACCTGGCGCCCTGATGTTGAAGCGAGTGCGAATTGCGTCTGGACAATCGGAGCAGAAAGGGCGCTGTCGCCTTGTTCATGGACGCTTGAGGAATCTCAAGTAGAAAGCTGCGAACACCAAGACAATGCCAATGTTCACTGTCAGGCGTTCCCAGAATCGGTTTCTGAAGAACGCGAAATCCACACCGACGATGACGGCTGCCATTGCCACTACATAAAGCGCGATGATCACCGGCCTGCCCATTTCAGTTTGCATGGTCTTTATCTACAGGAAAGATTGAATTTCAGCTTATACATTACCGGAAAATCTTACACATCGCCTGTTATTGAAGTCGGATGTCAGGTCGTCTGTAGTTCGGCGGCTTTACCGGCGAGCTTTCAAATTAATGAGAAGAATGGGCAATTCATTAGTGCCTATCTTAATGTCTCGGGTATTCAAGGCCCTTCAGGCACAGAGGTTCTCGGTACCCTGAACATCGGGCGAACGGGCGATAGCTTTAAGTTCACGGACGTCTATTTTGGCAATAGCCCTATTTCGTTTCGAACTCAACACCCGGCATCTGGAAATACATGGGCGCCCCCGAGTTGAATGCAGGGGGCGCTCTTTCCGCAATTGCGCTGCTCGCCGTTTGCCTTCTTCTGCTGACGGAAAGGCGAAAGAGTTCTACCGGATTGGCCTCGGCAAAATAAGTTAGGGAACTTCGCATCCTGAGTCCGGCCCCGGCCTCGACGGGCTCCGTGCACCGTTACCTGGTCGAGCGAACCTTTCCACCGGGGGCGCTCAAGGGCCTCGATGCCGCGACGAAGAAAAAGGTGAATTCCAACAACGCCAGCGTGGCGGCTTATCGGCGGGTCGCGACCCGAAGCCGCCAAATGGGAACGGCCGCTTTTGGGTAAGAACAGTTAATCGACACGATGATGCTTTGAGCGCAGAATCGCCGAAGATTCATGCACGTATCCCGCGATGACATTTTACGCCTCCCGGTCGGTTCCTTTAGGAGTTACCCCGATGGGCAACGCATTGATCGCCACTTTAATCATGGCTCTCGGCGTCTCAGCCGCGCTCGGGGCGAATGTGGACGCTGAACCTGCCGCCAAGGCCGCGATCAACGCCGTAATCACGGACCGTTTCCTCGCCGGATGGAATACGCACGACGCACACCTTTTCGCCTCCGCCTTCGCACCGGACGCCGACTTTACCAATGTTCGCGGTGTGGGCGCTTCCGGTCGCGAAAGTATCGAACAATTCCACGCCCAGGCATTTCAAAAGATGTTCATGCAGAGCCACCAAACGGCGGAAGTGAACAGGATCCGCTTTCTGAAACCCGACGTTGCGGTTGTCGACGTTCGCTGGAAAATGACGGGCGCACTTTCTCCGGACGGCGTTTCAATCCCATTCCGCACCGGCCTTCTTGATTTGGTTTTCACATCTTCTGGTGCCGGTTGGCTCATCACGGTCATGCATAACCAAGACCTCACGCCCGTACCGACGGGCTCGCCAGGTAGCAAGTAGGGGCGTTCAACCGCGCCGGCGTACGGCCGCCTTCGGAGGTTTGAGTTCGCCAGCGTCCGGACTTGGTTGTAGACCGTGACCGGCATCGGCCGCGAATGCGTACTTTCGACCCAAACCCGCCCATGGCGAGGGGCAGCTAAAGGGAATCGTAATGTTTGAGCGCTTTGCCGTCCGCTCATCACCTTCTTACCTGTCTTCGACTCGCGACTGACTGCGGCTCACAAGTGCGTTACCGCACAGATCGGGCGGCCGTGTCGTGTGACTCTTACACGGTGGAATCAGCAGGAGGAAGCAATGGAAACCTACATGTCACGGTGCACGGATGATGACCCGGGCACTACGAGGAAGCAACGTTTCCCTGGCTGTCTGATGCAATCGAAGCGCGGTCCGCCGAGAATATTCGGATATGGCGGGAATACTTGCCCGATGATTGCATCGATATGATGATTTCCCTGGGATGGGACCAGGACACTTAGGCCCTGTCGCCTATACCGCTATCGTCTGGGGTAATAGCCTGTCGTATTCCCGTTTCACGACCGCGTAGCATTCGCATGTGCGCGCCTCGACGCCGGGGCGATTGAGCACGTGAATGTGACCTCGCGCATACTAAATCAAGCCAGCGTGTTGTAGTTTCATCGCGGCCTCGGTGACACCTTCGCGGCGCACCCCTAGCATGTTCGCGATAAGTTCCTGGGTCATTAAAAGTTCATCGCCATGCAATCTGTCCACGCTCAGCAATAACCATCGGCACAATTGTTGTTCGAGGGAATGGTGCCGGTTGCAGACTGCTGTCTGTGACATTTGGGTTATCAATGCTTGGGTATATCTGAGCAGCAAATGCATCACTGGGCCGAAGTGGTTGAATTCTTCCTCGATGAACGCGGCTTTAAGTCGGTATCCCCGGCCCGCGCTCTACACAACGGCACGACTTGGCGTTGACTTGCCGCCCATGATTACGGCTATGCCCACCATACCTTCATAACCAACGACAGCCATTGCAGCAGAGCTGCCACTTTTTAGCACGTAGAGCAATGAGACGATGGCTGTGGTTGGAAAATATACGTGCGTCAATGTGGCCCCGGACTCATAGAGGACTTGACCAAGAAGCAAGTCAACAAGTTCGAGCAATGGCCGTCATGCTGTGGTAGTAGTTTCTGCACGAGAATGGGAGCTCAAAACGAGACGCGCCGGCAATCTTGCAGAGTTCTTCGATGCATCGCCACTGCGCGGATCGAAGGTGAAGACCAGGCGCTCGAAGCACGGGTTGCGCGCTGCCGAGTTATGAACTTTCTGCTCGACACGAATGCAGTATCGGAATGGGTCAAACCTCAGCCGATCGCAGGCCTCATGAGAAATCGCACCGGGTGAAGATGAATGTGATGGGTGTCGTCGGTGAGATTCACGAGCTCCCGCGTCGTCACGGCGGCCTTTTCGGCGATGCGCTCGGGCGCATGGCGATTTGATATCCTGCCGTGCACGACCACTCATCCGACGGAACCCCGTGAGACCCCACCTCGGCACTCTGGCCATGTCGCTCTTGGTCCTCGCACCGTGCGGATCCATTGCGAAGGATCCCGCTCTCCTGTCGCTCGGCATGGAGCATTTCCGGGACACCGCGTCAGTCGACACCGATCCGGCGAGAGGCCTGACCACGATTTCGACCGAGCCGGGATTCGTCGAGCATTCCGGACTCATGGGAATGGTGTGGCACGATGAGTTCCTGACGGCGGTCATCGACGCCAAGACAGGCCGCACCTCGTTTCGAATCGACGTATCCATCACCTACAGCGGCGCGCGCCGATCCTATCTGGCTGTCAGCCTCGCGGGCATGAACGGCCCGACGGCGGTCGTGCCGACGCTCGTCGGGACGGAGTCTGCAAACTGTTCAGTCGGCGAATGCATGTACACCGACCATCTGATGATTGCCGTCGACGAAGCGCTGCTGCGTCACCTCGCAGCGGCCTATGTGCCGGGCAAGCCAATCCCGTTGACTTACACGCTGACCCCCAAAAGAGGCGCCGATTACCGCGGCGAACTGTCCAACGCGGAAATTGCCGGGCTGCTGGCCAAACTCGACGGCTACGAGACCGCGCCGGCGGCTTCTGTTGAAGCGCCGCCATCGCCCCGGCGGCTGGATTTCGGCATCAGCGGAATCATGGTTTCAGCCTCGGCCGACACGCCCAACAGAGCGGGCATCCTGGTGGCCGCGGTGAGCGCCGACTCCGTCGCGCATCAGGCCGGCATCATCACCGGCGACATCATTTACCAGGTGGGCGACCGCCCCACCCGCTCGCTCGGCGACCTCGAGGCCGCGGTGGCCGCGATCCCCGCTCACTCGACGGCGGCGGTCCGCCTTTACAGGGGCCTCAAGGAAGTGACGCTGTCGGCGCGATTCTGACGAACCCATCGGTCAGGGTATGCAAGAACGCCACGATATCCTCGACTTGAGCCTCGGTCATTGCGGGCCGGCCACCGGGGCGCCGATCCAAGGGCGGATCCTCATCCACATTGCGCCGATACCGTGCTGGCAAATCGTCGAACTTCAGCACGCTCCCGTCGGGAGCGCGCGGGTACCACTTCTGCGGATCGGTATCCCGCTGCACGTAGAACCGCACTACATCCTCCAACCGATGGAACACGCCGTTGTGGAAGAACACCCGGCGAACGGCCACGTTGCGCAGGGACGGCGTGCGGAATCGGCCGCAGTACTCGAACCTGTCCTTGAGGTCCGTGCGTAACGGCCCGCACAGGCCCAGATCGAAGTAGCGGGGATCCCCATTGGCCGGAATCGCCGAATTTCGCGGGGCGCCGATCGCGGCGTAGCCAAAGTCGGTGAATTGCGGAAAGGCGCCGCCGCTCATCGCGCTGGGGTGACAGCGCGCGCAATTCCCACGCGCGGGATCGTTGAAAGCCGACAGCCCGCGCAGCTCTTGGTTCGTAAACGATGCCTCTCTTCGCAGATAGGCATCGTACTTGCTCGTATAGGGATAGAACTCGAGCGGCGTCTGCTGGTACGTTTCCAGCGCGAGCAAAACGCCTTTGAAGGCGAGCTCAGCATCGTCGAATACACGCTGGCCGAACGTCTCGCGAAACAGCGCCTCATAGGACGCGCGCTGGACCTTGGCCACCACGGCCTGCGGGCTCGGGTTCGCCATCTCGAACGGCGAGAGCAATGGCAGCCGAGCCTGCTCGTGCGCAGATTGTGCCCGTCCGTCCCAGGTACGGCCGCCGGCGGGTCCTTGATCGACGCTGTCGTCACCTTCGGAGTCGAAGAAATGTTCCGTGAATGGCGGAACGTTCTGCGTGTAGGTGAGCGAGGGGACCGCGCGAACGCCCGGCCGCGCATTGTCCGCGCCGCCGCGCTGAACGGGAAGCTCGTCGGCGGGCCCAAAGGCGTGCGCGGGATTGTGGCACGTGGCGCAGGCGAGCTTTCCGGACGCGGATAAGGAAGGATCGAAGAACAATGCGCGTCCGACGGCCGCCATCGCCGCGGGCGCCGGCGGCTTCTCGAACGAGGCACCGTAGAACGGAGCGTCTGCCCGAACCAGGTTGGCGGCCAAGCCGAGGACTGCCGCAAAGCCGAGGACTGCGGCCGGCAGCCGCTTAGTGGATGCTGCCACCGCTATCGCCCGGCACGCCGACATTGAACAGCTGAGCCACGTCGACGGCATCAAATAGGTAGGCGCGATTACAAAAATCGCAGCGCACCTCCACTTCCCCGCGCTCGGCGAGTATCGACCGAGTCTCCGCCTCACCCAGTCCCTGCAGCATACCGGCCACGCGCTCCCGTGAGCAGCGGCATCGAAAATACACCGGCGAGGGCTCGAATAGCCGGATATCGTCCTCGTTGAACAGCCGATGCAGAATTTCCACATCCGCGAGCGTGGAGAGCTCTTCGGGCGTGAGCGTATCGCCGATCAACTGCACTCGCCGCCATGCATCGTCAATGGCGGCGGCCGAAGCGCTCGCGGGAGCGCTTGCGCCCCGGTCGCCGGACGGCAGTCGCTGCAGCAGCATCCCGCAGGCGCCGGAGTCATCCGCATGCAGCCACAAACGCGTCGGCAACTGCTCCGAATTCTGGAAATACAACTCCAGGGACTCCGCAAGCCGCGCGCCCTCGATGGGCACGATGCCCTGATAGCGCTGCGCCCCGTCGTCGGTCTCGAGCGTAACCGTCAGGTTGCCCGAACCGATGAGCGCGCCGATGCCGTCGGCAGTCGATTCACCTGGCGATTCTCGGTGGCGCGCCAGCCCCCGTACGCCGAGTCCACTGGTGCACTGGACCAGCATCAGATGCACCGGTCCATCGCCCTGCAACTGCAGCGACAGCACGCCGTCGAATTTGATCGTCGCGGCGAGCAGTAGCGATGCCGCCACCGCTTCGCCCAGGAGTCCGCGTATCGCATCAGGATAGGCGCGGTGCTCGATCAATGCGCGCCAGGCGGCGTCGAGATGCACCAGATGTCCGCGGATCGGATAGTGCTCGAACACGAATCGATGCAGGCAGTCCCGGTCATGCATCGGCAGAAATCGCGGCCGGTCAGCCCGACCCGCCGCCGGCGAGCTTGACCTTGAGCAGTTCGTTCAACTGCGCCGGATTCGCTTTGCCGCCGGTGGCCTTCATCACCTGGCCGACGAAAAATCTGAACAGCTCGTCCTTGCCGCTTCGATAGTCGGCGAGCTGCTTCGGGTTGGCGGCAATCACCGTGTCGATCACCCCTTCGATGGCCCCGGAATCGGTGATCTGTTTCAGTCCCTGGGCCTCGATGATGGCATCCGCGGACTTGCCGTCCGACCACATGCTCTCGAACACGCCCTTCGCCATCTTGCCCGAGATGGTGCCATCCACGACCCGGACCAGAAGGCCCGCCAATCCTTCAGGCGATACCCGCGAAGCGCCGATATCGAGGTTGTCGCGGTTCAGGGCGCCCGACAATTCGCCCATCACTAAATTGGCGGCGAGCTTGGCGTGGGGAGCTCCCAACGTCGTGACCACCGTTTCGTAGTACACGCCCATCTCACGGCTGGCGCAGAGCACGCCCGCATCGTACACCGACAATCCGAAGTCGCGCGCGAACCGTGCGGCTTTCTCGTCCGGCAACTCCGGCAGCGTCGTTCGCACGGAAGCCACGAATTCCTCATCGATCTGCACCGGCAACAGATCCGGATCCGGGAAGTAACGGTAATCGTTCGCCTCCTCTTTGGAGCGCATGGAGCGCGTCTCGTTCTTGTCCGAGTCGTAGAGCCGCGTCTCCTGCACTACCTTGCCGCCGCCCTCGATCAAATCGATCTGCCGCGCCACTTCGTACTGGATCGCCTTCTCGACGAAGCGGAACGAATTGAGATTCTTGATCTCGGCGCGGGTGCCGAATTTCACCGATCCGCCCGGACGCACCGAGACGTTGGCATCGCACCGGAACGAGCCCTCCTGCATGTTGCCGTCGCAAATCTCCAGGTAGCGCACCAGGGTATGGATCTTCTTCATGTACGCGACGGCCTCCTTGGCCGAACGCATATCGGGTTCCGAGACGATCTCGAGGAGCGGCGTGCCGGCCCTGTTCAAATCGATGCCGCTTGCGTTCGCGAGTCCCTCATGGAGCGATTTACCCGCGTCCTCCTCCAGGTGCGCACGCGTGATGCCGACGGTTTTCACGGCTCCGTCGTCGAGCACGATGGAGATCGAGCCTTTGCCCACCACCGGCTGCTCGTACTGGCTGATCTGATAACCTTTCGGCAGGTCGGGATAGAAGTAATTCTTGCGCGCGAACACCGACCTCGGGGCGATCGCTGCGCCGATGGCGAGTCCGAACTTGACGGCCATGCGCAAGGCTTCTCCATTGAGCACCGGCAGCACCCCGGGGTACGCCAGGTCGACCAGGTTGGCCTGGGTGTTGGGTGGTGCGCCATAGGCGGTCGAAGATCCCGAAAAAATCTTCGAGCGGGTCGCGAGCTGCGCATGAATCTCGAGCCCGATCACCACTTCCCACGTCGACTCCATGGCGGACATCACTCGTACCCGCCCGGTGTCTTCAGATGCCAGTCGGTCGCGCGCTGGAAATGGTGGGCGGCCGAGAGCAGCCGCGCCTCCGAGAAATGCGGTCCGATCAACTGCATGCCGACCGGCAACTTATCGACGAAGCCGCAGGGCGCCGAGATGCCCGGCAGGCCCGCGAGATTCGCGCCGATGGTGTAGATGTCGTTCAGGTACATGGTGACTGGGTCGTCGACTTTGGCGCCGATGGCGAACGCGGGCGTCGGCGTGGTCGGGCCGACCAAAAGGTCCACTTTCTCGAAGGCCGCGCGAAAGTCGTCCGTGATCAAGCGCCGCACCTTCTGCGCCTTCAGATAGTACGCATCGAAATAGCCGGCCGACAACACATAGGTGCCGGTCATGATGCGCCGCTTGACCTCCGCCCCGAATCCCTCGCCGCGCGACCGCTCGTACAGATCCAGAAGATCCTTGGGCTGATCGCACCGGTAGCCGAAGCGCACGCCATCGAAACGCGACAGATTCGAGGAGCATTCGGCGGGCGCCACCACGTAGTAGGTGGGTACGGACAGGGGCAGATGCGGCAGGCTGACTTCGAGGGTCTCGGCGCCCATCGCAGTGTAGACCTTGAGGGCATCTTGGATGAGCGCGGCGTTGCGGCTCTCCAGCCCCTCGAAGAATTCGCGCAACAGCCCGATCTTGAGTCCCTTGAGCGGCGCCCCCAGCAGTGCCGGATACTCGGGGACAGGGGCGTCGACGCTGGTCGAATCCTTCGGATCGAATCCCGCCATGACCTCGAGCACCGTCGCCGCATCCTCCGCCGACCGGGCGAGAACGCCGGCTTGGTCCAGGCTCGAGGCAAAGGCGATCATCCCGTAGCGCGACACGCGGCCGTACGTCGGCTTGACCCCCGTCACACCCGTGAGCGCCGCCGGCTGGCGGATCGAGCCGCCCGTGTCGGTGCCCGTGGTAAACGGCGCCAGGCGCGCTGCGGAGGCGGCGGACGAGCCGCCCGAGGAGCCCCCCGGTACCTTGGTGATATCCCAAGGATTTTTCACCGGACCGTAGTAACTGGTCTCGTTCGAGGACCCCATCGCGAACTCGTCCATGTTCGATTTGCCCAACATCACCGTGCCGGCCGCCTTCAGCTTGGTCACGATGGTGGCATCGTAGGGGGAGATGAAGTTGTCCAGCATGCGTGAACCGCAGCTCGTTCGCACCCCGTCCGTGCAGAAAATGTCTTTATGAATGAGAGGGATGCCGAGCAGGCGCCCCCGCTCCCCGGCCTCGAGCCGTCGATCGGCCGCGCGCGCGGCATCGAGGGCGCGATCGGCCGTGAGGGTAATCACGGCGTTCAAACTCGGGTTCAGCCTCTCGATCCGCGCCAGGAAATGCTGGGTGAGCTCGACGCTCGAGATCTCTTTGGCAGCCAAACGTCGGGCGAGCTCGCCTATGGAAAGGGTGTGATACATCGTCGGTGGACTCAACTGAAGGCGTTACTCGATGACTCGCGGGACGACATAGAGTCCGGCTTGCACCCGGGCGGCATTGGCCTGGTACTTCTCGTGCTGGTCAGTCTCCGTCACCACGTCCGCGCGTACCCGTTGGTGCTGCCCTTCGAGCGGATGAGCCATCGGCTCGACGCGATCTGTCTCGGCCCGCGACAGCTCGGCGACGAAGTCGACGATGCTCGAAAGACTGGTGACGTACACCGGCATCTCTGCTTCGGTGATCGACAGCCGCGCGAGGCGCGCGATCTTTTCGACGTCTTGGCGGATCAGGCTCATATCGAGTGTTTAAAAGTGCGTGCGAGTACGCAAAAAAAAGCGTTCCCGATGATACACGTTGCCTTGCTGAAAGTCCTATCGGTTGTTACATTAGCGCAACTTTTTTTCACCCCCTTTCGCACCCGAAAAAATCCCCATGTTCAAACGCCTTAGAGGTTATTTCTCCAATGACCTCTCAATCGATCTTGGAACCGCTAACACGCTGATCTACGTGCGCGAGCGCGGCATCGTGTTGAACGAGCCATCCGTCGTCGCAGTGCAGGACGAACCCACCCGCGGGGGCAAAATCATCGTGGCCGTCGGGGTGGAAGCCAAGAACATGCTGGGCAGGACCCCGGGGCACATCACCGCGGTGCGGCCGATGAAGGACGGGGTGATTGCCGACTTCACCTACACCGAGAAAATGCTGCAGTATTTCATCAAGAAGGTGCACGGCAACCGCTTCCTGAGTCCGAGTCCCCGGGTGCTGGTTTGCGTCCCCTTCGGCTCCACCCAGGTCGAGCGCCGGGCCATCAAGGAGTCGGCCGAGGGTGCCGGGGCGCGCAGCGTCGACATCGTCCCGGAGCCCATGGCCGCCGCCGTCGGAGCGGGCCTGCCCGTTCAGGAAGCGCGCGGCTCCATGGTCCTCGACATCGGCGGCGGAACCTCCGAGGTCGCGGTCATCTCCTTGAACGGCATCGTGTACGCGGCGAGCGTGCGCATCGGCGGCGACAAGTTCGACGAAGCCATCACCAACTACGTGCGCCGCAACTACGGCATTCTGATCGGCGAGGCCACTGCCGAGCGCATCAAGCTCGAGATCGGCTCGGCCTATCCGGGGCAACAGGTGCGCGAGATCTCGGTCAAGGGCCGCAATTTGTCCGAGGGCGTTCCGCGCAGCTTCACCCTGAATTCGAACGAGATCCTCGAAGCCTTGCAGGAGCCCTTGCAAGGCATCGTCGGCGCGGTGAAGCAGGCTCTGGAGCAAACCCCGCCAGAACTCGGCGCTGATGTGGCCGAGCGCGGCATCGTACTCACCGGAGGCGGCGCATTGCTCCGCGACGTCGACAAACTTCTCATGGAAGAGACCGGGTTGCCCGTCGTCGTGGCGGACGATCCGCTGACCTGCGTCGCCCGGGGCGGCGGCCGCATCCTCGAACTCACCGAGGAACACGGACCCGGCATCTTCGGACTGGAGTAATGTCAGCGACTAGGGCGGTTTTCTCGCATGGTCGCGTTCCGTAATTCCGATCCATCGGGTCGCACGAGTGGACTGCTGCTTCGCTGCGTGCTTTATTCGCTGCTTGCGCTCGGACTGATCATCGTCGACAAACGCTACGATCATCTGGGCAAGATCCGCCGCTGGTTGTCCATCGTCGCCTACCCCGCGCAGGTCGCCGTCGAAAGCCCGTTCGCGGGATGGCATTGGTTCCGCGAGAGCGTCAGCACGCGCGACGCGCTGCGCGAGGACAACGCCCGCCTGCAGGCGGCGCTGCGTCTCGCGCAATTCAAGCTGCAGCGCTACGAGGCTCTCGAATCCGAAACCGTGAGGCTGCGGGCGTTGCGCAGCAATACCAGCGACGTTGCCACCCGCTTCGTCATCGGCGACATCATGGATGTGGATCTCGACGCATTTCGCGAGCGGGTGCTGGTTGACAAGGGCGCTCACGACGGCATATTCGTCGGGCAAGCCGTGCTCGATGCAGGCGGCGTGTTCGGCCAGGTCGCCCGGGTCGAAGAGCTCACCAGCGAAGTCATTTTGATCAGCGACCCCGCGCATGCCATCCCCGTGCAGATCAACCGCAACGGGCTGCGCACCATTGCGGTGGGCACCGGCGACACCAGCCGCCTGAAGCTGCCCTACCTCCCGACCAGCGCCGACGTGGTGGTCGGCGACTTGCTGGTCACCTCCGGTCTCGGCGGTGGGTTTCCGGCCGGATATCCGGTCGGCACCGTGGCCGCCGTCAAACGAGACGCCGCTCAATCTCTGGCCGACGTGGACGTCCGCCCCGCCGCCGCGCTCGACCGATCGCGCGAACTCATGCTCGCCTGGCTACGCCCAAGTGAGGAGCTGCCCACGGCAGCGGCGCCGGCGACACCCGCGGCCAATCCGGCGCCCGCTGGCACGGCGCCCGCTTCTGCGGGCAAGCCCGGCGTGACTCAACCGGCCGCCGCCCGTCCGGCGGCGGCTCCCACCCCGAAGTCCACGAAATCCCCTGCCGCCAAGCCGCCGGGGGGCCGCACGCCATGATGCGCGCCGATCCCATCCGCCGGATGCCGATGGCTCTGTCCGCGCTGGTGGCGCTCGCGCTCGCGGTGATCCCGATGCCGGCGGCGCTCGATGTTTTCCGCCCGGACCTGTTGGTGCTGGTGGTCTTCTACTGGTCGATCGAGTCCCCGCGCGCCGGGGGTCTGACGCTCGCATTCATGTCCGGGCTCGCGCTCGACGTGATCAACGGGGTGGTGCTCGGCCAGCACGCGCTGGCGCTCACCTTGATGGCAGCGTGGGCCACGCACCTGCGGCTGCGGCTGCGCGTCTTCTCTCTACTATCGCAATCTCTCACCATCTTTGCGTTGCTGACCGGATACCAGTTCGTTCTATTTTGGATCGACGGCGCCACCGGCAATCCCGTGACGACCTTCAGCCGATGGTTTGCCCCGGTGGTGGGCGCAATCATTTGGCCTTTGTTGGCCGGCGCCCTGGGCCGTTTGAACGAGCGCTGATCCCGAATCGAGTGAGTCAATGCCGGGAGCCATGTCATGATATTCGATGAATTCTCTCCGTCACGGACGCGCCGCACGCTCACGGCGGGCGGCCGGACATTGCGGGCCCTGGGTCTCGACGGCCCGTTGACCGGCGTGCTGGCACTGATCGTGTGCATCGGCATCCTGGTCGTCTACAGCGCGTCGGGTCAGAACATCAAAATGGTCGAGCACCACCTGGCCAACATCGCGATCGCGGTGACCGCTCTGGTCGCGCTCGCCCGGCTGTCGACTCCGCAATATCTGCGCCTGTTCTCGCCCGTGGCATACATCATCGGCATCCTCCTTCTCGCAGTGGTGGCGGTGACCGGACACATCGGCAAGGGTGCGCAGCGCTGGCTCGACATTGGATTCATCCGGTTTCAGCCTTCCGAGATCATGAAGCTGGCGGTACCCATGATGTGCGCCTGGTACATGCACGAGCGCCCGCTTCCTCCCACGTTCCTCGACATCCTGGTCATGGGAATGCTGATCATGATTCCCACCGCCATGGTCGTGGTTCAGCCGGATTTGGGGACGGCACTGCTGATCGGCGCCTCCGGCCTCATCGTGATGCTGCTCGCGGGCATGCAGATTCAGATCATTCTGGTCTCGATCCCGTTGCTCGGCGGCGCGGCCTGGGGCGCCTGGCACGTCATCCACGACTATCAGCGCCAGCGCATTTTGACCTTCCTCAATCCCGAGACGGATCGGTTGGGGGCGGGCTACCACATCATCCAGTCGCAGATCGCGATCGGCTCCGGCGGGGTCTTCGGCAAGGGCTACATGAACGGCAGCCAGGCACAGCTCGAATTCCTGCCCGAGCGCTCCACCGACTTCATCTTCGCGGTGATCGGCGAGGAATTCGGCCTTCTCGGACAGCTTCTCATTCTTTCCTTGTACGGCGTCGTGATCGGCCGGTCGTTGTACCTTTCCATGCAAGGTCAGGATACCTTCACGCGGCTGACGGGCGGGGCCATCGCCTTGAGCTTCTTCGTCTACGTATTCGTCAATTCCGGCATGGTGAGCGGCATCCTGCCCGTGGTCGGCGTGCCGCTTCCCTTGATCAGCTACGGCGGCACCTCCATGGTCACGTTGTTGGCCGGCTTCGGAATACTGATGTCGCTCAACTCCCATCGCAAGCTCATCGGATCCTGAGCGCGTGCGCACACCGCTCATCGTAAAAGCCGTCGTTCTCGCCGCAGCGCTGCTCACGGCGAGCGCGCGCGCGGTCGCGCTCGACATCCATCGCGCCGACGTGAAGGACTTCATTGCGCAGATGGCGGAGCAACACGACTTCAAGAAGCGCCAGCTGCGCAAACTCCTCAAGGGCGCGCAGAGCCAGCCGGCGATTCTGCAAGCCATGGAGCGGCCCGCGGAAAAGGCCAAACCTTGGTACGAATATCGAGCCCTCTTTCTGAATGACCGCCGCATCCGCGAAGGCACGGAATTCTGGCTGGCGCATCGGCAGGAGTTGGACCGTGCCAGCATCCGCTCGGGCGTTCCACCCGAATATATTGCCGCCATCTTGGGCGTCGAGACCTACTACGGACGCCTGACCGGTCAATACCGGGTGCTCGATGCGCTCGCGACCCTCGCCTTCGACTATCCTCCGCGCGCCAAGTTCTTTCGCGACGAGCTCGAACAATTCCTGCTCTTGACCCGCGACTTCGACATGGATCCCCTGACCCTCAAAGGCTCCTACGCCGGTGCGATGGGCGCGCCGCAATTCATGCCGTCGAATTATCGGCGCTTCGCCGTCGACGCGGACTCCGACGGCCGCATCGATCTGTGGTCCAATTGGTCGGACGTGTGCTCGAGTGTCGGAAATTATCTGCGCGAGCATGGCTGGAACGAGGGCGAGCCGGTGCTTGCCGAAGCCGCCGCGGACCCGGCCAGCTCGGCCGAACTCGACGGCCGCAAGCTCGCCCTCGATGAGACCGTGGGTTCGCTCAAGACCAAGGGCGTGAGCTTCGACAGCTCGATGCCGCCGGAGGCGCCCGCGATGTTGATCGCCGAGGACCAGGCGGACGGCGTCCACTGGCGCGTGGGATACAACAACTTCTACGTCATCACTCGCTACAATCACAGCGCGCTCTATGCCATGGCGGTATTCGAGCTGGCCGCGGCCGTCAAGCAGCAAGTGCTGATGTCCGACACGCCCCGCCCCAACGACACGGTGGCGCCGGGCGCTCATCCGTGAACGCTGCGCGCGCGGCGTCGATCTCGATTTCGGCCACGACCGCGCTTGCGGTCGCTCTCGGAGGCTGCGTCAGCACCCGGCATGCGCAGGCGCCGCCCATCGCTCCTGCTGCGACCGCGCCGTCGGCGGCTGTACCGTCGGCGCAGCCCCCCGAGACGGTCCCCGACGCAGTCCCGCGATACGAGCCCCGCTCCATCCACGGCAATCCGCCGTTCTACGACGTTTTCGGCAAGCGCTATTTCGTCCTATCCTCGAGCGCCGACTACGTCGAGCGAGGCGTCGCCTCCTGGTACGGCCCGGGGTTTCACGAGGTGCGCACCTCGACCGGCGAGCCGTACGACATGTACGGCATGAGCGCCGCGCACAAGACGCTGCCGCTGCCCTGCTACGTGCGGGTCACGAATCTGCAAAACGGCCGCAGCATCGTGGTCCGGGTCAACGATCGCGGCCCCTTCGTCGGCAACCGTGTCATCGATCTGTCCTACACGGCGGCCGCGAAGCTCGACATGCTCCGAAACGGCACTGCCATGGTCGAGGTCCGCACCGTCGGGCCGTCCCCTTCGGGCGTCGTGCCGCCTTTGCCCTCGAGCGCGCCCACGGTCGTCGCGGCACCGGCTTCGGTCGCGACCCTAGGGTCTGTCACCCCCTCACCGGTTGCCGCGCCGCCCGCAGGGCCGCCCGGCGCTCCCGCCATCGCTCCAGCTCCCGTGACTTCCGCGCCGGTTGCCGCACTGTTCGTTCAGGCGGGCGCCTTCGCCGACCCCGCCAATGCACAACGCCTGGCGCAGAAGCTTCAAGGTGGGGGCTATGGAAAGGTGTTCGTTCGCGATGATGTCATCGCTGGCCGCCGCATGTATCGTGTACGAATCGGTCCCGTGCCTGACGTCTCCGATTTCGATCGCGTCGTCGCAGCGCTGGAACAGGTCGGGGTCCACGATGCGCACCTCGCGCTCGATTGAGCACCCGGTCTCCTGCACCGGTTCATTCACTCAACCATCACTTCCAAGGTAGTCTTTCATCATGCTCCGTGCTCCGTTCGCTCATCGCTCGTTCTGCGCTCTGTTGGTATTCGCCGTGCTGTCCAAGGTTTCTTTCGGCGCAGACATCCCGATCCCCACGCCCCCCACTGTCGACGCGCGGTCCTTCGTGGTGGTCGATTACCACACGGGCAAGGCCTTGGCGGCGCTCGATGCCGATGCGCGCATGGAGCCCGCGAGCCTCACCAAGCTGATGACGGCGTACATCGTGTTTCAGGAGCTGGCCGGCGGCAAGCTCAAGCTTCAAGACCAGGTGGTCGTGAGCGAGCACGCCTGGCGATCCGAAGGCTCGCGCACCTTCATCGAGCTCGGCAAGCCGGTGTCCGTCGAGTTCTTGATCCTGGGAATGGTCGTTCAGTCCGGGAACGATGCCACGATCGCGCTCGCGGAGCGCATCGCCGGCACCGAGGAGACCTTCTCCCAGCTCATGAACGCGAATGCCAAGCGTCTCGGCATGACGGGAACGCATTTCGAGAACAGTTCCGGCCTTCCCTCGCCCAACCACTACACGACTGCACGCGACATGTCGCTGCTTGCCATCGCCTTGGTCCGCGATTTCCCGCAGTACTACAAATACTTCTCGGTGCGCGAATTCGAGTACAACGGCATCAAGCAGCAGAACCGCAACGGTCTGCTGGGCCGGGATTCGAGCATCGACGGTTTGAAGACCGGACATACCGATTCAGCCGGATTCTGTCTCGTGACCTCGGCGCTTCGCGATGGCATGCGCGTCGTGTCGGTGGTGCTCGGCTCGAAGAGCTTCAAGGGGCGCGAGGATGCGAGCGGCGCGCTCATCAACTATGCCTTCACCTTTTACGACACCAAGCTGGTGGCCAAGAGCGGCGCCAAACTGGCATCCGCGCCGGTCTGGAAGGCGGCAACCACGCCGGTCGATGTCGGCGTAAACGATGATCTCTACCTCACGCTGCCGCGCAGCGCGTCCGGCGACATCAAGACCACGGTCGATGTGCGGCCCAAATTGATCGCGCCGCTGTCGCGTAACGACGACATCGGAGCCCTTCACGTGGTCGCAGGATCGCAGACCCTGGCAACGGTCCCGGTGCATCCGCTCGCGGCCATCGCCGAGGGCGGGTGGTGGCGGCGGCTGATCGACACAATTCGCTTGTGGTTCGCGTAAGCTTCCCGCATGCCGCTGCCCGTCTGTTATTTGAACGGCGAATTTCTCGCGCTCGCGGATGCGCGGGTTTCGCCTTTGGATCGCGCCTTTTTGTTCGGCGACTCGGTTTACGAGGTCATACCGGTGTACGGCGCCCGGCCGTTTCGGCTACGCGAGCACCTCGACCGCCTGCACCGGAGCCTCTCTGGGATCCGCATGGCGACGCCCAAGACCCACGTGCAATGGGGCGAGGTGTGTCGCGAACTCGCGAGACGCAACGGCGGAGGCGATCAGTATCTGTATTTGCAGGTCACGCGCGGCGCGGAGTTCGGCCGCAATCATGCGTGGCCGGAAGGTCTCGAGCCCACCATCTTCGGGTTTGCCACCCGGCTTGAGGCCCCCGCGCCCGCATTGCTCGAGGCAGGCGTCGCCGCAATCACCTCCCCCGATACCCGATGGGCGCGCCGCGACATCAAGTCCACGGCGCTGCTCGCCAATGTGCTGCTCAAGAAACTTGCGGCCGATGTCGGCGCCTTCGAGACCATCATGCTGGAACGGGGCGAGCTCACGGAAGGGTCGTCGACCACCGTGCACGTCATCTCGCGGGGCGAGATTCACACCCCGCCCAACGGGCATCAGATCCTGCCCGGCATCACCCGCGACGTGGTCGGTGAGCTTGCGGATCGGGTGGGCATCGTCAGCCGCAGCGCGCGGGTGACCGAGATCGAGCTTCGCGCCGCGAGCGAGATCTGGCTGGCATTTTCCACCCGCGGCGTACTTCCCGTCACCCGATTGGACGGCAGTCCCGTGGGCGACGGCAAGCCCGGACCGTTGTTCAGACGCATGCACAAGGCATTTCAGGATTACATTCGCGAACTCGCAGGAACACCGGATCTGTGAGCACGGTCAAGCCGGAACATTTCCCTGCGGAGTTTCCCATCAAGGTGATGGGCCGGCAGGACAGCGATCTGCGCGCCGTCACCCGCGAGATCCTCGAGCGTCACGCCGGGCCTTTGCCGGATGACAGGATCCGGGTGCGCACCAGCGGCGACGGGAATTTCCTGGCGATCACCTACACCATCCTCGCCACCGGCCGGGACCAGCTCGACGCCATCTATCGGGAGCTGACCGCCTGCAAACTCGTGCTGATGGCGCTTTGACAGGCGTCTGAGATCTGGCGGGCGACGACTGAGGGCGCACCCTGATCGATTTGACGTAATCCCGACCTCTCGGAGATTGCCATGGGCCATGGGCGCCGACATTGATCCAGGCCCTCAAGATCCGCGCCGTAACGCCGCTAACAGCTGAGACGCGTGTCGACACAGGGATGAGTAAAAATGCTCGGGCAGCTCAAGAGCAAACTAAAAGCGTCCGTGAATTTCCCGAGTCCGCCCGCGGTAGCCCAGCAGATCATCGCCCTCGCACGGGATCCGCACGCCGACATCTCCCAGGTCGCAGCGGCAATAAGCAGGGACCCGGCGCTTGCCGCCAAGCTGTTGCGCGTCGCCAATTCCGCGCTGTATTCCCGCCAGCGCAAGAGCACGAACCTGCGTCAGGCGCTGATCGTGCTCGGATTGCAAGGCGCAACCACGCTGGCGCTCGGCTTCTCCTTGCTCGGCTCCTATCGGAGCCTGAAGAGCAACGGTGTGGACTACGACCGGCACTGGCGACGCGCCATCCTCAGCGCCTCGGCGGCCAGGTGCTTCGGCGCGCTTCAGACCGAAACCGCGGTGGACGACATTTTCGTGGCGGCGCTTCTGCAAGACATTGCGATTCTCGGCGTCGATCGCGTTGCGCCGAATTTCTACGGCGAGCTGCCCCGGGACGTCCCGCATCAGGATTATTCAACATACGAAATGGAGCGTCTCGGCATCGATCACGCCGGGCTCGGCGCATGGCTTCTGGAGTATTGGAAGTTGCCCGAGCCGCTGTGTCGTGCGGTGGCATGGAGTCATGAGCCGCCGGCCGCGGACTCCTCGACTGCGACTGCAATGGCGGCGCGCTGTGTTGCACTCGGCAGCGAGTGCGTGGAGCTGTTGCTGGTGCCCGAAGGTGCGGCGGATTTCGCCAGCTTGGCCGAACATGCCTCCGAGTGGTTGGGCGTCGACGCGGCCGCAGTGGCCGAGGTGACGGGCAAGATCGTCGCGGAGATTCCGGAAATTGAGCGCTTGTTCGATTTGCCTTTGCTGCAGCCCGAGGCCGCGACCGCGATCCTCGATCAAGCACGCGATCTGCTGATTCTTCGCAATCTGCAGTCGCTGGACCAGCTCGAAAGTTTGCGCGGGACAAATCACAAACTCGAGGCACGCACCGCGGCGCCGCAGGATGAGTGCCAGCGGGACAGCGTCACCGGCCTTTACAACCGCGGCTATCTCGATCCGATGTTGAGGCGCGAATTTCAGGCTGCGACCAGCGGTCGCTGGCCGTTGAGCCTGGTTCTCGTCGATCTCGATCGCTTCAAGGCGATCAACGATGTCCATGGGCATGAGGCGGGCGATTCGGTTCTCCTGACGACGGCGAAATCGATTGCATCGGTGGCGCGGGACACCGATTGTGTCGCGCGCTACGGTGGCACCCAGTTCGTGATCGTTTTGCCGGGTCTGGCCAGGCGCGGCGCTGAGATCTTCTGCGAGCGTCTGATCGCCCACGTGCGCGGCACCTTGCATTCGATCAGCAGCACGACTGTTGCGGTTACCGCCTCGGTGGGGCTTGCCACCCACGCTCCGGAGAGGCCGTTTGAACGTGTCTCGCACCTGATCAATGCCGCGGAGCGCTCCGCAGCCCTGGCCAAGAGATCCGGCCACGAGCGGCTGGTGGCGCACAGTCAGGCGACCAAGTAACGGCCGCCGCGCCACCCCCCCTTTTCGCAGTATTTCCCCTTGTTTTGAATCTCTGAGACCCGGGCCGGCCCGGATCGTCGCCGCGGCGTTCGCCCGCGTTGCAGAAAAGCATCGGCTGCATACCTAGGAAAATGCCCGTATCTACAGTGGGAAGTACGGATCTACGTTTGCTCGTTGCGCGAATATCCTAGCGGTTGCGAATTGGGCCGTTATAAGGAAGAGTCATGAACAATGTATGGAAGATTGCTGCGATCGCGGCCGGAATAGCGAGCGTGCTGAGCTCGGGCGCCGCCCGCGCGGACGATGATGGTTCGTGGGAAGTCCGCCTGCGCGCCGTGTACCTCGATCCGGCAAACAAGTCCGATCCGATCGCGGCGCTCGCTGTGCCGGCCAACGCGATCCATATCAACGATAAAGTCCTGCCCGATCTTGACTTTGAATACTTCTTCACGCCGAACTGGTCAACGGAATTGATCCTCACGTATCCCCAGAGGCAGAAGGTCACGGTTGAGCAAAGTGCGCTCGGCGGCCCGGCGGACATCGGCACGTTCAAGCACCTGCCCCCGATATTGACCGCCAAGTACGATTTTTTGCCGAACTCGGATTTTCAGCCATACCTGGGCGCGGGCGTGAATTTCACACTGCTAATGGACGTGGACCTGAATGTACCGGGCGTCAGCGGACTCGACCTCCATAAGCGGACGAGTTGGGGACCCGCCGCGCAGGCCGGATTCGACTACAAGATCGCTCCGCATTGGTACCTCAACGTCGACGTGAAGTGGGCGGAACTCAGGACCCATGTGACGTTGGACGGCACGGAAATTTCCGAACTCAAAGTGGACCCGTTGCTGTTTGGCGTCGGCATCGGTTACCGGTTCGGCGCCCATGCGGCTCCGGCTGCCGCCACCGTAGTGGCCGCGACACCGGAACCCGCAGCCGCGGCCCCACCGCCGCCCCCGCCACCGCCGCCGCCCCCTCCCCCGCCGCCCCCGCCGCCCAAAGAAGTGGTGCTCAAGGACGTCACTTTTGCGACGGCGTCTGCGAAGCTCCTGCCGGGATCCGAGGTGACGCTCGACAAGGTGGCCACGACGATCAAGGAGTGCCAGTGCTCGAAGGTCGATATCCGGGGTTATACGGATTCGGTGGGCAAGCCGGCCTATAACCAGAATCTCTCGGAGCGCCGTGCGAATGCGGTGAAAGACTATCTCGAGAGCCACGGTGTTTCAGCCGGCATTCTGACGGCACAGGGATTCGGTGAAGAGAGTCCGGTTGCCGACAACAAGACCGCCGGGGGGCGGGCGGAGAATCGCCGCGTGACGGTGCAATTCACCGCTCCAGCCGGGGTACAGTGACGCAATGAGGTAGAGGTTCGTCGAAGCGCCCCGGAATGCTGGTGGTTCCGGGGCGGCTTTATTCAACCCTCGCCCAGATGAACACCGTTGAGCTTTGCCTTCCGGTTATTGGACTTTTGCTGGGCCCCGTCCTGATATACAGGGATTTTCCATCGATGTTGAATTGACTGACCTGGGTAGTGCCTGTCCACCCTTGGTTCCATGAGGCCTCGATGTGATGGGTGATCGTATACCCGTCAATCGCGTAACTCCCGGCGTAAGCGATCAACCCGCGATACAGTTCGATGCTCTCCGGGTCGGTTGGCACCAATGCGGCCGGCCCTTCACGGCTCTCCTTCACCAGGATGGCGGACATCCGGCAATCGGGGCCGTAGGAAAGATAGCCGCTGGGATGCACGCCGAGCAGGTTGTGCTTTTGACCGCTCTGCAGATCTTCGGTTTCCATGGATAGGAGAATCCAAGTGCCCAGCTGGGGACCGGCGCACGTTGGATGCTGTTGAGCGACCGAACTCATACTCCCCAGAAGAAGCGCGCAAAATGGCATGGCACGTGTTGATCTCATAACTCGGCCTACCGCGCACCACCAAGGGCATGCGAGGTGTTTTCAACCGAATCGGGCCCGCTCGTCGGGATGCAGACGGCGCCGGTCTCGACCCCCAATCGCCGCAGCAGATGCGGCGTGAGCCCCGCAGCGGCGGCGTCCACGCCGCGAACGTCGCAAAGATCGGCGAGGCGCGTAACCTCGAGTCCGGGATGGCCGCACACGTCGATGCGCTCGAACGGCTCGACATCCAGCGACACATTGAGCGCCATGCCGTGATAACTCGCCCCGCGCCGCACGCGCAAGCCGACGCTCGCGAGCTTCGCATCGCCCACGTAGACACCGGGGGCGGCGCGCGAGCCGTGCGCCGAGATACCGAGCTGCGCCGCGTAATCGATCACGGAGTTCTCCAGGGCCACGACGAGATTGCGGATGCCGAGCGAGCTGCGACGCAGATCGAGCAGCGGATAGATCACCAGCTGGCCCGGCCCGTGATAGGTCACCTGCCCACCGCGATCGATCTGCACCACGGGGATGTCGCCCGTGCGCTTCAGATGCTCGCGGCTGGCATTGAGTCCCAGGGTGAACACCGGCGGGTGCTCCAGGAACCAGATCTCATCGCGCGTCGAGGAGTTGCGCTCGTCGGTGAAAAGCTGCATGGCGCGCCATGTGGGTTCGTACGGAACGAGCCCGAGATGACGAATCAGCGGGGCGCCGAGCGGCGCATCGCTCATCGGCGCTGCTCCGCGGCGCCTCGCGCCTGCCCGTTATCGAGGCCCGCGTTGTTGCGGGCAAGCGCCTGCTCGGCGCGGTAGCTCGAGCGGACCAGCGGACCCGAGACACACTCGAGGAAGCCATGTTCCAACGCCCACTCGCGGTACTGCGCGAACTCTGCGGGAGTCACGAATCGCTCCACGTCCAGGTGATTCGGCGTCGGTCGCAGGTATTGACCGAGCGTGAGAATATCCACCGCGGCGGCGCGCAGATCGATCATGGTCTGGCGGATCTCCGCGTCGGTCTCGCCGAGCCCGAGCATCAGGCTGGTCTTGGTGAGCACTCCTGCTCGATGCGCCTTGGCGGCGGCCAGGACTTCGATGCTCTGCCGGTAGCCGGCGCGCGGATCGCGCACCGGATGGGTCAGGCGCTCGACCGTTTCCACGTTTTGCGCGAAAACCTCCAGGCCCGACTCCACGACCGTACGCACATGCTCGAGCACACCGGCAAAATCGGGTGTCAGCGCCTCGACCGCGGTGTCTGGATTGCGCGCCTTGATCGCCCGCACTGCAGCCGCGTAATGCGCCGCGCCGCCGTCCGGCAGGTCGTCCCGATCGACCGACGTGAGCACCACGTACTTGAGCCGCATGAGCTCGACCGAACGCGCCACGTTCTGCGGCTCGTCGGGATCCAGCCACCCCCGCGGATTGCCGGTGTCGACCGCGCAGAAACGGCAGGCGCGGGTGCATACGGCGCCCATGAGCATGATGGTGGCGGTGCCGGCATTCCAGCATTCGCCGATGTTGGGGCACTTCGCCTCCTCGCAGACGGTGCTCAGCCGGTGATCGCGAACGATTTGTTTCACGGCCCCGAAGGCGGCACCGGTGGCCAGGGGGGCGCGTAGCCACGTGGGTTTGCGGGCTGCGCCGGCCGTTGCGGCGGCACCCGGCTTGATGCCGTCTTTGATGGCGGTAAAGCCCTGAGGCGTCGTATATTTTTCCCCGCTACGGGGCAGAGCTGCCGGTGCCTCTGCGATGGGAATACCCTTGAACTCGGCCATGTCCCATTGTACCCCAGGCGGCCTTCCGAACCTTACGCCTCCGAGGCTCTGAGGGGTGCGCGCAACGAGCCTTGCTCGACGCTGATGCGATCGCGGCCTTCGTCTTTGGCGCGGTACAGCGCGCGATCCGCGGCCTTCAACATTTCCGGTGCATTGGCACCATCTCCCGGATACATCGCGATGCCAAGCGAGGCCGAGGGTGCGGCCAGCGTCTGGCCGAGGTGGGTAAGATTGGTGTTGCGGATCGCCTGCCGCATCTCCTCGGCACGCTGGCAGGCGATATCGACACTGGCCTGCGGCAGCACGACCGCGAATTCCTCCCCACCGTACCGGCAGGCGAGACCCGAGGGGCGGATGTTTCGGGCGATGGCGCGCGCGAGCGCGCTCAGAACAAAGTCTACGGCGTCATGACCGTGCCAATCGTTGAACTGCTTGAAGTTGTCGATATCGATCATGACCACGGCCAATGGCTTGCCGCTGCGTTCCGCGCGATGGATCTCGCGATTGAGCACATCCTCGAGATAGCGTCGGTTGTAGAGGCCCGTCAATCCGTAGCCGGCCGCGGCCGGATTTGCCCGGGGGCAGCGGGTGTGATTAGCTTGCCGCCATGAAATGCCCTTGGGCGCTCCTTCTCTGTATCGCAATTTTCGCCTCGCCTGCGATCGCGGCGCTGAAGCCCGGCGCGGCCGCACCGGACTTCACGACGCCGGCGACCCTCGCCGGCCGCCCGTTCACGTTCAAGCTCGCCGACGCGCTCAAGAGCGGACCCGTGGTGCTGTATTTCTACCCGGCTGCGTTCACGCCCGGCTGCACCGTCGAAGCCCACGACTTTGCCGAAGCCACGGAGAGATTCAAGGCGTTGGGTGCCACCGTCATCGGCGTATCCCACGACTCCATCGACACGCTCAACAAGTTCTCGGTGAGCGAATGCCGCAACAAGTTCGCCGTCGCATCCGACGCCGACAAGAGCATATCCAAGGCGTACGACGCCCAGCTGCTGTTCACCTCGATGACCAACCGCACCTCTTACGTGATCGCGCCGACGGGCAGGATCATCTACGAGTACACCGCGCTCGATCCGGATAAGCACGTGGAGAATACGTTGGCCGCCATCGAGAAATGGCGCGCAGACCAAAAGACGGGATCTTGACTTACGCCCGCCGGCCGGGCTCGCGGCTCGCCGACTCGGCGATCAGCACCGCGTTTGTGCCGCCGAAGGCGAACGAATTGGACATGACCGCCTCGAGCTCTATGCCGTGGCGTGCGGCACCGGCAACGTAATCCAGATCGCACACCGGATCCGGGATATCGAGATGCATGGTGGGCGGCACCATGCGCCTTTCCAGGCAGATCACCGCGATGACGAACTCGAGCGCGCCGGCGGCGCCGAGCAGGTGGCCGTGGGTGGACTTGGTGGAACTCACGGGAATCGAATACGCTCGCTCGCCGAACACCTGTTTTATGGCGGAAGTCTCCGTGGCGTCGTTCTGCTGCGTGGCGGAGCCGTGGGCGTTGATGTAGCCGATCCTCCCGGGCTCGACACCCGCACTCGCGAGCGCTGCCTGCATGG
Organism: Steroidobacteraceae bacterium; assembly: GCA_050012215.1. GTDB lineage: Bacteria > Pseudomonadota > Gammaproteobacteria > Steroidobacterales > Steroidobacteraceae > Bog-1198. Next base: position 108,347 of record JBEKHO010000025.1, read on the forward strand.
CCCTCGCCTGACCTTGGACGGAAGGACGCGTGATGTGCGAGGCGTCGCTGGTCAACCCGTAGCCTGAGAGTTCCGCGTGGATCGACGCGCCCCGATTAACGGCGTGTTGCCATTCCTCGAGCACCACGAACGCCGCACCTTCACCCAGCACGAGTCCGCTGCGATTCAGTGAAAAGGGACGGCAGGAAGCGCTCGGGTCCAGCGCATCCTCGGCAGCCAGAGTGCGCATCGCCTCCCAGGCGCGCAGCACACCAAACGCCAGCGGCGCCTCCGCCCCGCCGGCGATCATCACATCCAAGTCATCTGACTGAATTCTGCGCGCGGCTTCCCCGATCGCGACCGACGAGGAGGAGCATGCGGTCGAGTAAGTCAGGCTCGCTCCCAGAAGGCCGTACTCGATGGAAATCCAGGACGCCGGGGCGGTCGTCATCGCGGCAAGGACCGTATAGGGATTGACCCGGTCGGACGCCTCGGCGTAGATCGTTCGATATCCGGCGTCGGTGGTCTCGGCGCCGCCCATGCCGCTGCCGACGAAAGTTCCGCAACGTTCCAGCCGCTCCGTGGACCAGTCAAGCCGGGCATCGAGAACCGCCTGGCCCGCGGCGGCCAAGGCGAGCTGCGTGACACGGTCGAGTTGGCGGACGCGCGCCGGCTCGAAGATTGCCGCTCCGTCGAAGTCCGCGGGGGCGCCGATCGGAGATCGCAGTCGATCGCACAGGGAAGGCGCGAGCCGCCGTACGCCCGAACGGCCTTCGGCGAGGCTGCGGGTGAGGGCCTCGATCGAGTTTCCGAGGGGCGAGACGACCCCAAGACCGGTTACCGCCACGCGCCGCGGGATCACATCTTCGCTCCGCTCTGCGCGACTCCGGCTGCTGCCTGCACCGAGCGATCGGCGATCAGACCATCGATGTACGCGACGACATCTTGGACGGTCCGCAATCCTGTTGGCGGGTCGCCCGGGATCTTCACGTGAAAACCATCCTCGATCTTGAACATCAGCTCGAGAAGACTCAGCGAGTCCATGCCGAGCGTGTCCAGCCGGGCATCGGCCGACAAGCGCTCGCGCGGCAAACCGTAGTCGCGGACCAAAATGTCCTGCAAAGTATCAAGCGTGCTCATGGCGCGTCCTCTCCTCGCTTGCAGCGATGTAATGTCGGGTCTTTCCGGCCCAGCGGGCCGCTCGAGTCAGCAGGGTCGGCCATCGCCGGACGAGCGCATGCGATAGCGACGCGAATTGCGGCTGCATGGCGGCATGTGCAGCCGCGGCCGCGAATCGCACGCGAGGCGCGAAGGCCGCGCGCCAGGCCTTGGCGTAGCGCGCAGTCAGCTGTTGCGTCCGCCGCGCATCCAGGGCGCAGGCCCGTTGACCCGAGAGGAGACCCGCCAGCATGTGCGCGGATTGCAGCGCCATTCCGATGCCCTCCCCGATCAGCGGGTGGCTCTCACCGGCCGCGTTGCCGACTCGAAACGCCTGAACGCAGCGCTCGACACGTATGCCCGGGCGGATGGGTCCAACGCTGAGCCACGGACCGAGCTGCCGGGACTGCACGAGAGCATCGCGAACGCCGGCGCACGATCGGTGCAAAAATTCTGCCACTGCCTCGCCGGCTGCAGCGCCCGGCACGGTTTCACGGCACGCCCGCAGTCGGTCCCGGCGAATGCAGCACGCCAGCGTCGTTCGCCCTCCCTCGGCGACCACCATTCCCCCATACCCGCCGTCCAAGGAGATCACGGGTAGCAGACCGGGGGAGAGATTCGAGTTGTCGAAACTTGCCTTGAAGGCGAACAAATCCGATGGCCGCTTGGGCGGATCGTGCGCCGAACCCGGCCCGGTTCCCGCGTCGCGCGCTGCGGACCCGCCGGGCGCAGGCTCCCAGGAGCCGTGCGCATCGATCACCACATGAACATGGCGGGTCTCCAGGCTCCTCGGCGCGCGGCTGGCGCTTGATTTCCCCGGCCAGCGCATTTCGATGTCGACCGCGAAATTGCCGGGGCTGCCGTGCACACCGCGGACTTTGGCGGGCTGCAGTACGCTGACGCCGACCGCTCGCGCGCGATCGAGCAACAGGCCATCGAGTCGATCTCGCCCGATGGCGCGCCCGTAAGGGTAGGCGCCAAGGGCGCATGCCGGAAAATCCGCGGCGAGCAGCGCAAGGCTCCGCATCCAGCCGACCCGTGAAAGTTCCGGTCCCGCCATGTCCCGGAAATCCTCTCCGACGCCGAGGGCATCGAACAACTGCAGATTGCCGGCAGAAATGCACTCACCGCAGACCTTCTGGCGCGGATACACGCTTTGCTCGACCAGGATCACGTGCCAGCCCGCCTGTGCCAGGAGGATCGCGCTCGCGCACCCCGCCGGTCCGGCCCCTATGACCAGCGCGTCGGCGACGTCAACCATCAGCCCCTCCCGCCGGGATGCGGCCGCGGCGTACTGCCGTAAAGCAATGGGTGAATGGTGGTGCGCGGAATTCCTCGATCCTCCAATCGGCGCCCGGATCTCCCCACGCCGCGCCGAGTTCCTCGTCGCGGAATCCCGCCGCGACGCTTTTCACCGCGTCGCCGCGGGTCACGGCGTTGGCGCCGATCAATCCAACGCAGTGAGCTCCCGCGCGGCCGATGGCGTCCCGCCGCGGCTCGGCGGCGATGAAGGCGTTGGTTCGTTGCGCGATACCGCGCATCAATACCGTGAGGCACGGCGTCTCGAAATGATGCAGGAAGAGCGAGGCAATGCACAGGTCGTACGGCGCACCGGCATCGCTGCGAAGCCAATCCATCACGTCCGACCGCAGCGGGCGGACCTCCCACCCGACGCGCTGATAAGCCTCCCGGGTGCGGTCCGCGAGAAGCTCGACGCGGTCGAGAAGCGTTAGCTCGACGCCGTTCCAGCGGGGCTCCAGCGATCTCGCCACCGCGAGGAGCAGTGTCCCATCGCCCGCCCCCAGCTCGATGATTCGGCGCGGCGGAGTGGACAGTCCTAGATTCGCGATGAGACGGCGCAGGATGGAGGCGGATCGCATGAATTTATGGATCGTCGCGAGGTCGCGGCGGGAGCGCTTCGCACGCGGATCATCCGGCGTGAGTTCGTCGAGAAGCTCGGGAACAACCAGCCTGGAGGAGGCAGCCATGGCGCGTTACTCGACGGACAGCAAGGCACCGTGACAGGTGAAACCCGCTCCGAAGGACGACATCCACCACCAGCCGCCGGCGCTGTCCTCGCGCAGCGCGGCGTCGAGAACGAAGTAAACGAAGGCGCTGCTCAAATTGCCGAATCGCCGCAGCGCCTCACGGCTATGGCGCAGCGCGTGCGACGGCAGGGACAAACGCTGCTCCAGCGCGAGCAACACGTCGCGTCCGCCCGCGTGCATGATCCAGTTGGTGATCTCCATCTGCTTCAGGCCCGCTCTCCCCAGCGCCGCGGTGAGGACTTCGCTCGCATATTCGGCTGCGAGCCGCGGTACCGCACGCGTCAGGATGTTGCGCAGCATTCCCTCGCGGTGTTCGAACCGCAGCGACTCCCGCGCCGCAGGATCGATCAACGAGACGGTGTCGCGCCAGCGCACGCTGCGGCGCCCGGAGGGGGGGCTGCGCGACAACACCGCCGCACCCGCTCCATCGCCGAACAGACACGCGCTGATCAGCACGCCCGGCTCGTTGTCCAGGTACATGGCAGCGCTGCACACCTCGACGCAAATGGAGAGCACGTGCTCGCGCTGCGTTCCGCAGATCATTGCGTCGGCCAATTGCCAGTTGGGCAGCGCGCCGGCGCAGCCCTGACCCACCAGGTCGAAGCACAGCACATCGGTCCTCAATCCGAGCCGCTCGACCACATAGCCGGTGAGACCGGGGCACAGATACCCCGTACAGGTGGTCACGATGACTGCATCGATGGCTTTGGGGTCGAGCGCTGCGCGCCTCAGCGCCTCGCGTCCTGCGTTGGCGGCAAGCGCCGGCGCGTGGGACTCGAAACGCTTCTGCAGGGTGTCGGGGTCGATCGCGAAAACCTCTTCGAGCGACTCGACCGCGAGCCAGCGCTCCTCGATGCCGTTGTCCCGTCCGAGCACCGCCTTCGCGACCGCATGCGCGCGCGCGTCCAGGCGCCCGAACCATTGGGACTGGGTGAAGGCGTCCCAGCATTCGCTTTTCGTATAGCGTCGAGCCGGTAGCGCGGTTCCGATCGAGTTCAAAAACACTGCTGCGTCTCCCTTCGCAACGTGCAAGTCTAACCCACCCTCGCCGGCCCCTCAGCGAAAAGCAGCGGAACTTCCTGTCAGCGATCGCCGACGAGCCGGCGGCAGCGCAAATCCCGAGCGACTCCCGCGCAACGCGCCCGGAATCTCTTTACACTTCCCGGCTGTCTCAACGAACCCTCGGCGATGCGCACGGCATGAAAATACCCAAAGGCTTGCAGCCCCTGGTGGACGACGGCATGGTCGACACCGTGGTCCGTAAGCTGAAGAGCGGCAAGGAAGCATCGGTATTCATCGTGTCCTGCGGCGGTGAGCTGCGCTGCGCCAAGGTCTACAAGGAAGCCGAGCACAGGGGCTTTCGCCAGCTGGCCCGGTACCAGGAGGGCCGCAAGACACGCAACAGCCGCGACGCACGTGCGCTCGGCAGGCGCGGCAGCCACGGCCGCCGGGTGCAGGAAGCCGAGTGGAAGAACGCCGAGGTCGAGGCCCTATACCGTCTGGCCGGCGCCGGAGTGCGTGTTCCGGCCCCTTACCTGGTCCATGAAGGCGTGCTGCTCATGGAGCTCGTATGCGACGCGGCGGGCCACCCCGCTCCGCGCCTTAACGAAGTCGCCTTCACCGCCGAGCAGGCGCTCGAATGGCATGGATTCATGATGCGGCAGATCGTGCGCATGCTGTGCGCCGGGCTGATCCACGGCGACCTGTCGGAGTTCAACGTGCTGCTGGACGCGAACGGCCCTGTGATCATCGATCTACCGCAGGCCGTCGATGCTGCGAGCAACAACAACTCCTTCGCCATGCTCGAGCGCGACGTGAACAATATGCGCGAGGTGTTCGGACGCGCCGCGGCCGAACTGCTCGAGACCGAATACGCGCGGGAGATCTGGCAAATCTACGAATCCGGCGAGCTGACCCCGGATTGCGCCCTCACGGGACGCTTCGCCCGCGACACCTCGGCTCCGGACGTTGACGCCGTGCTGCTGCAGATCGAGGAGGAGCGGCTCGAGGCCGAGGCGCGACAGCGTCGACGTGACTCGGCGGATGCCTGACCCACGGAGATCTCAGCACATCAGCCGTTCACATCGCCGTTGTTGTCGCCGTTCGCGTAACGCCAGGCGCGCTCGAACGGCAGGCGCCATGCGCGCGGCGCGATGAGCTGATGGATGGCGTTGGGCCCCCAGGAGCCGGGAGCGTATAGCCTGACCGGCGGGGGCGCTTCCTGCAGGGGCGCGGAGACCTCCCACAGGCGCTCGATACCCTCGGCCGTGTTGAACAAGGTGCGATCGCCGCGCATGGCGTCGAGAATCAGCCGCTCGTAGGCCTCCAGCACGTCGCCGACGAAGCCGGTGTCGTGCATGGCGAACTGCATGCTGAGTTTATCCAGGCGCATGCCGGGCCCGGGTCGCTTGCCGTAGAACGAGAGCGACATTTTCGAGGAATCCGCCAAGTCGAACGTCAGATGATCGGGACCCTGCGTACCGATGCCGGATCCTGATGGAAACATGCTCCGCGGCGGCTCGCGGAATGCGATCGAGATGATCCTCTGCCCCTCGGCGAGACGCTTGCCGGTGCGCAGAAAGAAGGGCACCCCGGCCCAGCGCCAGTTATCGATCGTGCATTTGAGCGCGATGAATGTCTCGGTATCCGACTCCCGGTCGATGCCGTCCTCGGTGCGATATTCCTGATATTGGCCGCGCACCACGTCAGCGGGCTGAATCGGGATGAGGCTGCGGAATACCTTGTTCTTCTCCTCGCTGATGGGCGCCGGCTCGAGCGATGTCGGCGCCTCCATGGCGGTGAACGCGAGAATTTGAAAGAGGTGAGTCACCACCATGTCGCGGTACGCACCGGTCGCTTCGTAGAATGGGGCGCGCTTGCCGAGGCCGAGCGTCTCCGGAACGTCGATTTGCACGTGATCGATGAAGTTGCGGTTCCAGATCGGCTCGAACAGGCCATTGGCAAAGCGGAACGCCAGGATGTTCTGCGCCGCTTCCTTGCCGAGGAAGTGATCGATGCGGAAGATCTGCTCCTCGTCGAAGACCTCGTGCAGTTTGGCATTCAGCGCCACGGCGCTTTTCAAGTCCGTGCCGAACGGCTTTTCCATGACGATGCGCGAGCCTTCGACCAGGCCGGCTTCGGCCAGCATGCGGACCGCGGACAACGCTGCGCTGGGGGGCACGCTCAAGTAGTGCAGACGCCGGCTGTCGCCTGCAATCGATTTCTCGGCCTTCTGCACGGCGGCCCGAAGCGCGGAGGCGCCGGCTTTCAGCGGCACGTAGTCGAGGCCCGCCGAGAATTTCTTCCACTCCTCGTCGGTGACCTTGCGGGTGGAGAACTCGTCGAGTGCGGTGTGCGCGATCGCTCGAAACCCGTCGGCGTCGATGTCCTCCAGGGAGACCCCGATGATGCGGCAGTCGGGAATGAATCCGATGCCGCTCAAGCGGAACAATCCAGGCAGGAGCTTGCGATGGGCCAAATCGCCCGTCGCGCCGAACAGCACCACGACCTGCGGAAAGCGCGGGCCTACGCCTGGAGGAATCTTTCGCATCGTTCACCTCTTGCAAATGAAATATACGCGGGCCGCGGCGCTCAAGATGCCCCTCCTTCGGCGTTCAATGCCCGAAGCCGTTCCACAGTCCCCACATCCTGCCACAAGCCCCGGTAGAGCTCGGCCGAGCAACGACCCGCCGCCATCGCCCGGACCATGAGGGGCCTCAGCGGAAACGCCCCGCCGGGAGAGTCCGCGAAGAAATCCCGGCGATAGGCGGCTATCCCCGCGAAGGTATAGCGCACCTGCGCATCCGGCAGGGCGAGCCCGCGCTCGAGGCCAAAGTCCCCGTGGGGGTGCTGAGGCGGATTGGGAACGAGCACGAGGTGGGCGTCGCGTCCGGGCGCCAATCCCGCGCGGGCAAACGGGTAGTCGCTGAACACGTCGCCGTTCACGACCAAAAAGGTGCCCTCTCCGAGCAGCGGCAGTGCGCGAAAGATACCTCCGCCCGTCTCCAATGCCTGCGGCGTCTCGTCGCTGTAATCGATCGTGAGGCCGTAGCGCGAGCCGTCTCCCAAGGCGTCGCGGATCAAGTTGCCGAGCCACGCCAGATTGATGACGATGCGCTCGACTCCCGCCTGCGCCAGCCGCTCCACGTGATATTCGATCAAGGGTTTGCCTCGCACCGGCAGCAAGGGCTTCGGCAGCCGGTCGGTCAACGGCCGCATGCGCTCGCCGCGTCCGGCCGCGAGGATCATCGCAACGCGCGCACGCGCATCGGGGGGCGCTCCGCTCACCCCTCCTCCGGCCGCCGGCCGTGCGCGCCGCGCATCGCCCGCGCCTGGGCGGCGGAAAACCCCTCCTCTACCCGGGCTGCGAGGTAATCGGCGAATTCCGCCGTTTCGGGGTACAACGCCGCCGTTTCGCGCGTATAGCCGAGCACCCGCGGTAAGTCCTTGAGATATCCGGACTTGCCATCGCGGTAGAACAGCCTCGCGAAGATGCCGAGCACTTTGATGTGACGTTGCAGCCCCATCAGATCGAACCAGCGGATGAATTCGTCCTCCCCGGCGTCAAGCGGGAAGCCTGCGTCGAGCAGCGCTCGGCGGTAGTCGAGCAGCCACCCATGCACTCGCGCGATCGGCCAGGAAATGTAGCAATCCTTGAGGAGCGAGACGGCATCGTAGGTCACGGCGCCGCGCACCGCGTCCTGAAAATCGAGGATGCCGGGATTGCCCTCATCGGTCAGCAGAAGATTGCGCGAGTGGTAGTCGCGATGCACGAACGTCGCCGGCTGCGAGAGTGCGCTTCGGGACAGGTGCTCGAACAGCCGATCGAGCATCGCGCGCGCCTTGGAATCCGTGGGCGCCTCGAGATGGCGGGCAAGAAACCACTCCGGCATCAGCTCCATCTCGCGGTGAAGCAGCGCGCGATCGTAGGGCGGCAAGTCGCGCGCCGCATCCTCGCCGCGGGTCTGCATCCGCACCAGCGCCGCGAGCGCGTCTGCATACAGGCGATCGACATCGCGGGCTTGGGTGAGCTCGTCCAAGTACTGGCGCGTGCCGAGATCCGTCAGTAACAGCAGTCCTTGGGCCGCATCGCATGCAAGGACCACCGGGACGTTCAATCCCATGGCTCGAAGCGACCGCGCGACGCCGACGAACGGCTCGAGCGTCTCCTTGTCCGGGGGCGCATCCATCACGATGTAGGAATCCGCTGCCCGGGTAACCCGGAAATAGCGGCGGAAACTCGCATCGGCGGAAGCCGGCTCGATCCGGCCGTCCGCAAATCCGAGACCCTCCCTCACCCAGCGGGTGAGCACGCCCAATCGGGAATCGCTTGCATCCGTTACACCCATGCTGGACCATTCGGACCACCGCAAAATGCGGCGTCGCAAGTATACCGACTAAGGCGAACGAACTTTGCCCATAGCCTCTCATCGAGCCGCGCCGTCAGCTGCCCTGGCCATCGCGTGCTCGCTCCTCGCGACCGTGCCGGCCCCAGCGGCCGACATGTGCCCAGCGCCGCCCAAGCGCAAGCATGCGCCGGCGCAAGCCGCCACGCCCAACGACGATCATCGCATCCGGATCGAAAGCGATGGCGCATCGCTCGACGCGAACGGCTTCGCCGTGCTGACCGGCCACGTGCAGGTCCACCAGGACTTGCGCACCATCTCCGCCGACCGCGTCACCTACGACCAGAAAACCGGCAAAGTCACGGTCGACGGTTCGGTGGACTTCGAGGATCCGCGGCTCGGCGTCACCAGCGACTCGGGCGCCTACGACTTCTTGGGGGGCGCCAATTTCGACCGGGCCAACTTTCATATTTTCGATCGCAACGGGCGGGGCTTCGCCAAGGAGATGGAAGTCCATCCGGACGGCACGGTGCGCCTAGCGAAGGTTCGCTACACGAGTTGTCCCACCGGCAACCAGGATTGGATGTTGCAGGCGTCCTCGCTCAAGCTCGATACCAACGCACAGCAGGGGGTCGCACATCAGGTCGTCATGCGCTTCAAGGACGTGCCGATTTTCTACACGCCCTATATCGCGTTTCCGCTGGGCGATGGGCGACAGAGCGGACTCTTGTTCCCGAATTTCGGACACTCGGGCAACAACGGCTACCAGCTCGATGTGCCCTACTACTTCGATCTGGCGCCGAACTACGACATGACCCTGACTCCGGGCGTGATGTCCCGGCGCGGCGTGCAGCTCGGCGGCGAATTCCGTTTCCTGACGGCCGAGTCCCGCGGTCAGATCGAGGAGAATTTCCTGCCGAACGATGCGGTCGAGCACAACGATCGCGCCTTCGTGCACGTCACCGATGTCACCAACCTCGCGCCGGGACTGCGCTTCGATACCGACATCACGAGCGTCAGCGACAGCAACTACTTCAGCGATTTCGCGGTCGGCTCGGAACAGACCAGCGTCACTTTCCTCGAGCGGCGCGCGGAGCTTCTGTACTACGACGACATCTGGCGCATCAGGGCGCAGGCGCAAAACTTCCAGACCATCGACACCAGCATCGACGCCGGCGACCGTCCCTATTCGCGCGTGCCGCGGGTCGAGGCCTATGGTCTGTTCCCGCTCGTCGGGGGGCTCAACTTCGCGCTGTCGAGCGAAATCACGAATTTCCTGCGCGAGGTCGGGCCCACCGGGGTGCGCGCGGACCTCTCGCCCGAACTTCGGTGGTCGGCGCGCGCGGCGGGGTATTTCTTCGAGCCTGTGGTCGGGTATCACTACACCCAGTACGACCTGCAGAATACCGCGGTCGGCGATCCGAGCACCCCCACCCGGACGCTTCCTTATGCGAGCGTCGACACCGGTTTGATCTTCGAGCGCGATTCGGGGGCGCAGGGGCAGCGCACGGAGACTCTCGAGCCGCGTCTCATGTACAGCTATGTCCCTTACCGCAATCAGAACGAGCTCCCGATATTCGACACGGGGCTCCCGGATCTGAATCTCGTCGAGCTGTTCCGCACCAACCGGTACGTCGGCGACGACCGCATCGGCGATGCCAACCAGCTCGCCATGGGGCTCACCACGCGTCTGTTCAGCGAATCCACCGGGGCTCAGTACCTGTCCGCGACGCTCGGCCAGATCCGCTACTTCTCCATCCCCCGGGTCTTCCTGCCCGACGAAATCACCCAGACCTTGCCCGGTCAGACGCTCTTGACCGTTCCGGGGCAGCCGAGCCAGGTCATTCTGCCGGGGCAGAATCTACCGACCCTGCCCGGCCAGACCCTCGCCACGGCACCGGGTCAGATCTCTCAGCCCTATCGAGCCTCGGACATCATCGGCGAGGTGTCGCTGACGGCGTACAAAAAATGGAGCGTAAACCTCGATTACCAATGGAATCCTTACACCTCGCAGACCGACAAATCCGAGGTGCTGGTGCAGTACCGCCCGGACACCAACAAGGTGGTGAACATCGGCTACCGCTTCCAGGAGGACATTTTGAAGCAATATGACGTGTCCTTCGCCTGGCCGATCGCCAGCCACTGGAACACGGTCGGGCGCTATGTCTACTCCCTGCAGGACCGGCAGGTCATCGAGCAATTGGCGGGTTTCGAGTACAAAAGCTGCTGCTGGCGGATCCAGGTGTTGCAACGCCGCTACTTGACCAACCGGACTGGGGGACTGGACACCTCGATTGCATTACAATTGGAACTGACCGGTTTGAGTTCGGTCGGAAAGCGGTCAGACGCGTTCCTGCAAAAGGAGATCAGCGGCTACTCGACTCGCGACCCCGCCGACACACCCTAGCCGCGAACCCATCCGGGCCGCCCTGTAACGGGCCGACCCTTCGGGCGACCCTGTTGGTGACCTCATCGGAGACTTATGCGATATCTTTCGATTTTAAGCGGACTCGTGATTGCCGCGCTCCTCATCGTGCCGCGGGCCGGCGCTCAGACGCGCGACATTGGCGTACACGGCGAACTGTTGGACCGTATTGCGGCCATCGTCAACGACGGCATCGTCTTGAAGAGCGAGCTCGATCAGCAAATGGAGGCGGTCACCAAGCGTCTCCAGGAACAGAAGGTCGAACTCCCCCCCGAGAGCGTGCTCAAGCAACAGGTGCTCGAGCGTCTGGTCCTTCAAGAGATCCAGACTCAGCGCGCCAAGCACGTCGGCCTGACCATTTCCGATGAACAGCTGAATGGCGCACTCCAGGAGATCGCCCAGCGCAACAAGATCCCGTTCGACCAATTGCCCACCGCCCTCGCGGCCCAGGGCGTCGACTACAAGCAATACCGCGAGAGCATGCGCAAGGAGCTCACCTTGAGCACGCTGCGCCAGCGCGACGTGATCGCCCACATCAACGTCTCCCCGCACGAGCTCGAACAGTTCCTGGCCCGCCAGGAATCCGGGGCCGCGAACGACGAGTTCAATGTTTCCCACATCCTGTTGTCGCTGCCCCAGGCCGCCACACCCCAACAGCTCGAGGAAATCACCAAGAAGGCCAACGACATCGCCGCACGCGCCGCCAAGGGCGAGGACTTCGGTCAGCTCGCCATCGCGAACTCGAACAGTCAGACCGCCCTCGACGGCGGTCAGCTCGGCTGGCGCAAAGGTGCCCAGCTGCCGCAATTCATCCTCGAGCTCGTGACCAAGATGAAGCCCGGAGAGGTCAGCACGCCGGTGCGCACCCCGAGCGGTTTCCACATCGTGAAACTGAATGAGCGGCGCAGCGGGCAGGCCCAGGTCATCGTCAATCAAATTCACGTGCGGCACATTCTCCTGAAGCCCAACGAGCTGGACGACGATGCGACGGTCCGCGAGAAGCTCGCGAAGCTCCGCCAGCGTATCTTGAACGGCGAGGATTTCGCCGGCATCGCCTCGGCGACCTCTGAAGACCCCGGTTCGGCCCCGGACGGCGGTGACCTGGGGTGGACGGGGCCCGGAACTTTCGTGCCCGAATTCGACAAGGCGATTGGGGATCTCAAACCCAACGAGATCAGCCAGCCCTTCAAGACGCGTTACGGGTGGCACATCGTGCAGATGCTGGGCACCCGCACCTACGACAGCACCGACGACGTGCGCCGTCAAAAGGCCTTCGCCGCCATCCGCGAGAGCAAGGCGGACGAAGAGACCGAGCTTTGGCTGCGCCGGCTGCGCGACGAAGCGTTCGTCGAAGTCAAGATGTAGGGACCTCTGTACCTACCTCGCATCGTCGTTACATCGGGAGAGCCGGCGGGGATCGGACCCGACGCCTGCGTGGCGGTCGCTCAAAGCGATTGGCGGGCGGACCTCGTCGTGGTGGGCGATGCCTCGGTGATCTCCTCCACGGCGGCGGCGCTTGGCCTGCCGCTGCGTGTGACGCCCTATGACCCCGCTCGCCCCGCAACCGCTCACCGCGCGGGGGAGCTCAAGGTGCTGCACGTGCCGACCGCCCGCCCGGTCAGGGCGGGTGTGCTCGATCCCGCCAATGCGGCCTACGTTATCGAGATGCTGGATCGCGCCTGCGACGGCTGCATGAACGGCGAATTCGCCGCCATGGTGACCGCTCCGGTGCAGAAGAGCACCATGATGGACGCCGGCTTCGCCTTCACCGGACACACGGAATATCTCGCCGAGCGCACCCGCGCGGCGTTGCCGGTGATGATGCTGCTGACCGGCACGCTCCGCGTCGCGCTGGTGACCACCCACCTGGCGCTCGCCGACGTGCCCAAGGCCATTACACGGGACCGCCTGCGCGCGACCTTGAGGATCGTCGCCACTGATCTGGAGCGGCACTTCGCGCTGAGCTCGCCCCGCATCGGCGTCCTCGGCCTGAATCCGCATGCCGGAGAATCCGGACATCTGGGGCGCGAAGAGATCGAGGTGATCGGCCCCGTGATCGAAGAGCTCTCGCGGCAGGGGCTGGACCTGCGCGGGCCGATACCCGCCGACACGGCCTTTGCTCCGCAGTTCCTTCGCTCCGTGGACGTGATCGTCGCCATGTACCACGACCAGGGTCTGCCGGTCGTGAAGCACGAGGGATTCGGCAATGCGGTCAATGTCACGCTCGGACTGCCGATCCTGCGCACCAGCGTTGACCACGGCACTGCACTCTCCCTGGCCCGCACGGGCAAAGCGGATGCCGGAAGCTTGCGCGCCGCATTGGCGCTGGCGGTCGATCTGGCGGGCACGGGCAATGGTGATCCGTAAGCGCTTCGGACAGCACTTCCTGCACGACCCCGCGGTGATTCGCCGCATCGTCGATTCGGTGGCACCTGCACCGGGCGAGCGCATCGTCGAGATAGGTCCCGGCCGCGGTGCGCTCACCTGGGCACTTCTGGAACGCTCAAAGAGCCTGGACGTGATCGAGATCGACCGCGACCTCGCCGAAGCCATGCGCGCCGATCCACGGGGACAGGGCCGCATTCGCGTGCATACCGGGGACGTGCTCGAGATGGACTTCGAGAAGCTGCGCGGGGACGGGCCGCCTCTGCGCGTCGTCGGGAATCTACCCTACAACATCTCCACGCCCGTGCTCTTTCGCCTGTTGAGCCAGCGCAGTGCCATCGCTGACATGCACTTCATGCTCCAGAAGGAGGTCGTGGATCGCATGACCGCCGCCTCGGGCGGCAAGGAATATGGAAGGCTGACGGTGATGCTCGGCGTTTACGCGGCGGTCGAGCGGCTGTTCGATGTGGGACCGGGAGCATTCAAGCCGCCGCCGAGAGTCTGGTCCTCGGTGGTACGCTTGCGTCCCACCCAGGGACCGAGATTCGACATCGGAAGCGATGCGGCACTCCGCACTTTGGTCACGGCGGCGTTTTCTCACCGGCGCAAGACCCTGCGCAACGGCTTGAAAAGTTTTCTCGGCGAGCCGGACTTCGAAGCCTGCGGGATCGATCCGGAACGCCGGCCCCAGACGCTCGAGCCCGCGGAGTTCGGACGGCTCTCCCTTCGCTACTGTCAAAACGCCGGCGCCGCCTGATACAAAGCGGTCGAATCGCTCCCGCACTCCGTTATACTGGCGTTCGGATGGCCGATTACCGAAAAGTGCTGGTGCTGTTGGATCTCTCCGAGGGCAGCGAAAAAGTGTTCAACGCGGGCCGCGCGGTGGCCTCGCATTCCAATGCGGATCTGGTGGCGCTCCACGTCGTGGACTACGCTCCGGTCGAGCCCATGGGCGAAACCCTGATGCCGTCGATGGCGATCGAACAGGAACTGGTGGAGCGCTCGCGCGCGAACATCGAGCGGCTGATCGCCGGCTCCGGCGCCGCGAACGCGCGCGGGCGGGTCGAGATGGGCAATACCAAGGCGGAGATTCTGCGCGTGGCCAATGAGGAGCGCGCGGATCTGATCGTGCTGGGAAGCCGGGAGCGTCACGGTCTCGCAATTCTCGTCAACTTCACCGAAGACACCGTTCTGCATGCGGCACATTGCGACGTGCTTGCCGTGCGCTTGAGCTGATGCAACGCGAGCCATGACCGCCGAGCCCGGACAACACCGCATCAGCGTGGAAGTCGAAACCGCCTACATCGAGGAGCAATCCGATCCGCGCGACAAGCGTTTCGTGTTTTCTTACACGATCACGATTCGCAACGAGGGCCAGGTGCCCGCCCGGCTGCTGACGCGTCATTGGATCATCACCGATGCCAACGGCAACGTGAAGGAGACCCGCGGCGACGGTGTCGTCGGCGAGCAACCCTACTTGAAGCCCGGCCAGGGATTTCGCTACTCGAGCGGCGCCGTCATCGAGACGCCGGTCGGCACCATGCAAGGGAGCTATCAGATGGTCGCCGACAACGGTCATCAGTTCGACGCGCCGATCGCGCCGTTCCGGCTGGCGATGCCCGGGGTGCTGCACTAGGTCCTCTGCGGGACCGGTGATTCCCCATGGCGCTCTACGCAATCGGCGACGTGCAGGGGTGCGACGCCGAACTCGGTCAGTTGCTCGACGCCCTGCGCTTCTCGCCGGACCGGGACCGGCTCTGGTTCGTCGGCGACCTCGTGAATCGAGGCCCCGCCTCGCTCAAGGTGCTGCGGCGCGTGCGGGCGCTGGGTGCCGCTGCCGCGGTGACCTTGGGCAATCACGATCTGCATCTGCTGGCCCTGGCCCACGGATTCGGACGGCAGAAACGCGACGACACGCTCTCGGATGTCCTCGCCGCCCCTGATCGCGACAGCCTCCTCGATTGGCTGGCCCATCTGCCGCTCTGCGTGGAAGACCGCACGCTCAACCTGTGTCTGCTGCATGCGGGACTGTCGCCCCAGTGGGATATGCCGACGGCGCGCCGCTGCGCCCGCGAGTTCGAGCAGGCACTGCGCCGCGATCCGTCCACACTGTTCGAGAAAATGTATGGCGACCAGCCCGACCACTGGGACGAGGCACTCAAGGGTGCCGAACGCCTGCGCTATATCGTGAATTGCTTCACCCGCCTGCGCTACGTCGACGCCGCAGGCCGGCTGGAGTTGCACGCCAAGGGAGCACCCGGGAAAGCGCAGCGCGGATCGCTGATTCCATGGTACGAGGCACGAGAGGCGCGCTGGCGGGGAACGCGCCTGATCGTGGGACACTGGTCTACCCTGGGGTTTTTCCGAAACGCCGACGTAACCGCGCTCGACACGGGTTGTGTCTGGGGCGGAAGCTTGACCGCGCTGCGGCTGGACGTCCCGGATGCCGCGCCCGTGCAGGTGGCATGCACGTCCTCTCACCTCACTCCGGGGGAGTGATTCGCCGGCCGGCGCCGGGCTGCAGCGCGCGTTCCTCCTCGGACGGGAGCGGCTTCAGCACTTCCCCACGGACCAGGAATCGGCTCGCGTTCGGCTGGTGAGGAACGCAGACGATATCCTGATGCAGGTCGCGCACGGCGAGCTTTTGCAGGAGTTGCCGCGCGAACTGCTGCACCAGCTCGCAATCTCCGATGCCCATGTTGCGGAACGCGTCGCTCGCGATCGTGAACGATTGGAAACGGGCATCGACGGCAGCGAGGTCGCCATGCCGCAGGATCCTCGCTGCATTTTCGGGTAATTCGGGCGAGGAGAATTCGATTTTGAGCCTCAAGGCCGCGGGACCCGCCGACATGCGGTCGTAGTCGGCGCAGCCGATGGCGACGATGCTGAGGTCGCGGCGCACCCCGAGATCGATCAGCATGGCCCGCACCTTGTCGCGCAAGCCGTCGCATGAATAGCGCGAGGTGCGGCCCACGTAGACAAATTCGACGCGTTGAGCCCCCCAAACCGCAGCCCGCGGATAACCGGCAGACGCATCCTCGCCATGGGCGCCTCGCGCCAGGCAGCACGCGATCACTGTCAGACAAACGGCAGCCGACGGGGCCGCGGGCCGCATGAACACGTCCATACAGCCTATCGACCGGCAGGCGCAGGCCTAAGTTTCACGGCCTCGCTATAATGGTCTCATGCACATCTCGCCGCCTTTCAACCTGCGCGCCTGGATCGATCAAAATCGCGACTTGCTCAAGCCGCCGGTGGGCAACAAGCTGTTGTTCGAGGACAGTGAATTCATCGTCATGGCGGTCGGCGGTCCGAACGCACGCAAGGATTTTCACCACGATCCGGGGCCGGAATTTTTCTTCCAGATCGAAGGCGACATGGTGCTCAGAACCATCCAATCCGGCCGGATGAGCGAGGTGTCCATCCGCGCCGGAGAGATTTTCCTGCTCCCATCCGAGATTGCGCATTCGCCCCAGCGCCCCGCGGGCAGCGTCGGCATCGTCGTGGAGCGCCGGCGCGGACCGGATGAGTTGGACGGCTTCTCCTGGTATTGCGAGAACTGCGGCAATTGTCTCTATCTCGAGCGCGTGGCGGTCCACAACATCGTGACTCAGCTGCCCGGCATCTTCTCGCGATTTTTCTCGAGCATCGAACGCCGCACGTGCAAGGTCTGCGGCAGCGTGCTGCCGGCGCCGTCTGCGGGCGGATCGAGCGCCTCCTGAGCTCGCGCCATGATTTGAGCGCGGCGGGTGCGGCAGAACTCGATGCACGCGACCCACTGAAGGCGCTGACCGCCGAATTTCATCATCCGCACGACCGCGCGGGAAGGAGGCTCACCTATCTGTGCGGGCACTCGCTCGGGCTGCAGCATGAGTCCACCGGAGCCTACGTCGAACAGGAGCTCGCCGACTGGCGTCGCCTGGCGGTCTTGGGACACCACATCGCCGAGCGGCCTTGGATCCCGTACCACGAGCGCGCGGCTGCGGGTCTGGCATCGCTCACCGGCGCCGGCCTCACCGAGGTGGTGGCGATGAACTCGCTCACCGTCAATTTGCACTTGATGATGGTGAGCTTCTTCAGGCCGGGCGGCGAGCGCAATCGGATTCTGATCGAGAAATCCGCGTTCCCCTCGGATCGCTACGCCGTTGCCTCGCAGCTCGAGTTCCATGAACTCGACGTTCGCGAACACTTGATCGAAATCGCGCCCCGGCCGGGTGAGCACACGCTGCGGACCGAGGATATCGCCGGGCGCATCGAGCGCGAGGGGCCGCGCTTGGCGCTCGTACTGCTTCCCGGCGTGCAATATCTGTCGGGTCAGCTTCTCGAGCTCGCGCCGCTCATCTTGGCCGCGCGCGCCGCGGGCGCCGCCGTCGGGCTCGACCTGGCGCACGCGGTCGGTAACGTGCCGCTGGCCCTGCACGATTGGGGCGTCGATTTCGCGGTGTGGTGCAGCTACAAGTATCTGAACGCGGGCCCCGGCGCGGTCGGCGGCTGCTTCGTACACGAGCGTCACGCCAACCGGCGCGATCTGCCCCGGTTCGCCGGATGGTGGGGACATGACAAGGCCGCGCGCTTTGAGATGGGTCCGCACTTCGATCCCATTCCGGGCGCGGAGGGCTGGCAGATCAGCAACCCCCCGGTGCTCTCCACGGCTCCGCTGCTCGCCTCACTGGCAGTATTCGAGAGAGCCGGCATCGATCGGCTGCGCGAGAAATCCCTGGCGCTGACGGCGTACATGCGGCGATTGATCGAGGCGCGGCTGCCGGGCGCGGTCGAGATCGTCACGCCCCGGCCCGACGCCGGACATGGAAGTCAATTGAGCTTGGCTCTGCCACGAGCCGACGCCAAAGCGTGCTACGAGCGCCTGACGGGTGACGGCGTGGTCGGCGACTGGCGCGAACCGCATACCTTGCGTCTGTCGGCCGCGCCGCTTTACAACACCTTTCAGGACGTGTTCGTGGCCGTCGAGGCGCTGGCCCGGGCGGTCCGCCGATGAGCTTGCCGGGTGGGCAGGTCAGCATCGTCGGCGCCGGACCGACCGGCGCGCTGCTGGCCGTCCTGCTCCAGCGGCGCGGACTCGAGGTGGCGCTCTACGATAGCCGGCCGGATCCGCGTTCGCGTTCCGGCGAATCGGGCCGATCCATCAATCTCGCGCTCGCGGACCGCGGCATGCATGCGTTGCAGACCGCGGGTTTGCTGGAGGGCATTGCACCCACTCTGATCCCGATGCGCGGGAGATTCGTGCACCAGCCGGACGGATCTCAAGCGCTGCAGCCGTATGGAACCCGCCCGGGCGAAGTGATCTATTCAATTTCCCGGCATCGGCTGAATGCCGCGCTTCTCGATGCGGCATTGCGCCTGCCGGGGGTCGAAGCGAAATTCGAGCATCGTCTGGTCGAGGCGGATTTCGACGATGAGATCGCCCGCTTCGAGGATTTGCGCGGTGGCCGCCGACTCGAGGTCCCGATGCGGCCGCTTCTGGCCGCGGACGGCGCCGGCTCGTTGACGCGCCGGCGTATGGCGGCCGCCGGGTTGATCTCGGCGCGCGAGAGCGATCTCGAGCATGGCTACAAGGAGTTGACCATCCCGGCAGGTCCGCGCGGCGCTTATCGTATGGAGCCCGAGGCCCTGCATATCTGGCCGCGCGGCGGCTACATGCTGATAGCGCTGCCCAACGAGGACGGAAGCTTCACCGCAACGCTGTTCCTGCCGGCAACGGGTCCATTGAGCTTCGCGAGTCTGAACTCCCCGCAAGCGGTCGATCGGTTCCTCTCGGCGAATTTTCCGGACGCGCGTGCGCTCATGCCGGATTGCGTGGCCGATTTCGAGCGTCACCCGACGGGATCTCTGGGCACCGTATATGCTGATGGCTGGCATGTGCGCGGGGTCGCCGCGCTCATCGGCGATGCCGCGCATGCCATCGTCCCGTTCCACGGCCAGGGGATGAACTGCTGCTTCGAGGATTGCGTGGAGTTCGATGCAGCCTTAAGCCGCTCCGAATCCTGGGAATCCGTGTTCGCGGACTTCCAAGCGCGCCGCAAGCCGAACACCGACGCGATCGCCGGCATGGCGCTGGAGAATTACCTGGAAATGCGCGAACGCGTGGCGGACGCACGCTACTTGATCCAGCGATCGCTCGCGCTCGAGCTCGAGCGGCGCTTTCCCCGGCGGTTCATCCCGCGCTACTCCATGGTGATGTTCCACCACGAAATTCCGTACCAAACGGCCGCCGAGCGCGGCGCCGTTCAGTCGCGGCTGCTCCAGGAGCTCACCGCACACGCCGCGGCGCCCGACGACATCGATTATGTGCGCGCCGGACGCGAGATCGAGGCGCAGCTCGCGCCGATTGCGGATCTTTCCAGCGTCAAAAAGGTGTAGGCGCTGGAGTTTTTCTCGTCCGCAGGGTGCGGCTCGCGATACGTTTCCCGCCACTCGGCGCCGCGCCACGCCTCGAAGAACGCGTCGCCGTCCTCGATCCGGGTATGCACCAGCGTCAGGTGAATCTTGCAGACGAGCGGGATGCATTCCCGGTAGATCTGGGCTCCCCCGATCACCATCAGGCCCGCATCCCCGCCCGCCTCGCGGAGCGCCGCCTCGAGGGTCGATACCACCGCGCAATCCGCCGCCGCGAAGTCTTGCGAGCGGGAGAGAACGATGTTGGCTCTGCCCGGCAGCGCCTTGCCGATCGATTCGTAGGTTTTTCGCCCCATGAGGATCGGGTGACCCATGGTCACCGCCTTGAAGCGCTTGAGGTCCGCGGGCAACCGCCATGGGAGCTGATTGCGCCGGCCGATAACGTCATTTTCCGACACTGCGACCACGATTTCCATGGCCTCAAGCTTAAGCGATTTGGGCGCTGCGCTGCAGCCGGGACAACCGGCTCCCTGCCCGCCGCCGTCACCGGCCAGCCGAATCGCCCCTCACCTTCGAGCTCACAGCAGGCTGGACTGCACCGGCGGCGCCCGTGCTCCAAGGCCAACATTAACTGCCTAAACTCATGTGGCAATGTTAATTCTCGACCGGCGGCGATCGATCAGCGGTTGGTCCGATAGCCTGGTTCATCGGAAACGCTGTCCGCCAATTCAGCCCATCGAAGCGGGCGTAATCCCTATCCGTGGTTATCCACTCGCATCCGAATTCAATCGCGAGTGCCGCGAACCACGCGTCCTGAGCGATATTGCCGTTGGATTGTGAGTGCTTACAGAGGGATTCGAATATCTCCCAATGTCGGTCACCGGGCACGATGACCGTTGCGTTGGGCTGCTCCAGCAGCACACGGCAGAATCCGAATACGTCATCCAATGAGCTGGGAATCTTGAATATTCGCGGATGCGTGCATATTCGAACCACGCTGGCCAGCACTTGCGGCGCAACGCCATAGGCAGACGGACCATTGATGGCCGATTCCAACCACGATTTGTACAGAGGGTGGTTGTCGGCATCGGAGCGAAAGGCGTAAATCAGGACGTTGACGTCGCAGAGGATCAATCGCGCTCTTCTAAGCGTTCGAGAAGGCTGGCGCTGTCATTGAGGTCCACGCCCGCCCTAATGCCACCGCCCGCTCGGCACTCAGGGAGCGTCACGATCGAGCGCTGCGATCGCTTCAGGGGGCGCCGCAAAGCGAGCTGAAGTCCTTGCTCAAGGAGGGATGTAAGCGTCACGCCGCGGCGCTCAGCTTCCTGGCGCGCACGCTGTAAGAGGCTCTCTTCCAGTCGAACGGTGGTTCTCATATGTCAGAGCATATCTTGTATATGTCTGTATGTCAAAAAAGAAACACCTGGCATGGAGTGCAAGGGGTCGGAAGTTCGAATCTTCTCGTCGCTAAGGCGCCTCCAGCGGATAGCTCGCCACCCGCCCTACGTTGTCGATGGCGGCCCGCACCTCGGGTCTGGTCAACAAGGCTCTCCCGCGGGCATCCAATTCCATGTCGCGGGGCGTACCGGGCGACGCGGCAAAATCTTGGACGTCGAGCAGTGCATCCTGGCGCAGATCCTTGTCGAGCAGGCGCCGGACCAGCTCGGCCGCCGCCCGCCCATGCTGGTTGACGACGAGCAAAGCCTCCTCATAGGTGGACGGGGCATCCTCCCGGTGTGATCGCAGATACTCGAGCGAGCGCGATACCTGCTTTGCGTCCTTCAACTGAGCATAAGCGTCGAGCCGCACAGCCTCCATCTGCATCGCGCCGAACAGGCTCATTCCCGCTGTCATCCTGGTCAGCGACGAGAGAGCGTCAGTCGGCCGCTCCAACGCGCAATACAAGTCCGCAAGGTCGATCAGCTGATCAACGTTGCCGCTGTATTTCTCGTGCAGTTCGCTGGCGGCCGTCAATTGCGCGAGTGCCTCATCGAAACGCCCCACTCTCAGCAGAGCCACAGCTCGCAGATTGAGAAACCGGGACTTCTCATCGCCGAGATCCTCGTAAAGCTTCTCCGGATAATTGGTCGAGCGAATATCCTGGAGTGTCGAATCGGCGGCGGCCAGCGCGGCCTCGTAGCGTTGGCGGGCCAGCAGCGCCCCAATCACACGCGATTTCAGCCAGAGGGACCGCGGCGCTTTTTCGGCTGCGGCCTGCAACGCGTGCAATTCCCGGTCTGCCGCCGGCCCGATGTCGAACTGGGCGGCATTTGCCTCCACGATCCGGTCGAACCGCCGGTCTGAGCGCATGGCGATCAGAACATACACATCCGTCACTCGTGATGCCACTTCGCCAGCCTCTGCTGTGCGGCCCTTGTCGAGCAGGCGGAGCATCAAATCTCGCCACGCCGCGCTCGGCTCGATGTCCCCTGGGAGCTTCCACTGCGCATCGTATAGGGCCTGAAGCAGCGCCAGCTCTGCCGTTGAGCGCTTCGCCTCATCGACGATGTGAAGGATGTAATCCGAATCGAACTGTCGGGCTCGATCGGGCCACCGGCGCATGAGCACCGTCAGCGTGCTGATGGTATCCGCCTGGTTGCCCACTTTCCCCGCAGCCCGCAGCCGGCTCAGCCAATCACCGTAGCCCGCTTGAGGCAGAGCGGTAACCCGCACCAGGTAGCCATGGGCGAGTTGAGGGCTGCCGTGCCAGAGCGCGGTCCAGCCCGCAACGGATAGCGTTCGATACTGAAAATCGTCCGGCAAATGGCCAAACGAATCGGCCTCGATGATGGCGCGTAGCCCGATGAAGGCGTCCGGCCAGTTCTGCGAGGCAATCAAACGCGTCGCGTTCCTCAGCTGATCCGTAGGCGCCGTCGCATCCGCCGTATGAGCAACAGGTTTGGTCGCTCGTCCGGCTCCGCAGGCTGCGAGGACGAGAACAGCCAGTCCGGCAAAGATCATCGACTTCAACGGATTCGCGCTCCAACTTTCGGCTATGCCGCCCCATTCTAAGCCGCCCCGGCGTCCCGCTGCCGGCGCGACAGCAGCCGGTCGGCATGCCAGCGTTCCAGATCCCCGATCGGCAGCGGCCGGCAGAACAGGAAACCCTGGACCTGAGTCGCGTCGCAGTCCTTGAGGTAGCTGACGGCCGTCGAGTGTTCGATGAGCGCGCCCTCGGAAAATCCGAGCTCGATCATGCGCGACTCGATGCCGGCCGCGGAGATCGCGTCGGCCACGGGGCGCACCAGACTTCCGTCGCGAAACTGCACACCCGAGACGTTGACGGCCAATTGCCAGGCGTTCGCATCGGCATCGGGCCGCCAAAATGCCTCTCACCCGCCATGTGGCTAAGAACCTATGCTAGGGAACACGCTGCGCAGGCCCGACGGTCGCCGGTGACCTGGTTGGTCCTCAACACCCTAAGGTCTCCCGCAGGGTGACCAACCGGTATTCCGTATGCTTCAAGGTGGCCGAGAGGTCCCTGGGGCCGAGTCCCAGACGCTCGAAGGCGGTCACGCCCGCGCATCGGGTGAGGTCGCCGTTGCTCTCCAGCAGCGCCTCGGCGAGCACGACGCCCGCGATCACGACGTCCGTGATGTCCGCGGCGCGATTGGATGAGCGTCGATAATCGTGCTGCCTGCCGATGGCGTCGAATACCACCGGTTCGAAATTCCACTTCTCCAACACGATGCGTCCGAGGCCTGGATGGCGTTCTGCCAGCATCTCGGCGGATAGATCGCGGTATTCCAGACCGCTCGACGGCTCGGCCGCCCGCACCATGATGTAGAAGTGCCCGATGCCGTGAAGCAAGCCCGTGAGAAACACCTTGTCCGGCGGGACCTTCAGCTGATTGGCCAGCACCTGGCAAATCGAGGCCACTGCGATGCTCTTTTCCCAGAGATTCGACAACGGTTTCGCCACCGGCCGGAGCGAGGCCTCGGCCTTCATTTGCTGAATGGCGAACACCATCGTCACCGATTGCACCAGATGATGTCCCAGGCGGGTGACGGCCTGGCGCAAGTTCGTCAGCGGCTTGCCGGAGGGATTGAATATCGCCGAATTGGCTGTCTGGGTCAGCCGGGCCGCCAGCCGCGGCTCGGTGCCCGCGATGCGCACCAGGTCGTCCGGAGTGCTGCTCGGGTTGTTGATCGCAGCGCGCACGCGCGGCACGATGTCCGGGAAACAGGGCAGGTTCAGCGGTCCGCGGGCCAGATCGTCCGCGATACGGCTCAGGAACTCGGGCGCCGGGGTGTGCGCCGCCGGGGTGAGATCGGATGCAACGAGGGCCATCCGCCCTGAATCGGCAAAACGTCGAAAAGCTTGAGGCCGCCTTATGTCAGGCCGACCCGCCGGGATTCGGCGGACACCCATCGTCGCTCGAGGCGAGCTTTCCCATCATCGCCACTGTGCGCGACAACTCAGCCGCGGGCGCGCTGGGGCCCGCCTGCGCGAAGGTCCGCGAAAGCTCGCGGTAATACCAGAGCGTTCCGTCCTTTTTGCCGGTGAAGCGTTCGAACAGCGCACAGCCGAAGGTCCTGAGATCCGCGACGATGGAGCGCGCGTTGTGCAGTTTGTCCGCGCAGGACACCAGCCGCACCGAATCGCAGGCGCCCATGACATGCCGGATGTAGGCTTCCTTGCGCGGCCTCCACGGCGGCTTCGGTTCCGTTTCCGAGTCCGTGCATCCTTCCACGATGTGCAACACGTGCGCGCCGAACTCCTGCGCAATCGTCGCCTTGAGCGCCATCACGCCGCCGGGATAGCGTGTGCCCTGATCCTCGATCGCATCATGCAACAAGCCGGCGATGGCATCGTCCCGGTCGCCGCCGTACTCGAGCACCAGGGCCGCCACCGAGATCAGATGGGAAATGTAGGGAACATCGCTTTGTTTGCGGGTCTGAGCCGCATGCAGTCTGGTGGCGAATGAGAGGGCCCGCTCGAAGTCACGGTGAAACACCACGCGCTCCTGCTCATTCATGCGGCATGGCCTGCGGGCTACCCGGCCCGGCACTCGCCCAAGATCCAGCGGGTGAGTTCCTGCAAATCCTCGCGGTCACCGTCCTGCGGGCGATGCAACAGCACGTAGCTTTCGTTGGTGGTCAGCTCTTCCGAGAACAGCTTCACCAGGCCGCCCTTGGCGAACCGGTCGGCGCTGAGCCGCGATGGAACGAGCGCAACCCCCACGCCTTGCTCGGCCGCGAGCACCAGGGCCGACATCGTATTGAGCCGCACCAGCCGGTTCGGCTTGATGGGCGCGATCTTCAGACCCACGGCCCATCGCTCCCAGGCGTCGCGCCGCTCTTCGTGGAGCAGCAGATTCTTGCCGTTCAGATCGGCATAGGTTGCGATCGGATTCTCGGCCAGGAAGCTCGGCGAGCAGGCTGCGATGAAGCTCTGCGCGAAAAGCTCGTGGACCGTCAACCCCTCCCAGGGGCCGGTGCCGACGACGATGGACAGATCGGCCTCCGGTGGATGCGTCTTGGGCGTGTTCGCCGTCGTTTCGATGCGGATGTCGGTCTCTTCACGCGCCTGCGTGAATGACGCGAGCCGCGGCAACACCAGCGCATTCGCGAAGAATGCGGGCAGGTGCAGCCGTATGATGCTGCGCCCGTACCTCACCCGCAGCTGCTCGGTCACCGACTCGAGCTTGGAGAAGATGTCGCTGACGTGGTCGAGGTAATGCGCCCCGGCGTCGGTGAGGGTCAGAGTGCGCGCGCCGCGCTCGAACAGCGCGACCCCGAGCTGCGCCTCGAGCGCCTTGATCTGATGGCTGACGGCCGACGGCGTAAGAAACAACTCCTCCGCTGCCGCCTTGAAGCTTTTGAGCTTGGCCGCGACCTGGAATGTCTTGAGGAATTTGAGCGACGGCAATCGCATGGATGATCTTCGGTCAGAAGTGGGGTTCGCCGCCGTGCGCGATGTCCTTGGCGCAGCCGGTTGATGCATATTGTACACGAATGATATCTAGCAACATTCGTGCCACCTTCGCTCAACCACCTTGCGTGGCCTCTGCGCGCAGCGTCGAGGGCGCGGTGGGAACACGATGCCACCTTCGCGGGCGCTGTTTGCCGCGCATCGCACGGAATTAGCGCAAGCCGTGCTCCTGCCGCCCGAGAAACCAGCCTGTGATGCTCAATCGTTCGCGCGAGGTGGGCAATACTTCATGTTCCCTGCCTTCCGTCAGGAACACCACGAGGCGGCCGCCCATGGGCTCGATTTCGCGAAATCCACCGCCATCGGCGCGGCATCGGAGCATTCCGCCGTCCGCTTCATGCCAATCTTCGTTCAGATAGACGATCGACGACAGCCGGCGTGATGCACGTCCGCTGGGCTGGTCGACATGGCGGGCGTAGCCCGAGGCCGCCGGATAGCACGCGTAATGCTGCTCGAGGTCGTAAAGACCGAGATACAGCTCCTGATTGAGGCGGCGGCGGGTCGTCTCCATCGACTCGATCAGTGCGCGCTCGGCCGGTAACAGCGGCTCCTGCAGCCAGCAGATCGAGTCGCCGCGGATGTCCGCCCGACGCTGCAACGAGCTGCCCGCTCCGATCCGCGCGGGCGCAAACTCGCCGCGCTCGCGGCGCGCCGCCGAGCACTCTATGAGCGCCTTGACCTGCGAGGCGTTCAGAAACCCGTCGCGCACGGCAATTCCGTCCGCGCGCAGGCGTTCGATCAGCTGGTCATCGCGACCGGCCCCATCAGCGTCCACGGCGGCGCGGCGACTTCGCCTTGCGGCCTGCCACCCGGGGACGTACGGCTGCTTTCGATCGCGACACCGCGCGGCCGCGGGCGGGCGCTTTCCCGCGCGCCGCGCGGCCACGGGCGGGCGTCTTCCCGCGCGCCGCGGTCTTGCGGCGGGACCGTGCGGCGGTTCCTTTGACTGCGCGGCTGCTTGCGCGCTTGCGTGTCTTATTGCGCGGCTTCTTGCGAGGCTCCAACATGTTTCCGCGGCAATTCGCGGCCCCGCAGCGGCACGCGAAGATCTCGTCGACGTTCGCCGCATCGTCGGAATCGCGTCCGATCGCGTAGTCGTAGTTCAATTCCTCGCCCGGCTGGATCGTGCGGATCGCTTCGATGAACACCCTTTTTTTCTTGATGGTGCTCTCGCAATTCGGATCGCATGAATGGTTGATGAATCGCGCATCGTTGCCGTTGCTGCCGGCATCGATGACGATCTTGGAATTGACCGTGAACAAAAAGGTGTGGCTGTCGGTCTCCAGCTTGTCGGCGTAGCGCTCGTCGACCTGCTCGTGCGTGACCCGGTCGCCGAGATACTCGATGACGGTGGTGCCCTTTCTGATCTTGCGCAGCGCAAATACGCCGGAACCGTGGACGGGAGAATTGCGAACTTCGACTTGTGCTTGTTTCATTGGCCTTTCTGTGTGGATCTATACGGCGATGGGAGCTTTGATCGGCGGATGGTGCCGGTAGTTGCGGATCTCGAAATCCTGGAAATCATAATCGAACAGCGTCGGCGGGCGCCGGCGGATGATGAGCTCGGGCGGCGGGTACGGCTCGCGCGAGAGCTGCAAATCGGCCTGTTCGAGATGATTCAGGTATAGGTGGCAGTCGCCCCCCGTCCAGACGAAATCGCCCACCGCCAGCTCGCATTGCTGGGCCACCATGTGGGTGAGCAGAGCGTAGGAGGCGATGTTGAACGGCACACCGAGCAGCGCATCGGCGCTGCGCTGATAGAGCTGGCACGATAGGCGCCCCGCGGCGACGTAGAACTGGAATAGCGCGTGGCAGGGCAAAAGCGCCATCCGATCGAGCTCACCGACGTTCCACGCGCTCACGATCAGGCGCCGGGAATCCGGGTTCTTCTTGATTTGCTCGACGACGTTCCCGAGCTGATCCACGTTGCCGTCTGCCGTCGGCCAGCTGCGCCATTGCTTGCCGTACACGGGCCCCAGATCTCCGCGCTCATCGGCCCATTCGTCCCAGATGGTCACGCCGTGCTCGTGCAGATATCGCAGGTTGGTATCGCCTCGCAGAAACCAGAGCAGTTCGTAAATGATCGACTTCAAATGCAGCTGCTTGGTGCTCACCAGGGGGAATCCGGCGGCGAGATCGAAGCGCATCTGATAACCGAAGACGCTCCGGGTCCCCGTTCCGGTGCGGTCGTTCTTGGGGGCGCCGTGATCGCGGACGTGGCGCAACAGGTCGAGATATTGCCGCACCTGGGCGGCCCTATGCCTTGACGGCGCCCAGATTGCCGCTCGGCTGGTCGCGCCGGTAGGCGAGCGCCAGCATGATCGCGCCGGCGAGAATCATCGGCAGGGTGAGCAGCATGCCCATGGTCAACCAATCCCCCACCAGATAGCCGATGTTCGCATCCGGCAGGCGCACCCACTCGACCGTGAAACGGGCGAGTCCATAAACGATCAGGAACAACCCGATGGGTGCCAATCGCGGCCGCGGCTTGCTCGTGAACCACCAGAGGATGATGAACAACACCAGGCCCTCGAGCGTCGCCTCATAGAGCTGCGACGGGTGCCGCACGAGCACCTGGCCGTCGGGATCGACCACCCGGAATCCCCAGGGCAAGCTCGTCGGCTTTCCCCACAGCTCGCCGTTGATGAAGTTGCCGAACCGGCCCGCCATCAACCCGATGCCGGGAAGCGGAGCCACGAAATCCAGCACGTCTGCGAAGCGCTTCTTCTTGATGCGGGCAAACAGCCAAACGGCAGCCGCGACGCCGAGCAGGCCGCCGTGAAACGACATTCCGCCGTCCCAGATGTGCAGGACGTTGAGCCAATTCTCGGCGATCACGTCATGTCCGTAGAAAATGCACCATCCGATTCGGCCGCCGAGGATGACGCCCATGGCGCAGTAGAAAATCAGGTCGTCGATATCGAGCGCCGTCCAGGTGGAGCCGGGCCTGCGGGCGCGGTAGCGCGCGAGCAGCCATGCCGCGACAAAGCCGATGAGGTACATGATCCCGTACCAATGTACCCGCAGCGGTCCGATGCCGAATACGGGGCCGATGGATAGGGCGATGGGGTTGATGTGCGGATAGGTCAACATGACGTTACTTTAAACCGTCGGTCACGCGACAGAAATAGGCCTTGAGATAACGCGTCTCGGGAATCGCCGGATGGACCGGGTGATCCGGTGCCTGACCCCCGACTTCCAGTACCTGCAGGCGCTTGTGCGCGGCCCGCGCCGCCTTGGCGATCGCATCCTGAAGGTCCGCGGCGTCGATGTGGTACGAACACGAACAGGACACCAGGATTCCGTCCGCCGACAGGAGCTGCATCGCGAGCTGATTCAGGCGCTTGTAAGCCGCGAGCGCCTTCGGAACGTCCTTCCTGCGCTTGGCGAACGCGGGCGGATCCACGATCACGATGTCGAACTGCTGGTGCTCGCGCGCGAGGGCCTCGAGCACATCGAACGCATCACCCTTGCGCACCGCGATCTTCGACCCATTGCGCGCGGCATTGCGGGCCGCCGACTCGAGCGCCGCGGCGGAGCTGTCGACGCAGGTGACCTCGCCGGCCCCATCGTGCGCCGCCCCGATACCCCACGCGCCGACATAGCTGAACACATCGAGAACCCGCGCGTTGCGCGAGATGTACTTGGTCAAAGCACGGCGATTGAAGGCTTGGTCGAAAAACCAGCCGGTTTTCTGTCCTTCGGCCAGGGGCACCTCGAACGAGAGGCCTGCCTCCCTGACCACGCCGGTCTCGGCGGCGTTGCCCTTGGCGGTCTCGACATACGAGGAAAGTCCCTCGAGCTCGCGCGCGCTGCTGTCGTTCTTGAAAATCAGTGTTTCGCAACCGAACACCTTGATGACCGCCGCGCAGATTTGGGGCTTCAAGAGTTCCATCCCCGCGGTACCTATCTGCACCACGCACCGGGTGCCGTAGCGGTCCACGACCAGCCCCGGCAGCGCATCGGCCTCGCCGTAGACGGCCCGGTAAAAAGGCTCCGGATACAGCCGATCCCGCAGCGCGAGTGCGGTCCGAAAACGCTCGACGAACCAGCCCGTATCGGGAATGCGCCACGTCTCCAGCAGCCGGGCACTGATCAGCGATTTCGGATTGACGTAGGCGATCCCGAGCGCACGATCGTTGTGTGCCAGCACGCGCACCAGTTCGCCCGCCTTGAACTTACCGAGCGGGGTTTGCTGCGTGTCGACCTCGTTGCTGAAGACCCACAGATGCCCGGCGGCAAGGCGGCGGTCCTCGTTGCGTTTCAGGCGCAGCGCGGGCAAATTTGCGGGAACTTCAGTATCGGCCATGATCGAGGCGCCATCGGGTCATAGGGTTTAAGATGGCGCGCATTCTATGCGCAATCGCCTGGCCGCCGAAACCAGTCCGTACCTTCTGTCTCATGCGGACAATCCCGTGGACTGGTACCCCTGGGGCGAGGAAGCTCTGACACTCGCCCGGCGCGAAGACAAGCCCATCCTGCTGTCGGTGGGTTATTCGGCCTGCCATTGGTGCCATGTGATGGCGCACGAGTCCTTCGAGGATCCGGCGACCGCGGAACTCATGAACCGCTGGTTCGTGAATATCAAGGTCGACCGGGAGGAGCGTCCCGATCTCGACAAGATTTATCAGGTGGCCCAGCAGCTCATCACGCAGCGCGGCGGAGGCTGGCCGCTGACCATGTTCTTGAGTCCGACCGACCGGCAACCGTTCTTCGGCGGCACCTATTTTCCCAGGGATGCGAGTCATGGCCTGCCCTCCTTCCAGGAACTCTTGCAGCGCGTGGCCGAATACCATCGAGACCATCCGCTCGAGATCCGCGCGCAGAACGTGCGGCTGGCCAAGGCATTCGCCGAAATCATGCCGCAACGCGCGGCAAGCGAGGTGACGCTCAGCACCGCCGCGATCGATCTCGCCCGGCAGGCCCTGGAGAGCACCTTCGATCCCCATTTCGGCGGGTTCGGCG
Organism: Steroidobacteraceae bacterium; assembly: GCA_050012215.1. Classification (GTDB taxonomy): domain Bacteria; phylum Pseudomonadota; class Gammaproteobacteria; order Steroidobacterales; family Steroidobacteraceae; genus Bog-1198. The sequence goes on from JBEKHO010000025.1 coordinate 138,940, forward strand.
GAGCGCCCAAGTTTCCGCACCCCGAAAACATCGAGCGATGCCTGCGCGACGGTGCGCTCGACATGGCTGCGCTCACCTTGCGTCGCATGGCCGAGGGCGGCATCTACGATCAGCTCGGCGGCGGTTTCGCGCGCTATTCGGTCGACGCCTCCTGGACCATCCCCCACTTCGAGAAAATGCTGTACGACAATGGGCCGTTGCTCGGTCTGTATGCGAGCGCCGCCCAGGCCACCGGGGACCCTGGGTTCGCCCGCATCGCCGGCGAGACCGCCGATTGGCTGCTGCGCGACATGCACTCGCCGGAAGGGGGCTTTTACTCGAGCCTCGATGCGGACTCGGAAGGGCACGAGGGCAAGTTCTACACGTGGAGCCGATCGGAAATCGAGACGGCATTGACGCCCGCCGAATTTCAGGCCTTCGCGCCTGAATTCGGGCTCGATGGGGCACCCAACTTCGAGGGCGCCGCCTGGCACCTCAACCGGCGCGCGATGAATACCGAGCCCGGGGCGGCCGCCTTGATCCAGTCGGCGCGCGCCAAATTACTGGCCCGGCGGAATCTGCGCATCTGGCCCGCGCGGGACGAGAAGATCCTGACCGCCTGGAATGCCCTGACGATCAAGGGATTGGCCACTGCGGCCCGGCTTCTGCGCCGAAGCGATCTTGCAGAGGCCGCGACCCGCGCGGTCGACTTCATTCACCACGCTCTGTGGCGCGGCGGACGGCTGCTCGCAAGCTACAAGGATGGCCGAGCTCACCTGCAAGCTTACCTCGACGACTACGCGTTTCTCGGCGAGGCGCTTCTCGAACTCCTGCAGGTGCGCTGGCGCAGCCGCGATCTCGATTTCGCGCGCGTCCTTGCCGATGCGCTCCTGGACAGATTCGAGGACGCCGCGGGGGGCGGATTCTTCTTCACCGCCTCGGATCACGAATCGCTGATTCACCGGAGCAAGACCTTCAACGACGAGTCGGTGCCGTCGGGGAACGGCGTCGCGGTTTCATTGCTTGCTCGCCTGGGCTATCTGCTCGGCGAATCGCGGTACCTGGAGGCAGCCGAGCGCACGCTCGAGGCCGCGTGGAGCTCCATGCAGAGTTACCCGCAAGCGCATCTGACGCTGCTTGCCGGCCTGGAGGACTACTTGAAGCCTTTGCAAATCCTCATCGTGCGGGGCAAAGCGGCGGAGGTGCGCGCATGGGCGGCCTCGCTCGGCGCCGCATACGCCCCTTCGCGCATGATTGTCGCCATTCCCGCCGATGCGCAGGACCTGCCGCCTGCGATCGAAGAGAAGCGCGCCGGTGCCGACACCGTGGCGTACCTCTGCACGGGCACCTCCTGTTCGGCGCCCTTCACACGTCTCGATGAGGCGGAGCAGGCGCTCGGCGTCGAGACGCGGCCCATTTGAAAAAATCGGTGCGGATCGGCCTGTGTGCGACTGCGTGGATCGGCGTATTCGCGTTTTGGGCCGGCCTTTGGGTGGCGGCCCGAAAATATCCTTCGGAATACGACTGGCGCTACATGACGATATCCAGCTTGGTCTACCCGGATCGAAATCCGCAAGGCTTCCGGTGGGCGTGGCGCGGCCTGATCCTCTGTGCGCTGGGCGGCCTGTGTTGGACCGCGGTACTGCTGCGCGACTCGAGACAGGATGGCCGCGGCCGCACCAGCGTCGGAATCTGGGCCCTCGGCGTTGGCTATCTGTGCATGCTGTCGTGTGCATGGCTGCCCGCGTGGCTTCCGAGGCTGCCCAGGGGCCACGACTTGCTCGCGCTGTCGTCATTTCTCGGACTATGCGCCGGCATCGTGGCACTGACCTTCAGGTTCACCTATCGGACGCTTCTGCATCGAACGGAACCGCGCAATCATCACCTGCTCTACGCCTGCCTGCTCGCCGGTCTTGCGCTGTCGCCCATTGTGCTGGCTGCCCTCACGCAGGCATATGTCTCCTATGCACTGCCCGATCTACCGTGGGTCGGCCTCGTTTGGCGTGCGCGCGGCGCGCCCGTGTACCTGAGTTTCGCTTTGTGGGAGTGGACCACCTGCGCCGTTTTTTCGGTGTACACACTCACCCTGTGCTTGGCCACGATGCTGATCTGAAGCAGACTATTGCGGGTGCGCGACTTCAATCGGGGTGGGCCTATGCGACGATGGATTGCTCTTGTTTTGGCTCTGCTATGCGCAGCCGGCGCCGCGACCGCGCGTCATCGCAGTCATGCAGGCGACACGCCCGGTGAATTCGATTATTACCTGTTGTCGCTGTCCTGGTCGCCCGCGTTCTGTCTCGAGTCGCCGGGCTCGGCCGAGTGCAACGGCCCACGGCGCTACAGCTTCATCGTCCACGGTCTTTGGCCGCAGAACGAACGCGGGTGGCCGGAGCATTGCGACGTGCACGTGCCGGTGTCGGACGAGGTGGTGCAGGGCATTGCCGACCTGATGCCGGCGCGCGCCCTCGTGTACCACGAATGGTCCACACACGGGACCTGCAGCGGATTGCCCCCGGCGCAGTTCTTTGCACTCGTTCGCCGCGCCTATACGAACATCGTCATCCCGCCGCCGCTCAAGAGCCCCACCGCGGCGGTCGAACAATCGACGGCGGCCGTCGCCGACGCATTTCAGCGCGCGAATCCGCACATGCCGGCTGCATCGATCGTGGTGACCTGCAGCGGACAGGGGGCGCCCCGGCTGCGCGAGGTACGCATCTGTCTGGATCGAAGTCTGGCGCCGCGAAACTGTTCCGCCGATGCGGCTCGCGGCGCCTGCCGGGCGCCGGAACTCATCATTCCGCCGGTTCGCTAGCCCTGCATTCAGTGAGATACCCGGCGAGCCGGCGCTTCAATTCGCCGTGCGCGGCATCCGAATACGGCGCGGCAGCGTTCCAGTCGAGCGCCCAGGGTTGGGCCGTGCGCGCCGCGGCCGGCTCGTCCGCGCGGCGCGGGAAGACATGCGCGTGGAGCGCCGGCTCGAGGTTGCCGAACAGCGCATAGTTGATGCGCACCGCCCCCGTGCAGTGCTGCACGGCATCGCCGGTCAGCGCCATGTCCTCGAGGAACCGAGCGCGCCCACTGCCGGTGAGCACGTTCAAGTGCTCCACCACCGGATCGGGCAACAACAGGCAATAACCGCTGAGCACCTGTCGCTCGCCCATGATCACCCAGCCCGACTTGAGCTTCGCCACCACGGCCGGATATTCATTCGCGCGGCAACGCTCGACCATCCGGTGAATCGCGGTCGGCGCAGTCTTGCTCATGGCTTCATTCCTTGAGTGCGCTCGCCACGGTGGCTGCATCCACGGGGGGCGCCCGATTGCCGAAACTCGATCTCAGATACGTGAGCAGCGCAGCCGCGTCCGCATCGTTGAGCCAGCCGAATTTCGGCATGGCGGTGGCGTAGCGCCCGGGTATCGCCATGGTGGCGGCCCGTTGCCCCTTGAGGATCCAGCGTGCGAGTGCTCCGGGATCGCCGAGCACGGTTGGCGAGCCGGCAAGGCTCGGATAAACGCCGGGAATTCCCTCGCCGGCGTCCTGATGGCACGGGCTGCAGTTGCCGTCGAAGAGCTCCGCAGGGGTCCGCGCCCTCGAGGGCGCCACGGACGGCACGGCGGCATTTGGTGGCGAGGCCGGCGCGCAGCCGACCAGGCCGCCGAGCAACCAGACCAAAACCCAGCTACGCTGTCGCACCATCGATGAATCGTAACAAAAAGCATGCCCTGATCGGCGCGCTGCTCCTCTGCGGGGCGGTGCTCGATTGCCTCGGGCACCCCTAGCACGGCGATGCGCTGATCCATGGCGCTCACTCTCTCGCACTTGCGTCGCTTCGCCATCGCAAGAACCCTGTTCAAGCCCACCACCCTGAAGCGCGCCATCGAGAAGCTCGGGTTCGTTCAAGCCGATCCGATCCGTGCTCCGGCACGCGCACAGGACCTCACCCTGCGCCATCGCGTCTTGGGCTACCGCGCGGGCGATCTCGAGCGCCGCTACCCCCGGCTGCCCGTCGAGGAGGACTTCTTCGTCAATTACGGCTACGTGCTCCGCCATCACCAGGGGCTGATGCACCCCAGAACCCCGCGAGCGGCCTGGAGCGAGGCGCGCGAGGCCCAGGCGCGGGAGCTGCTGGAATTCGTTCGTGCCCGTAAAACGGCGCATCCTCGCGCGGTGGACCGGCATTTTGCCCACGGCAAGATCACCAATTGGTTCGGTGGCTCGACCAACGCCACCACGCGCCTGCTGGATGAAATGCATTACCGCGGTCTGTTGCGGGTCGCACGGCGCGACTCCGGTACGCGGGTCTATGCGGTGCGCGGAGCGGCACTCGCAGTGGCGGCGCAGACGGCGACGGTCGACGAGCGCATCGACGCGCTGGTGGATGTGATCGTGCGCAAGTACGCGCCGCTACCCTCGCGAAGCTTCGGCCAGCTGATGAGCCTTCTGTGCCATGGGGTGCCGCAATGGGCCGCTCACCGTTCGACGGCGCTCAAGCGCGCGCTCGGACGCTTCGCCCACGCACGGGTGGAGGGCATCGACTGGTATTGGCCCGACTCCGAATCGCCGCTCTCCAGACGCTGGCGCATCGACGATGAGGTTCGCTTGCTGACCCCGTTCGACCCGGTCGTTTGGGACCGCCGCCGGTTCGAGCTGTTCTGGGGCTGGGCCTACCGCTTCGAGGCGTATACGCCTGCGCCCAAGCGCAAGCTCGGCTACTACGCATTGCCGATCTTGTGGCGCGATCAGGTCATTGGCTGGGGAAATCTCAGCGTCGTGAACGGCCGGTTGGTTTGCTCGTTCGGATATGTAGGCGGACAGGCGCCTCGCGATCCCAAGTACCGACGCGGGCTCGAAGCGGAGCTCGAGCGCATGGGGGAATTTCTCGGCCTGGGCTATCCCCGCCAGGTCCTGAACCGGCCCGTGTCCAGATGTACGAAGTCCGAGCGGTTGTAGTACCCCACGCCCCCGCGCTGCAGGGTGAGCGCCTTCTCGGCAAGCGATGCGCAGTCGATGCTCTGCAGGCGTACGTCGATCGCCCGCCCCTCCATGTGCAAACTGTGGCTCGCCACCCCGCCGCTGCGTTCGTGCAGCATCTCGTTGGTCTGCGGGGATCGGTACCCGGAAATCACGGCAAACACGGGCGGGACGCCCGCCAGATTCGCGACCTCGTAGAGGTAGTCCATGAGCGTCGGATCGATCGGGTGCCGGGCGCCGGTACGATAGTCACGCAGCAACCCCTCGATCGCGGCGATCGCCTCGGGGACGTAATCGTTACCGCGCCGATACTCGATGTCGAGCGACTCCGGCGTGTGCAAGTTCTTCATTACGATCCGCCGCGCGCCGGCGCCCTGTTCGGCGGCAACGCTCTTCAGCATGCCGGCGGCCGACACCCCCGCCATCATCCCAGCCGTCCTCAGCAAACGCCGCCGGCTCCACTTCATCGCAAGTCTCCTTCACGCATGAGCCGGCCCCGATCGAGTGCCAGCACGGTGGCCTTTGGAAAAAAATTGAATTCGGTGGCCGTCGCCCAGGTATAGGCGCCCATCATCCTCCCGACGATGAGATCGCCCTGCTTGAGTTCGGGCAGATCGATGTTCTCGCGGATCACATCGATGCTGTCGCAAGTGGGGCCGGCCAGAACCGAGGGCAGCGCGGGACCGGACGCCGCCAGCGGCTCGATCGGATAGATCGCATGATCGAACACCTGACCGCTATAGCTGCCGTACAGTCCATCGTCCAGGTAATACCACCACCGTCCGTCGCGCTTGGCGCGGCCCATCACCGAGGACACGCTGATCGCGCAAGGCGCCGCGACGAAGCGCCCCGGCTCGCCGATGATTCGAAGCGTGGGGTCGATCGAATCGAGGGCGCGGCGGATCGGCGCGCAGAACTCCTCGATGGAGCGGCTGTCGGAACCCGCGGAGTAGTCGACGGGAAACCCGCCGCCGATATCGAGCACCGAAAAGTCGTGCCCGCGCTCGGCCGCTGCCGACATGAGCTCACGGCAAACCTCGATGGCCTCGACGTGCATCCGCGGGGTGCTTGCCTGCGAGCCGGCGTGGAACGACAGGCCTGCCACTCGAATGCGCAGTTCCGAGGCGAGCGCGAGAAGCTCCGGCACCGTCTCGGGAGTGCAGCCGAATTTACGCGACAGATCGCAAACGGCATCGGCGCTGCGGAACGCCAGCCGGATCAGGATCGCTGCACGGTTGCGGTACTTTTCGAACTTGCGCAGCTCCTCCGGGTTGTCGACCACGAAATGCGTGACTCCGTAGGCAAGCGCCGTGCGGATGTCGCTGTCCCGCTTGATCGGGTGCGTGTGGATGCAGCGCTCGGCGTCCACCCGCAAGCCGCGGACCAGCTCGACCTCCCCGTTGGTCGCCAGATCGAAGTAGCCGCCATGATCGCGAAGCGTCGCGACCACGGCGGGATGCGGCAGGCACTTGATCGCGTAGAAGAGGTCGACTCCGGGCAGAGCCTCCGACAGGCACCGGTATTGGGCACGTACCCGTTCGGCATCGATCAAGAACAGCGGCGAGCCGTAGCGGCGTACCAGATGCTCGATCGACTCGCGCGCAAAGGGGTCCCGTTCAGCCGGCAGTTGCTGCGCGGATTCGATCGACAAGCGACGGACTCGGGATGCTCTGGTCACCTGATTCACCTGACTTGCTCACCAGCTCTAACTGGCGCTCAACTCGAGCGGATCCTCGCCCAAGCCGCTCGCGCGCTGCAAACGGTCGAGGATCGCCGCCCAACGCTCGTCCTGCGGCAGCTCCTGCACCAGAATTCTCACGCACTGCGCCCGATCGAGGGTCCGCAAATTGTTGTACAGGTTGTGAGCATACGCATCGGGCTTCTTGCCGGCGTTGATCCACGTCATGTATCTCTTGGTGTGCAGCGGCGGCCGCATCGCCAGCACGGCGACTTTTTCCTCCCGGTCGAGGATCTCGCCGGCCTTCACCTCGAGCTCGTCCGAGGCCACGATTTCGAGCGGGGTCGACGGCGCGTAATGCTGCACCCGGTCGCCCGGCGCCCGGGGAGGCTCGCCGCCGCTGGCTAAGCCGCCGACCACCTGTTCGATCTGCGAGCGCGTAATGAACCCCGGACGCAGCAGCCTCACCTCATTGTTCAGACAGGACACGATGGTCGACTCCAGCCCGATGGGAGAGTCGCCGCCGTCCAGGATCACCTCCACCGCCTCGCCGAGCTCGTCGCGCACGTGCTCGGGTTTCGTCGGGCTTAAGCGGCCGTAGCGGTTCGCCGACGGCGCCGCTATTCCGCCGCCGAACGCGGTCAGAAGCTGCAGCGCGATCGGGTGCGAGGGTATGCGGATGCCGATGCTGTTCTGACCGCCCGTCACGATATCGTTCACGTTGTCCGCCTTGGGCAGGATCAACGTCAGCGGGCCGGGCCAGAACATGGACGCCAAGCGTTGGGCCATTTCCGGCACGTCGGCGACCCAGCGGTGCAAGTAGCGCTGATTGTCCAGGTGCACGATGACCGGGTGGTCCGCCGGGCGGCCCTTGACCTCGAAGATCTTGCGAACCGCCGCGGGGTTTGAGGCGTTCGCGCCCAGGCCGTAAACCGTCTCGGTCGGAAACACCACCAGGTCTCCCGCACGCAACGTCTCGACGGCTTTCTCGATTTCGGTCTGTGAAGCTCTTACCACGCGTCCATGATATCAAATGAACCGCTGCATGAAGTTCAAGTCGAGCCAGCGGCCGAACTTGCGGCCAACCTCGCGAAAGTGTCCGACGCTTTCGAAGCCGAGACTTTGGTGAAGCGAGATGGAGATCACATTTTCCGCATCGATGCCTGCGATCATGACGTGCTTTTGCATCTCGGCCGCTGCATCGATCAGAGCCAGCACGAGCGCCCGTCCGACACCGCGTCGCCGGCAGTCGGTCCGCACGTGCACGCTGTGCTCGACGCTCGAGCGGTAGCATGGCCATGCGCGAAATTCACCGAACGTTCCGAAACCGGCGACCCCGGAGGAGTCCGCCGCAATCAACACGGGGAAACCCTGAGCCATCTTCGCGTCGAACCATTTCTCGCGGTCTTCGAGGGTGACTTCCCGGTCCGAATACACCGCCGTCGTGTTGCGGATGACCTCGTTGTAAATGGCGAGAATTTGAGGCAAATCTGCGCGCGACGCAGCTCCGATCGCAAATTCCGCACTCACGGCGTGCGGGCCAGCGTCACGTCCGGATCGAGCGCCGTACGCCTCCAGATGCCGTCGCTATCGCGGTCGAGTTCGTACGCCGGCCAATAGTGCTTGTCGAGCTTGAGGGTGATCACGTCGGTCATGCCGTTCCAGCTGATGGTCTTCAGCCGCAGCGAAGCCCGATCGGGCTTGCCGCGAACCGCCTTCAAGAACGCGTCGAGATCGGGCGTCGCCTGCCCGTCGACCTCGGTGATGCGCCGGCCGGCGTAAAGTCCGTAGTGCGTGGCCGGGGAACCGTAAAAGAAGAAGGACACGAACACGCCGGAGGGCGCGATGCCGCGCTGCACGGCCATTGCCCGGTGGGGCGCCTGCAGCGTCGCGCCCGCCCAGATCACCACGCGATCGATGTCCCGCCCGTTGAGCGCCACCGTCTTCAATTGCAGCGTCTTCTCGGCGCCGTCGCGCCAGACGGTGACCGCGACCTCAGGCTTCTGCACGGTCTCCTCCACCTCGCGGAAGCGGCTCACGATCTTGCCGTCGATGGCGAGCAACAGATCGCCCGGCTCCAGAACCGCCGCGGCAGGAGTGCCTGCGACCAGCCGGTCGATGGAAAGCACCTGGCGCCGCTCCGCATCGTGCCCCTCGAAGCGCTTCACCCAGGCGTCGGTCAGCCCGAGCTTGCGCGCGTCTGCCAGCGAATCGACATTGAACTCGGCCTCGAAGGAATACAGCTGTCGCTGGTTGGAGACAGCATTGATCATCTGCATCACCAGATCCGCGGGTATGCCGCGATTCACCTGTTCCAACTCCCGCTGCGTCTCGAAGGCGAAGCTCGACCAAAGCGCGAGCATCTCGCCCTTCTCGTTGGCGAGCACGCCGTCGAAGTCGGCGGGCGCGTTCACCAGATTGATGACCTCCAGATTGCTGTCGCGGAAACGCAGCGTGCGGGACAGCGGGAACGAAACCGGATCGACGCCCGCGACCTGGGTGCGCTCCGACATCACCTTCGAATCGCCGCGCTGCCCGACCACCCAGACGTCATCGCCCGGACGGAGTTCTTTGGCGACCAGCGTCGCGGCCCGCACCGGGGTGTCACCGATCAGCCGCGGATCGTAGGACACCACCGCCAGGTTGTGCAGCGGATGAATGAATTCCACCTTGCCCGGCACCTCCACGGTACCGTTGAAGGTGATGCGTACATCGCCCATGGCGAGAGGCACCGTATTGCGGTCGATGACCACGAGCCCTCGCTTGGTATCGACGATCACGCCCGTGCCGTGATAATTCTTTTCCGTCACGCCGGACACCGAGTAAGGCATGTCGAAGGTGATCGATACGAGCGACGGTGCCAGCCGGTCGATGCGCGGATCGCCGGTCTTGGCATATTCGGTGGACGCCGGTTGCAGCGCCGGCGATGCCGGGCCGACGGTGAGCGCCACGCAGGGCCAGATGCCGAGCGTGTCGTCGCGCTTGCACTTGCGGGCGGGGAACCAGCGCCGGTCCATGCGGATCACCTTGAGCTGCGTGGTGCGCGGATCCTCGAGCGTCACGTAGCGCACCGGCGCTCGGGCGCCGTCCGCCAGGTCGCCGAGGGCGGATTCGAAATCCGCAAGCGTCTCCATCTTCCGGCCGTTGAAGGAGCTGATGAGCGCGCCATGCGGGATGCCGGCGCTGCCGAAGACGTAGCCCGGATTCGCCACGTACACGCCCTTGATCGGCAGGTTGTAGTGACGGGCCTGCTGGTAGGACAGCGTGTGAACGACCGCCTCGCCGAACTCGATGTACTCGTCCGCGGTGATGGCGCCGAGCGACTCCACGTCGAGCGCGTGACGCAACGTCTGATCGCCGCGCAGCACCTCGACCTTGATCTCCTGGCCGACGTGATTGTCCAGCACGTCCTCCAAGGCGAAGAACTCCGGCACCGGCTTGCCGTCGATCGCGATGAGAATGTCGCCGGGCGAAAGGATCCCATCCGCAGCCGAGCCCGGCTGCACCTCATCGACGACCAGCATGCCGGTGAGCTTGGGGAACGCGGCGCGCATGCGCGCCTCCGTCTGGGCATCGAGTCCGAGGCGCCGCAGCTCATCGTACGGCGTGTACTTGAACACCGTCTCCAGGGTGCCGCGCGGCACCGGCCTGCCGGCATCGATGTACTTCAGCGCGCGCGTGATGGCGGGCAGCGGCAAGTAGAAGCTCGAGGCCGCGCCGGTCGCTCCGCCCGCGTTCAACGCCACCACCCGCCCCTGGATGTCGATCACCGGCGAGCCGGATGACCCTCCGGACGTTCCCGAGGCGGCCTGATAATAGAACGTGTTGAAGTCGTTGTACTTCCCGTAGCCGTACTCGGGTGCCTCGCGGTCCAGCCGCGCGAGCGTTCCGGCGAGAATGGACAGCTGCTCGCCGGCATCGTTGCCGACCACCCGGATCTCGCGTCCGATGACCGCTCCGGCTGGATAGAGCGGCAGCTCCGCCGGCTTGATGAAACGCAGCTTCGACGGATCGTAATGGTAGATCCCGAAATCATGGACCGGATCGCGGTACACGGGAAAGAGCTGCACTTCCTCCCGATTCTGGAACGTGGCCTGCGCCGTGACAGGACCGGGCGTCACCACGTGGCGATTGGTCAGGATGAGCCCGCGCTTCGCGTCGATGACGAATCCGGTCGCCTGTGCGGTGGTGTTCCACTCCGTGTCGAACGCCCGCGCGCCGTCGATTTGGATGGTGACCACGCCGGAGGCTATCCGCTCGAGCGTCTGAGACCAGTTCGCGGAACGCTCGATGAGTTCGGGCGGTGGGGCGACCGCCGCAGCGGGTGCAGGCGCTTCGTCCACGGGGGGCGGTGCGCCTGCCGTACTGCCCGACGGACCGGCGAGGCCCTGGGTGGAGAGCAGAACGAGCGAGAACCAAAGCGAACTACGGGACATACCGATCCTAGGACAACTGCCTGAAATGAATTTAAGTGTCCGTGTTCGGACAAGCCATCGAACCGCGCGGTTCCTCTAAGGAGCCGGCTTCCAGGCTATATCGAGCTGTTTCACCGCTCTCACGTCGTCCAGCCGCCGTACCGGCATTGTATGCGGTGCCGAGCGCAGTTTCTCGGGCTCTTGTTCCATTTCCCGGCGAATCTCCCGCATCGCGGCGCAAAAATGGTCGAGTTCTTCCTTGGTCTCGGTCTCGGTCGGCTCGATCAGCAGGCACTCGGGAACCAGCAGCGGGAAATAGGTCGTCGGCGCGTGAACTCCGAAATCCAGCAGCCGCTTGGCCACGTCCATCGCGGTCACCTCGAAATGGCGGCTCTCGCTCTTCAGCGTGATGATGAACTCATGGCTCGCGCGGCGCGAGGGATATGCAGCTTCGTAGCCCAGGTCGGTCAGACGCTTCATCAGATAGTTGGCGTTCAGCGCCGCGAATTCGGATACGCGCACCATCCCCTGCCGGCCCAGCATGCGCATATAGATATAGGCGCGCAGATTGACGCCCGCATTGCCCATGAAGCCGGAGAGCCGGCCGATGGAGTCCGGAAGGTCGGTCTCCGTCAGCCAGCGATAGCAACCCTCCACGCGGCCGACCAGCGGGATCGGAAGGAAGGGCAGCAAACGCGGACCCACGCCGACGGCACCGGATCCCGGACCACCGCCGCCGTGCGGCGTGGAGAAGGTCTTGTGCAAGTTCATGTGGATCACGTCGAACCCCATGTCGCCCGGACGGACCTTGCCCAAGATCGCATTCAAGTTCGCGCCGTCGTAATAAAGCAGACCGCCCGACTTGTGCACGATGCTCGCGATCTCGGCGATGCGGTGCTCGAACACGCCGAGCGTCGATGGATTCGTGAGCATGATTCCCGCCGTCGCCGGACCTGCGGCGGCCTCGAGCGCCTCCAGATCGACGCCGCCGCTCTTGTCGCACGGAATCTCCCTGACGGTGCAGCCGCACATGGCGGCCGTGGCCGGATTGGTGCCGTGCGCGGCCTGAGGCACGATGATCTCGGTGCGGGCGGTGTCGCCGCGACGCTGATGATAAGCACGGATCATCGCGACGCCGGCGAATTCGCCCTGGGCTCCCGCCATCGGGGATAGGCTCACTCCCCGCATGCCGGTGATCTCCTTGAGCATCTCCTGCAGTTCGTACATGCAGGCGAGGAAGCCTTGCGGCTCGGGCGCGAACGGATGCCGGCTCAAGAACTCGGGAAGCATGGCGTAGGTGTTGCACGCCTTGGGGTTGTACTTCATGGTGCAGGAGCCCAAGGGATAGAAATGCGAGTCGATCGAAAAGTTCAGCTGCGAGAGCCGCGTGAAGTGTCGAACCACCTGCAGCTCGGACACTTCCGGAAGGTGGGGCCGGCGCAGCCGGCGCAGGTGCTGTGGGATCTGCGCGCCGCGGGAGTCGGCGGGCGCCGGCGGGAATTGGCTGGGCGCCCGCCTGCCTGGTTTGCTCAACTCGAATATCAGCGGCTCGTTCAACTTAAGCTCATTCATCATCGCTCCTCAAGCCGCACCGCGCTCGCCGCGCGGCAATTCGATCACACTGCGCATCGCGCTCGCATAGGCATCGATGTCCTGATCCAGTTTGGTTTCGGTGGCGCAGACCAGCATCGCGTGACCCAGCTCGGGATGGCTTGCACTGAGATCCAACCCGCCGGCGATGCCGCGTTCGGCGAGCACGGCGAGGAGCGGCGCCACGGGGCGCTCGAGAACCAGCACGGCCTCGTGGAAACGCGGCGCCTCGAAGGCGGCGGCGATGCCGGGAATGCGCGTCAGCGCCTGCACCAGGCACTCGGTTCGCTCGGCGCACGAGGCCGCCACGCGTTCCAGACCCTCGGGCCCGAGCAGCGAAAGATAAATCGTGGCAGCCGTCACCAGCAGTCCCTGGTTGGTGCAGATGTTGGACGTGGCCTTGCTGCGCCGGATGTGTTGCTCGCGCGCCTGCAAGGTCAACGTGAAGCCCGGCCGGCCTTCGGTGTCGACGGTGCGCCCGACGATGCGCCCGGGCATCTGGCGCACGTGCGGGAGGCGTGTCGCCATGAAACCGAAGTAAGGGCCGCCGCAGGCGAGAGGCACGCCGAGCGGCTGTCCCTCGCCGCACACGATGTCCGCGCCACGCTTGCCTTCCTCGTTGCCCCAGTCCCCGGGAGGCTTGTAGAGCGCGAGCGAGATGGGATTGACCACCGCGATGACCAGCATGCGGTTCGCGTGCGCCCAATCGGTCAGCGCGTCGACCTCTTCCAGGTTGCCGAAAAAATTGGGCTGCTGGATCACCAGCGCCGCGTAGCCGCCGCTCCCCATCGAGCTCTTCAAGGCCTCGGTGCTGATGCGTCCGCTGCGCCGATCGAAGGCCGGCGTCTCGAACTCCACGCCTTGATGGCGGGCAATCGTCTGCGCTACTTTCGCGTAGGTGGGGTTGACGGTGCGCGGCATGAGAATGCGCCGCGATTCCGAGCCTCGATTGGCGCGGATGGCCATCAGGCAGGCCTCCGCCACCGCAGAGGCGCCGTCGTATAGCGACGCATTCGCGGCCTCCATGCCGGTGAGTGCGCAGATCATGGACTGATATTCGTAAATGACCTGCAAGGTGCCCTGGCTCGCCTCTGCTTGGTAGGGCGTATACGCGGAATAGAACTCGCCGCGCGTGGCGATCGCCCAGACCGGGGCGGGAATATGGTGCTCGTACGCACCCGCTCCGATGAAATTCAGCAGGCGGCCGTCGGCGGCTGCGCGCTCGGTCAAGAGCCGCGCAAGCTCCATTTCGCTGCGGCCCGTCGGGACCCCGTCGAGTGGCGCGGCTTTCAGCGCCTGCGGAATCTCGTCGAACAGCTCATCGATGGACCCGGCACCGATGACCGACAGCATCTCCGAGACATCCGCGGGCGTATGCGGGATGAATGGCATGGTGACGCCCTACCCGGCTTCTTTGACGTATTGCGCATACTCGGCAGCCTTCAGAAAAGGGCCGTCGGTGGGTGCGGCACTGCGGGCCACCCGCATCAGCCATCCCGCTCCATAGGGATCCGAGTTGAGGAGCTCGGGCTTCTCGCTGAGGGTGTCGTTGCGCTCGGTAACCCGGCCTGACACGGGGCTGTAGACATCGGACGCCGCCTTCACCGACTCGACCACGGCGCAGGCCTCTCCGACCTTCAGCTCGCGCCCCACTTCCGGCACCTCGACGAACACCAGGTCGCCGAGCGCCTGTTGCGCGTGATCCGTGACCCCGATCTCCACCTGCCCGTTGCCGAGTTCGCGGACCCATTCGTGGGTCCGCGTGTACTGCAAATCGTCCGGTACGTTTTCACTCACTAAAGCCGACTCCTTCTGATTAAAGCCCGTTCATTGCCTTGCCGTTGCGCACGAACGGCGGTTTGACGACCCGCGCCGCATGCGGCTGGCCGCGGATCTCGACGAAAACGCGCGCGGGAACGTTTCTTTGCACGCGCGCGAGCGCGATCGCCCGGTTCAATGTCGGAGAAAACGTGCCGCTGGTGATCTCGCCGATCTTCAGGCCGGGATCATCGGCGGACGCCTCGGTGAGCACGGACTGATGATTGCGCAGCACGCCGCGCTCTTCGAGCACCAGCCCCACCATCTCATCGCAGCCTTGCGAGCGGACCCGCTCGAGCGCGGCGCGGCCGATGAACTCACGCTCTTCGGGCTCGAATGCCACGGTCCAGGCGAGCCCGGATTCCAACGGATGGCGGCTCTCGTCCATATCGCTGCCGTACAGAGCCATCCCCGCCTCGAGCCGCAGGGTATCGCGCGCCCCCAGGCCCGCGGGCGTGACGCCGCGCGCTACCAGCGACTGCCACACGGGGGCAGCCTCTTCGGCCGGCAGCATGATCTCGAAGCCGTCCTCACCCGTATAGCCGGTGCGCGCCAGAAACCACGAGTCGATGGCGGCTGCGGAAAAGCGTGCGATCCGAAGCGCTGTGTCCCGATGCGCGGCGGATAGAAGGGATGTGGTTTTCTCGCGCGCGAGCGGTCCCTGCACGGCGAGGATGGCAAGGTCTTTGCGCTCGCGCACCGACACGCCGAACGGCGCTGCATGCTCTTGCAGCCACTTCAGATCCTTGCCGCGCGTACCGGCATTGACCACCAAGCGGAACCAGATGTCGGTGAGAAAGTAGGCGATCAGGTCGTCGATGACCCCGCCGCTCGGGTTGAGCATGCAGGAATACAACGCCGCGCCGGGAACGTTAAGCTTGGCCACGTCGTTGGCCAGGAGAAGGCGCAAGAACTCGCGCACGCGTGCGCCGGTCAGATCGACCACGCACATGTGGGACACGTCGAAAATGCCCGAGTCCCTGCGCACGGCGCGATGCTCGTCGAGCTGGGAGCCGTAGGACAGAGGCATGTCCCAGCCGCCAAAATCGATGATCTTGGCGCGCGATGAAACATGGATGTCGTAGAGCGGCGTTTTCAGGCCCATCGCAACCTCACTGCGAATCCAGACACGAGAACCGGCACGCACCGGTTGGTACGTGCCGCCCCTCTGTCCTTAGGACCTGAGAGATCGAGCGCTCGCTCGAGCGCTGCTCCCCTTCGGTGGATCGGCCGTTAACGGCGCGACCGCTCTCCAGAGATCGCGAGAGACCGCAGTACGTGTGCCTGAGCGTTTCCGGGCGGTTGCGCCTTCGGCGGTCCTCGGCGAACGAGGACTCTCTCCACACGGCTCTTATCGCGATGCTGCATCATATCACAGCCCCTTTCAGAGGCCGATCCGTGAGCCTCTGGTACGTCAGCCACCGGATTTCTTGGCGGCCCAGCCGAGTTTGCAGAGCTCCGCAACGATCGCGTCGCGATGGTCGCCCTGGATCTCGATGACGCCTTCGCGCACCGTTCCTCCCGATCCACAGCGTTTTTTGAGACGCGCCGCCAGCGTCCCGAGGTCCGCCTCGGACAACGGCAGGCCGCTGACCGTCGTCACGCCCTTACCGGCACGGCCCTTGGTCTCGCGGCCGACACGCACCGGGCGAGGCTCCGCTCTGCCGGGGGCCCCCTTGGGGCAAACGCAATCCCGCACTGCACGGCGGCAATTCGGGCAAAGCGTCCCTATTCCGGTGGAATAAACCAGCCGCTGACTCATCAACGTCCTCATCGGGTCCAATTATGCCATCGGCCGTTGGGGGGCACCCGGCCATCAAGTAGAATATGCCCCATGCAATCACGCAGAAAATCTCTTGCCGTCAAGATCGGCAACGTCACCATCGGCGGCAACGCCCCCATCGTCGTTCAATCGATGACCAACACCGATACGGCGGACATCGAGGGCACCGTCACGCAGGTCAAATCGCTCGCCCGCGCCGGCTCGGAGCTGGTCCGGATCACCGTCAATAACGACGAGGCGGCGGCCGCCGTTCCTCACATTCGTGAAAAGCTGAACGCCCAGGGGGTGAATACCCCATTGGTCGGCGACTTTCACTTCAACGGCCATAAGCTCTTGAAGGCCCACCCTGCCTGTGCCGAGGCACTCTCCAAGCTGCGCATCAATCCGGGCAACGTGGGACGCGGCAGCAAGCGTGATCCGCAGTTCGCCGAGATGATCGAGACCGCGTGCACCTATGACAAGCCGGTCCGCATCGGCGTCAATTGGGGGAGCCTGGACCAGGACCTGCTCACGCGGTTGATGGACGAGAATTCGAAGCTCGCGGCGCCGCTTCCGGCTCTGGATGTGATGCGTGAAGCCATCGTCGTATCCGCCCTGGACAGCGCCAAGCGTGCACAGAGCCTTGGGCTCAAGGCCGATAAAATCGTGATCAGCGCCAAGGTGAGCGGCGTTCAGGATTTGATCGCTGTCTATCGAAACCTCGCCAGCCGCTGCGAATATCCGCTGCACCTTGGGCTCACCGAGGCCGGCATGGGCAGCAAGGGAATCGTCGCCTCGACCGCCGGCATCGGCGTTCTGTTGCAGCAGGGCATCGGCGATACCATCCGCGTGTCCTTGACGCCGGAACCGAACGGTGACCGCACTCAGGAAGTGATCGTCGCGCAGGAAATCCTGCAGACCATGGGTCTGCGCTCGTTCACGCCCATGGTGGTGGCGTGTCCCGGTTGCGGGCGCACCACGAGCACCTATTTCCAGGAGCTCGCCCAGAAAATTCAGGGTCATATCCGCCACCGCATGCCGGAATGGCGCAAGCGCCACGCGGGCGTCGAGGACATGACGGTGGCCGTCATGGGCTGCGTGGTCAACGGCCCGGGCGAGAGCAAGCACGCCAACATCGGCATCAGCCTGCCCGGAACCGGCGAACATCCCGTGGCGCCGGTCTACGAGGATGGCGCGAAGACGGTGACGCTCAAGGGCGATCGGATCGCGGAGGAATTCCAGGAACTGGTCGAGCGCTACATAGAGCGCACCTACACGCGGCACCCGGCGTGAGCGATGCGAACGCCGACGGCCTTGCCGCCAGGAAATGCGTCCCCTGCGAAGGCGGCGGCGCGGCGCTCACGCGTACAGAGGCAGAGGGCCTGCTGCGCGAGCTCCAGGGCGAGTGGAAACTCGCGCCGGATGGGAAGAGCTTGCAGCGCTCGCTCAAGTTCAAGGACTTCTACCGCACCATGAGCTTCGTCAACGCGCTCGCACACGTCGCCAACGTCGAGGATCATCATCCGGATCTGGAAATCGGATACGGCTACTGCCGCATCACGTACTCGACTCACGCGATCGGCGGACTGTCGCAGAACGATTTCATTTGCGCCGCCAAGATCGATCAGCTATCAGCCGCCTGAACAGCAGGCGGCTCAGGCGCCCTGTTCCCTCAAGAACGCCGGCACATCGCCGCCGATTCCCAAGGCTCGCTTCGCGAGCCTCCGCTTGACGAACGAAAGACTGCCGACGGCGCCGAGTCCCGCCGCGCGCAAGCGCGCGAGACCCGGATTCGAGCTGGAGAACAACCGCTCCAAGCCGTCGAGCGCGGCGGCGGCGATCAAATTCTCGCTCTTGCGCCGGCGCTCGTAGCGGCGCAGCGGCGCATAATCGCCCAGGGAGCTCGAGGTGCCCGCCTCGCCCAGCGCCTCGGCGAGCGATGCGCAATCAAGAAAACCCAGGTTGAGTCCCTGTCCGGCCAAAGGATGCACGGCGTGCGCGGCGTCGCCGATGAGCGCTGCGCGCGGGCGCACGTAGTCGAGCGCGTACTGCAACTGGATCGGAAAGCTCGCGATCGGTGTGGTGAGCTCGATGTCGCCGAGCACCCCGCCGCTCGCCTCGAGAACGGCCGCGGCGAATTGTTGGGCGTCGAGCGCCCGAAGACGCTCGGACTCCTCCCGCAACACGCTCCATACGATCGACGAGCGGCCGTCCGACAGCGGCAGCAACGCGATCGGCCCGGTCGACAAGAACCGCTGCCAGGCGGTGCTGCGATGAGGCTTGGCCGTTCGCACATGGGCGACCAGGGCATCCTGATGGTAAGCATGTCCGGCGGTGGCGACGCCGAGAAGCGCGCGCGTCTTGGACGCGGCGCCGTCGGCGGCGATCAACAGTCGCGCCCCGAGCTCGCGTTGGTCAACGAGCGCAATTCGCGCCCCGCCATCCGTCACCTCGATGGATTGCACCGCCGCTTCGACCATCACCGCGCCTGCGGCAACTGCCGCCTTCACGCAGCTCTCCTGCAGCGCTGCGCCGTCGACGATGAATCCGAGATCCGCTTCGCCGAGTTCGGCGCAATCGAAGGTCAGCGACCCGCGGCCCTCCGGCACGCCGCTCTCATCCCATACGCACATTCGTTCGTACGGGAACACGAGCTCGGGCGGCAGGCTGCGCCACACACCGCAGAGCCGGAGCAATCGTTGCGAGGCCCGGCTCAGGGCGAATACCCGCAAGCCCCAGGGATGGTCTGCGCCGGCGGCCGCCGCCCCTCTCGAGCTCGGCGGGGGGATGCGCCCCGCGAGCACCGCCACGCGGCCCGGTGCGACGAGATTGCGCGCCAGCAGCAGCCCCGCCATCACGCACCCCACGGGGCCCGCTCCCACAATCACGACGTCGAAGTCGCGGCTCACGGCCGCTCTCCAGAACGCTCACCGATAGGCTTGCCGATAGGCACGCCGCGCGCGAGCTTCGGGATCCGGCCCGCGGCCCCCGTGGACAGCGATGACAATGCGGCTTTCGCCGGCGGCAAAAGATCGAAGGCCAGCAGTCCCATGTTTCGCAAGTGCCGCACAGGCCCCCACGGCGCGGAGAACAAGCGCACCAGCCCATCGGTGAATCCGATGATCTCGCGGCGATCGGCCGCCCGCCAATCGTCGTACGCGGCCGTGAGCGCCAAGCTGCCGGGATCTGCGCGGTGCTCGGCGATGAGCTCTGCCAGACTCGCGGCGTCGCGCAAACCCAGATTGAAGCCCATGCCGGCGACCGGATGCAGGCCCTGCGCCGCGTTGCCGACGATGACGCAGCGCCCCGCACTGGTCTTGCGCGAGCGCGACAGCGACAGCGGATAGGCGAAGCGCCGGCCCACCTTGAGGAACCGCCCCAGCCTGAAGCCGAACCGCCGTTGTACTTCGCCCAGAAACTCCTCGTCCGACCAGCTCATGGCGCGCTCGGCCAAGTCCGGCGCCAACGTCAACACCAAGGTGCATCGTCCGTCCGCGAGCGGCAGCAGAGCCAGGGGTCCGGACGGGGTGAAGCGCTCGTAGGCGACGTGATGGTGGAATTTGTCCGGCAACACGGTGGTGATCACTGCCGTCTGATGATAATCACGGACGTCGGCCTCCACGCCGAACGCCCGGCGAACCGCAGACTCGATGCCGTCGGCGGCGACGACGAGACGTGCGTCGATCGACGTGCAGGGCCCGGCGGACCCCTCTTCGACAATAAGTTCAATGGATCGCTCATGCGCCTCGACCCGCGCCACCCGGGCGGGACAGAACACGTGCACGTCGCGGCGTTTCGCGAGCGCCGACCAGAGCGCCGAGCCGAGCGAACGGTTCGGCACCACGTGGCCCAACGACTGCAAACCCTGTTCCGCCGCATCGATCCGGGCGAATCCGAAATGGCCTTGATCCGAGACGTGCACCCTGGCAATGGGCGTTGCATCGCCGGCGACGGCCGGCCACACCCCCAAGGTCTCGAGGATGCGCCGGCTGCCGTTCGACAATGCCGTTGTGCGCTCGTCGAAGCTCGGCTGAGACGCCGCATCGTGAGGCACCGCTTCGATGAGCGCCGTCGTAGCCCCAAGATTTTCGAGCGCCACGGCGAGGCTCGCGCCGACCATGCCGCCACCTACGATGGCGATGTCGAACGACTGGCTCATGCAGCCTGCACCATGCTTTCCACGGCCTCCGGCGTCTTTTCGAGGGCCGCGGTCAATACCTCCGGGGCTCCCTGGGCGGTCACGAGGACGTCGTCCTCGATGCGCACCCCGATGTTCCAGAACTCACGGGGAATTTTGCGGGACGGGCGAATGTAGAGTCCCGGCTCCACGGTGAGCGCCATGCCCGGCTCGAGCACGCGCCATTCGCCGCCCACCTTGTAATCGCCCACATCGTGCACGTCGAGTCCCAGCCAATGGCCGGTGCGATGGCTGAAGAACGGCAGGTAGGCCTGATCCTTGATGAGCCGCGTCACCGGCCCTCGGAGGAGCTTCAGGTTCACGAGTCCCTGGGTGATGGCGCGCACCGCCGCCTCGTGCGGCTGGTTCCAGTGATTGCCGGGACGCGCCCTGTCGATCGCGGCGATCTGAGCTTCGAGCACCACCTCGTAGACGGCACGCTGCGCCGGCGTGAATCGGCCGTTGACCGGGAACGTGCGGCTGATGTCGGAGGCGTAGAACTCGTGCTCGCAGCCGGCGTCGAGCAGCAACAGATCCCCGTCGCAGAGCCGCTGATCGTTGGCGCCATAATGCATGATGCAGGCATTCGCGCCGCCGGCGACGATCGGATGATAGGACATGTCGGCATTGTGCGACCGAAACTCGTGCAGCACCTCGGCCATCACCTCGTATTCCATCCGGCCGGGTCGGGCGAAGCGCATCGCGCGCCGATGTGCTCCGACGGCGATTCGGGCGGCCTCTCTCAAGCTGGCTTGCTCGGCGCGGCTCTTGTAAAGCCGCATGTCGTCGAGCACGTGCGTCAGCGCGGCGAATTCCTGGGGCGCCCCCGAGCTTTGCCGCGATTGCACCCGCATGCCGTTCATCCAGGCGAGCATGCGCCCGTCGAAATCCAGGTGCGCGCCCATCGAGTAGAAGATCCGGGATCTTTGTTCCATCAGGCCCGGCAGGATCTCGTCGATGTCCGCGATCGGAAATGCATCGTCCGCCCCGTAGAGCGACACTGCGCCGTCGGTTCCTGCCCAGGCGCCTTCCCAGGATTCGCGCACTGGGTCGTGCTCGCGCACGAATAGAAGATACTCGGCTTGCGCGCGGCCCGGCACCAGCACCGCCACCGCCTCGGGTTCGGGAAAGCCCGTCAGGTAGTGGAACTGGCTGTCCTGCCGGTAGGCGTACTCGATGTCGCCGTTGCGATGGCGCACCGGGGCGGCGGCCAGTACGGCGATTCCGTCCCTGCCGATCATGCGCATAACCTGGCGCCTGCGACGCGCGAACTCCCTGCGGTCCATGGCTTTGAGCTTAGTGCAAGGTTTGCTGAGGGGCGGGATAGGCTTGCTGACGGAGCGGCAGCAGCTCCTCGAAAACGACCTGTGCGGCGACGCGTATGAATTCCACGAGCTCCGCGTAGGCTTGTTCGTTGGATTCGTCCTCATCCGCATCGTCGCCGGTGGCGCGGGAGATTTCCGTGAAGTCCCGTACGATTTCGCCGACATCGCCCGACAGCGCTTCGAAGTCGGATATCTGGCCGGTGCCGAGGCCATACAGAAAACCGGTGCACCACAACGCAAGCGCATGCGCCCGGCCGTTGAGCGGCTGTTCGTCGTCCGGCAGCAGCGGCTGGAACTCCATCCCCTGTTCGCCAAAGGATGCCGCGGTCGCCGCGAACACCCGTTCGATCATTGCGGCGGACTCGGCCGGGAGCGATGCGCCGTCCGGCAGGATCTCGTTGACCCAGTCCTGCATTCTGTAAGGTGACATGGAGCACAATGCGCCGCACAAGGACCCGTGGGCCTCGGCCGCGTCGGCAAGACTTCCGGCGGAGGCCAGCACGTCCTCGAAATCCTTGAACCGAATTTCACCCAGCATGATTGGCCGAATAATAGCGCTTCGGACGCGCCGTTAGGTGACCTTTGGGCCCGCCGCGCCGCTTGTTTCGCATGAAGGCGCCCGCCCTTTGCAATGCGGAATCGCGCGCTCTATATTGGCACCCCATGAACGAAACCAATTCGAAATCCGCGGTCGAGCTCGAGCTCAAGCGGTTGGAAAAGCGGCTCGAGGACCTGATCGCGACCGTGGCCCAGATCAAGGAAGAGAATCGCGCGCTGCGTCAACGGCAGGAAACACTCACCGCCGAACGCGCGAGCCTCCTGCAGAAGAACGAGCAGGTGCGTGCCCGGGTCGAGGCGATGATCGGCCGTCTAAAATCGATGGAGCAGGCATGAGCGACAATCAAGCGCGGGTCAGCGTGCGCATTCTGGAAAAGGAATACCACATCACCTGCCCGATCGAGGAGCGCTCCGACTTGCTCGATTCGGCGGAATTCTTGAACTCCAAGATGCGCGAAATCCGCGACACGGGGAAGGTCGTGGGCTTGGACCGCATCGCCGTGATCGCAGCACTCAACATGGCGAACGAATTGATTCGCTTCCGCAACCGTGACACCAATCTCGATTCGGACGTGGGCGGACGCTTGCGTATCCTGCGTGAGCGCGTAGAGTCGGTCTTGGAGAAGGGCCGGCAGCTCGAGCTCTAGGGCCGAGACCCCCGGGTTGATGGTCAACAGTTGATTTTGGCGCCGCCTGCGGTGTTCGATGCGGATCGGGTTACCTCCTGACCCTAATTTGTAAACCCCAGGGGCCATTGCTTGCTGGCAGCATTGTGCAAGTCCGCCTCGAGCGGAAAG
>JBEKHO010000026.1:0-82768 GCA_050012215.1 Steroidobacteraceae bacterium
GCATCGCCATCCTTCATGTCGATGGTTCCGCGTCCGTAGAACCAGCCGTCTTTCTCCGTGAGCTTGAACGGGTCCACCGACCAATCGGCCGGGTTGGCGTCCACCACGTCGAGATGTCCCATGAAAAGTACGGCCGGCTTGGAATGCCGTCCCCGATAGCGCACCACCAGGCTTGCCTTGGCCGGTCGATCGGGCGCAGCGATGAGCACGAGGTCGGACGCCGGGAACCCGGCGTTGGCGAGCCACATCTGGATTGTCTTTGCCGCCGCGGTCGAGCCGTGGGCGTGCGTGGTGTCGATCTCGACCAGTGCCTTGAGCATGTCGCGCGCCAGACCCGAATCCACGGGCGGAGGAACCGGTGCGGCGGCGAGGCAGGGCATCGGGCGGGCGGAGCCCAACGCGAGCGCGGCGGCAATCAGGTAAGCTTTGTGCATGTTCGAGGTCATTCTGCCATGAACACGACGAGACTCGAAGCATTCAGCGATGGCGTCATCGCCATCATCATCACCATCATGGTGCTCGAGCTCAGGGTGCCGCACGAGGAGAGCCCCGCGGCGCTCATGTCCGTGCTGCCGGTGTTCCTGAGCTACGTGCTCAGCTTCGTTTACGTCGGCATCTACTGGAACAATCATCATCACATGCTGCACACATGCGCGGAGGTCACGGGCGCGATCTTGTGGGCCAACCTGCATCTTCTGTTCTGGCTGTCCTTGTTTCCGTTCGCAACCGCCTGGATGGGCGAAAACTACCACGCGGTGCTGCCGAGCGCGCTGTACGGCGCCGTGCTGCTCATCGCGGCGCTCGCATATGTGATCCTGCAGCAAACGATCATTGCGGCGCAGGGTCCTGGCTCGCTGCTGAAACAGGCGGTGGGCGGCGATTGGAAGGGCAAGCTCTCGCCGGTGCTCTACGCGCTCGGAATCGGCGCCTCATTCCGCTCGCCGCCGGTCGCGCAAATTCTCTATGCGCTGGTTGCGGTGATGTGGCTGGTGCCGGACCGGCGCATCGAGCACGTACTGGAGGCGGAGGAAAAATGAACCGGCATTTTCCAGTACAATGCCGGTCGAACCGCAAATCGGCGGGTGGTCCGCAGAGATCGAACATGGCGAAGGCAAGCTTTCATTGGGACGATCCGCTGCTGCTCGAGGGGCAGCTCACCTCCGAGGAGAGGATGCTGAGAGACGCGGCGCGGGAGTATGCCGAGGGGCGGCTGGCGCCGCGGGTTCTCGAGGCATTCCGGCGCGAGCACACCGATCCGGAGATCTTCCGAGAGATGGGAAGCCTCGGACTCCTGGGCGCGACCATTCCGGAGGAATTCGGCGGCGGCGGTCTCAACTACGTGAGCTACGGATTGATCGCGCGCGAGGTCGAGCGGGTCGACTCCGGTTTTCGGTCGATGATGAGCGTGCAATCGTCGCTGGTGATGCTGCCGATCTACGTGTTCGGGAGCGACGAGCAGAAGCGTCGCTATCTGCCTTCGCTGGCGCGCGGTGAATCCATCGGCTGCTTCGGTCTCACGGAGCCCAACCATGGCTCCGATCCCGGCAGCATGGTCACGCGCGCGCGCTCCGCGAGCGGGGGTTTCCGCCTCTCGGGCTCCAAGACTTGGATCACCAACAGCCCTCTCGCGGACGTGTTCGTGGTCTGGGCCAAGACCGAGGATGAGGTGATCCGCGGCTTCATTCTGGAGAAGAGCTTCCAGGGGCTGTCGGCGCCGGCGCTGCACGGCAAGGTGGGCCTGCGTGCATCGATCACGGGACAGATCCTGATGGATGATGTGTTCGTGCCGCAGGAGAATCTTCTGCCCGGAGTGAGCGGCCTGAAGGGCCCGTTCACCTGTCTCGACTCGGCACGTTACGGCATCGCGTGGGGAGCGCTCGGCGCGGCGGAGAGCTGTTGGCACACGGCGCGCGACTACGTGATCGGGCGCAAGCAATTCGGCCGCCCTCTCGCCGCGAACCAGCTCGTTCAGAAAAAGCTCGCCGACATGCAAACCGAGATATCGCTCGGGCTGCAGGGATGTCTGCGGCTGGGGCGCATGAAGGATGAGGGCATCGCGACGGTGGAGATCACCTCCATGTTGAAGCGCAACTCCTGCGGCAAGGCGCTCGATGTCGCCCGGACGGCGCGCGACATGCTCGGCGGCAACGGTATCTCCGATGAATACGGGGTGATACGTCATCTGGTGAATCTCGAGGTGGTGAACACCTACGAAGGAACGCACGACATCCATGCGCTCATCCTGGGCAGGGCGCAGACCGGGATCCAGGCATTTTTCTGAAGGGAACATGAAGACTCGCGCACTGGGCAATCAAGGTCTGAAAGTGTCCGAGATCGGTCTCGGCTGCATGGGGCTGTCGGATTTCTATTCGACCAGCGGGGCAACCGAGGAGCAGGCGATATCGCTGATCCATCTTGCGCTCGATCTGGGCGTCAACTTTCTCGATACCTCCGATGCCTACGGCCCGCACACCAACGAGCGCACCGTGGGCAAGGCGCTGAAGGGGCGGCGAGACGGCGTCGTGCTCGCAACCAAGTTCGGGATCGTGCGCCAGCCCGGAACACAGGTGCGCGGAATCGACGGGCGTCCCGAGTACGTGCGTTCGGCCTGTGACGCCTCGCTCGCGAGGCTCGGTGTGAGCGTGATCGATCTGTACTACCAGCATCGCGTCGATCCGAAGGTGCCCATCGAGGAGACCGTGGGCGCCATGGCGGATCTGGTGAAGCAGGGCAAGGTGCGCTACCTGGGCCTTTCGGAGGCCGCGCCGGCGAGCATCCGGCGCGCACACAAGGTTCATCCCATCAGCGCGTTGCAGACCGAGTATTCGCTGTGGAGCCGCGAGCCGGAGGACGAGATCATTCCGACCTTGCGCGAGCTCGCGATCGGCTTCGTGCCCTACAGCCCCCTCGGCCGTGGGTTCCTTGCGGGCCGCTTCAAGAGCCCCGCGGATCTGGCGCCCGATGATTGGCGACGCGAGTCGCCGCGCTTTCAGGGGGAAAATTTTGCGAGAAATCTTGCGGTGGTCGAACAGATCCATTCGATCGCCACCGAGAAGGGCTGCACACCGTCGCAGCTCGCTCTCGCCTGGATCCTCGAACGAGGTGCGAATTTCGCCCCCATCCCAGGGACCACGAGTGCCGATCGACTGCGGGAAAACGTCGGTTCGACGGCCGTGCGCATCACCGGGCAGGATGTCGAGCGCATCGAGGCGGTCGCACCGCGCGGTATCGCCCAAGGCGAGCGCTACCAGCCTCAGATGATGGCGTTTCTGAACGGCTGATTGCGCGCTCTCTAGCGTGAAACCGGCGGTTCGTCCGGCGGGCGCTGCTCCCCCTGGGTGATGAGACAGGCGCCGCGGGTGCCGGTGAGGTAGATCCACAGCCAGCTGAGCGCGACGGCCAGGCGGTTGCGCACCCCGATCAGGAAGTAGATGTGCGCGATCCCCCAGACCCACCAGGCGAGGTAGCCGCGCATTTTCAACCAGCCGAAATCGATCACCGCGGCGCGTTTGCCGATGGTCGCGAGATTCCCCGAATGCTTGTATCGAAAAGGCAGAATGGACGCGTCTCCGGCGAGCCGCCGTCTGATCACAGCGGCGACATGTGCGCCCTGTTGTTTCGCGGCGGGTGCGATGCCGGGAACCGGCTTCCCATGCCAGGCGTTGATCGTGGCGGTGTCGCCGATCACGAAGATGTCCGGGCGGCCGGGCACCGACAGGTCCGGTTCGACTTGCACACGGCCCGCGCCGTCCGACGGAGCATCGAGCCAGACGGCGGCCGGTGAGGCCCGCACCCCCGCCGCCCAAAGAATCACCTTGGCGGCGAGCGGCCGGCCGCCATAGACCACGCCCTCGGCCGAGCATTCGCTCACCGGCGCTCCCAGTTGGATATCGACGCCGAGTTTCTCGAGCGCGGCGTGTGCGTAGGCGGACAGATCCTCGGTGAAGGTGGGCAGTATGCGCGAACCCGCCTCGATCAGGAGTACCCGCGCCTTGCGCGTATCGATATGCCGGAACTCGTCGGGCAACGTCATGTGCGCAAGCTCGGCGATGGCACCCGCGAGCTCGACGCCGGTGGCGCCTCCGCCGACGATCACGAAGGTGAGCCAGGCGCGCCGGCGCTCAGGATCGGTTTCGCGCTCGGCGTGCTCGAACGCCAGCAGTATCCGGCGCCGAATCGAGGTTGCATCCTCCAGCGTCTTCAGGCCGGGAGCAAAGGGTTCCCATTCGTCGTGGCCGAAGTAGGCGTGCCGCGCGCCGGTCGCCACCACCAGCGTGTCGTAACCGATCGTGCCGCCGTCCTCGAGGATGACGGCGCGGCGCTCCGCGTCGATGGCGCTCACTGCGCCGAGCAGCGTCGTGACTTCTTTGCGCCTGCGCATCAGCTGCCGGATCGGCCAGGCGATCTCCGACGTGGCGAGCGTTGCCGTGCCGACTTGGTACAGCAGCGGTTGGAACAAATGATGGTTGCGCCGGTCGACGAGGGTGATGCGGACGGGCGATTTTGCCAGCCCGAGCGCGACGCCCAATCCGCCGAAGCCGCCGCCCAGGATGACGACGTGATGCAAGGGGCTGGCGCTCACGGGTCGGTCTCCACCGCATAGCCCGCCTGAACCCATGCATCGAGGCCGCCAAACAATGGGCGCACTCGTTTGAAGCCGTGTTTCATCAGAATCCTCGCCACCCGAGCCGCGGACGCTTCGCTCGGGCAGGTGCAGTAAAGAACGATCTCCCGGTCCTTCGGCAGATCTCCTACGTGAAGACCCACGGCCTCCAGTGGAACGTGGATCGCCCCCGGGATCCAGCGAGGCTCGAGCGCGCGCGCCGTGGACGAGCGCACGTCGATGATCGAGGGCTGCGCGCCCGCTTGTATGAGTTCGTAGAGATCGGCCACGGTAATGCGCGCCATGCGCAGCGTCCGGTAGAAGTGCTGGCGCTCCCACCACTTATAAAGGATATAGGCGGCAAGAGCCACGCCGATGAGGATGCCGGCGATGCTGCCGATGTGGGTGAGGCGCGCCAGCAGAACCTCGATCTGCGAACGGAACACGATGCCCGCCGCGAGCCCGAAACCCACCCAGATCGCCGCACCCAGCGCGCTCAGCGCCAGGAATCGAAACCAACCGATGCGCATCGCGCCGGCGAGCGGGGGCGCGATTATGGCGAGCCCGGGTATGAACTTGGCCACCAGCAGCGAATTGATGCCCCATCGCTCGAACCGACTCTGGGTTTGACTCACGCAGGAATCGGGCTCGAGGGAAATCCTGCACAAGGTCTTCAGAACCCTGATCCCGTAGGCTTTGCCGATGAGATACCAGCCGCAATCCGGCACCACGCAGGCAACAACGGACCAGACGAACAGCGGGCCGAGCGATAGACGACCGGACGCGGCCATTGCTCCCGCGACGATCAGCGTCGGCATCGCCGGAACGGGCAGCCCGATCTGATCAGCCAACACGTTCAAAGCCACCACGAGCAACCCGTATTGCGAGAACAGCGCTACGAACTCGTGGGTCACACCCGGCTCCGCACCACGCGATGCTCGATGTTAGGCAGGAATGCGGCGATGATTCCGAGCAGCGGCAGGAACGCGCATAGCTGGTACACGAAGTCGATGCCGTAACGGTCGGCGAGAACCCCGAGCACCGCGGCGCCGATGCCGCCCATGCCGAATGCCAGGCCGAAGAACAGACCCGAGACGGCGCCGACCTTGCCCGGCATGAGCTCCTGAGCGAACACGAGAATCGCGGAAAACGCGGACGCAAGAATGAAGCCGATGACCAGACTCAACAGCGCGGTCCATGCCAAACCGACGTAGGGAAGCGCGAGCGCAAAGGGCGCGACCCCCAGGATCGAGAACCAGATGACGCGCTTGCGCCCGATTCGATCGCCGAGCGGACCGCCGATGAGCGTGCCGAGCGCGCTCGCGAGCAGGAACAGGAACAGATACAGCTGCGCAACCTGGATGGAGACATGGAATTTGCCGATCAGGAAGAAGCTGTAAAAGCTCGAGATGCTCGCCAGATAGAAATACTTCGAGAAAACCAGCACCACGAGAATCGCGAGGGACCAGGCGACGCGACTCGAGGATACGGGACTCGGTACCTGTGTCGCGGCTCCAGCCGATCGCGTGGGCGCGAGGTGATGTCTCACGTACCAGGCGCTCACGTTCCAGAGGACCACGATGGCGAGAATTGCGGCCAGCGCGAACCAGGCCACGCTCGAGCGGCCGTGAGGAATTATGATCCACGCCGCGAGCAAGGGCCCGGCGGCGCTTCCAGCGCTGCCGCCGACCTGAAATATCGACTGCGCCAGCCCATGGCGTCCGCCCGAGGCGAGGCGTGCGATGCGCGAGGATTCGGGGTGGAAAACGGCCGACCCCGCGCCCACCAGGGCGGCGGCAACGAGTATCGCAGAGTAGCTTTGCGCGAAACCCAGGGCGAGCAGGCCCGTGAGCGTAAAGCCCATTCCCACGGACAAGGAGTGGGGCTGCGGATGCCTGTCGGTGTACGTACCCACGAGCGGCTGCAGGACCGAGGCGCAAATTTGATAGGTCAGCGATATGACGCCGATTTGAGCGAAGCTCAGCGCGAACTCGCCCTTCAGCAACGGATAGATGGCGATGATCAACGACTGAATCATGTCATTGAGAAAGTGCGAGAAACTGATGGCGCCGAGCACTTCGTATCGGGTCCCGGCCGCGCTCGAGTTGGCTTGCGAATGTCCTGCCAGAATCTGCTGCATGTCTCGTGCTCGAATGATGCGGGGCGCGGCCCGGCGCCGTCTACCCTACTAGCTAGTTGATCGCCTGTCCTGCGAGAATGCGGCGATGAATCGGTTCGAACCTTACGTCTTTCTGCGTGGCCTCGGCTCGCGCTGGGACGTGCTGGCATTCATCGTCGTCATCGGCCTCATCGCCTTTCTCGGCGAGACGGCGCACGGTCTGTTCGCGCCGCTCACCCAGCTCGAGGTGCAGCCGCTATCGCTCAGCCCGGCGCACTTGCCGGAATACGCGGCACGCACCACGTTTCGGATGCTGGTGGCGCTCCTCTGCTCGCTCGTGTTCACACTTACCTACGCGACCTGGGCCGCGAAGAGCGAGCGCGCAGGCAGACTCCTGGTTCCGATCCTCGACATTCTGCAATCGGTGCCCATTTTAGGTTTCATTTCGATTACAAGCGTGTTTTTTCTTTCGCTGGCCCCGGGCAGAGTGCTCGGCGCCGAGTTTGTGGCGATATTCGCCATTTTCACCAGCCAGGCCTGGAACATGGCGTTCAGCTTCTACCAGTCGCTGCGCACCGTCCCGACGGAGCTGGTCGAGGCTGCAGACTCGTTCCAGCTGTCGCCTTGGATGAAATTCTGGCAGCTCGAGGTGCCCTTCGGGATGCCGGCGCTGATCTGGAACATGATGCTGTCGATGTCCGGCGGATGGTTCTTCGTGGTCGCCTCCGAGTCGATCAGCGTCGGAAATTTGTCGGTGGCGTTGCCCGGTGTCGGCTCGTACATTGCGCTCGCGATCGAGCAGAAGAACCTCGCCGCCATCGGCTGGGCCATCCTCACCATGTTGGTCGTCATCCTGCTGTATGACCAGCTGCTGTTCCGGCCCCTGGTCGCCTGGGCGGACCGATTCCGCGTGGAGCAGGAACCGGGCGAACGCGTTCCGGATTCCTGGGCGCTCACCATGATGCGCCGCTCCCGTCTGATCACGGCCGCAACGCTCGCGTTCGACGCCGCGGTGCTCTGGACCAGCCGCCTGGTCAAGCGCAGCGACACGCCGGTCATCGATGCGCCGCCGCGGCCCAAGCGCAGTCTCGATCGGCTGTGGGTGTCGCTGATCGTCGCCGTGGTGGTGCTCGGGCTGTGGCACCTCGTGGCCGGCCTCATCGCCGCCACCTCCGTGAGCGAAGCCCTGCATGTCTGCGGACTCGCCTGCATCACCATGCTGCGGGTGTTCATCTTGATCGCGCTGGCGAGCGTGGTGTGGGTGCCCATTGGAATCTGGGTCGGCATGCGGCCGCGGGTGGCGCAGATCGTGCAGCCGATCGCGCAATTCATGGCGGCGTTTCCGGCGAATCTGTTGTTCCCGTTGGCGGTCTACGGCATCGTCGTGTGGAAATTGAATCCCGACGTATTCTTGAGTCCGCTCATGATTCTCGGCACGCAGTGGTACATCCTGTTCAACATAATCGCGGGTGCGAGCACCATTCCAGCCGAGATGCGTTACGCCAGCACGAATTTTGGGGTCAACGGATGGCTCTGGTGGCGCAGGGTCGCCATCCCCGCGGTGCTGCCGTTCTACGTCACCGGCGCCATCACCGCGTCGGGCGGCTCTTGGAACGCGGCGCAGGTCTCGGAGCTCGTGAGCTGGGGGCACACGGAGATTCGCGCGCGCGGTCTCGGCTCCTACATCGCCGATGCGGCGGCGGCGCACAATTTTCATCAGATCGTCCTCGGGGTTGGCGTGATGAGCCTGTTCGTGGTGGTCATCAACCGGGTTTTCTGGCGGCCCTTGTATTACTACGCCGAGCGCAAATATCGGCTCACGTGACAGGATGCGAGCATGAACACCTCACCGCTGCTGACATGTATCGACGTGCGCAAGGCATTCCCCAAGCCCGATGGCGAGGAATTGCTGGTGCTCGAGGGTATGAACCTCGAGCTTCGGGAAGGACAGATCGTGGGCCTTCTCGGACGCTCGGGCTCCGGCAAGTCGACGCTGCTCCGGCTGATCGCGGGTCTCGCGGAGCCGAGCGGCGGAACCGTGAGCTATCTCGGCGAGCCGGTGTCCGGGCCGGCGCGCGGAATTGCCATGGTTTTCCAGAGCTTCGCGCTGTTTCCATGGCTCACGGTGTTCGAGAACGTGGCCCTCGGACTCGAGGCCCAGCATCTTCCCCGGCCCGAGATTCGTAAGCGTTCGCTCGCGGCGATCGATCTCATCGGGCTCGACGGCTTCGAGTCCGCTTATCCGCGCGAATTATCGGGCGGCATGCGCCAGCGGGTGGGATTCGCGCGCGCGTTGGTCGTGCATCCCAACATTCTTCTCATGGACGAGCCGTTCTCGGCGCTCGATGTATTGACGGCGGAGACGCTGCGCACCGATTTTCTCGATCTGTGGGCCGAGGGCCGGATGCCCATCAAGGGAGTCATCCTGGTCACCCACAATATCGAGGAAGCGGTGCTGATGTGCGACCGCATCCTGGTGTTCGGCAGCAACCCCGGACGGATCCTGAGCGAAATCAAGGTGACGCTGCCGCAGCCCCGCAATCGGCTCGACCCGAGCTTCCGCGAGATGGTCGAGCGCATCTACGTCGAGATGACGGCGCGCCCCAAAGGGGTCGGTCCCGGCGGCCGTCAGGAGCGGTTTCCGGGTCTCGGGATAGGCACGGTGCTGCCGCACGTCGGATCCAATCTCATCTCGGGCTTGATGGAGGCGGTGGCAGCGCCGCCCTTCAGTGGCAAGGCGGACCTGCCCGAAATCGCCTCCAATCTGCAGATGGAGAGCGACCAGCTCTTGCCGGTGGCCGAGACGCTGCAGATGCTGCGCTTCGGCGAACTCGAAGGCGGAGACCTCAAGCTCACCGATGATGGCATGGCGTTCGCCCAATCGGACATCGATGAGCGCAAACGCATTTTCATGCGCCATCTGCTGGCCTACATCCCCCTGGCGGCTCACATACGGCGGGTGCTCGACGAGCGTGCCAGCCATTCGGCGCGCAAGAGCCGATTCATCGATGAACTCGAGGACTTCATGAGCGAGGAAGATGCGGAGCAGACGCTGCGCTCGGTGATCCGCTGGGCGCGCTACGGCGAGGCATTCGCCTACGATGACGAGAACGCCATGTTCAGCCTCGAGAATCCGACGTAAGATGAGGCTGCCATGAGCGATGCGGCGTCGTCCTATTTGAACCTCCATGTGCCACCGGACGAAATGGTGCGATACATCCAGGATCTCATGACGCTGCCGCAGGGTGAGATCGCCGCCGGATCGGCGATGACGTTGGCACAGCGCCAGTGGGGAGGCGATACGCCGCTCGCGCGCGCGGCGCTGCTGCGTTGGGGAGCGCTCAATTTAGCCTTTCAGGACAAGCGCTTGGACACTTGGACCGTGGCGAGAGAACGGGACCGCATCCAGGTCCCCGCAGCATTGGTGGCCGCTGCCGGAATAGCACCGCTGGTCATGGACAACGAACGCGCGGTATTTGACATACCGGCGCTGCTCGACGCGACCCTGGAGTTCCAGCCCCCGGCGGGACAGGCTTAGCGCGCGATGACCCCCGGAAGAGATCCGGCGCCCGTGGCGCGCTTTGGCATGCTGCGCACCATTGCGCTTTACAAGCTATGCAAGGTCATCATTCTGCTACTGGCGGCCTGGGGCGAGGTGCGGCTGCACGATTCGACGATTACCGCCAAGCTTTTGTCCTGGGCGGCCAACCGCCCGCAGGGGATCGAACACGATATCGTGACCCGGATCCTTACCTGGCTGAGCGGATTGTCCGAATCGCGAGTGCATGCCTTTCGCATAGTGACTTTCACCTACGCAGCGGTGTTCGCCGTGGAGGGAGTCGGCCTGTGGATGCAGAAGCGCTGGGCCGAGTGGCTCACGAGCATCATCACGGCTTCGCTGATCCCGCTGGAACTTTGGGAATTGTTTCACCGGCCCTCGCTCGGCATCGTTCTGGTGTTGATCGCCAACGCTTTAATCGCTGGTTACCTTTTCTGGCACGTGTCCACCCATCAGCGCCCCTCGCCGCCGTTGAAATCCACGATGAAATGATCTTCATCTCGGATCAAAGCTTCAGATCCGGCGTATTCTTCGCTTCGCTCGACAACACCACTGCTGGAGATTCCATGATTAAGTTGATTGCCTCTGCGTTACTGTCCGTCGGTATTGCCGGTGCGGCGATGGCTGCCGACATGCCGAAGTCCGCTGCAACCATGGCTGCCGATGCGCCTGCCGCGGGCACGACCTCTTCGACTCCTTCCAAGCATGCCAAGAAGCACAGCAGCAAGAAGAGCAAGAAGTCGACCCCGTCGACCTCCAAGTAAGATCATCGTAGCGGCGCCCCGACCACTGCAAAGTGGCCGGGGCGTTTTGCTGTGCGCGTCCCGCCGCCCTCAGCGCGACGCGGGGCGCAAGCGCACCGGAAGCGGGACATTGCAGAGGTCGATACGTCCCGCCGGCACCTTGAAGAACTCCTCGGGACGGTTGCGGCGCGATTCGATCAGCGCCGCGAACGCCGGCGTGTCGGTGCGCATCACCTGCAGCGCGAGCCGGTCGGCGGCGGGCACATCGGTTGCGAGGCGGATCGCCTGGATGGGAATCGGCTTCTCGGATTTTGTGTAGAAGCCCATCTCGGCGCCGCCACGCGGCAACGCCGACAAAAGCTCCATGCCTTGCAGAACCCGGCCCACCAGCGCGACGTTGCGGTCGAGGTGCCGCGGCGCATGCCCGATGACCACGTACAGCTCCGCGCCGCTGCCGCTTTCCACGTCCAGATCCCGGCCGACGCCGACCATGCCGTAGCAATGCGCGAGCCAGGTCAGCCCGAGCTTGGGCGCGCGGGCCGCGGGGTATCCGTCGCTGAAGCCCACTTCCGGCGCATAAACGTCGCCGTCCTTCAGCCGGGTGAACGGCATGTTGGGCCATATCGCAGTGTCGAACTCGGGGGCGACCTTGCGCAGCCCCTCCGGAATGGGATGGCGATTCTCGGGATCCCCCCACTGCACCACGTAATCGTCCTGAACCCGCACGATCGACAGATGATCGTAGTAGTGGGAGTGGGCGAGCGTCTCGATGTTGGCGACGTGCAGCGGCGCGAAGCGCGGCGCGAGTTCGATCACCACGCGCCCGGCGGGCAGGTCCACATAGAGCGTATGCTCCGGCTCCGCTGGACGCCAATCCGCCTCGGTCGAGGCCGCGATGATCTCGGCCATGGTCGGATGGGGCGCTGCCATCGCGTGCTGAGCGAGAAAGCCCAGCGCGCAGACGCCCAAGAATTTAAAATGGCGCATCATGTGCCGAGTATTGCACGAACGCCTGCGTGGCCGGGAGGGCAGCATGCCCCGAATTCTGTTGAATGGACTGATGCTTGCCGCGATTTGGATGTTCGCCAGCGCGGCGGTTGCGCAGATGCCGGGCGGTCCCGGCGGATATCCCGGCGGCATGCCGGGCGGAGGCGGGCGTCCGCCCCAGGGCGGTCCTCCGGAAGATGTAACTCCGCCGACGGTCACCGAGAAGCCGGATGCCGCGGCACGCAAGGCCTACAAAGAGGCCATGAAGTACTTGGACAAAGCCAGGCAATACGAGGCCTCGGCGGCCGCCGCAAGCAATCCCGACAAGAAGGCCAAGGACATGGAAAAGGTGGGGGACGCTTACAGCCGCGCTTTGGATGAGTTCACCGAGGCGCTGAGCAACAAAGGCGACATGGTCGAGGCATGGAACAACGTCGGCTACGTGCATCTGCGCCTCGAGGCGTATCAAGAGTCCATCGACGACTACAATCACGCACTGGCGTTGAAGCCTGATTTGATGGATGCGATCGAGCATCGCGCGGAGGCGTACCTCGCCGTCGATCGCATCGACGACGTCAAGGCTCCCTACATGGATCTCTACAATCACGACCCCGTGTTGGCGTCTCACCTGATGACCGCCATGCAGAAATGGTTCAGCGATCATCAGGCCGATGCCAAAGGCATGCGCCCAGCCGACATCGCCGCGTTCGGCAAGTGGCTGTCCGAGCGCGACGGCATCGCCAAGCAGGCGGCATCGCTGCCGCCGCAATAGACAGGGGCCCGCTGCCCGGATAGCGCCTAACCGCCCGCCTTGAGGGCCTCGAGTTCGGTTCGGAGCTTCGCCACGGTGGCTTCCAATTGCGCAACGCGGTGAGCCAGCGATGCCGCGCCGGCGCTCTCGGCCGGCAGTGCGGCCGGCGCATCACCCGGATCCGGAGCCGATTCCACGGCGCCGAAGAATAAATGCGTGTAGCGCGACTCGCGTGCGCCCGGCGCACGCGCCAACCGCGCGACGAAGGGCCCGTCCTCGCGCGTCATCAGAGCTTTTAGCGTTGATTCCACCGCCTCCGCATCAGGAAATTCGCACAGCCGGTTGGTGCGTGTGCGCAGCTCGCCCGGTGTCTGCGGTCCGCGCAGCAACATCACGCAGAGTGTGCCGAGTTGCTGCGCGGAGAACTTGAGCGGTCCGAATTCGGTATTGCAGAAACGGTGACGGTATTTCGTCACCCGGCCGCCGTAGCCGGCCGATTTGTCGCTGACCATGTACTTCTTAATGAGCGCGTCCACTGTCTGCTGGACGGTGGACTCGGAGAGCTCGAGCACCGGCTCTCGATTGGTCTTCTGATTGCACGCGTTGGTCAAAGCATTGAGCGAGAGCGGGTATTGATCGGGTGTGGTGATCTCCTTCTCGATCAGGCAACCGATGACGCGCGCTTCGTTCAGTGTAAATTCTATATTCATGCGAGGGGATGTTTTAGATTGGGGGCTTGCGGCAGAATAGCTCGACCGCGGAAACAAGGTGTGCTCATGAGCGAACTTCAGTTGGTGTCGGAACACGGCTGCTTTGGCGGCATGCAGCGATTCTACAAGCATGCTTCGCGCGAGACGCGCGGAACCATGAAGTTCTCAGTATACCTCCCTCCGGCGGCCATGTCGGGCGGGGGGAAGTCGGCGAAGCTTCCGGTGCTTTACTACCTGTCCGGACTGACGTGCACCGAGGAAACGTTTCCGATCAAGGGCCATGCGCAGCAGGCGGCAGCGGAGCTCGGAATCATGCTGGTCGCGCCGGACACGAGTCCCCGCGAGCCCCGAATACCGGGCGATGCGGACAGCTGGGATTTCGGCCAGGGCGCGGGTTTCTACGTTGATGCCACGCAGGCTCCGTGGTCGACCAACTACCGCATGTACAGCTACGTGACCCGGGAACTTCCCGAGTTGGTGGTCGCGAATTTTCCCGCGGATGCCGCCGCGACGGGCATTTTCGGCCATTCGATGGGCGGCCATGGCGCCTTGGTCTGTGCGCTGCGAAACCCGGACCGCTACAAATCCGTCTCCGCCTTCGCGCCGATCGCGGCGCCGATGCAGTGTCCGTGGGGCAAGAAAGGCTTCGGCAACTACTTGGGCCCCGATCAAGCTGCGTGGCGCGAGTACGACGCCACCGAGCTCGTGGCTCGCAAGCCCTTTCCGGGGTTGATCCGCATCGATCAGGGCAAGGCGGACCAGTTCCTCGTCGAGCAATTGCTGCCCGAAAAATTTGCCGCCGCCGCGGCCAAATCAGGGCAGAAGCTCGATCTCAAGATGCACGAGGGGTACGACCACGGCTATTACTTCATGCAAAGCTTCATGGCCGAACACCTCCGGCACCACGCCTCGGTGTTGAAGAAACAATAACCAGCGCGCGGGCCGGCGGGCGCCGATTGGATCAGCGCGAGACGGCGGGCGCGGAGGTGATCCGTCCGTCGAAGTCCATCCACACATGCTGCGCGAAATCGTACAACTTGCAGCGCCGAACCGTGTTCCAGTAGTAGCGCCAGGTGAATACTTCGGACTTCAGCCGTTCATCCAAGGTGGCACTGAGACGGGCCTGCGCTTCCTTCAGGCGATAGAGCGGAATGCCCATGTTCACATGGTGGGCGCCGTGCTCGAGAATGTAGTGGATGAGTCCATCGAGCGGCCGCACGAGTTTCACGTGCACGGTCGTGGTCGCGTAGCCGGCGTTCGCGCTCCACTCGTCGCGCCGATCGTACCAAGCGACTCGCGGGTGGGTGTGTTGGACGTAAATGACGAAGCCCATCAGGCAATTCCATACGAAGAACGGTATGGCGAATCCGAACACCAATATCGTCCATAGCGATCGGCCACTATAAATGGACCAAGCGATCAGGCCGCCGATCCAAGCCGCCCCGAACGCGCTCACCAGTACGCAGTCCCAGAGGTAGCTGACGCGCCGATGGCCGACGTGCTTGCGGCTCGGAAAGTAGAGTTTCTTCCACCACATCTCGACCATGTAATACACGCCCTGCCCGAAGCCGCTCCGATAGACGTGCTCGAGCAGACGACGGCTCCACGGCAGCCGGGCGAACTCGTGCGGTGAATAGGGGGTCCAGACGTAGTCCCGGCCCTTCAGGTTGGTGAAGCCGTGGTGGGCAAGGTTGTGGCCGACATCCCACAGGCTGAACGGCGTCAGCGACGGAAGGAAGGCGATTCGGCCGATCCAGCCATTCAGCACCTTGTTTGGCGTGTACGATCCATGGCAGGCGTCATGTCCGATCACGAACAGGCGCGCGATCCAAAGACCCGCCACCAGCGAGGCGAAAACGCGAATCCACCACGAGTCCACCACCAGCAGGGTCGCGATGGCGGCGCCGAACACCAACCAATCCAGAAAAAACCATATCATCGGGGTCACGATGCCGCGCTGCAGCGTGAAGGGCTGCAGCAGCTTCTGGAATCTGAACCGTGACTTATCCGGCGCCGGGGTCTCCACGGTTTCGACGGTAGTGGGCGGGTCAGAGGGCAATGAAGACATGAGTGACTCCGGCGGCAAGACGACCCCCGATTATATACGCCGGCGAGGGCAACTCACATAATACGTGGAACTACGGGGGATCAGTCCGTATCGGCATCCGGCCAGAGCAGCACCCCAAGATGCTCGCAGGCCTCGATCAGGGCGGTGGCCGCCTCGCGTGTGCTGGCATCCAACCGGCGGTCGTGGGTCAGCAGCCAGGTGAGGCGCGCGCGCCGTGAGCGAGCGGAGGGCTCGCTGTCGAAGAGCGCCGGAAACAATCCGAGGGCATCGATGAACTCTCGCATCGGCGCGCTGGTCTGCGCCGTGGGCGCCGGCGTGAGCAACAACTTCAACCAGGTGACGCATCGTTTGGCGAGACCCGCCCGCGTGATGCCGAGGCTGGTGCGGCGCCTCGATTCGCCGTCCGCCAAGGAATCGGCCAGACGCCGATAGCGCTCGACCGACGCTTCGTCGGCCGGCAACGCGGGACTGGCGTCCGACAGCACAGACCGAAGCAGGTCGGCCAGCAACAGCGCGAGCTCCTCGGCCAAAAATCGCTGGCTCTGCTCGGCGTCCGGACGAGCCAGCTCGGCCCAGACCCTGGGTCCGCCCACCCGCCTCGCGTTGGGAGAGTTCGACATGTCTCCAAGTGTAGCGGCTCCGCGGCCCATCGCAACTATGTCAAAATGGGACCAAGTTCACTGACATGCGCTGATTTGCTGCAAAAGGCCCGCGTCGCTCGCCGCGCGCACGAGGGCGGATTCGAAAAATTTAATGAAGTTCGACCCCGACATGATTCCCACCGAGTTCACCGTGGGTGAGGCCGTCGTCGTGGCGCCCGGTGTCCGGCGTATCCTCGCGGGCAACGCCGGCCTCATGACCGGTCCCGGCACGAACACCTACCTGCTCGGCACCTCCGACATCACGGTGCTCGATCCCGGGCCCGACGACTCGAACCATCTGCGCAGCATACTCGAGGCCGCCGGTGGGCCCATTCGCTGGATCGTCACGACCCACACGCATCGGGATCACTCGCCGCTCTGCGCATCCTTGAGCCGCGAGACCGGCGCTTGCGTCATCGGTCTCCCGGCGCCCGCAGACGGGCGGCAGGACGACACGTTCAAACCCGACCAGCATCCACGCGATGGACAGGTCATGGCACTCGGCGAAGTCGCGTTGACCGCCATCCTGACTCCGGGTCACGCCTCCAATTGCGTGTGCTACCTCCTTTCAGGCGAGCGGCTGCTGTTCACCGGCGATCACGTGCTCGGGGGCGTATCGCCCGTCATCTTGCCGCCCGACGGAGACATGGCGGCGTACCTCGATTCTCTCGACAAGCTCGAGGCCTACGATTTCGAGCAAATCGCCCCCGGGCATGGCGCCATCATGGGCCGCGGCAAGCGGGTTCTGTCGATGTTGCGGGCCCACCGGATGGCGCGCGAGCGCAAGGTGCTCGAGCGGCTCACCGAGCCCACAACCCTCGATGCGCTGACACCGGCCGTCTACGACGACGTGCCGGTGGAGCGACACCCCTGGGCGCGCCTCACCCTGGAGGCACACCTGATCAAGCTTAAGGGCGAAGGCAAAGCCGTCGAGACCGATGGCCTCTGGCGGCGCATCCCGTGAGGGCACGTCTGTCCGTCGCGCTGCACGCCGTGAGCGTGCGGCGCGCAAAGAAGTGGGTGCTCAAAAACATTTCGCTGCAGCTCAAGGGCACGGAGCACTGGGCGCTGGTCGGTTCGAACGGATCGGGCAAGACGCAGCTTCTCAAACTGATCGCGGGGGATATCTGGCCGACCCCCACCGGCCGCGAGAGGCTGGTTTACCGCTTGGGGGGGCGCACGCTGTATCCGGACCAGGCAAAGCGCAGAATCGCCTACCTCGGCAGCGAGCTTCAGGACAAATATGCGCGCTACGGCTGGAATCCAAGCGTGCGCGATTTGCTCGCCACCGGCTTGCACCGTACCGATCTGAAGCTTGCGCCGGTCACGGCGGCGCAGCGCCGCAAAATCTCGGCGACGCTGGCGGCATGCGGTCTCGCTGCGCTTGCCGGTCGACGATTCTCGTCACTGTCGTACGGACAGAAGCGGATCGCATTGCTCGCGCGGGCGCTCTGTCAGGACCCCGATTGGCTGCTGCTCGATGAGTTCTACAACGGGCTTGACGGCGACTATCGCGCACGGATCGACCGGATGCTTGCGGCCGCGCGCGCCAAGGGATGTTCATGGATCGCCGCGACGCATCGCGCAGTCGATGTGCCCGCCGGCACGCGCGGGGTGATCGAGTTGGAAGCGGGGCGGCTCGGCCCGGCGCGACCGTTGCGGCCGGCGGAGCTCGAGAAATTGAGCGTCGATGCCGGCGAGGACGTCTCGTCCAGCCGGCCCCTTGGACGCGCGCCGCGGTGGCCGCCCACGGCAAAACAGCGGCCGTTGATCCGGCTTCGGCAGGTGAGCTTGTATGTCGATTACCATCGCGTGCTGCGCCGGGTCGACTGGGAATTGCGCAGCGGCGAGCACTGGGCCGTGTTCGGCGCGAACGGTGCCGGAAAGACCAGTTTCCTCAAGCTTCTGTACGGCGACCTGGCACCTGCCCTGGGCGGCAGCATCGAGCGGGAAGGGCACCCGCGCGGAACGCCCATCGCGCAGTGGAAGCGCCGCATTGGTTACGTGTCGCCGGAATTGCAAACCGATTATGCAGTGAACGTGACGGTGCGGGACCTGGTCGCGAGCGGCCGTCACTCGAGCATCGGACTTTCCGACGCGCCGACCGCGGCAGATTCGAAAGCTGCCGATCGCTGGCTCAGGTTCTTCAAGCTGGTTTCGTGCGCGCAGCGGCGGCCGGGCGAATTGTCCTATGGCCAGGTGCGGCGGGCGCTCATCGCCCGGGCTCTGGCGGCGGAGCCCCGTATTCTTTTGCTGGATGAACCGCTGACGGGCCTCGATCCGAGGCAGCGGGCTGCAATGAAGGGGCTGCTGCGGCGCCTGATGGAGGAGAAGTTGACCATCGTCCTCGCCGTACACCGTGCCGAGGACCTGCCGCAGGGCATGACTCATGCTCTGCGGCTCGCCGGGGGACGCGCAGAGACGGAGGATTGTCATTCTGCGAACTGAGTCGGAGGCGCGCGCGGACCGTTGCGAGACACTCTCACGGTCCTATCCGGCATGGGGTTCGTATTATGTCTCGCGTCCTCGACAGTTGCGCCCTGACGGCCGCGATCCTGGCGCTCGTGGGATGCCATGGCGCCTACGCGGTGCGGCCGATTCCCCGAATCGCCGCCGACAGCGTCGGCAAGCCGGTCGCACGCCTCCAAGAGGCCTTCGGCGCGCCGCGCAAGATCGAGACCACACCCACCAAGGAAGTGTATGTGTGGTTCCTGGCACAGAAGCCCGCCGGCGCGCCGGCCGGGTTCCACGGATGCGAGATGGAGGTCACCGTCGACGCGCGCTCGGAGCACGTTCTCGGCTATTCGCTGTCGAACATCGGATGGTCGAAATGTCGCGAGGTGGAGCGCAAGATCCGCGTCGCCGAACGCTAGATTACAATGGGGCTCCCGCCGCCGGGTGGCGTGCTCGGAGTTTCCCGTGTCCCTGATCATCATATTGTCCATCGCTCTGCAAGCGGGCCTGATCGCACACGTGATCAAGACCGGGCGCAGCATGCTGTGGATCTTCGCGATCTTCTTCCTGCCGCTCGCCGGTCCGATCGCGTACGTGGCCGTGGAAATCCTGCCCGGCTTGTTCGGCGGAAGGACCGCGCGGCGCGCGCGATCGAGCATGCATCGCATGATCGATCCCGACCGCGATCTGCGCCGCGCCAGCGCCGAAGTGGAGATTTCCGGCAACCTCGACGCGCGCCGGCGCCTTGCCGATGAATTGCTGGAGCGGCGCCAATTCGACGCCGCCATCCAGGCCTACGAGGGAGGCCTCAAGGGAATTTTCGAGCATGACCCGACGCTGCTCGCCGGACTGGCGAGAGCGCAGTTCGCGAACAACGATTTCGCTGCGGCGCGTGTGACGCTCGATCGTCTGTCGCAGCACAATCCCGACTTCAAGTCGCCGGAATCGCAGTTGCTGCATGCGCGCACGCTCGAGGCGCTGAACGCGTTCGATGAGGCGGAACAGGCCTACGCAGCGGCGGCGCCGAACTTTCCCGGCGCGGAAGGGCGTCTGCGATATGGCTTGTTCCTCAAGCGGCGCGGCAAGCTCGATCAGGCGCGCGGCATTCTCAAGGATCTTCTGGATGGAGCGAAGCTCGGACCCGCGCATTATCGCCGGGCGCAGGCCGAGTGGCTCGATCTCGCGCGCCGGGAGCTCAATTGACCCGGCCGTTGAGCTCGCGGAACGAATGCAAGGCCGGCCGGTCGAAGCCGAAAAGAGGTCGTACATCATGACTCACTGTCGCGGGATGAGCCGATTCGTTTCCATGTCCGTCGCGCTCGTGTTGCTGGCCGCCTGCGCGGGGCAACGCGAGCCCGCCCAGAAAATGATGAACGACATCGAGGCTGCCGCCGGTGCTGCAGCCACCGATGCCGCGAAGTACGTTCCCAATCAGCTGAATGATGTCCAGACCAAGCTCGACGATCTCAAGACCGCTTTCGACGCTCAGGACTACCAAGGTGTGCTCGCCCGCGG
Organism: Steroidobacteraceae bacterium; assembly: GCA_050012215.1. Classification (GTDB taxonomy): domain Bacteria; phylum Pseudomonadota; class Gammaproteobacteria; order Steroidobacterales; family Steroidobacteraceae; genus Bog-1198. The sequence goes on from JBEKHO010000026.1 coordinate 20,151, forward strand.
TCCCGCGCTGCTGAGCGAGGCCCAGGGCTTGGCGGGCGCCGCCGCCGCGAAGAAGGCGGACACGGTGAGGGAGTTGAACGATGAGTGGAGCGCGCTGGCCATCTCCGTGCCGGATGAGCTGACCGCGATTCACAGCCGCCTTGACATGCTCGGCCAATCCAAGAATCGCAAGCTCGCCAAGGGAGTCGATCTCGAGGCTGCAAACTCCGGTTTAAACGAGGCGACTTCGCAGTGGTCGAAGGCGCAGGGCGCCTTCGGCAACGGCAACCTCGATGAGGCGGTTGCTGCCGGCAAGGATGCGAAATCCAAACTCGAGACGGTGGCCGGCACACTGAAGGTCGATCTGCCTACAGCGCAAGTTGTCCCTCGCTGACGATGACCGCCCGGCCGCCCACGTGCGCCGCCGCCAGCGCGCCATCGTCCATCTCCAGGCGCACCTCGATCCGCGAAGGCCGGCCCATGTGACGGCCCTGGAGCCCGATGAAGCCGGTGGCGTGCTTGCCGAACTGACCGATCTCGAACAGGTACGAGGCGAGCATCGCGTGTGCGTTGCCGCTCGCCGGATCTTCGGGAATGCCGAGTGCCGGGCAGAACATCCTCGACTCGGTGGTGAGCTCATCCGGTGCGGACACTCGATGGACCGCAAATACGAAAAACCCTTCCGCCCCGAGTTCCTGGCCCAGGGATAGCAGGGTTTCGGCGTTGGGTGCCAGAAGATCGAGAGCGCGTGCATCGGCGATCGGCACCAGCAGGCGTGTGCTGCCCTTGCGCGCTATCCGCGCGGGCATGACTTCGTGCAGCGACGTCGCCGGAAGCCTGAGTGCTTCGGCGACCCGCAAAGTCGTCTTGAAGGGCAACGGGTTGTCCAGTTCGGGAACCGTCTGCCGGAACTCGATGATGGGCCCGCTTTTCGGCGAACCCGGGTCGTCGCGAACGCGGACCTCGACCACGCCGGTGCCGCAGGCCTGGCGAAACGGTGCGGTGCCGCGCCGACCGAGGGCGAGCATCACGGCGTGAGCTGCGATGGTCGCATGCCCGACGAAGGGTGCCTCCTTGCGTGCATTGAAAAAGCGCAGCCTCACGTCGTGATCCGGGGCGTCGGCAGCGCTCACGAAAGCGACTTCGGCGTGGGAAAATTCGCGCGCGATGGCGGACATCGACGCAGCGCTCCGGCCATCCGCATCGAGAACCACCGTCGCCGGATTGCCGCTGAAGGGCTCGTGCGTGAATGCATCTACCTGAAAAATTCGCACGCGATTTCCCCGCTTGCGCCGCCGCGGCCGATGCTGCAGTTTTGCACGCATCGGCGTCGCAGGCTACACTCGCTGGAACCTTGGGGTGGCCCTTTGAGGGCCTGAGATGGGGGGTATCGGAGCTGCCGAATCCCGCGAACCCGTTGAACCTGACCCGGTTAGTACCGGCGTAGGGAGCAGGTGCCATGCAAAGCGCAGTCGAAATCAGCATGTATCCGTTGACCGGCGAGTACCGGCCGTTGATCAAGGCGTTCATCGAACGGCTGAACACTTATCCGGATATGACGGTGAAGACCAACGCCTTGAGTACGCAGGTGTGGGGGGCGCTGGATCGCGTCTTGTCGATGGTGGCTGCCGAGATCGAGCGCGCCGCCAGCGGCAGCGCCCGCGGCGCGCCGCAATTGGTCTTCGTCATGAAGGTGTTGCCCGGCCTGGCGCCGCCGTGATCGAGGCATTATGGGTGCAGCTCGCCGGCGCGTGGCGCGGGACGAGCTGGGTCGAGATCCTGGCGGTGTCGCTCGCGATCGCCTATCTGTTGCTCGCCATTCGCCAATCGATCGCCTGCTGGATGGCGGCGTTCGTCAGTTCCTGTTTGTACGTCTGGGTACTGTTCGGCGCGCGGTTGTACATGGAGTCGGTGTTGAACCTGTTTTATGCGGCCATGGCCGTTTATGGCTTTTGGCAGTGGCGTGCCAGCAAGGATGGGGCAACTCTGCGGGTGAGCCGCTGGCCGGCCGCACGCAACGGGTGGGGACTGGCGGCGGTCGTCGCGCTGTCGGCGATCAGCTCTTTTTTCTTGCGCCGTTATACACCCGCGGCGTGGCCGTTCGTGGATTCCATGGTCACCTGGGCCAGCGTGTTCGCCACTTTTTTGGTGGCCCGCAAAGTCTACGAGAACTGGCACTGGTGGCTGTTGATCGATTCGGCGAGCCTGTATCTGTATTTCACGCGGCGCTTGTACCTCACCATGCTCCTGTTCGCCGTGTATCTCGCGCTGATCGTGATCGGCATGCGCGAGTGGCGCCGCAGCCTCCCCATGGCCGTGCAAGCCGCGTAGCGGCGGCAGGCACCGAATGCCGGCTCGCCTCGAACACCTGGCGCGGCGCTACATACCCGGGCGAGGTCCCGTAAACATCGACCGGCTCGGATCGGGGCTGGTCAACCAGAGTTACCGGGTCAGCCGCGAAGGTCGGTTTTTCTCAATGAGATTGACGGCGCCGCGTGCCGGGGAACTCGGGCTCGACCGGGAATGGGAATGCCGGGTGCTGCGCCGCGCCGCCGCTGCCGGTCTCGCGCCCGCCGTGGAGCGCTGCGAGCCGCGTGCGGGCATCTTGGTATCGCATTGGGCCGAGGGCAGCGCCTGGAGCGTCGAACAGGCCGCCGCTCCCGAGAATCTGGAAACGGTCGCGCTGCTTGCGCGGCGCGTGCACGCACTTGCGCTGCTCGAGCAGCCGCGGATCGTGAGCGCGGCTCAATGGATCGCCTTCTACCGGCGCTCGTTCGAGCGACCGCGGGCGGCCTTGGATGAGGCCGCGAAATTTTTGGTCGATGCACTGAGCGAAGAGCCCCCGCCGGCGGTCACTCTGTGTCACAGCGACCTGCACGTGCAGAATCTCATCATCTCTCCCCAGGGCGCGCCGCTCATCCTGGACTGGGAGTACGCGCATGTATCCGACCCGCTGTGGGATTTGGCGGGTTGGGCGTGCAACGGCGATCTGGCACAGGGGCGCCGCGACCTGCTGCTGCGCCTGTATCTGGAACGGGAGCCGACGTGCGCAGAGGCGCTCCGGTTGGACCGGCTGGCGTGGCTGTACGATTACGTCTGCCTGCTGTGGAGCGACCTTTTTCTGAGCTCGCGATCGAACCCCAAGGCCGCGAGCGATGCCATATCGATGCGCGCGGAGCGGATCGCCGAAAGACTCGCCGACAGGTTGAGTGCGACTGGTCGTGCCGGCCAAGTTCCGGCACACTAGCGCGCTTTGGCCTTGGAACCCCGGAGAGCTTGATGGCGCGGATGATCGTGGTGGACCGTGACGGCAAAGAGCATGAGATCGAGGCGAAAGCAGGCCTCAAGGTCATGGAGATCCTGCGTGAGCTCGACTACGGGGTCGCCGCGATCTGCGGGGGGCTTTGCTCCTGCGCCACCTGTCACGTCTATGTCGACCCCGCGTGGACGGCACGTCTGCCGAAGCCGCAAAGCGATGAGTTGGAGTTGCTCAAGGAACTTTCCGATTATCGGGAAGCGACCTCCCGTCTGTCCTGCCAGGTCGACTTTACCGACGCGCTGAGCGGGCTCAAATTGGCGATCGCGCCGGACACCTGAGCAGACGGCTTCGCGCTCCGACGCGAGGCTCCTCGAAGTTCACTTCTTTTTTTCGGTCTGCCGGCGCACGGCATCTTGCGCCGCCGCGACCGCGGCGGGATCGCCCAGGAAGCGCCGGCTGATCGGACGCAGCTCCTGGTCGAGCTCGTACAGCATCGGGATGCCGGTCGGGATGTTGAAATCCACGATCGCGCTCTCGGTCATGTCGTCGAGCATTTTCACCAGTGCACGGAGCGAGTTTCCGTGCGCCACCACCAGCACCGTGCGGCCGGCGCGAAGCTCGGGAACGATGCGCGATTCCCAGAACGGCATCACCCTCGCCAGCGTGTCCTTGAGGGATTCGGAAGCCGGCAACACCCGGGGATCGAGGTCGGCATAGCGGGCATCGAATCTCGGGTGCCGCGGATCGTCCGGCGCCAGCGCCGGCGGTGGAATGTCGTAACTGCGGCGCCAGATTTTCACCTGGGCCTCGCCATGCTCGGCGACGGTCTGCGCCTTGTCCAGGCCCTGCAGGGCGCCGTAGTGCCGCTCGTTGAGACGCCAGTTTCTCTCGACCGGCAACCACATCCGATCGGTCGTATCCAATATCAGCCAGAGCGTGCGGATCGCGCGCTTGAGCACCGACGTGAACGCGATCTTGGGCTCGAGATGCTCGCGTTGCAACTCGCGTCCCGCAAGTATGGCCTCTTGCCGCCCGAGCTCGCTCAAGTCCACGTCGTGCCAGCCCGTGAACAGATTCTCGACGTTCCAAGTGCTTTGGCCGTGACGGACCAGGATGAGTTTTCCGGACACCTTCTTCTCCTAAAAAGCAGGATCGCGGCGCAAAACCGCGACGAATACCCCATCGAATCGGGCGGCAAGCGTCTGGCCGTCGTGAATCTCCACGTGCAAGCGGATGCGTCCCCGGCCGGAACGCGCCAGCATCTTGAGGAATTTGTCCACGTGCTGCGGCGGTGGCGCCTTCAAGGTCCCGCGGAACTCGCCGTTCACCGGTTGCAGATAGCGGATCGTCGATTCCTGGATCACGGCGTCGGCGTTCAATCCGCGCGCCGCGATGTAGCGGCTCGCCCACGCCCAGCCGGCGAGCACGGACACGCAAAACAGGCTTCCTCCGAACGCCGTGCCCTTGTGGTTTGCGTTCGGGGTCAACGGGGCGCGCAGCACGACGGCGTCGTCATGTGCGGCATCGACCGAGACGCTCAAGTGGCGTGCCAGCGGGAATTCGCGCTCGATTCGAGCCTGCAAATAGTCGACGCCGAATGCGTCAGCCACATCGTTCGCCGTGAGCATCGGGTTGGGCGCCGTCATTATTGCGCGAGCCGCCTGACCGCTTGCAGCGCCACGGAAAGCGTGGCGAAATCGGGAGGCGACCCGGTGCGCAGATCGACCAAAATCCGTTTCAGCACGTCGACCGGCGCCGCGCGGCGCCGGATCCATTCAGCGACGCGCGCGCCCGGTTCACGGCCCTTGCACTTGAGTGCCGCGCCCGTGATCTTCCGCTGCAGGCCGTAGAGCTCGTCTCGGACGGTTCTGCGCGCGGCGGCCTGCCATTGTCCCTCGGCCGGCAGACCGTCGATTTGTTCCTGGATCCAGGAAAGCCCGATGCGCTCGCCGATGTCGAAATAAGCGCTTGCCGCAAAACCGATCTTGACCTTCGCAGCCATGGCGACTTCCACCAGATCCAGCGCGCAGTGCAGGGTCTCGAGCGATGCAATCCGGGTCGCCAACCGTTCCGGTACATTCTGTTCGATCAGCCGGGATCGAGCCGCGCCGAGACGCGCGGAGGCCGTGGCGGAAAGGGCCGAGCCGAGCTCGCCCCAAAGCTCCTGCACCGGCGCGGCGTAGCGATGCACCGCGCGTTCGATGACCAGATTCTCCCGCAGGTTCTCGACGAGCCAGTAACTGGCATGACTCAGCAGACGGGTCGTCTGATACATGGCCGTGTACTGCACCGAGGCCGGAATCTTGTTGTCGAGGTCCTCGATCTGCGACCAGATGTCGCGCGCCGCAAAGACCTCCCGTGCGGTGGTGTAAGCGCGCGCGATGGCGGCAGGATCCGCGCCGGTATCGTCCTGCGCGCGTACCGGAAACGCCGGTCCCATGCGGTTGATGAGACTGTTGGTGATGGCTGTGGCAATGATTTCGCGGCGCAGGCGATGGCGCTTCAGCCGCGCGGCGAAGCGGCGCTGCACGGGTCCCGGGAAATAGCGGATGAGCTCCCCCGACAGGTAGGGGTCCTCCGGCACGTTGGAGCGGATCAGCGCCTTGTACAGCCAGATCTTGCCGTAGGAGAGCAGAATGGCGAGCTCCGGGCGAGTGAGCCCCTCGCCGGCTTTGCGCCGGTCGGCTATCTCCTCATCGGACGGCAGGAACTCGAGCGCGCGGTTCAGATCGCCTGAGCGCTCAAGCACCCGGATCACGGAGGCATTTTCGCCCAGGCGTTCCTTGGAATGGAACTCGCCGGTGCTGATCGCCTGGCCTTGCAGATAATTGTTTCGCAACACCAGGCCCGCGACCTCGTCCGTCATCTGCACGAGGAGGCGGTCGCGCGCGGCGCGGGTGATCTCGCGCGCGCGCACGGCGCCATTCAGCAGGATCTTCAAGTTGACCTCGACATCCGAGCAATTCACACCCGCCGAGTTGTCGATGAAGTCGGTGTTCAGGCGGCCCCCCCGGCGTGCGAACTCGACGCGGCCGAGCTGCGAGAAGCCGAGATTTCCGCCCTCGCCGATGACCTTGCAGTTGAGCATGGAGGCGTCGATGCGCACGGCGTCGTTGCTGCGGTCGCCCACATCGCCGTTGGACTCGCTTGTCGCCTTGACGTACGTGCCGATACCGCCGTTCCACAACAGGTCGACGTGCGCCTTGAGAACGGCCTTGATGACCTCATTGGGGGTGGCTTGCGCCGGCAGCTCCAGGAGCGCCTGCACCTCGCGCGACAGGGTCAAGCTCTTGGCGCTGCGCGAGTAGATGCCTCCGCCCCTGGAGATGGCTGCCTTCGAGTAATCCTCCCACGAGGATCGCGGCAGGCGGAACAAGCGCTCGCGTTCGCGGTAGGAGCGCGCCGCGTCCGGATCCGGATCCAGGAAGATGTGCTGGTGATTGAAGGCCGCGACCAGCCGGATGTGCCGGGACTGGAGCATCCCGTTGCCGAATACGTCGCCGGCCATGTCGCCGACCCCGGCCACCGTGAAATCCTGATTTTGAATGTCGACCCCGATCTCGCGGAAATGCCGTTTGACGCATTCCCAGGCCCCGCGGGCGGTGATGGCCATTTTCTTGTGGTCATAGCCGGCTGATCCACCCGAGGCGAAGGCGTCGCCGAGCCAGAATCCGTATTCCCCGGAAATGGCGTTGGCGATGTCCGAGAAGGTCGCCGTGCCCTTGTCCGCGGCAACCACGAGGTACGCATCGTCGCCGTCGTGGCGCACCACCCGCGGCGGCGGGACGATCTTGTCCTCGGCGATGTTGTCGGTGAGGTCGAGCATGCCGCGGATCAGCGTTTGATAGCACGCAATCACTTCGGCGAGCTGCGCGTCCCGGTCGCCCGTCAGAGCCCGCCGCACGACGAAGCCGCCTTTGGCGCCCACGGGCACGATGACCGTGTTCTTGACCTGTTGCGCCTTCATGAGCCCGAGCACTTCCGTGCGGAAGTCCTCGCGCCGATCCGACCAACGGATGCCGCCCCGGGCGACGAAGCCCATGCGCAGGTGCACCCCTTCCATGCGGGTGGAAAACACGAAAATTTCGAACATGGGCTTCGGCAATGGAAGCTCGCGAATCTTCTGGCTTTCGATCTTGAACGAGAGGTAGTCCTTGAGCCCACCGCTCCCGGAAAGCTGGTAGGCGTTGGTGCGCACCGTCACCGAGAGCGCGTTCCACAGGGCGCGAAGAATACGATCCTCGTCGGAGCGGGTCACATCCTCGAGCCTGGATCGAATCTCGAGATCGAGCCGTGCGGTGCCGTTGCGGCGCGCGCTCTCGGAAATCTCGGGTTCGAAACGGGTCACGAACAGATCCGCAAGATTGCGCGAGATCGCCGGATTGTTGATCAGCACCTGGGCGATGTAACCCTGGCTGAAAGGAAGCCCCGTCTGCAGCAAATACCGGCAATAGGCGCGCAGCACCACCACCAGGCGCCACGGCACACCGGCCGTCAACGTGAGCTGGTTGAAGCTGTCCGAATCCATGAGGCCGGTCCATACGGCCGTGAACGCGCTCTTGATTTCGTCCGCGAGCACGTCGAATTTCGCGACGGCGGTACCCTGGATGTTGAGCTCCAGATCCTGGATCCAGGCCCGGCGCCCGCCGGGGAACTCGAGCCCATACGGCCGTTCGGCCATCACCTTGAGTCCCATGTTCTCGAGCATGGGCAGAAGGTCGGAGATCGGGATCGCATCTTCGAGGTTGCGGAAAATCTTGAGAAAGAATTTGTCCTTGCGGCGCGGCTCGGGGCGGTACACATCCAGATGCAGCCGGTCACGTTCGCGGTCCGCGGCCTCGAGAAACGTCACGTCGAACGCCGCCGCATCGCCGGAGAAGTCTTCGGTGTAAGCGGCTGGGAACGCCTGCGCGTAGGTTGCGAACAACTTGAGCGCGTACGCCTCGTCGAAGCGCGCCAGCAGCGCCGCCTTGAAATCGTCCGCCCAGGATCGTACGGCGACGGCGACCCGGCGCTCCAGGGCGTCGCCGTCCTGACGCGAGCCCGCGCTCGGCAGCGTTCGAGCCACGATGTGGATGCGGGCGAGGTTCGATTCCGCGATCTGCACCTGCGATTCTATGCCGGTGGCATCGAGCGCCTCGCCGATGACGCGCTCGATGCGCTGGCGCACCTGCGTGTTGTATTTCTCGCGCGGCACGAAGATCAGGCAGGAATAGTAACGCCGGAAGGGGTCGCGACGCAGCAGCAGGCGCACCCGCGGCCGCTCCTGCAGCCCGAAGATGCCCGTCACCAGACGGATCAGATCGGCAACGCCGGCCTGGAACAGCTCGTCACGCGGGAAGGACTCCAGGATGTGCTGCAACGCCTTGCCGTCATGGCTGTCGGGCGCCAGCGCGAAGTGCTGCACGACCTGCGCGACCTTGTGACGCACCAGCGGAATTTCGCGGGGTGTGCAGTTATAGGCGGAGGAGGTCCACAGTCCGATAAAGCGGCGCTCGCCGATCAGCCGGCCGCCGGTATCGAAGGACTTCACGCCGACGTAATCGAGGTAGCCGGCGCGATGCACCGACGATTGCAGGTTGGCCTTGGTGACGAGCACCAGGTCGCGCGTGCGGCTCTGGCGGCGTATGTCGCTCGGAAGGGTCCGCGTGGTGCTGGGGGGGCGCTTGTGGCCGGTCCGCAGAACCCCGAGCCCGGACTCCTCCACCGGGTCGAGCGCGGCGTGGCCCTTGCGGCTGCGCAGCCGGTATTCCTTGTAGCCCAAGAAGGTGAAGTGCCTGTCCTCCATCCAGGAGAGGAGCGCCTGCGCCTCGCTCACGTCCCGCGCATCGAAGCGTGCACTCAGGGCGCCGAGATCATCGGAGGCGCGGCGCGCCTCGGCGCGCATCTTGGTCCAATCGGCGCACGCGACGCGCACATCGCGCATGCTCCGCTCGATGTCCTCACGCAGCGATTCCAGCAGCGCCGGATCGACGATTCGATCCACCTCGGCATGCTGGAAGGATTCCAGGCGGCGATGCTTGTCGGCGACCGCCGCGCGCTCCTCGATGGAACGGAGCGAGCCGGCGGTATCGCGCGATACGGCGAAGATCGGGTGGGCCAGGAAATGCATGGTCAACGATCGCTGAGTCAGCGCAAGACCGATCGAATCCACCAGGAACGGCATGTCGTCGTTCACCACCTCGATCACGGTGTGAGGCGATGTGTAGCCATCCACCCGCAAGGTCGGATTGAAGACCCGCACCAGCGCACGCCCGCGCCGCTTCTGCGCGAATTGCAGATGCGACAGCGCCGCTCCCGCCAGCTCCTTGGGGTCGCGCGCCGCCATGTCCTGCGCGTCGACGTTGGCGTAATAGGCCTTCAAGAAACGCTTGTAATCGGGGGCGCGGCGAGACTGTGGCAAGCGCGCCGCGGCGACGACCGCCGCTACGATCCTTCGATATTGATCGGTGCTTGCTTGGTGCATGTGGTCATCCTGCGAGTCAGTTTGGTTTCTCTAGGTCGGCGATCACGGCCGCGAGATATCGGCATGCCTCGCCTCCGGTGATGCATCGGTGATCGAAGCTCAACGACAATGGCATCCGCCGATGCGCCGCCACGGTGCTTCCGACCGCGACAGCATCCATGCGCACTTTGCCCGCGCCCAGAATCGCGACCGCCGGTGGCACCACGATGGGAATGCCGTAGCGGCCCGCGAGCGTGCCGAAGTTCGAAAGCATCATGGTGAAATCGCGAAGATCCTCCGGCGGGATGCTGCGCTGATGCGCGGCGCTCTTCTGCGCGGCGACCGCAGCCTTCAATTCCGCCGGCGCCTGGTTTTCGATATTTCTCAGCACCGGCACGATCAGGCCTTGCGGTGTGTCCACCGCGATCGCGAGATCGATGTGTTCGAACAGCACGCGCGAGTTCGAGGCGCTGTCGTACCACGCGTTCAAAGCCGGTTCGATGCGCCTGGCGCCGATGAGCGCGCGCATCAACCGCAGCATGTAATCTCCGGGTTTCGACCACGCCTCGAGATCGGCGTCGTCGCACACCGTGCTGAGCGGCACCTCCGCTTGTGATGCGGACATGCTGCGCGCCATGGCGCGCCGCGGACCGCGCAACGGTTCCCACGCCGCGCCGGGCGGCAACTCCGGCGCCGCACGCACGGGGCGATGGAGCGTGCCGTCCGACGCGCCCAGCACGTCATCGAGCGTAATCGCGCCGCCGTGGCCTGAGCCTGAGATGCGCTCGAGATCGAAATTCAAGTGGCGCGCTGCGGCACGCGCCACCGGTAGTGCACGCGGGCGTACCGCGCCGCGGCCGCGCGAGACCGCCGTCAGACCCAAGTCGACGAACTCCGCCTCCGCCGTCACCGGCATGCTGCCGACGACCGTGCCGGAATCGAAGTCGATCAGCGGCGCGCCGGTAGCGATGATGTCGCCCGCCGCGCCGTGCAGCTTCATCACGGTGCCCGCGTAGGGAACCGGCACTTCGACCACCGATTTCGCCGTTTCCACGGACACCATGGGCTGATCGGCGAGCACGTGATCGCCGGCGCCGACGTGCCACTCGAGGATCTCGGCCTCCGCCAAACCTTCGCCCAAATCCGGAAGTCTGAATGTGCCCATGCGGATGCTCTAACCGTCCAAGGTGAATCGTGCGGCATCGACGATGCGTTGCACGCCGGGAATGTAATCGTGCTCGAGTTTGAACAGCGGCATCACGGTATCGAAGCCCGCAACGCGTTGGATCGGAGCGACCAGATCGTACAGGCCGTGTTCGGCCACGATCGCCGCGATCTCGGCACCGACGCCCACGTTGCGAGCCGCCTCGTGGATGATGACGAGTCGGCCGGTCTTGGCGACGGAGGCGAGAATGGCGTCGCTGTCGATCGGGCTCAAAGTGGCCAGATCGATCACCTCGGCGCTGATTCCTTGGGCTTCGAGTTCGACGGCGGCGCGCAGCGTTTCGATCGTCATGGCGCCCCACGTGACCAAGGTGACTTGGGTGCCCTCGCGCAGCATGAAGCAACGGTCGAGCGGCAGCGCAAGCCCGTCGTCGCTCACTTCCTGGCGCATGGCACGGTACAGGCGCGCCGGCTCCAGGAACATGACCGGATCGGGATCGCGGATGGCGGCGAGCAGCAGGCCATAGGCGCGCGCCGGGGAGGACGGACACACCACGCGGATCCCCGGAATGTGGCAGAGCAGGGTCTCGGTGCTCTCGGAGTGGTGCTCGGGGGCGTGAATGCCCCCGCCGTGCGGGGTGCGGATCACCACCGGGCAGGTGAGCCGCCCGCGGGTGCGGTACCGCATGCGCGACATATGGTTCACGATCTGGTCGAGCGCCGGGTAGATGAAGCCCATGAATTGAATCTCGGCCACCGGCTTCAGTCCGTGCGCCGCCATGCCCACCGACATCCCGGCGATCGTCGCCTCGGCGAGCGGCGTGTCCTGCACCCGCAGCCGGCCGAAGCGCGCCTGAAGTCCTTGAGTCGCGCGGAACACCCCGCCGTTCGCGCCCACGTCCTGGCCTATCACGACGACGCGATCGTCATGCTGCATTTCCCAGCCATGCGCCATTGCGATGGCCTCAACCATGGTTACTTTCGCCAACTCAATGTCCGTTCGATTGTCCGCTCGGCTTCGCAGCGTATATACGGGCCACTTCGCGCTGCTCGGCGAGATGCCGCGGCATCTCGGCGAACAAATGGTCGAACATGGCATCCGTCGAGGGCTTGGGGCCCTTCAAATAATCATTCACCGCCGCATCGATCTCGCGGGCGCACCCCTGCGCCCACGCCTGCTCATCGGCGGCGCTCCAGGCTCCCGCCTTGGCCAGGTATTCGCGCACGCGGATCAAGGGCTCGAGCGCCCAGGCTTCCTTGACCTCATCGGGATTGCGGTAACGGCCGGAATCGTCCGCGGTCGTGTGATCGCTCAAGCGATAAGTCAACGTCTCGATCAGCGTCGGGCCGCCCCCGCGCCGCGCGGTTTGAAGGGCCGCGGCGACCGTCTCGCGCACGGCAAACACGTCGTTCCCGTCGACCTGGATACCGGGGATGCCCGCGGCCACCGCCTTCTGCGCCAACGTGCGCGTCGCGGTCTGCTCAGCCACGGGCACCGAGATCGCCCAGCCGTTGTTCACGATCACGAAGACCACGGGCAACTCACGCACGCCGGCGAGGTTCAACGCCTCGTAGAAGGCACCCTCCGAGGTGCCGCCGTCGCCGATGTAGGCGACCGCGCAGCGCGGCTCGCCGAGAACCTTGAACGCCATGGCCGCCCCTGCGGCGTGCAAGCATTGGGTGGCGATCGGCACGCACCAGGGGAAATCATGGCGCGCGTGAGCGAAGTCGTTGCCGCGCTCGTCGCCTCCCCAGTAGGTCAGGATCTCGGTCATGGTCACGCCGCGCCACATCTGGGTGCCGATTTCGCGGTAGACGGGGGCGAGCACATCCTCGGGTCGCATGGCGGCTCCGACGCCGATATGCGTCGCCTCGTGGCCGAGCGAGGAGGCATAAGTCCCGAGCTGGCCGGTACGCTGCAGGTTGACCGCCTTCGCATCGAACAGCCGTTCGCGCGTCATCGCCCGATACATGCCGCGCACGTCCTCGTAGTCCGTCGCGAAGGCCGGCGGTTCTGCGACGAGGGCACCCTGTGGGTCGAGAATGCGCTTGTATTCGATCTTGAATTCGGCCACCGTCGGCATCGGCGAATTATGCCAGGGCGCAGAGGACGGCGCTTCAAGCATGGTGGCGCCCGGCGAGATAGGCCGGCGTTTGCATCTCGACCAGGCGGCTGGCGGCGCGCTGGAACTCGAATCGCAGGCGCTCGCCGCGGTACAGTTCCCCCGGCGGGGCGGCCGCCGACACCACCGTTTTGACGCCGCGGTCATAGAACTCATCGACCAGCATGATGAAGCGGCGCGCCGCATCCTCGTGCGACGGTGTGAATACCGGGACGTTGGCGACGAACACGGTGCCGTACAGGCGGGCCAGGTCGATGTAGTCGTTCTGACTGCGCGGCCCTTCGCAGAGCTCGCTGAACTCGAACCAGGCGATGTCGGGGCCCGTCGCGACGGCGTGAATCGGCCTGCCTTCGACCACCAGCCGGGCCGGGGCGGTGCCGCCGCCGCCGGCGAGTTCCTGAAAGCGCTGCCTCAGCGCCTGCGGCGTGTGCGGCGAGGTGCAATCCAGATACGTTGGCGCCCGTTCGAGATAGCGCAGCCGGTAATCGACCCCCGAATCCACCCGGATCACGTCGAGGTGTGTCTCGATCAGCGCGATGGCCGGCAAAAAACGCTGCCGCTGCAATCCGTCCTTGTACAGATCCTGCGGTGGAACGTTCGAGGTGGCGATGAGCGTCACGCCGTGGCGAAACAGGCCGTCGAGCAACCCCGACAGGATCATGGCATCGGCGATGTCCGCGACCATGAACTCATCGAGACACAGCGCGCGCGCACGCCCGGCGATGCGCTGCGCGACGAGCTCCAGGGGATTCTCACGACCTTTGGCGCGGACGAGCTCCTGGTGCACGCCGCGCATGAAACGGTAGAAATGGGTTCGCTCGCTTGGTACCGGTCCGAGCGAGGCGAAGAACGCATCCATCAACAGGGTCTTGCCGCGACCGACACCGCCCCACAGATACAACCCGCGGGGCGGCGCGCTGCCGCGGGCGTTCTTCTTCCACCCGAGCCGCAGGCGCCAGCCGTCGAGCCACGCACGCCGCTCGCGCCGCAGGCCGTCGGCCAGCTGATCGAGACGCACGGCCGCCTCCTGCTGCGAGGCGTCGAATTGCAGCCGGCGCGCGGCGATTTCCGATCGCCAGTGGGCGCCGACCGTCTGTGGCTCGTCAGTCACACCAAGCTCGCGGCGGGTTGCTCTGCGGTCCCGACGTGGCGCGCCGCCGGCTAGAGGCTCTGATAATTCGGGCCCGAGCCGCCTTCCGGCGTGACCCACGTAATTTGATCCGTGTACGGTTCCTTGATGTCGCACGCCTTGCAATGCACGCAGTTCGACGAGTTGATCTGCAATCTGCGGCCGCCGGCACCGTCGTCGATCATTTCGTAGACGTTTGCGGGACAGAAGTTGGTGCAAGGGTTGCCGAACTCCTTGGTGCAGGTCGTCGCGCAGAGATTCAGATCCGCTACCTTCAAGTGGAGCGGCTGATTTTCCTCGTGCGTGGTGGAGGCAAAGAACACGAATGCCACGCGATCACGCGGCGGCAATTCCCGGTCTCCCCACGCCCGATCGGGCGAGACATAGTCATCCAGTCGCTTGAGCGCCTTGTCGTCGGCGTGATTGGCGAGCGTCCACGGGAGTTTCCCGAGCGTGACGGTTTCCAGTCCCGCATTGGCGAGCCCGAGCCAGAGCCCATGTCTGAAACCAGGGCGGATATTGCGCACCTTGTAGAGCTCGCGGCCGCCGGGCGACTCGCGCCAGCGCCTGTCGAAGCCTGCGGAGCCACCGGTCTCGACGTAATGAGCCGCGGCAATCATGCCGGAGCGGATGGCCTGATGAATGCCCTTTATTTTGGGGGTGTTGAGGGTGCCACCGGCATCGCCCACCAGCATGGCGCCCGGCATCTCCAGGGTGGGCATGGACTGATAGCCGCCCTCGATGACAGTGCGGGCGCCGCCGGCGAGAATTTCGCCGCCCTGCAGGAGCGCCTTCACCGACGGGTGATTTTTGAATTGCTGGAATGCCTCGAACGGCTTGAAGCGCGGATCCTCGTAGTCGAGGCCGACCACAAACCCGACGTACACGCGATCATTATTCAGATGGTAAAGAAAGCTGCCGCCGTAGGTTCGGCTGTCGAGCGGCCATCCCACGGTGTGTTGAATGAGGCCAGGCTGCACGCGGCCGGCTGGAAGCTGCCACAACTCCTTGAAGCCGAGGCCATAGGTTTGCGGCGACTTGCCGGCGTCGAGCTTGAAGCGCCGGATGAGCTGCTTCGACGTGCTTCCGCGGCATCCCTCGCAGAACAGCGTGATTTTGGCGTGAATCTCGGGACCCAACGCGAAATTCGCTCCGGGCTCGCCGTTCTTCCCGACACCCATGTCGCCGATGCGCACGCCCTTGACCGCCCCGGATTCATCGAACAGCGCTTCGGCGGCGGCGAATCCCGCGAACACGTCGACACCAAGCTTCTCCGCCTCTGCGCCGAGAATGGGAATCAGCTGTCCCAGGGAAACGATGAAATTGCCGTGGTTTGCCATTTGCGGCGGCGTTATCGGCAGTTTGTACCGATTGCGGCGGGTCAGGAACACGAATTCGTCGCGAGTCGCGGGAACGCAGATCGCGGGGGCATGCTCGCGCCAGCTGGGGAGCAGTTCGTCGAGCGGACCCGGCTCGAGAACCGCACCGGAGAGCGAATGAGCGCCGAGGCTTGCAGCCTTTTCCAGCACGCACACCGAGAGGTCGGGCTTCAGCTGTTTCAGGCGGATGGCGCAGGCGAGGCCCGCAGGACCGCCACCGACGATGGCGACTTCATACTCCATGACATCCCGTTGATTTTCGCTCATCGAATTCGCACCTGGGTTCTTAGACCTAAGTCGTTGAAAAAGGTGGCGTAGTAGAGCACAAATGTGTCGATCGGAGGACTTGCGTCCACCAGGTGGACGGGCGCTGAGGGTAATGAGGGACGAACGTCGCTCTACTCGTTGGGGACACCATGGTTATAAGCCACGGAAGCTGCTTACTAGGGATGGTCAATGGATCTGGGCATGGTCGGGCATGGACGCCCACCCCCAATTCGCGCTGCAGCCGGCACCTCATCGAGCGGGTCGCGGGCGCCCTTCAGACCAATTCGACGGCGATCGCCGTCGCTTCGCCACCGCCGATGCAAAGGCTGGCGATACCGCGCTTTTTGCCGCGGTTCTTCAAGGCGTACAGGAGCGTCGTCACGATACGTGCGCCGGTGGCGCCGATCGGGTGCCCCAGTGAGCAGGCACCGCCGTTCACATTGACCTTGCCATGGTCCAGGCTCAAATCCTTCATGGCCACCATCGTCACCACCGCGAAGGCCTCGTTGATCTCATAAAGATCGACGTCCTCGGCGCGCCACTCGATTTGCTTCAACAGCCGCTGGATCGCGCCCACCGGGGCGAGCGTGAACCATTCCGGTTCCCTTGCGAAACTCGTGTATCCGAGAATGCGGGCGATGGGTGTGAGGCCGCGCTCGCGAGCCGTCGATTCGCGCGTCAACACCACGGCCGCTGCGCCGTCGGAAATGCTCGCCGAACTCGCGGCCGTGACCGAACCGTCCTTGCGGAATGCGGGTTTCAGCGTCGATATCTTCGACATATCGATGGTCCCCGGTGTTTCGTCCTTGTCGATCACCGCTTCGCCCTTGCGCGTCTTGGCGGTCACCGGCGCAATCTCGTTGGCAAAGGCGCCGCCCGCCACCGCCGCCTGGGCACGGCGTGCCGATTCGCGCGCGAAGTCGTCTTGCGCCGCACGTGAAAAATCGTACTTGCTCGAGGTCGCCTCCGCGAAGCAGCCCATGAGCTGGCCGTCCCAGGGACTTTGCAGCCCGTCCGTGAACATGTGATCGAGCACCTCCTGATGGCCCATGCGGTAGCCGGCACGGGCCTTCGGCATGAGGTAGGGGGCATTGGTCATGGACTCGAGTCCGCCGGCCACCATGATCCGGGCGGAGCCGGCGAGGATTTGGTCGCCGGCCTGCATGATGGCGCGCATGGCCGATCCGCACATCTTGTTGACCGTGGTGCTGGGGACGCTCGCCGGAATACCGGCGCCGAGCGCGGCCTGCCGGGCGGGAGCCTGACCGAGGCCGGCGGACAGTACGCAGCCCATGATCACCTCATCAACCTCGCCGGGCGCGACGCCGGAGTCGGTGAGCGCCGCCTTGATGGCCGCCGCGCCAAGCTGCGGCGCCGTTACACCCGCAAATACGCCTTGGAAGGCGCCGACCGGGGTGCGGCGGGCGGACAGAATGACGAGTGGGTCTCTGCTCATGGCTCAATTCCATAAAGAAGGGGGAAGTGAACATTATACCCCGCTCGCGCCGAACGCCGGATAGGCCCGGCACCGCGGCTGTCAGGGCGCGAGCGGCTCGCCCACTGCGGCGGCGATCATCTCCCGGCTTCTCTGGCGCGCACCGTCGGGCGCCATGACGCCGAGAACTTGGAACCGGATGGGGCTGCGTCGGATCATGAGGCTGCCGGTCGGCAGCACCTCGCGTGTCCCATGGATCGCCACGGCGACGATGGGCATGCCCGCCCGCTCGGCCGTCGCAAAGGCCCCCCCCAGGAACCTGCCCACCTGACGGGTCGCGTCGAAGGTGCCCTCCGGAAAAAAGACCAGCGATTGGCCGGTTGCCGCCAACTTCCAGACGCGACGGGTGTCCGAGCCGCCCTTGTGGCGGTCGAACCGCTCGACGAAAGCTGAGCCGAGCCGGCGCAGCAGCAGGCCGGCGAGCGGCACGCGCACCATTTCCCGCTTGATGACGAACGCAAAATCCGGCGGCAGCGCCGCCGCCGCCACGATGCCGTCGATATAGCTCGCATGGTTGGCGACCACCACGCACGGCGCCTCCGGCAGCCGATCCAATCCCTCGATCCGCAATGGAATAGCCGCAATGCCGAAGAACCAGCGCGAGAAGGCGCCCGCCACCCGGCGCCGTCCCTTGAGGCTCGGCACGAATAGATTGAGGGTCAGCGTGATCAGGCTCAATGCCATGAACAGCACGGTGCAATAAACTGAATACAGGCGTTGCAAGAGGGGTCGCGCGCTCGCTTCTGTGATCTGGTTCTCCTTATGTTAATACTTAACGCTTACTGTGAGACTGGTCACGCCCCCCCAAAACCACCGCTCGCATACTGAGACTCGACAGCGCGTACAGCACGATTTCGTGCGGCTAGAACGCGGAAAAATATGGCGACGGCTCTGAAAAGGTCGGTTTACACAAGAAGCTCCGGCACGGGCGTACCTCCATCGCGGGATGCGGCGGATCCTGCCTTGCAGCGCTTTCTCGATGCGGTGTGGATGGAGCGGGGCCTCTCGGCCAACACGCTCGCGGCCTACCGCGCCGATTTGACCGCCTTGGCCCGCTGGCTCGAAGAGCGTGACAGCGCGCTGTTGAAGGCCACGCGGATCGAGCTTCTTGGATTCATCGCCGCCCGGGTCGAGGGAGGATCGCGTCCGCGGTCCACAGCGCGCCAATTGTCGAGCTTCAGGCGATTTTTCCGCTTCATGGTGCGCGAAGGTTTGATCTCGGTGGACCCCACCGCGCAGATCGCGATGCCCAAGATCGGGCGGTCGCTTCCGAAGTCGCTGACGGAAGCCGAGGTCGACGCGTTGCTCCAGGCGCCGCTGGTCACCGATCCGCTCGGCCACCGCGACCGCACCATGCTCGAGGTTCTCTATGCGACGGGCCTTCGGGTCTCGGAGCTCGTGAGTCTCAAGCACAATCAGGTCAACTTGAATCAGGGCGTCATGCGCGTGATCGGCAAGGGTAATCGTGAGCGGCTGATTCCGCTCGGCGAAGAGGCCGTGCGCTGGCTGCAGCAATTCATGCAGGGGCCGCGCGTCGAGATTCTGCTCGAGCGCCAGACCGATTACCTGTTCCCGACGCGACGGGGCGACCGCATGACGCGCCAGGCGTTCTGGCACATCATCAAACGCTACTCGAAGAAGGCCGGCGTCGAAAAGGATCTCTCGCCGCACACGCTGCGGCATGCATTCGCGACGCACCTGCTGAATCACGGTGCGGATCTGCGGGTCGTGCAGATGCTCCTCGGCCACTCGGATCTGTCAACGACCCAGATCTATACGCATGTGGCCCGCGAGCGACTGAAAGATCTGCACGCCCAGCATCATCCGCGCGGCTGACGCCGCGCCGCGAACACCGCGCGGGGCGGCGCGGCGAACGTTCCGATTTCCTGAACCACCGGACCGGAACGAAGTCCAAACCGGTTCCACCCCTCGGAGTAATCGATGCGGACAAGCTGGGTAGTCTTGGTGCTCATGGTGCTCGCCGCCGCAGCGCAGCCGTGCGCCGCGCTCTCCCGTGGCGCGCCCGAGGCACCGCCGCCGGATTCGCAGGCGGCAGCGGCCGATTCGCACACGGACCCACGGGCGGCACTGCTCAAGCTGTTGCCGGCCGGCTCGAAGCTCGAGGATTTGAAGCCTTCGCCGATTCCCGGCATCTACCAGTTCGTGCAAGGCGCCGAGGTGAGCTACCTCACCGCGGACGGGAAGTATTTCCTCGACGGCAACCTGTACGACATGGTGACGCGGGCCAATTTGACCGAGTCCATCCGCTCGCGCGCGCGGCTTGCGATGATCAACGCCGTGCCCGAGTCGCAGATGGTGATTTTCACGCCCAAGAATCCGCTCTACACCATCACGGTGTTCACCGACGTCGATTGCCAATACTGCAGAAAGCTGCACAGCGAGATTGCGGAGATCAACAAGCTCGGCGTGCGTGTGCGCTACATGTTCTTCCCGCGCACGGGTCCGAATACGGAGAGCTGGCGCAAGGCCGAAGTGGTGTGGTGTTCGGCGGACCGGAACGAGACGCTCACCCGCGCGAAGGCGGGGGCCGAGCTCGACATGAACAAGAGCTGCGGCCCGACGCCGGTGGCGCGCGAGTACGCGCTCGGTCAGAGCATCGGCGTGCGCGGAACGCCCGCGATCGTCACCGACGGCGGTGATTTCATCAACGGGTACATGCCGCCAAGGGAGCTTCTGCAGGCGCTCAAACAGTTGCAGGTGGCGCAGCGCGAAAGCGGTGCGGCTGCGGAGCAGACGGCGTCGCGCTAGGGCCCTAGCGCTCCAACAGCTTCAACTTGTCCTTGACGCCTTCCCACTGCTTGGCGTCGGCGGGCGGCTCCTTCATCTCGCTGATCACCGGCCATTTCTTGGACAGCTCCGCGTTCAGCTTGCTGAAATTCTCCTGGCCGGCCGGGATCTCCTCCTCGGAGAAAATCGCCTCCACCGGACACTCGGGCTCGCACAAGGTGCAGTCGATGCACTCATCGGGATCGATCACCAGAAAATTCGGCCCCTCATGGAAGCAATCCACCGGACACACTTCCACGCAGTCCATGTATTTGCATTTGATGCAGTTTTCAGTGACCACGAACGCCATGACTTGCCCTTCTCGAGATAATGAAGTTGGATTGATTTTGCCGCGGCCGCTATTCTGCCACACCGGAGGATTTCAACGGTCGCGTCAGCTCCGTGAAGTGGTAGTCCTCGCGCCCGCTGGCCCGGTCCGCGAAGTAGCGGCGCAATGTGAACTCACCGCTCGGAAACGCCAGATCGTTCCAGGGAATCTCCGATTCCTCGTACAGGCCGACCTCCAGGCTTTCCGGGCCCGGCGCGAATTGCGGCGCCAGGAGGCGCGCCCGGAACATCACGTGCACCTGGCCGGCGTGAGTGACGTTGACCACGGCGAGGAGTGACCCTATCTCGACCTTGGCGAGCGCTTCCTCGTAGCATTCTCGCGCCGCCGCCGCCTGCATGGTCTCGCCGTTCTCCATGAAGCCCGCCGGCACGGTCCAAAATCCGAGGCGCGGCTCGATCGCCCGGCGGCACAGCAGAATCTTGTTCTGCCATTCCGGAACGCAGCCGAGCACCAGCAGCGGGTTTTTGTAGTGAATCGCCCCGCAGCTCGCGCAGACAAAGCGCGGCAGATGATCCCCATCGGGAACTTTCGAGGTGACGCGCGAACCGCAGTGACTGCAGAAATTCAAGAGGATCCCACAAGTTAAAGTCTGGTGCCCGGAGAGGGAATCGAACCCACACGGTGTCACCACCACCGGATTTTGAGTCCGGCGCGTCTACCAGTTCCGCCATCCGGGCATGCCAGGCGGAGCAGTATATTCGATTATCGTTCCATTTTCTGGGAGCGATTGCCGCGCTTGGTAGTATGGATCGGATGCAGCGCCAGGATTTTCACTTTGAGCTTCCCACCGAACTCATCGCGCAGCGGCCTGCGGCCTCGCGCAGCGGCAGCCGGATGCTGACGCTTGACGGAGCGAGCGGGATGCGGCAGGACCTCGAGTTCGCCGATCTCCCCAAGCTATTGCGCCCGGAAGATCTGCTGGTGTTCAACGACACCCGGGTCGTGCCCGCCCGGATTCGCGGTACGAAAGAAAGCGGCGGCAAGATCGAATTGCTGCTCGAGCGGGTGCTTACGCCGCGCACCGCGCTGGTTCACGCCCGCTCGAGCAAAACCCTCAAGCCGGGGGCCGCGGTACGCTTGCCCGGCGGCCGCACGGCACGCCTGCTCGAGCGCGAGGGCGACCTGTTCCGTTTGGAATTCTCGGCCGATGTGCTCGAATTCTTCGAGGCATTCGGCGAGGTGCCGCTTCCCCCCTATATCGACCGCGCGCCCGAAGAGGCGGACCGGGAGCGCTATCAAACCGTCTATGCGCGCGAGCCGGGGGCCGTCGCCGCGCCCACGGCGGGCCTGCACTTCGACGCCGCCATGCTCGCCGCGCTCCAAGCGCGCGGGGTGCGCCAGGCGTTCGTGACGCTGCACGTGGGCGCGGGTACTTTCCAGCCGGTTCGGGAGGACGACATCGAGCGCCACGAAATGCACGCGGAATACCTCGAGGTGAGCGCTGCCGCCTGTGCCGCGATCGAGGCCGCGCGCGCCGCGGGCGGCCGCGTGGTCGCGGTGGGAACGACGGTGGTGCGCAGTCTCGAGACCGCCGCTCTCGCCCAGGGGCCGGCTCGCAGCATGCAGCCCTACCGGGGGGCGACGCGGATTTTCATCAAGCCCGGGTACCGGTTCCGCGTGGTGGACGCCATGCTGACGAACTTTCACCTGCCCGAGTCGACCCTCGTGATGCTGTGCGCCGCATTCGTCGGCACAGAGCGGCTGCTGGCTGCCTATACCCACGCGGTACAGGCGAGATATCGGTTTTTCAGTTACGGGGATGCGATGTTCCTGACCCCGGTACGGCCATGCGGTTCGAACTCCTGAGTTGCGACGGCGCGGCGCGCCGCGGGCGGCTCGAATTCGCCCGGGGCGTGGTCGAGACACCGGCGTTCATGCCCGTGGGCACCTACGGCACCGTCAAGGCCATGACGCCGGAGCAGCTCGAGTCCGTCGGTGCACAAATCGTACTCGGCAACACGTTCCATCTGTACCTGCGTCCCGGCCTCGAGGTGATCGAGGCACACGCGGGGCTGCACGACTTCATGCATTGGCAGCGGCCGATCCTCACCGACTCCGGCGGCTTTCAGGTTTGGAGTCTGAAAGAGATGCGCAAGATCACCGAGGAGGGCGCGAGCTTTCGGTCCCCCATCGACGGCGCTGCCGTGTTCCTCTCGCCCGAGGAATCGATGCGCATCCAAAGGGTGCTTAAGTCCGATATCGCGATGAGCTTCGACGAGTGCACGCCCTACCCGGCGACCGAAGCCGAAGCTCGTGCTTCCATGGAGAGATCGATGCGCTGGGCGGCGCGCGGGCATCGAGCGTATTACGAGGCCGGGCCGCCGGGAACGCTGTTCGGCATCATCCAAGGCGGGGTGTACGACAGCCTGCGGTTGGCGTCCTTGATGGCGCTCGAGGACATCGGGTTCCGGGGTCTCGCGATCGGCGGCCTCGCAGTGGGCGAAAGCGAGGCTGAGCGTCTTCGCGTGCTCGAGGCGCTGACCCCCTCGATGCCCGTGCACAAGCCCCGATATCTCATGGGGGTGGGACGGCCGGAGGATATTCTTCAGGCCGTGCTTCGCGGCGTCGACATGTTCGACTGCGTGATGCCGACCCGCCACGCGCGCAACGCCCATCTTTTCACCCGCACGGGCGTGATCAACATACGTAATGCGGCGCATCAGAAGGACACCCGCCCGATCGAGGAAGGGTGCCAGTGCTATACCTGCCGCAATTACAGCCGGAGCTACCTGCGGCACCTGGACAAGTGCGGCGAGATTCTCGGCTCGCACTTGAATACCGTGCACAACCTGTATTTCTACCAGCGCTTGATGGCCGAGATCAGGGCCGCGATCGAGGCCGGTCGCTTAAGTGCCTATGCCGCCGAGTTCTACGCGTTGGGATCGCAACCCCCGGAGCCGGCCGCCGGCTAGCCCGTGGCTCCCGGTTCGGCGTCCTGTATACTGCCCGGCTTTGTGTAGCGGCGTGCGCCGCGAAAAGTGGATGTAAACGCTATGGATTTCCTCATTAGTGCAGCCCATGCCCAGGCGGCCGGCGGGTCGGGCCAGGGCGGCATCATCGCATTCCTGCCCCTGGTCATGATCATCGTGGTGTTCTACCTCTTCCTGGTGCGCCCGCAGAACAAGCGCGCCAAGGAACAGCGGGAAATGCTGACCAAGATCGCGGCCGGCGACGAGGTGGCGACCGCCGGCGGACTTCTCGGCAAGGTGCTCGAAGTCGGTGATCAATATTTGACGCTCGAGATCGCGAACGGCGTGAACGTCAAGCTGCAGAAATTCCAGGTCTCGCAGCTTCTCCCCAAGGGGACGGTCAAGGGCGCATGATCTCTTATCCGCGCTGGAAGATCGCGCTCGTCGCGATCGTGCTCGCGATCGGGATTTTCCTGGCGCTGCCCAATTTGTTCGGCGAGGAGAGCGCCCTGCAATTGGCGCGCGACCGCGCCGCCGTGCTGGCGAGCGACCGTACCGACATCGAGACGCTGCTCGAATCGAAGGGTGTCAAACCCACGGGGTCCTTCCTGGATCAGGGCCGTCTGACGGTGCGCTTCGCCTCCAAGCAGGATCAGTTGAAGGCCCGCGACATCATCGCCGAAGCCCGGCAGAACGATTTCACCATCGCCCTCTCGCAAGCCTCGCGTGTGCCGGATTGGATGCGCAGCCTCGGCTTGAGTCCGCTGAAACTCGGCCTCGATTTGCGGGGCGGCGTCTATCTCGTCTATCAGGTGGACGTGGCGGGTGCCGTGAAGCAGCAGCTCGACCACCGGGAACAGGACTTCCGTGCCTCGTTGAGAGGCGCGCGCATTCCCTATCAGGATGTCCAAGTGGACTATCCGGTGAACCGCGTACGCGTCCTGTTCCGTGACGATGACAGCCGCACCAAGGGCAACGCCGCCATCCTTGCCGACAATCGGAACCTCAAATTGACCGATGTGACGGTCGACGGCGCGCCGGCGCTCGAGCTCGTGCTCACGCCGCAGGAGATCAAGGATCGGCAGGACTACGCCGTGCAGCAGAACATCGTCATTCTGCGCAACCGCCTGAACAGCCCCGAGCTTGCGGTGTCCGAGCCGCAGGTCGCGCGCGAGGGCGTCGACCGGATCGCCATCCAATTGCCGGGACTGCAGAACTCCGCCGAGGTCAAAAAGATCCTGGGCAAGACCGCGACTCTGGAATTTCGCATGGTCGACGAGTCGGACAATCCGATCGAGGCCGCGGCCAGCGGCCATGTGCCCCTGGGGGCGAAGCTCTACTACACGCGCGAGAAGCAACCGGTGCTGTTGAAGCGCGATGTGGTGGTCACCGGCGACCAGCTCACCGACGCATCCTTTCAGCCGAACACGCAGGACGGTCCGGCGGTGTCGGTGAGCCTCGATTCGCGCGGCGCCTCGAAGATGCTGAAGAACACGGAGGAGAACATCGGTCATCTGATGGCCGTCGTGTTCATCGACCGTTCGCGCGACAAAAACGCACAGGGAGTCGAGGTTGACCGCACCACCGAGGAGGTCATCAACCGGGCCACCATCCGCGGCGTGTTCAGCAACAACTTCCAGATCACCGGCGTGAATCCGATCGAAGGACGCGAGCTCGCGCTGCTGCTGCGCGCCGGAGGCCTTGCCGCACCGTTGACGCCGGTGGAGGAGCGCGCCATCGGTCCGAGCCTCGGCCAGGACAACATCGACAAGGGCCGCAACGCCATGGTGTATGGCATGCTCGCCGCGTTCATCTTCATGGCGATCTATTACAAGCTGTTCGGCGTGATCGCCGATGTGGTGCTGCTCGCCAACGTGGTCCTGCTGCTCGCCTTGCTGTCGCTGGTGGGGGCCGCGCTGACCTTGCCCGGCATCGCGGCGGTGGTGCTGACGGTCGGCATGGCGGTCGATGCGAACATTTTGATCTACGAGCGTATCCGCGAGGAGCTGCGCAACGGCGTGTCGCCGCGAGCGGCGATTTCGGCCGGCTTCGACCGGGCGTTCTCGGCGATCTTCGATTCCAACATCACGGCGGCGATCGCGGGATTGGTGCTGTGGTTGTTCGGCGCCGGCGCCGTGCGCGGCTTCGCGGTGGTGCTGGTGCTCGGCATCGCCACCTCGATGTTCACCTCGCTGATGGGAAGCCGGGCGCTGGTGCAGATCATTTACGGCGGTAAGCGCAAGGTCGAACGTCTGTCGATCTGAAGACATAAGGGTTCGATCCGAGGTCATTCATGGAGTTTTTTCACAAGGTAACGCGCTTCCCGTTCATGAACACCCGCAAGGTGTGGTACGGGTTGTCCGCCGTGCTGATCGTCGCCTCGTTCGCCCTGGTCGCGGTGCGCGGACTGAATCTCGGCATCGACTTCACCGGCGGCGTCGTGGTCGAGACCAATTTCCCGCAGCCGCCCAACATCGATCAGTTGCGCGGCGCCCTTGCCAAGGCCGGCATCTCCGAGGCGCAGGTACAGGCCTTCGGCAGCTC
Source organism: Steroidobacteraceae bacterium (assembly GCA_050012215.1). Lineage (GTDB taxonomy): Bacteria > Pseudomonadota > Gammaproteobacteria > Steroidobacterales > Steroidobacteraceae > Bog-1198. The sequence goes on from JBEKHO010000026.1 coordinate 45,980, forward strand.
CCGCGACATCCTGGTGCGTCTGCCGCCGGATCCGAGCGCCAAGGGCGCAGAGATCGGCGCGCGCATCCTCGATGTGTTCAAGAGCGCGGATGCCGGTGTGAAACTGCAGCGCACCGAGGTCGTCGGGCCGCAGGTCGGTCAGGAGCTGTTCGTCAAGGGCGCACTGGCTCTGGTGGCGACGCTGGTGCTGATCGCGGTCTACGTGCTGCTGCGCTTCACCTTCAAGCTGGCGCTCGGGGCGATCCTCGCGGTACTGCACGATCCAATCTGCGTCGTGGGGTTCTTCGCCGTCTCTCAGATCACCTTCGACCTCACCGCAATCTCCGCCATCCTCGCGGTCATCGGCTATTCGCTCAACGACACCGTCATCGTTTTCGACCGGGTGCGCGAACGGGCGCGCCACGCGCGCAAGCTCCCGGTCTCCCAGGTGATCGACGAGTCCATCAACCAGACCCTGTCGCGAACCTTGATGACCAAGCTCGTCACCTTGCTCGTGGTGGTGTTCCTGCTGGTGTTCGGCGGCGAGACCCTGCACGGATTCTCCGCGGCCCTGGTGATCGGCATCATCGCCGGCACGTATTCGTCGATCTACATCTCCGCCGCGCTCGCGCTGGATTTCGGTCTGCGCACCGACGATCTTCTCGAGCACAAGCTCACCAAGCCCGAGGAGATCGACGGACTTCCCTAGGAGAGCGTGGGTTTGGAACTGCTTCTCGATCCGCAGGCGTGGCTGTCGTTCCTGACGCTGACGGTACTCGAGGTGGTTCTCGGTATCGACAACATCATCTTCCTGGTCATCCTGGTCGATCGGCTGCCCGCAGCCCGGCGGCGCAGCGCACGCTATCTCGGCCTGGGTTTTGCGGCCATCACCCGGATCGCCCTATTGCTCTCGGTGGTGTGGCTCACGCGACTGCGCGCACCGCTCTTCAATTGGTTCGATGAGGACATCTCGGTTCGCGACCTGGCGTTGTTCGGCGGCGGCGTACTTCTGGTGGTGCAAAGCGTGAAGGAAATCCGCGACATGCTCCGGCACAAGACGGCACGCCGCGAAACGGGCTCGGTGCGCGGCTACTGGCTGATCATCGCCCAGGTCGGGGTCGTCGACATCGTGTTCTCGTTCGACACGGTGTTCACGGCCGTGGGCCTGTCCAGCCACGTCGAAGTGATGGTGGCCGCCATCCTCGTTTCGGTGGCCGTCATGATGCTGGTCTCCGCAGGCGTGGGCGCCTTCATCAATCGCCATCCGACCATCAAGGTCCTGGCGCTCGCCTTCCTCGTCCTGGTCGGCGTCGCGCTCCTCGCGGAGTCTGTCCACATCGAGATTCCCCAAGGCTACTTGTATTTTGCGATGGCATTCTCGGGGGCCGTGGAGTGGGTCAACATCCGCTTGCGACGGCAGGGGTAACGTGTAGAGTGCCCTAATCCTCAAGGCTGCGCCGGGTCCAGAATATGAATCTCAAAGGGATGTTAGCGACCAAGCCGATTGCCGCGTATCAGCGCGAGGCGTCCGACAAAAGCTTGAAGCGGGCGCTGGGCATCCCCTCGCTCATCGCCTTCGGCATCGGCGGGATCATCGGCACGGGAATCTTCGTGCTCACCGGCGTCGCGGCGGCGACTCACGCCGGCCCGGCCATCGTGATTTCGTTCATCATCGCCGGCATAGGGTGCATGTTCGCGGGACTCTGCTACTCGGAGTTTGCCGCCATGGTGCCGGTCGCCGGCAGCGCCTACGCCTACAGCTACGCGACCCTCGGCGAATTGGTCGCCTGGTTCGTCGGCTGGAACCTGATACTGGAATACATGATGGCCTGCTCGACCGTGGCGGCGGGATGGAGCGGCTACTTCATCAAGCTGCTCGAACATTTCCACGTCAACTTCATTCCCGCCGCGTTGAGTTCGGCGCCGTTTGAAACGTCGGGACCGGGAATTCAATTCCATGCCACCGGTGCCTATGTGAATTTGCCGGCCATCGTGATCATTGCGGCCGCGACGTGGCTGTGCTACCGCGGCATCAAGGAATCGGCGGTCGTCAACACGATCATCGTAGCCGTGAAAGTGTGCATCGTGCTCGCCGTCATCGTGTTCGGCGCGTTCTACGTCAACACGGCACACTGGTTCCCGTATATACCGGCCAATACCGGAGAATTCGGGCATTTTGGCTGGAGCGGCATATTCCAGGCATCGGCCATCATCTTTTTCGCCTACATCGGATTCGACGGGGTTTCCACCGTCGCCCAGGAAGCGAAGGATCCGCAACGCGGCATGCCCATCGGCATGCTCGGGAGCCTGGCGATCTGCACGGTGCTCTACATCCTGATGTCCAGCGTCCTCACGGGGCTCGTGCCTTTCCAGACACTCAACGGCGCGGCGCCGGTGGCGGTCGCGCTCGAGGCGCATCCGCAGCTCTCGTGGCTGTCGTTCTGGGTGATCTTGGGTGCGTTATTCGGCCTCACCTCGGTGATCATCACAATGATCATTCCGCAAGCCCGCATCTGGCTCACCATGTCGCACGACGGGTTGCTGCCGAAGGTGTTCGGATCGGTGCACCCGAAGTACCGCACGCCGCATGTCTCGACGCTCATCACCGGCGTGGCCGCCTCGCTCGCGGCCGGCCTGGTGCCGCTGGGCGTGCTCGGCGAACTCGTGTCCATCGGTACGTTGATCGCCTTCATCGTGGTATGCATCGGCGTTTTGGTGCTGCGCTATACGCGTCCGGATCTTCCGCGCCCTTTCCGCATCAAAGGGGTATGGGGCGTGTCGTTGCTCGGCGTGCTGTTCTGCTCGGGGATGGCCTATTCGCTGCCGAACGAGACCTGGTGGCGGCTGCTCGTCTGGAGCGCGATCGGGATATTCATGTACCTGGTCTACGGCTACCGCCACAGCAAATTGCGGGGCAGTGCCGAGGCCGAAGGCCGCGACGCGGCCGAGCTTACTACGGGGCGGCGCTAGCCGCGCAGCGGGGGCTTAAGCGCGAAGCGCTGCGGGCGTGAGCGGTCCGAGCGCGTCGAGCAGTTCCTGGTAGACCTTTGGGGTTCCGGCGACGATGTTGGGCCCGAGCGCGTATTCGGAGCCGGTGGGTGTGCCTACACGGCCGCCCGCCTCCTGAATCAGCAATGTTCCGGCCGCCGTGTCCCAGGGTGCGAGCCCGAATTCCCAGAAGCCGTCGACGCGGCCCGCCGCGACATACGCCAGGTCGAGCGAGGCGGCGCCCGGGCGGCGCACCCCGGCCGCAACGTTCATCACGGCTTTCAAGATGGCGAGATAGTCGTCGATGTGTTCGGCGGCCATTCGGTAAGGAAAGCCAGTGCCGATCAGAGCACCTTCCAGGGTGCGCTGGGGGCTCACGCGAATCTTCTTGCCGTCGAGTTGGGCGCCATCGCCGCGTGAGGCGGTGAACAGCTCCTGACGCAACGGATCGTAAATGACCGCGTGCTGGAGCCGGCCGCGGTGTTCGACCGCGATCGACACGGCAAAGGTCGGGAATCCATGCAGGAAATTCGTGGTGCCGTCGAGGGGGTCGATGATCCACAGGTACTCGCTCTCGCCGGTGCGCCCGCTCTCCTCGCCGTGAAACGCATGATCGGGATGGGCCCGGCGCACCGTCGCGATGATTTCCGCCTCCGCCTGCCGATCGATGTCGGTGACGAAATCGTTGCGGCCCTTGGTCTGGATCTTCAATGAATCGAGACGCGACATGCTGCGGACGATCAGATCGCCGGCGCGGCGCGCCGCGCGCACGCCGATATTGAGAAGTGGCTGCATAATGACGCGCTAGAATAACAGAGCATGACCGCTCTCGTTCGCGTCGTACTCGTCGATCCCAGCCATCCCGGCAATATCGGATCGGTGGCACGCGCCATGAAGAACATGGCGCTCGATGACCTGATCCTGGTCAGGCCCCGTTCGTTCCCGCACGCCGACTCCATCGCGCTCGCAGCGGGCGCCGACGATATTCTGGCGCGGGCCCGCGTGGCCGGGACGGTGGCGGAGGCGATCGAGGATTGCGGATTCGTCGCGGGCAGCACCTCGCGCCCACGATCCTATCACTGGGAGTTCACGACGCCGCGAGACGTGGCGGCACGCGTCGTGGCGCTGCCCGAGGAGAATCGCGCGGCGCTTTTATTCGGCTCGGAGCGCTACGGGCTCGGCAACGAGGATCTGGATCATTGCAACGTCCTCATCCGAATCCCCGCCAATCCGGATTATTGCTCGCTCAATCTCGCGATGTCCGTGCAACTCATCGCCTATGAGATCTTCATGATGCGCGAGCAGCCGCAGTCGCGCGTGCAGCTGGAAGTGCCCCTCGCTCACTCGGGCGACATGGAGCGGTTCTATTCGCATTTACAGACGGTGCTCGAGGAGATCGAGTTCGAGGATCGCACGGGCTACCTCATGGAGCGGCTGCGACGGCTGTTCAATCGTGCCCAGATCGATGGCAACGAGCTCAACATCCTGCGCGGCATTTTGAGCGCCGTGCAGGGCCGGCGCCGCCGCGCCGGGCAAAGCCCGCGCCAGTGAGCTCCGGGGTCGCATACCTCGACTACGCCGCGACGACGCCGGTGGCGCCGGAGGTGGCTCTGCGCATGAGTGAGTGCCTCACCGCCGAGGGTGTGTTCGGCAACCCGAGCTCGGTGAACCACGAATTCGGAGTACGCGCGGCCGAGCGGGTGGAGTCGGCGCGGGCGCAGGTGGCCGCTTGCGTGGGCGCGGAACCTGGCGAGGTCATATGGACGTCAGGGGCGACAGAGGCCAATAATCTCGCCATTTTCGGCGCCGCCCACTATTACCGCGGCTCCGCAAGGCACATCGTCACCGCGCGCACGGAGCACAAATCGGTGCTGGATTCGTGCCGCGAGCTCGAGCGGCGCGGCTGGCGGGTCACGTATCTTTCGCCCGGCCCCGATGGGGTGCTGGAACCGGGACGGATCGCCGAGGCAATCCTGCCGGAGACGGCGCTCGTCTCCGTGATGCACGTCAACAACGAGATCGGCACCATTCAGGACATCGCTGAGATCGGCGCCATTTGCGCCCGCTCCAGTCAGGCGCGGCTGCACGTCGATGCCGCGCAGAGCGTCGGCAAGATTCGATTGGATTTCGCGACGCTCGGCGTGGATCTGCTGTCGCTCTCGGCGCACAAGGTTTACGGGCCCAAGGGCGCAGGCGCCTTGATCGTGTGCCGGCGGCGAGGCGTGCAGCTCGCACCGCTTTTGCACGGCGGCGGCCAGGAGCGTGCGCTCCGCTCGGGGACGATCGCGACGCACCAAGTCGTAGGCATGGGAGCTGCGTTTGCCCTGGCGGGTGCCGAGCCGCCGGGCGAGATTGGGCGCATCCACGCACTGCGGGAGCGTCTCTGGCAGGGCATCGGCGCACTGGGCGGCGTTTGGCGCAACGGCGATCCTTTGCGCTCCGTCCCGCACATCCTCAATGTGTCCGTGGAGGGCGTCGAAGGTGAAAGTCTCATCGCCGATGTTGGCGTGAGGATCGCGGTATCGACCGGCTCGGCTTGCACGTCCGCCCAGCGCGAGCCCTCGTACGTGCTACGGGCGCTTGGGCGCGACGATCGTCTCGCCGAGAGCAGCCTGCGCTTCAGCCTGGGTCGCTACTCGAGCGGCGCCGATGTCGATGCGGCGATCGATGCGGTTACGCGGACGGTGAAACGGCTGCGCGGCATCAGCGGCAGATGATCTACAGCGAGCTCACCCGGCGCTATTTCGAACACGCGGCCTGCGCGGGCGCCGCGACCGGCGCGGACTGGTTCCGCGGGGAGGCGGGAAGTCGCGAACGGGGCACCTGGGTGCAATTCGACCTGCAGGTACCGTCAGCGGAGCATGGCGGCGCCGTGCGGTCCGTGCGCTTCCTGGCATTCGCCTGTCCCCACGTGATCGCCGTCTGCCAGTGGGTGGCGGAGCAGGCCAGCGGGCTGGCCCTGGAGGCGCGGCTGCCGCAGAACGTCCAGGCGCTGCGCGCTCGGTTCGAGGTTCCCGTCGAGAAGCTGGGGAGGCTCCTGGTCGTGGAGGATGCCTGGGGGGCTGCTGCGGGGGCGGCGATTTTGCGGCGCAATGCATGACGATATGCTTAAAAATGCGCTCGGGTTCCCGTGAGCAGCCGCCATCGGAGTGTAGTATCCAGGGATCGAGTGGCGATCAGAGGATTACCGGATATGGCGATATTATTGACGGAATCGGCGGCCGAGCGGGTGCGCTCACATCTGGCCAGGCGGGGCAGCGGGTTGGGGCTTCGGATCGGCATCAAGAAGACCGGTTGCTCGGGGTTCGCCTATGTGGTCAATTACGCCGACCAGGTTCTTCCCGGCGATGTCGTGTTCGAGGAGCGCGGGGTGCGAGTCCTGGTCGACTCGGCGAGCTTGCCGCTGATCGACGGCACCCTGGTCGATTTCGTCAAACAAGGCTTGAACGAGGCATTCAAGTTCCAAAATCCGAAAGCCAAGGGCGAGTGCGGTTGCGGAGAGAGCTTCAGCGTATAGTCCCCCCGTTGCTCGCCGCCTGGCGCGGGCGAGTTGGTTTTTCCAAGTAATACAGGCACTTCGGCGAACCAAGCCAATTGCCTGCCCGGGCTGCCTCCAGTACACTTCGCGGTCTTTGCCGCGCCCTCTCGAGGGCCACTCCCGCAACCGACCCGAGGATCATCATGCCCAGCGAGCGCACTCTCTCCATCGTCAAACCGGACGGCGTTGGCCGCAACCTCATCGGCGAGGTGTTGAACCGGTTCGAGAAGGCCGGATTGAAGGTGGTTGCCGCGCGCATGATGCACCTCTCCCAGACGGAAGCCGAGGGCTTTTATGCGGTGCATCGCGAGCGCCCCTTTTTCAAGGATCTGGTCAAATTCATGACCTCGGGTCCGGTTCTGGTGCAGGTGCTCGAGGGCGCAGGGGCCATCGCCAAGAACCGCGAAGTCATGGGGGCGACGGACCCGAAGAAGGCGGCCAAAGGCACCATTCGTGCCGATCTCGCGAGTTCGATCGACGAGAACGTGGTGCACGGTTCGGACGCTGCCGATACCGCGGCGCGCGAGATTGCGTACTTTTTCCGTGAAATTGAGGTCTGTCCGCGTACGCGCTAGCGTATGCGCGACTACCTTCTTTGAGGTTCGAGGCATTCCAGTGCTCGCCGATCGCGTAAATCTTCTCGGCTTGCCGCGGCAGGAGCTCGAGGCGTTCGTCGCCGAGCGCCTCGGCGCGAAGCCGTTCCGCGCCCGGCAGCTGATGAAATGGATCTATCGAAAGGGAGCCGCGGATTTTTCCGCCATGAGCGACTTGAAGCAGGAGTTCCGCGTGGAACTCGAGCAGGTCGCCGCGATCGAAGTGCCCGAGATCGTGACCGAGCAGCGCTCCACCGACGGCACGCGCAAATGGATGCTGCGCATGGACGAGGTGCAAGGCATCGAAACGGTCTACATCCCCGAGCCCGATCGCGGCACGCTTTGCATCTCGAGCCAGGTCGGGTGCGCCATGGACTGCACCTTCTGTTCCACGGCGCAGCAGGGATTCAACCGCAACCTGAGCGTTGCCGAGATCGTCGGCCAGGTGTGGCTCGCGCATCGCGAGCTCAAGGACACGCGGCCCGACGGCCGCGCGATTACCAACATCGTGTTCATGGGGATGGGTGAGCCGCTCGCGAACTACCGCAACGTGGTTCCGGCGATGCGGATTTTCCTGGACGACCTCGGCTACGATCTGTCGCGTCGAAGGGTGACCTTGAGCACCTCGGGGCTCGTGCCCCAGATCTATAAGCTCGCGGAGGAATGCAACGTCGCGCTCGCCGTCTCGCTGCACGCGCCGAACGACGAATTACGCAACCGGCTTGTGCCGATCAACCGCAAGCATCCGATCGAGGAGCTGCTCGCCGCCTGCTGGCATTACATCGACCGGCAGAACGGACGCAGCATCACGTTCGAGTACGTCATGCTCGATGGCGTCAACGACAAGCCGGAGCATGCAAGAGCGCTCGCGCGCCTGCTGAGGGGCCGCCCGGCGAAGCTCAACCTCATCCCGTTCAACGTGTTTCCGGGCACGCGCTACCGTTCCAGCCCGGCGCGCACCATCCTCGAATTTCGCGACATTCTGAACGAGCACGGGGTGATTGCGACCACGCGCCGTACGCGCGGAGACGATATCGATGCGGCATGCGGCCAGCTCGCGGGCAAGGTGACCGACCGCACCCAGACCCGGCTCGGGGCGAAGCTCGGTGCGCCGCGTGCGGCGGCGGAGGTTCAATGAAGAGCGGGCTGTTGGCCGTGGCCATCGTGGCGGCGTCGATGCTGACCGCGTGCCACCCCGCGCCGCCCGTGTACCAACAGCCCGATCGGCACAAGAAGCCCGAGCCCGCACAGGCCGCGGTCGCGAACATGCAGATGGCCCTCGAGTACATGAGGATCAACGATTTGGCCCATGCGCGCGATCGAATCGAGCGCGCGCTCACCGAGGCGCCGGCCAATCCAAACGTGCAGGAAACCGCGGGCTTGGTCTACGAGAGGCTCGAGGACAAGGCGAAGGCGCAGCGCGCCTTCTCGGCGGCGGCGCGCATCGGCAAAGACGATCCTGCCATCCAGAACAGCTATGCCGGCTACCTCTGCCGCAACGGCAAGACGGCCGCGGGAGAGAAGTTGTTCCTCGAGGTCGCGCGCAGCCCGCTGTATCAGACTCCGGAGGTGGCGCTCCTCAATGCGGGCGTCTGCGTCGGCGGAGCGGGTGACGTCCTCGACGCGGATCGCTATTTCAAACGCGCGCTGACCATCAAGCCGAACATGCCCGAGGCGCTGCTGCAGCTTGGGAACCTCGCCTTGAGCCGCGGCGATTCCAACGACGCACTCGATTACGTGCAGCGCTATTTGGCGGTGAACCCCCCGAGTCCCGAGGTGCTGCTGCTCGGTGTACGGGCGGATCGCAAGCTCGGCGACAACACCGGCGCGGCCGTTTTCGCACACCGGATCGAGTCGGATTTTCCGAATTCGGAACAAGCCCAGATCTTGCGCAGCGGCATCGATCGATGAGCGAGGATCCGCAAGCGCTCGGGCAGCGATTGAAGGCCGAACGCGAGCGGCGTGGGTTGAGCACGCAAAAAGTCGCCAACGGCATGCATCTCGACGAGTGGGTCATCGACGCCCTCGAGGCCGGGGACTATCAGCGCATCGGTCCCGCGGTGTATGCCAAGGGGCACCTGAAGAAGTACGCGAGCCTGCTCGGCGTCTCCGCGGCGGCACCGGCAGCCGACGCGGCGCCCACCGCGCCCTCGACGGCCACCAGCTATCCGCCGCCCATCGTGAGACTCGATGCGCCGAACGACGGTCATGCGGCGTGGCCACGCATCGGATCGGCGGCGGCGGTCGTGATATTGGCGGGTGCAGTCTTCTGGTGGCGTGAGTCGCACCAGGGAATCTCCGCGCCCACCCCGGCGTTGCATCCCCCGACGCAGGTGCTCGCCTCGACCGACGCTGCGCCTGAGAAAGCCGCGGCTTCGGGCGATGAGCCGGATTCGACGGATGAGGCGGCCGGCGCGCCGGTGACTAAAGCCGCCGCACCGGTGACTGAAGCCGCCGCGCCGGCCGCAGGGCCGGCCCCCGCGGACCTCACACCCGGTGTCGGCAAAGCGCGCTTGCGCTTAAGTTTTTCGGCAGATTCCTGGGTCGACATCCGCGATTATTCCGGCAAGCGCATCTTCGAGGGAAACGGCCGTGCCAACAGCGTCAAGACCGTCGCCGGTGAGGCGCCGTTTCGGGTCTATTTGCGCTCGGCGAGCGGTGTTCAATTGCAGCTGAACGACCGAGCCGTGGCGATCGGCCGGCAATTCATTTCGGGCGACGAAGCTCGCTTCGAGGCGGGGGCCGACGGCGTGCTGCGGCGGGATCCGCCGACGGCGCCGGGCAATGGCCCACAAACGGCCGCTGTGTCTCCCCACGGCTGAACGGAGTTCCCTTGAGCAAGGTCATCGAGCCGTTGCGCGGCGTTCATGATGTGTTGCCTTCGCAGGCCGCGGCGTGGCAGTTTCTGGAGAGAATCACGCGCGAGGTGTTCGAGAGCTACGGATACGAGGAATTCCGCGTTCCCATCATCGAGCAGACGCAGCTCTTCAAGCGCTCGATCGGCGACTTCACGGACATCGTCGAGAAGGAGATGTTCAGCTTCGTGGACCAGGGCGAGGATCACATCACCCTGCGGCCCGAGGCGACCGCGGGGATCGCCCGCGCAATGATCTCGAACGGCTTGGTGCGCGAAGGCCGCCTCAAGGTCTGGTGCATGGGCCCTATGTTCCGGCGCGAGCGGCCGCAGGCGGGGCGGTATCGCCAGTTCCATCAAATCGACGCCGAGGCGTTCGGCTTCCCGGGGCCGGACATCGATGCGGAGATCATCCTCTTGTCCGCGCGTTTATTGCGGCGGCTGGGCCTTGGGGGTCTGAAGCTGTTGATCAATTCGCTGGGAACGCCGCAGGTGCGGGCCGTGTACCGCGATCAATTGACCGCCTATTTTTCCAGCCACGAGGCCGCGCTCGACGAGGACAGCAAGCGGCGCCTGAAGGGAAATCCGCTGCGCATTCTCGACAGCAAGAATCCGGACATGCAGCGCCTCATCAGCGGCGCGCCCTCGATGCTCGATGCATTGGATGCGGAGTCCAAAGCGCACTTCGAGGAGCTCTGCGGACATTTGCGAAGCGCCGGCATCGCGTATGATGTCGAGCCGCGCCTGGTCCGCGGGCTGGATTACTACACGCGCACGGTGTTCGAGTGGACGACCGATGCGCTCGGCTCGCAGGGCACGGTATGTGCCGGCGGCCGGTACGACGGACTTATCGAGCAGCTGGGAGGGGCGAGCACGCCCGGCATCGGCTGGGCGATGGGCCAGGAGCGCATCGTCATGCTGCTCGCCGCCCAAGCGGCGGACTTGGGGCCGCACCGTCCGCACATCTACCTGGTGTTGGCCGGCGAGCGCACCGAGGCGCAGGGCTTCAGGCTGGCCGAGCAAATGCGCGATGCATGGCCGTCGCTCCGATTGCAGGTGAATTTGGGCGGCGGAAGTTTCAAGGCGCAGTTCAAGCGCGCCGACAAGAGCGGCGCCGAGTTCGCGCTCGTGTTGGGAGAGGATGAGCTGGCTCGGGGTGTCGTGGCCCTGAAGGCGCTGCGTCGGGATATGGCGCAAGAAGAATGTCCCATTGCCCAAATCAGTGAACGCTTGGGGACTTTGTTGGGTCTGACACGGGGCCCGGGTAGTGCACGAGGTAGCGGGCAGGGCTAGCGGAGCAGTCATGGCAGAAGAATATTTGACAGACGATGAACAGCTGGAACACGTCAAGCGCGTGGTGGCCGAATACGGCCCCTGGACCGTCGGTGCGGTGGTATTGGGTTTGGCATTCGTGTTCGGCTATCGGTATTACCAGGGACACGAAGACCAGCGGGCGCTCGCGGCGGCCGCGCAGTTCGAGGGCATGGCGTCCGCGGTTCAACGCAACGATCAAGCCAAAGCGCGGCAGATCGCCGACGGCTTGAGCAAGGATTTTTCGGGATCCCCGTACGCCGATCAGGCGCAGCTGGCGCTCGCCGGACTGTACGTCGATCAGGGCGAGGATGCGAATGCAGTCGCGCCGCTGACGGCGGTCATGGATCATTCGAAGGATGGCGAACTGAAGCGGGTCGCACGGCTGCGCCTGGCGCGGGTGATGATCGATCAAGGCAAGCCGGACGATGCGCTCAATCTGCTGTCGGGCGATCCGGGTGCGTTCGCGGCGCGTTATCACGACGTGCGCGGCGATGCGTACCACGCGAAGAAGGACCTGCAGAAAGCCGCGGAGGAGTACAGGGCCGCGCTCGCGCAGGGCAACGGCGGCGGCATGGATGCGGCGCTGTTGACCCTGAAGATCGCCGATCTCGGCCTTGCGTCCACGCCGGCGAGCGCCGCCATTCCGGCGGTGATCGCGCCTGCAACCACCGGCCCAGCGCCGAAGGCGAACCCCTGATGCGCTCTTTTCTTCCGCTGGCCTTCGCTGCGTTACTGATCTTCGCCGGATGCAGCAAGGACAAGGATGTCGAGCCGCCCGCGAAGCTCGTCGATTTTCCCGCCAAGCTTCCCGTGAAGGAGCTGTGGGGCGACAAGGTGGGCGGCGGCAAGAAACAGGTCAAGCTCCGTTTGGGACTGGGCCCCGCCGTCGACAACGACCTGGTGTTCGCGGCGTCCGACAAGGGCGAGCTGGTTGCCGCCAATCTGGAAAACGGCCATCAGGTCTGGGTCAAGAAGTTCAAGAGAATGCAGTTCTCGGCCGGTCCCGGCGCCGCCCTCGGAAAGGTGGTGGTCGGTTCGAGCAAAGGCTGGGTGATCGCGCTCGAGGGCGCGAGCGGCAAGGAGCTGTGGCGCACGCACGTGAACTCCGAGCTTTTGTCCGCGCCGGCGATAGGCGAGAAAGTGGTGGTGATGCGTTCGGTCGACGGTCGATTGCATGGCTTTGATGCCGATACCGGCAAGGAGCTATGGTCGGTGGAACAACAGGTGCCGCGCCTGAGCCTGCGCGGCACGGCCATCCCGGTGATCTCCAAGGACATCGTCGTGTGCGGATTCGACAACGGCAAGGTGATGGCCGTGTCGCTCGCCACCGGTGACACGGTTTGGGATACCGCCCTCGCCACCCCACACGGTCGGACCGAGCTGGATCGCCTGGTCGACGTGGATTCCTCGGTCAGCGTCGTCGGCGAGAACGTGTTCGCCACCGGCTATCAAGGGCGCACCGCCATGCTTGCGCTCGACTCCGGCCAGATCTGGTGGGCGCACGACATGTCGAGCTATCGCGGCTTGGCGGTCGACCAGGAGAATCTATTCGTGACTCAGTCGGACGGCATCGTGGTGGCGCTGCACCAGCGAGACGGGTCGGAAATTTGGCGCAACGACAAGTTGAAACGGCGCGGCTTGAGCGCGCCCGCAGTCACGAGCTCGGCGATCGCCGTGGCGGATTATCAGGGCTATCTGCATTGGCTCGACAAGTCGACGGGTACGCTGGTCGCTCGTCAACGCGTGGCGAAATTCCGCGTCAGCAGTCAACCGGTGGCGGTGCAGGACACGGTCGTCGTGATCACGGACTCGGGCAAGCTGGCCGCGTATCGCGCGACGCCCACTCCTCAGCCCCCAGCCCCGACGACGCAGGGCGCCGCTCCGCCGCAGTAGCGGTCCTGACATGCTGCCCGTAGTCGCATTGATCGGTCGACCCAACGTAGGCAAGTCGACGCTGTTCAACGCAATGACGGGAACGCGCGACGCCTTGGTCGCCGATTTCCCCGGCCTCACCCGCGACCGGCAATACGGCTTCGCGCGCCGTACCGAGGTCCCTTGCATCGTCGTCGATACCGGCGGCCTGGTGGAGAACGCAGACCAGATCGAGGGCCTCATGGTCGCCCAAACGGAGCGCGCCATCGCCGAGGCTGATCGTCTCATCGTGCTGGTGGACGGCCGCGCCGGGCTCACGCCTCAGGATGAGTTCACGGCGCAGTTGGCACGCCGCAGCGGCAAACCGGTGATTCTCGCGGTCAACAAAACGGAGGGGTTCGACCTCGATACGGCCGTCGCGGATTTTCATCAGCTCGGCCTCGGTGAGCCGCACCCGATCGCGGCGGCTCACGATCAGGGCGTGGTGTCGCTCCTCGAGGCGGCGCTTGCGGGCCTCAAACCCGATCCTTCCGACGGACCGGAGCTCGACGGCATCCGGGTGGCGGTGATAGGGCGCCCCAACGTGGGAAAGAGCACCTTGATCAACCGGCTCCTGGGCGAAAACCGTCTGGTGGCGTTCGATCAGCCCGGCACGACTCGCGATGCCGTCATGGTGCCGTTCGAGCGGGATGGCGAGCGCTACACGCTGATCGATACCGCGGGTCTCAGGCGCCGCTCCCGGGTCGAGGAGGCGGTCGAGAAATTCAGCGTCATCAAGACTTTGCAGGCCATCGAGACCGCCAACGTGGTCGTGGCCGTCATGGATGCCCACGAGAATGTCGCGGAACAGGATGCGAGCCTCCTGGGCATGGCCATCGAGCAAGGCAAGGCGCTGGTGCTCGCCGTCAACAAATGGGACAACATTCCCACCGAACAGCGCGACGAGATCCGCGCGCAAGTCGAGCAGCGGCTGAAATTCGCCGATTTCGCTCCCATTCACTTCATATCAGCACGCCACGGAAGCGGAGTCGGCGAGCTGCTGCGTACGGTTCGCCAGGTATACGCCGCGGCAATGCGCGACATGAGCACGCCCGAATTGACCCGAGTGCTCGAGGCCGCCATCGTCAGTCACCAGCCGCCGCTCGTGAGCGGGCGCCGCATCAAGCTCCGCTATGCCCACCAAGGCGGCCGCAATCCGCCGGTGATCGTGATTCACGGCAATCAGACGGACCACGTCCCCGATGCTTATCGGCGTTACCTGGTGAACGTCTACCGGCAGGCCTTCGATCTCAGCGGGACGCCTGTGCGCGTGGTCTTCCGGGGCGAGGAGAATCCCTTCGCGGGCAAGCGCAATCCGCTGACGCCCCGCCAGCGCCGCAAGCGCAAGCGACTGATTCAGCGCAACAAGCGTTGAAGGGTTCTTTGCTACACTAGTTGCGGGGTGTAAAAAGAAATCCACCGGCCGCACCGGTGTCATGAGCGGGTGCTCCTGTGTTGCAACTATTCAGGACGAGAATTGCGCGCTTGCTGCTTGTCGCCGCGGCGCTCGTCGGCCTCTACGCGCTGGCTGGGTTCGTGATCGCCCCCAGGATCGTGCGTAGCGCGCTGCTCAAGGACATTCCGCAGATGATGGACGTGACGCCGGCGGTCGGCGAGATCCACATCAATCCTTTCTTGCTGCAGTTCGAGGTCCGAGACTTTTCGCTCGCTGCCAAGGGCGGCGATAAATTGCTGGGGTTTGGGCGGCTGTTCATCGATTTCCAGGTGTCCTCGATCTGGCATCGCGCCTACACCTTCAAGCAGATCGAGATCGCATCGCCGTACGTCAACGCGCGGGTGGCCCGCGACGGGACCGTGAATTTGCTGGCGCTGCGCCCGAAGCCGTCGCCGGGCGCCCAGCCCGCCACGCCGGCGCAAGCCAACAAGCCGCTACCGGCGATCCAGGTGGGCGCATTCAAGGTCTCAGACGGCTCTTTGAGCTATCAGGATCAGAGCCACCCCTCGCAGTTCGCGGCGGTGCTCACGCCGATCAACTTCGAGCTCAAGGATTTCGTCACCGGTGTAGCCGGAGGTCTGTTCACCTTCACGGGGGTCTCCAAGCTCGGCGAGCGCGTGGAGTGGCACGGCCATCTGTCGGTTCAGCCGATCGAGTCCGATGGCGAGCTGAGCATAGCGGGACTGCACGCCCGCACGCTTTGGGAATATCTGGAGGACCGGCTCAATTTCGTGGTCGATTCCGGCACCATCGATCTGCAGTCGACGTACAAATTTGCCTTGAAGGACTCGATCGAGCTCGGGTTGAACATCGCGAAATTGTCACTCAGCGATCTGGCGGTCAAGCCGAGAAATGCGGATGCCGCCTGGGTGAGCGTTGCGCAACTCGCCGTCACCGGCACGACCGTGGATCTGTCGCAGCGGTTGGTGCAGGTGGACTCCGTGGCGCTGTCGGGCGTGAAGCTGCTGACGTGGCTCGAGCCGGATGGCTCCTTCAATCTCATGCAGCTCGCCGCACAACCCAACGCCCCCGCGAGTGCGCCGCCCGCGGCGGCGCCTACGCTGAGCGCGACCAATGCGAGCGCGGCCGGGCCGGTTGCGCCAGACCATGCGGGCACGCCCTGGCGCGTCGAGCTCAAGGACTTCGAGCTGCGCGACGCCAGCATTTCTGCCGAAGACCGCAGTGTTCAGCCGGCGGTGAAGGTGATGCTGGCGCCGCTGTCCGTGCAAATCGGCGGGGTGAGCCTCGATCTCAGCAAGCCGGTGGACCTGAAGCTCGACACGCGCATCAACGATACCGGCTCGCTCGCGGTGAGCGGCCAGGTCACGCCGCAACCGGCGTCGGCTTCCTTGAAGGTCAAGCTCTCCGGCATCGATTTGACGACGGCTCAACCGTACATCGCCCAGCGGTCGTCGCTGACCTTGCGCAGCGGAAAATTGGGCGGCGAGGCGCAAGTGAGCTTCTCGCAGGCCGCGAGCGGGGCGAAAAATGCCCCCGCGTTCAGTTTCGCAGGCGATATCGACATCGAGGATCTTCACACCGTCGACAACTTGCGCCACGACGATCTGATCAAGTGGGAACGGCTCGACATCCGCGGCCTGAATTTTCAACAAAGCCCAAGCCGGCTCGATATCGCCGAAGTGGTGGTGCGCAAGCCCTATGCGCGGGTGATCATCGAATCGGACACGACGCTGAACGTGGCCAATGCGTTGAAGAGCCCCGGCGCCGGCAACGGTGGCACCGCCCAGCCCGAAGCCCCGCGCAACAAGAGCCGGGTCGCGAGCCCGGATGCGGCACCGAGCTCGACGCAAGCGCAGAGCGCCACCGCCGCCATGCCCATGACGATCAAGAAAGTGCTGATCAAGGACGGTCTGGCCAACTTCACGGACCTGTCCGTCACGCCGAATTTCACCGCCGCGATCCAGAAGCTGGAGGGCAGCGTGCTCGGATTGTCGTCCAAGCCGGGCTCGCGCGCGACCGTGGATCTCAACGGCGCCGTGGATGCATTCTCGCCCGTATCCATCAAAGGGCAGGTGAATCCTCTGGGTACGCCGCTGTACACGGATATTGCGCTGGATTTTCGCAATATGGAGCTCAGCATCTTCAATCCGTATTCCGGAAAGTTCGCGGGCTACAACATCACGAAGGGCAAGCTGACCACGGAGCTGCACTACAAAGTCGACGGACGCAAGCTCGACGCACAACACCATATAGTCATCGATCAGCTGGAGTTCGGCGACAAGACCGACAGCAAAGATGCGGTGTCGCTGCCGATCAAGCTCGCGGTCGCGCTGCTCAAGGATCGCAACGGTGTCATCGATCTCAGTCTGCCGGTCACCGGCTCGCTCGATGATCCGAAATTCCGCCTGGGGCCGATCATCTGGAAGATCTTCGTCAATATTCTCGAAAAGGCCGTGACCGCCCCGTTCGCGTTGCTGGGGTCTCTGTTCGGCGGCGGCCCCGACCTGCAATTCATTGATTTCCGTCCCGGCGCGATCGACCTTGACGCCTCTCAAGCGGACAAGGTGAAGGCCATCGTGAAGGCTTTGCAGGGGCGTCCGCAGCTCAAGATCGAGGTCCCGATTGCCGCAGTGCCCGAACTGGACCGGCCGGCACTCATCGATGCTGAGTTTACCGGTGAGGTGCGCGAGGCGATGACGCAAACAGCCACTCGCAGGAAACCGGCGGCGGGTGCAGCGGCACCGAGTTTCGATGAGCTCGACGCGTCCGCCAAACTCGACGTGCTGACACGACTGTACCAGCATCAGCTTGGAGGGGAGCCGAAGTATCCGGACGCCGTGACCGCCGTCAAACAGAAGCCCGAGCAGATCGCGGCCAAGATCGATTTTCTGACCGGCGCGCTGCGCGAGCATTTGACCATCGCGGACGACCGTTTCAAGACGCTCGGCGAACAGCGCGCCCAAGCCGTGCAGCAAGCGCTGCTCACGGACACCCAGATCGATCCCGCGCGCGTTTTCTTGGTGGTGAATGACAAGGCCGTCGCCAAGGATGGCGCGGTGCGCTTCGAGCTGTCGCTGCGTTAGATGGTGCGGGCCAGTTTGATGCAGTGCGCATCAAACTGAGGCGTGGAGGCGGCAGAATCTGCCCCAATTTGGTGCGTAACGGAGAGTGTGGCGCTGGGCGCAAGATCTTAACCCGTTGATTGGGTTGACAACTCGTGGGCTGGCATGGCTGGTGCTCAGTTAGGAGCCGACCCAGCAGACCCCGACGGCAACTGCGAAGGCACCCAGAGAACATCCCATGAAGCTCGTGACCGCCATCATCAAACCCTTCAAATTGGACGAGGTGCGCAAGGCGATCAGCGACATCGGCGTGCAGGGGGTCACGGTAACCGAGGTCCGCGGTTTCGGGCGGCAGCGGGGACATACGGAGATCTACCGCGGCGCCGAGTACGTGGTCGAATTCGTGCCGAAGACGAAAATCGAGGTCGCCGTGACCGATGCGATGCTGGAGCCGTTGATCGAGGCGATCCAGAAGTCGGCGCACACCGGAAAGGTGGGCGACGGCAAGATTTTTGTGTTCGCATTGACCCAGGTCGTGCGGATCCGGACCGGCGAGCGGGATGCGAGTGCCATTTAAGGGAGCGAACTGATGATGAAGCGGTCGATCGGTGTGTTTCTACTGATGTCGGCGCTTTGCGCGCCGCTCGTGCATGCGGACGAGCCCGCGGCCGGTCTTGCCGCGCCGTCGACCGCTCCCGCACTGACCGCACCGGCGCTCGTTTCCGCCGACAAGCTGAGCGCAGGCGATACCGCCTGGATGCTCACGTCCACGGCGCTTGTGCTGATGATGTGCGTGCCGGGACTGGCGCTCTTCTACGGCGGCATGGTGCGCAAGAAAAACGTGCTGGCCACCCTGATGCAGAGCTTCGCCTGCACCTGCGTCGTGACGATTCTGTGGTGGCTCATCGGCTATTCCTGGGCATTCACCCCCGGCAGTTGGTTCATCGGCGGCGCGACACGCGCGCTGTTCAGCGGCATGGCGTACATCCACGACGATGCCGGCGGCAAACTGACCGTTTCGCATCTTGCGCCGACCATTCCTGAGACCGTGTACGCCATGTTCCAGATGACGTTCGCGATCATCACGCCCGCGCTGATCGCGGGTGCCTTCGCCGATAGGATGAAATTCTCGGCGATGCTGATTTTCATGTCGGCGTGGTCGCTGCTCGTGTATGCGCCCATCGCGCATATGGTGTGGGAGCCGACCGGATGGCTGAATGCGGCAGGGGTGCTCGATTATGCCGGTGGAACCGTGGTGCACATCAACGCCGGTGTCGCCGGATTGGCAAGCTGTCTCGTGCTCGGCAAGCGGCTTGGCTACGGACGGGAGGCGATGGCGCCACATAATTTGACGCTAACCTTGGTCGGCGCATCGCTCCTTTGGGTGGGCTGGTTCGGCTTCAACGCCGGTTCCGCGACGGCGGCGGACGGCCGCGCGGGCATGGCCATGCTCGCCACCCAAATGGCGACGGGCGCGGCCGCGCTCGGATGGATGTTCGCGGAGTGGTTCAGCAAGGGCAAGCCGAGCGTCCTTGGCATTGCGTCGGGCGCCGTGGCGGGGCTGGTCGCGATCACGCCGGCCTCCGGGTACGTCGGCCCTTCGGCCGCCGTGATCATCGGCCTGGCCGCCGGCGTCGTATGCTACTTCGCGGCCACGTCGCTGAAACATCTGTTCGGCTACGATGACTCGCTGGATGCTTTCGGCGTGCACGGCATCGGCGGAATTCTCGGCGCTCTGCTCACCGGCGTGTTCGCGAGCAAGGAGATCGCCGGGGTGGACGGCTCGCTCCTCACCCAGTCCAAAGGCGTGTTGACCACGGTGATCTACGGCTTCGTCGTCAGCTATGCGATCCTGGTGGTGATCGACAAGCTCATCGGACTCAGGGTGACCGAGGAGCAGGAGCGGGAGGGGCTGGATATTTCGCTGCATGGCGAAAGCATGGAGTAGCGTAAACTAGCCTCTCCGCCATCCGCGCGGGAGGGGTGACACATGTCGTGGTATGGGCTTGCGACTTTTTGTGCGGCCTATTTCCTGGCCGTGGCGACGCCGGGACCGGGCGTGGCCGCCGTCATTGCACAGGGATTGGCGCGCGGCAGGAGCGGAGCGCCGGCCTTCATCGCAGGCTTCGTGGTCGGAGATCTGCTGTGGTTCAGCGCTGCGGCTCTCGGGCTCGCAGCCCTGGCTCAGACCGCTCATGCGGCCTTCGTCATGGTCAAGTATGCGGGCGCGCTGTATCTGTTGTACCTCGCCTATAAGTTCTGGACGGCGCCGGCGAAGCCGTTGGCGGAATCGGATGCCACGACCCTCAAAAAGCCGCCGCATGCGCTGTTTCTCGGCAGCTTGACACTCACCTTGGGCAATCCCAAGCCGATGCTGTTTTTTCTGGCGTTGCTGCCCACCGTGGTGCCGCTCGAGTCCTTGAGCGCCTTCGGACATCTGGAGATCGCGGGCGCGATCGCCGTCATTTTGCCGCTGACGCTCGGAGGCTACGTGCTGCTCGCGACGCGCGCGCGCAGGTGGCTGCGCAACGCGCGTGCGATCAAGCTCATGAATCGCGGGAGCGGCACTTTGATGGCAGCCGCGGCCGTCGCCGTGGCGACGCGATAACCGTGCTCACCTTGATTCAAATCGCGATCGTGGCCCTGATCGTGGTCGCGCTCACCGGCCTTCGAATCGCACAAGAGTACGAGCGCGGAGTGGTGTTTCGTCTGGGCCGCTACAAAGGACTGAGAGGGCCCGGCCTCTACTGGATCATCCCGCTGAACGTCGAGCGCGCCGTGACGGTGGACATCCGAACCCGAACGGTCTCGGCCGAACAGCAGGAAACCATCACCCGGGACAGCGTCACCATCAAGGTGAACGCAGTGCTGTGGTACCGGATCGTCGATGCCTCCCGATCGGTGATTTCCGTCGCCGATGCACCCGCGGCCGTGTATCAGCTGGCGCTCACGGGCTTGCGCAACATCATCGGCCAGCACGATCTCGACGAGGTGCTGCAGGAGCGCAACAAGATCAACGCGTTGCTCCGCGAAAGCATCGCGAATTCCACGGCGGAATGGGGCCTGGAAGTGCAGCGCTTCGAGATGAAGGACGTGGAGCTTCCCGAAGCCATGCAGCAGGTGATGGCGATGCAGGCGGAAGCGATCCGCGAGAAGCGTGCGCGCATCATCAAGGCGGAGGCCGAGCTCGAAGCCTCGGTGAAGCTCTCCTCCGCGGCCGTCCAGATCAGCTCCAGTCCCGCGGCGCTGGAGCTTCGCCGGATGCAGATGATTGCGGAGGTCGGCGCCGAGAACAACAGCACCGTCGTGCTCATGATTCCGTCCGATTTCGTGTCCTTGGCGCACAATCTGAGCGAGTATCTGGCACACCAGAAGAAGTGATTTCCGCGGCCCATCTGTCCGCAAATGGCGACACGCCGCTCAGCAGCTTTGTTGCACGGTTGCTTTTTCGTGACGGAATTCCCACTCCGATTGCGATTATGCCAGGTACGCTTTCGCGCACTGTCCAGTTCCCCTCGTCACCCGGAGATACCGAATGAGCAATCCGTACAACAGCGCGGCTGAGCGCGCGTCGATCCTGGGTCCTACGCTGTATTTCAAGGGTGACTTGAGCGCGGAAGAGGACCTGCTGATCCAAGGACGGGTGGAAGGCTCGATCACGCATACGCAGCGCTTGACCGTCGGCGCCCAGGGAACGGTCAAGGCCAACATTCGAGCGCAACTCATCATTGTCGAGGGCACGGTGGATGGTGATCTGCAGGCGGACAAGTCGGTGTTCGTCAAGGACACCGCCAAGGTGTGCGGCAACATTTATGCGCCCTCCGTCAGCATCAGCGAGGGCGCGAGTTTCAGCGGCAACATCGATATGGGCGGCAAGACCGGCCAAGCTCAGGGCAGTAAATCCGACGCTGCGCCGCCGCGCACCGCTCGAGTATCCGGGAGCGCGGCGTAACAATGGCTTGGTTCAAAAAATCCGAGGATGGAGAGAGCGACATGATGAATTCCAATTCCGGCGGCCGTCCGAACCCGCAAGAGCCGGGTGTGGCCCGGCCCGAACCGCGTGAACCGCGCGTCGAACCGCGCGTGCCGTCGGCGCGCCCGGCGGAAGCCCGAGCCCACGAGCCGCGTCCCCCCGAGCCGCGGGTGGCCGATCCGCGCGCCGCAGAAGCGCGCACACAAGCATCTGAAACGGTGCCGCGCGCATCGGTGCTCGGCCCGACCTTGAAATTTCGCGGTGAGCTCTCGGCGCAGGAAGACCTAGTCATCCAGGGCAGCGTCGAAGGCTCGATCACCCACACGCAGAGTCTGACCGTGGGCACGGACGGCACGATGAAGGGTGATATCCGTGCGCGGGTCATCGTCGTGGACGGCAAAGTAGACGGCGATCTCTACGCGACGGAATCGGTGAGCATCCGCGCCACCGCCAAGGTGAAGGGCAACGTGTTTGCGCCGCGCGTCGGGATCACCGACGGTGCGTTCTTCCAGGGCCAGATCGAAATGCAGCCATCGGGCGCCGCGGTTCAGGAACACAGCGCCCGCTTGCGGCAGGCGGCTCAAACGATGCCTGCCATCGACGCCCCGGCGGTGGATAAGATGTTGACGGCCGGCTAGCCGCGAGGTCCGGGCGGCTCGGCTGCCCGCTAGTTCAGGAAAAGCGCCGGATCGACCCAGGCGCGATTCAGGCTGAGCGCCCAGTGAAGATGCGGGCCGGTGGCGCGCCCGGTCATGCCCACGGCGCCGATGCGGGTACCCGCGGCGATGCGCTGGCCGGGCTTCACGTCGATGGCGCTCAGATGGCAGTACATGCTGATGAGGCCGCGCCCGTGATCCACCAGGATGGTGTTTCCGGTGAAGAAATAGTCTCCGGTATCGAGCACGGTGCCATCGGCGGGCAGGATCACCGGCGTTCCGGCGGCTGCGGCGATATCCATGCCGGTATGCGGGTTGCGCGATTCGCCATTGAACACGCGGCGCAGACCGAAGGAGCTGGAGCGCACCCCGGGTACCGGCGGCGGCCAGCGCAGCGTCGTGGGCGGCAGCTCGCTCCAGCGATTCAGCGCGTGATCCATGAGCTCGTGCTCGCGCTCGTTACGTTTCAGATCGGCAGCGGATAAGTCGACCTTGCCCGGCGCGACCTTGAGCGATTGGGTGGTGTAGTGCTTGTCGCTCACGGCAAAGTCCAGGTTGCGTGCGCCCGCAGCATCGCGGAGCCTCGCGTGAAAGGGCCCGACCGGCGCCGACAAGGGAATGCCGATGACCGCCACCCAGACGCCTGCATCCTGAAGCACCAGGGCACGATGACCGTCGACTTCCACGTACGGCGGTAGCTCGGCTGCCGTGTCCAGCCGGATGATCTTGATGCCCCCGGGGACGGCGTTCTCCTCAGGGAGTTGCATGCCAGTCGCGGCGTGCACGGCGGTGCTGGCGAGCACGAGCGCGATCAGACGGGTTGCGGCATTCGCGAACGACGCGTGAGTCATTTACGCTCAACCTTGGCTCGAATGTGTCCCACTTCAAGTCGCGCCTCGATGATCTGCCCGTCGGCGGCATCCGCCGCATTGCGCAGTATCTTGCCGTGCTCGTCCATGACGATGGCGTACCCGCGGCCGAGCGTCGCCAGGGGGCTCACGGCATTCAAGGTGCGCACCAGCGGAAGAAGACGCTCGCGCGCGCCACGCACGGCCTCGAGTCCTGCCGCCTCGAGCCGGGCGCCGAGCGACTCCTGGACGGCCGTGAGCGCGCGCACACGGGACAGCGGGTTGGCGTGCCAGAGACGGCTCAGGCATTCGCGAAATTGAGCGTTCCAGCCGTTGTGCAATTGGCGCATCGACCGCCCCAGGCGTTGCTCCAGATCCTCGAGACGACGCAGGTGCTGCGTGAGGCGAGCGGCAGGGCTGACGAGCGCAGCTCGGCCCCGTAGCCACAGCATCCGTTCTCGATGGCCCTGCAGGCGCCGTTGCATCGCCCGCGACATACGTTGATCCAGCTCGTCCAGGCGTTGGTTTTGCTGCGCGAGCCGCGCGACCGGGCTGACTTGCGCAGCGCGGCCGGTGAGCCAACGCAAGCGCTCGCGGTAATCGGCCAGGTGCCGCCGCATGCATCGCTCCAACCGGGTACCGAGCCTCGAGCTCGCCGTGAGCCACTCCTCGGCGTCTGGAACCACCAATTCTGCGGCTGCCGAGGGCGTCGGCGCCCGGACATCGGCGGCAAAGTCGGCGATGGTGAAGTCCACTTCGTGGCCGACGCCCGAGATCACCGGAATCGGCGAGGCAACGATCGCGCGGGCCAATTTCTCGTCGTTGAAGGCCCAAAGATCCTCGAGCGAGCCGCCGCCGCGCGCCAGGATCAAGACGTCGCATTCTTGCCGGGCAGCGGCCGTTTTGAGTGCCGCCACGATCTCCGCGGCCGCCTGCGCGCCTTGAACGGCAACGGGATAGATCAGCACGCCGACCGCGGGAAAGCGCCTCGCGAGCACGTGGAGGATGTCGCGTACGGCTGCCCCGGTGGGCGAGGTGATGACGCCGATGCGCTTGGGGAGGGTGGGCAGCGGCCGCTTACGGTCGGCCGAAAACAAACCTTCGGCGGCCAGCCGTGTCCGCAGCTCCTCGAATTGGCGCTGCAGGGCGCCGAGGCCGGCGTCCTCCAGGTGATCGACGATGAGCTGGAATTCGCCGCGTGGCTCGTACAGACCGATGCGAGCCCGCACCAGCACCTTCTGGCCATCGCGGGCGGTGAAGGCACACAACATATTTCGCTGCCGAAACATCGCGCAGCGGACCTGGGCGGAGGCATCTTTCAGGCAGAAATACCAGTGGCCCGAACTCGGCCTCGAAAAATTGGATATCTCCGCCTCGAGCCACAGCGTCCCAAAGCCGCGTTCCAGGAGCACGCGCGCCTCCCGGTTCAGCCGCGAAACGCTGTACACGTCGCGCTCGGGACGTGCGAAAGAACCTGGCAAGGCTTCCATGACCGAAATGATAGCGGTTTACCGCACCCCCCGCCCAAGGTACAATGCGCCGCCTCTTAGACGAACCAAGTGAACGCTTATGCGTATTCTGGAAGAGGCACTCACCTTCGATGACGTGCTGCTGGTACCGGCGTATTCCGAAGTTTTGCCGCGCGAAGTCTCCTTATCGAGTCAATTGACGCGGGAAATCCGGGTGAATCTACCCGTGGTTTCGGCAGCCATGGATACCGTCACCGAGGCCCGGCTCGCGATCACGATCGCGCAGGAGGGCGGAATCGGCATCATCCACAAGAACATGTCGATCGAGAACCAGGCGCGCCAGGTCGATCGCGTCAAAAAGTTCGAGAGCGGCGTGATCAGTGATCCCATCACGGTCAAGCCCGATATGACCATCCGTCAGGTGATCGAGCTCACCCGCTCGAAAAACATCTCCGGCGTACCCGTGGTGCTCGGCAGCCAGGTGGTGGGAATCGTCACACACCGGGATCTGCGCTTCGAGACCAAGCTCGATGCACCGGTTTCCTCGGTCATGACCCCCAAAGAGCGTTTGATCACCGTGCGCGAGAACGCCCCGAAGGAAGAGGTTCTGGCGCTTCTGCACAAGCACCGCATCGAGAAGGTGCTGGTGGTGGCGGGCGATCACGAGCTCAAGGGGATGATCACCGTCAAGGATTTCCAGAAAGCGACCGAGTTTCCGAATGCCTGCAAGGATTCGGTCGGGAGCCTGCGGGTGGGCGCTGCCGTGGGCACGACGCCGGACACCATCGATCGGGTCCACGCGCTGCGTGAAGCGGGCGTCGATGTCGTGGTGGTGGACACCTCGCACGGCCATTCGCGCGGCGTGCTCGAGATGGTCTCCAAAATCAAGAAAGCATATGCGGATCTGCAGGTCATCGGCGGGAACATCGTCACCGCCGAGGCGGCGCTCGATTTGGTCAAGCACGGAGCGGATGCGGTAAAGGTCGGCATCGGCCCAGGATCGATCTGCACGACGCGCATCATCGCGGGGGTGGGCGTTCCCCAGATCAGCGCGATTTCGCGCGTGGCCAAGGCGCTCGCCGGCACGGGGGTTCCGGTGATCGGCGACGGCGGCATCCGATATTCGGGCGATATTGCCAAGGCACTGGCGGCAGGGGCGCATTGCGTGATGATCGGCGGCATGTTCGCCGGTACCGAGGAATCTCCCGGCGAGGTCGAGCTGTACCAAGGCGCTTCGTACAAATCCTACCGGGGCATGGGGTCGCTCGGCGCGATGGCCCAGGCTCATGGTTCCAGCGACCGGTATTTCCAGGACACGACCACGGATCTCGACAAGCTCGTTCCGGAAGGGATCGAGGGCAGGGTGCCCTACAAAGGAAGCCTGGTGTCGATTCTGCAGCAGCTCGCCGGCGGCCTGCGCGCGGCCATGGGATATACCGGCAGCGGCAGCATCGAGGAGATGCGGACGCGTCCTTACTTCGTTCGAGTAACCAGTGCCGGCGTGCGGGAAAGTCACGTGCACGATGTGACGATCACCAAAGAAGCGCCCAACTACCGGGTCGGTTGATGTCCGACATTCATGCCGACCGGGTCCTGATTCTCGATTTCGGATCGCAATACACCCAGCTGATCGCGCGCCGCGTGCGTGAGCTCGGCGTGTATTCGGAGATCCACGCCTGGGATGCCGATCCTTCGGACATCGAGCGATTCAAGCCGCGCGCGATCATTCTTTCCGGCAGTCCCGAGTCGGTATACGAAGCCAGGGGGCCCGAGGCGCCGCGAACCGTCTTTGCGATGGGTGTGCCGGTGCTCGGCATTTGCTACGGAATGCAGACCATGGCCGCTCAGCTCGGCGGGAAAGTGGAATCGTCCTCGCACCGCGAATTCGGCGCCGCGCGGGTCCGTCCCTCGGGCACCTCGCGTCTGCTCGATGGCCTCGCGGACAATCGCGATCTCGCGAACCGCCGCGTTCTCGATGTCTGGGCGAGCCACGGCGATCGCGTCGTGGCCCTTCCGCCCGGGTTCAGCGCGATTGCGGAGAGCGACAACGCGCCGCTGGCCGCGATGGCGGACGAGTCGCGCGGACTGTACGCACTTCAGTTCCACCCCGAGGTGACTCACACCCTGCAGGGCGGCGAGATCCTGCGCCGCTTCGTCCGCGAGATTGCCGGATGCGGTGCGAGCTGGGCCACCGGCAATATCATCGAAGACAGCGTCGCGCGCATTCGTGCGCAGGTGGGCGGTGACAAGGTGCTGTTGGGTCTATCCGGGGGCGTGGATTCCTCGGTGCTGGCCGCGCTGCTGCACCGGGCGATCGGCTCTCAACTCACCTGCGTGTTCGTGGATCATGGATTGCTGCGGCTGGGCGAGGGGGACCAGGTAATGGCGACCTTCGCCGAACACATGGGCGTGAACGTCATCCGTGTGAATGCGGAGCAACGCTTCCTCGACGCCCTGCGAGGAGAGGCCGAACCCGAGGCCAAGCGCAAGATCATCGGGCGCGTGTTCATCGAAGTGTTCGACGAGGAGGCCGGCAAGCTCACCGACGTGACATGGCTGGCGCAGGGGACGATCTATCCCGATGTGATCGAATCCGCAGGCTCCAAGACGGGCAAGGCGCACGTCATCAAATCCCATCACAATGTGGGCGGCCTGCCGCAGGACATGAAGCTCAAGCTCCTCGAGCCGCTGCGCGAGCTGTTCAAGGATGAAGTGAGACACCTGGGATTGGCGCTCGACCTTCCCGCGGACATGGTTCGCCGACACCCGTTTCCGGGGCCGGGCCTCGGTGTTCGAATTCTCGGCGAGGTCCACAAGGAGTACGCCGAAGTGCTGCGACGCGCCGACGCGATTTTCATCGAGGAGCTGCGTCGCGACGAGCTCTATGACAAGGTGAGCCAGGCGTTCGCGGTGTTCCTGCCCGTGCGTTCGGTCGGCGTGATGGGCGACGGACGCCGCTACGATCATGTGATCGCGCTGAGGGCGGTGGAGACCATCGACTTCATGACGGCGCGATGGGCACGGTTGCCGTACGAGTTTCTGGACCGGGTGACGCACAGGATCGTGAACGAGGTGCGGGGGATCTCGCGGGTGGTATACGATATTTCGGGCAAGCCGCCGGCGACGATCGAGTGGGAGTGACCAGACCACGGCGCTTCCCGCGCACGGTTTGTCGACGCAGGGAACCCTGAGTTTCTGGGGGCAAAATTGGCAAGAACTGTCTTTTCAGCAATATCATCGCTCACAAGTGGGCGGACGAACACTGAAAGAGGGGGCATCGGATGGGATTGCGTCTACGGATAATCGCGATAGCGGTTTTTTCAATCCTCGTCGCCCCGGTGGCACGACCGATCACCCCCGCAGCGGTCATCGACGATCCAGCGCAGGGTGCCGTGTGGGATCTCAGTCCACTATTTCGAGATACAGACGCATGGGAGAAAGAGCGAGCCGCTGTTGACGCTGCGCTTCCGGAACTTTCCCGCATCAACGGCACCCTTGGTTCGAGCGCGGCGGCACTGAAAGCAGGTCTGCGACAGATATCTGCAATTCGGCAGCGACTCGAGCGACTTGACGAATACGCGAATCTCAACGCGGCCGTCGATGCCGGCAGTGACGTGAATCAGGCTCGCGTGCAACAGGTGGGGGAAATTCAGTCGCGTTTCGACGGAGTCACTGCTTTCTTGAAGCCGGAAATTCTGGCGCTCGGACGTGAACGCATCGAGGCCTTCGAAAAAGCCGATCCCGGACTATCAATTTATCGCCGTCTACTTGAACTCATTTTGCGACGGGCCGCTCACACGTTGAACCCTGAAGCCGAAGCTGTTGTGACGGCAACGGGACCATTGCGTCAGCAGCCGAGCGCAATTCACGATGTTCTGTTGTACGCCGAAATGCCGTGGCCGAGTCTGAAGGTAAATGGCACGATGACCCCGCTTTCACCAGACGTATCCCGGGCGGCTCAATTCAATCCGGACCGAGAACTTCGTCGACAAGCGTTCGAGTCTGTCACGCAGACGCTGAGTCACTTTGAGGGCACGGCTGGGGCCATCGCGGCCGGATATCTGGCGGGTACGGCCTTCGAAGCCAAAGTGCGCCATTACCCGAGCTCGTTGGCCCTTGCAGTCGCCGACGATGCGATGCCGGAAGACACCTTCAAGGTCATGGCCGCCGAGGCCTCCGGGGCGCAACCGACGCTCTTACGGTACTTGAAGGCGCGCCAGAGGCTGCTCGGTCTCGCCGAAATACATGTCTACGATCTACGCGTACCTTTGGCGCCGCCGCCGCATCGCTATACCTTGACTGAGGCGGAGACCCTCATCCTAAATGCGATGGCACCCCTCGGCGAGGACTATGTACGCATGCTGAAAATGGGTTTTGACAATCATGCAATGCACGCCGCCTCCCAGCACGGCAAGATGCCCGGTGCCGGCACGCAGTACGAAGCCTATGGTGTGCAGCCGTTCGTGATTCTAACCTTCGACGGCAGTTTCGATAGCGTGAGCACCGTGGCGCACGAGTGGGGGCATGCCATCAACGGGCAACTCACGCAGGCCGCACAACCGTTTGAGACGGCCGACATAGCCTCGACATTTGTGGCAGATGCTCCTTCCTTGACCAACGAGATTCTGCTGTCGGATTACATGATCGCGAACGCGAAAACGCGCCAGGATAGAATTTCTGCGCTGGACCACGCGATCGATTTGTTGCGCTATTCCTATTTTGGCGCATTTGTCGACGTGGAATTTGAAATGAAAGCTCATGAAATTGCCGATCGCGGCGATGCGGTTACTGGCCAGACCCTCAACGAGATTTATTGCGGTCTCTATAAGCGGTTTAATGGAATAGATGCGGGTGTTACTGCATTCGATGCGTCGGCATGCGCCGGTTGGATCAACCGACCGGGCCTCTATTACGATTTCTATTTTTATAAGTATTTGACAGCGGTGAGCGCTGCGGCTTATTTCGTCGACGGTCTCGAAAAGAACGATGCTGAGGCACGCAAACGCTACTTCGATTTATTGAAGGCTGGCGGGTCCGACGACCCGTACATACTGCTAAAACGTGCCGGGTTCGACGCAGCCTCACCCATCGCCTACCAGCCAATGGCGCGACGATTAGAACGACTCGTCGCGCAACTCGAGGTGGCCGTAGCGCAGTCGATTGGGGACGTACCGCGGGCCAATCACTGACAACCAGATTCCGCATCCGAATTCCGCTCGCCGAGGAAAGTCCGATAGGGTTCCAAACGCGGGCGTAGACAAGCGGAGATGCCTTGATCTGAGTCCAGCGGATTTGGCGCTGTAGGGCAGAGCTTGGCGGCATTGACAGGGGTCACTGCCGCTGGTAATACTAATGGTATGAAAGTAGCTGTCTCTATACCTGATGACGTCTTCGCCGAGGCCGAAGCGCTCGCAAAGCGCTTGAATAGTTCGAGAAGCGAGATCTACAGCCGGGCGCTCGGAGAATTTATCGGTCATCACGCTCCGGACCGTGTCACTGAACTGATGAACGATGTTGTAAGGGATGTTACGCCCGAGCCGGACGCATTTAGCATTGCCGCCGGGCGGCAGGTCTTGAAGAAGACTGAGTGGTAATCGGACAGGGTGAAACCTGGTGGGCAGATCTCGGCGAGCCGGTCGGTTCTGCGCCGGGGTATCGACGTCCCGTGGTGGTCGTGCAATGCGACGCACTGAATGCAAGTCGGATCGGCACGGTCGTCTGCGTACCATTGACCAGCAATCTCAAATGGGAGCGAGCTCCAGGAAATGTGCTGTTGCCTGCTGCGGCAACCAAGTTGCCGAAAGACTCTGTTGCGAACGTATCTTTGATAGTGGCCTTGGACAAGCGCCAGCTTGTTGAGCGGGTCGGGAAAATCCCGAGGCGTCAGTTGGAACTTGTCTTGTCAGGAATTGACGTGATCGTAGGGCGATGATCGACGCCTCTCGCTGGTAGCCCCGGTAGCTGCCCCACAACAAAATGGCCACCAACCAGCCGACCTTTAGACGCGAGAGAAGCGCGGCGTTCGCGATCTATCGCCGTCTATCGCCCCCAAGCGGAAGGTTTTGGCGGTAGATCTGACGGTAAGTTTGGCGTACCCCGACAAGAAGTCTCGTGATTACAAATGCTTAGAGGTGTCGGAGACAATTGAGTGGGAGTGAGCCGATACTTCGGTAATTAAAATATATCAATAAAAACAGTGTCTTGCATGGTGCCGGAGACAATTGATATTCAGTCGTCGCAGGCCGCACCCGGGTCCGATAAATCATTGGTCCATGAGCTACTTGCTGCGCGCGCCTGCTGATCGTAGCGCGTTTCAGGCAACCGATTTGACGGTAATCCTGACGATAAAAAATCTCCTGGGAGTCAATCAATAGAAACAATGCATACGGAGCATGTCATGAAAGTCCATGTCCGAGGCAACGTCTATTTAATTTGCTGAATGAGCAAGGGATCCCGAACCGATCATTGATGTGGATGCCGTTCTGTCGGGGCCGTTCACATAATCCGATAGATTCATGGCGTGCAAGATCGCATGAAATCGCGGTTCGGCCGATATGTTCTTGAGTAACGGCTCGCCCATCATTTCCAGGAGGCCGTCGTCTCTTTGTGCATAGGCCCGCTCAAGCCATTTTAGCGCAAGCTGTTTTTTGTCCCGATAGGCGTAGGTCATCGCAATGTAGTATGCGTCGGTCGCCGCGTTCTGCGCGATCAGCCTTTGCAACGCCGCTTCGGCCTCAGGTGCGCGGCCATTCGCGAGCAAGACCACGGGCAGGTAATCCAACTTGGCGGCGTCAGCATCCCCTGGCTCTAGCTGTTCGAGCGCAGCCGATGTCTTTCCCTGCGCAAGCAGCGTCTTCGCAAGATAGGGCCGGGTCCATTGAAAGCGCGGCGAGATGTCGAGAAGGCGACGAAATGTTGCTTCGGCCTCGCCGTATTTGCCCTTAAGGTAAAGCTCATTGCCCAAATTGAAATTGGCGTAGTTAAATAACGGGTCACGGTCGACAGCCGCGCGCAGCTGATGCTCAGCCTTTTCGTGCTGCCCGAGCGTCATCGACAACATGCCGTCCAGCATAAGACTCAATGGATCGGCCGGATCGGCGTTCAGCGCCAGTCGAAGTTCCGTCCGTGCGGCATTCCAATTCCAGTCTCGCGTACGGTAGAGGAAGGCGAGCAGTGCATGGGGTTCGGCGATCCCCGGACTGATTTCGATTGCGTGTGTGGCGAGACGCTGGGCCTCCTCATAACCCTTGGCGGGCGATAAGTCGCCATTGTTAACCAACGGGACCGACATGCTCGCGAGTTGGGCCCAGGCAAGCCCAAATTGTGGGTCAAGCTTGATCGCCTGCCTCAGCATACGTTGCGCGCTCTTGATCGTCTTCGTCGTGCTATCTGCCGTCGGCGACGATCGGGCTTGCAGGTAGAGTCGGTAAGCGTCCAGATTTCGAGTTCCGCCCCGCTCTCGGCTGAGAGGTCCGCCGGCCAGTGAGATTTGCAATGCCGTCGCGATGTCGGTCGCTACGTCATCTTGCACTGCGAAGATGTCACTCAGTTCCCGATCATAACTTTGAGACCAGACTTGATAGCCGTCACCGGCGCGCACCAATTGTGCTGTCACTCGAACACGCGTTCCGGAGCTTCGGACGCTGCCCTCGAGCACGTTTGCGACGCCGAGCGCAGACGCGACTTGAGCAACGGTCGCGGCTTTGTCCCTAAAGTAAAATGAGGATGTCCTTGCCGGCACGCGAAGATCGGGAACCCGAGCAAGTCGGGCTATGATTTCCTCGGCCATGCCATCTGCGAAGTATTGTTGGTTCTTATCTTCGCTGAGATCAACAAACGGGAGAACCGCGATGGATTTCGCGGGAAACGGACGCTGCGCGAATGGGTCAGCCTGAACAACGGGCGCTGACGGCGCTGGTTCCACGGCGGCCTTCAAAGGCCGGCGCGCGTGCTGCACGAGAAAGCCCAGCCCAAGAACGAGCGCAAGGGCGGCCCCTATGGCACCCCACCGCGGTCGCGTGCGGGACTTCAAGGCGGGCGGGAGTGGCGGAGTCCCGGCCGCGGTCTCGGGCTGATCAACCCAAGGGGCCACGGGCGCCACCAGGCTGTAGCCCCGGCGCGGGATATTAGCAATATACGTTGGCTCGTTCGCGTCGTCGCCCAGCACGCGCCTAAGGGACGCCACGGCCTGATAGACCGAATCCGGCGTGACCACGACCTCCGCCCAGACCCGATCGAGCAGCTCATCCACACTGAGTATCTGCCCCGGGTGCTCGGCGAGGCAGAGGAGCAGTTGCATCGACCGACGCTCAAGCTTCACGGTCGAGCCGTCTTTGGAGATCTGCTCGCGCGCGGCATCGACCCGCCATGCGCCGATACGTATCGGGGGACGCTCCGTCTCCTTCATTAGGTGTGACTCGTCAGATAATTCCTGGGCAAGTGGGCCGCCAGAGTGGATCGAAGGGCACAGTATAGCCGTACGGTCCGCCCGCGATGGCGGGCCTCCCAGCGCAGCCGAGCAGCTTCCCTCGCACCGGAAATTGCTTTTCAGCGGGTTCCTCAGCCTGATTCAGCCCGTCCTCAGGACTTCGGGGCTGTCCAGGGGCACTGTTGTCGGCAAGGGGCCCCGACACGACCGAAATGGCCGTGGTCGCGCGGCGTCGAGACCGGAGTCGCAGCAGGGTCTGCACGGGACCGGCTACGCATGTGCCCGTGGAAACAAGCGGTGCTCTTTCAAGTTCGAGGAGAAACAATGGGTTTAGAAGACAGATCTCTGGTGTCGCGTGATTCAAAGGTCGTAGTCGGTCCGGACCTTGGATTCAAGAGTGTCGTTGGCCGCTATCTCTTTGTGACCATGGGGTCGACAGTTGCGGTCATCGTTTTTGCAGGCTTCGCCCCAAGCTTTTATCTTCGAGCCGCATTCCGGCCCGACGGCAACATATCCATCTTGCTGCAGATAAAGGGAGTGGTATTCAGTGCCTGGATCATCCTATTTCTGGTGCAGACGATTCTGATACGCCGTGGTTCACGCACCCTGCATCAACGACTTGGTTGGCTTGCGGCAGCCATTGCCGTCGCCATGGTCGGGCTCGTGGTCGGCGCAACTTTCGAGGAAATGCGGCGAGTGCCGCCGACGCCGCCAGCGCCGTTTGCTCTCGCTTTCAATTCATTTGATACGGCAGTGTTTGCGATCTTAGTCAGCAGCGCCATCTGCCTGCGAAAACATGCCGAGTGGCACAAACGTTTGCTACTGTCCGCGACACTCATCCTGCTTGCGGCGCCCATACTTCGACTGTTGATTCTTCTGAACGGCGATGTCAGCCACGACCTCCTGGTCTTTGATGTGTTACTCGTGGATTTATTTTTCCTGGTCTGCTTTGCCGCAGATCTTCTTACACGCCGCAAAATTCACCCTGCTTTCCTGTGTGCGTTCGCGCTGCTCGTTGCGGATCAAGTCACCACCTTTAGCATTATGGCTTGGCCTCCGTGGGTAGACTTCGCGAACGCTATTCAACGGTTTGTATCATAGTGCGCTGACAGCTAAAGATCGCGCCCCGAGTAGTAACGCAAGAGTCATCGATCTTGGTCGGCAATCTTACGCGGCCACTCTGTTGCGCTCTCGGCGGCGCGGAATGAGCAAATCTGCAGAAATATGAAAGCGGTCGCGGAGCCGGCGCACCATTGTCATGCTCAAGTCCCGCTTTCCGCTTAGGACCTCGCTCACGCGGCTCGCCGTACCAAGTAATGGCACGAGATCGGCGCGCGAAAGGCTATGCTGATCCATTATGTAGGCGAGAAGCTCCGGAAGTGTCGGCGCCGTACGTGGCCACTCCGAGCGCTCATAAGCCTCGACCAAACGGGCCTGGGCAACCATCCGTGCACGGTCCTTGGGATCGCTCGACCCCATCAGCTTCTCGATAAGCTTCTTGGCGTCAACGTGGTCCGCTTCGTCTTGAATCACAATCAAGGTCGTTCTCATCACACTGTCTCCGCATCAATGCCGTCGTATTCCTCATGCGATCCGAAAAATCGGATCATCAAAACGCCATCCACGTACTGAACCAACGCAATCAACCGATAATCGTTGGCTTTGATATTGAAAACCACTCGACCGCCCTTCAAAACACTCGCTTTAGGATGCGCCTTCTTTACATCTTCCGGCGTCTTCCAGTCCGCTGCTTCCGCGATCGCCAGCCAGGCGTCATATTGAGATCGCGCACCCTTGATTCCCCTGTGGCCAGCCCGTGACTTGAAATAGGCCTCTACGACATCTGCGCCGATAACGATCATGGAGGCAAAGCATAACTCCGAATTCCCAAAAGTGGAATTATGGATTCCAATTTATGGAATACAAATTGGCTGGTTTACCGCGCT
This sequence comes from Steroidobacteraceae bacterium, assembly GCA_050012215.1. Lineage (GTDB taxonomy): Bacteria > Pseudomonadota > Gammaproteobacteria > Steroidobacterales > Steroidobacteraceae > Bog-1198. Next base: position 80,956 of record JBEKHO010000026.1, read on the forward strand.
ATTCGATTTGAACCGTCGACTCGACACAATTGCTTTCGGCACCTATCGCCGTCTATCGCCCCCAAGCGGAAGTTTTTGGCGGTAGATGTGACGGTAAATTTGGCGTGGCCTGCGAAAAAAGATCGATTTATTAGCGGCTTATGAGCGCAGGAGACAATTGAGTGGGAGTGAGTAGACCAGGGCGCTTCCCTAGTGTTGCACGGTTGTTCGATGCAGGGAACCCTGAGTTTCTGGGCAAAACAGGCAAGAACTCCAGGAAAATCTAGCTCTTGATAGATCTCCCAAAATGGGAGATACTGTCGGTCGATGAGGGTGATCGCCAAGAGCAGCCTGAGGAAGTTCTGGGGGCGCCCCGCCTACGCTGATGCGCGAGGCCCGCTGCACAGCTGGTACGAAGAGGCTCTGAGGGCAAAGTGGCGCAGGCCGCAGGACATCAAGGATCAGTTCGCGAGCGCGAGCATCTGCGTCAACAACCGCGTCGTGTTCAACGTGGGCGGCAACAAGTATCGGCTCGTGGTCGAAGTGCAGTACCAGGCGGGAATCGTCTGGGTGAAGTTCATCGGGACACATGCGCAATACGACCGCATCAATGTGGAGACCGTGAATGACTATTAAGCCGATCCGAAACGATGCCGATTTGAAGCGGGCATTTCGCCGCCTCGAGAAGGTCTTCCAGGCCGAGGAAGGCACCGCGCAGGCTGACGAGCGCGATGTCCTGGTGACGCTCGTCGAGGCGTATGAGAACAAGCACTACGACTTCGGGTCTGCGGATCCGGTGGAGGCCATCAAGTTCCGCATGGAGCAAGGCGGGTTGACGCCTCGTGACCTGGAGCCTTTCATCGGTCCGAGTGGGAGGGTTTCCGAGGTGCTGAATCGCAAGCGGCCTCTCAGCCTGCGGATGGTCAAGCGCCTGCACGACGGGCTGAAGATTCCTTATGAGAGCCTGCTGACTGAGGTGTCCTGACTGCGCAGCTACCGGCGTACGCCGATCAATTGCTCAACTTGAGACATTTTCTCACTGCGTAAAAAATTGCCGCCGGGTTATCCATGCTCGGATTGCCTTCTGGCGACAGCATCTGCAAAGCGAACTGGAACGTTGTCATGATAACAATTCGAACCTCCATCGCAGCAGATGCGCCAGCTATCTGGTCGATACTCAAACCCGTCTTCCGTGCGGGAGAAACCTACACCATTCGTCGGGACATCGACGAAGCTGACGCGATCGCCTATTGGTGCGGTAGGAACCACGAGACCTTTGTTGCAGAGGACGAGGGCAACATTCTTGGAACCTATTACCTGCGCGCGAACCAAGCCGGAGGCGGCGATCACGTGGCAAATTGCGGGTATATGACATCCTCGCAGGCTCAAGGCAGAGGTATTGCGCGCCTGATGCTTCAACATTCCCTGGTCCGTGCCCGGGAGCGTGGCTTCCGTGCCATGCAATTCAATTTCGTGGTGAGCACCAACGAGCGCGCGATCAAGACGTGGGAGGCATACGGCTTTGCGAAAGTCGGCCGCCTGCCGCAGAGCTTCAGGCATCCGGCGCTAGGCTTTGTGGATGCATTCGTGATGTACAAGCAACTTTGATCCGATCGGTAAGAAATCGGCAAAAGCCTGCATCGGATTATTCTTTGAGCCGTGTACGCGTCGCACGATCGCCAAACCGCATCGACCCTTTCGGCATCTATCGCCTTCTATCGCCCCCAAGCGACCTTGTTTGCCGGTAAAGCTGACGGTAAGATGGCTGCGACCCCAGAAAAAGTCTCGCGCTTTCAGATGGTTATAGGTGCAGGAGACAATTGAGTGGGAGTGA
>JBEKHO010000027.1:0-81495 GCA_050012215.1 Steroidobacteraceae bacterium
GCCTGCTGAATTTCGCTGCCTTTGATCTTCAGGATGGATGCCTCCGGGCCCGGCGCGCGCGCGGCGTTCTCGGTGGACAACACGCGCAGGTTCGTGATCTCGAGTGCCATCAGATCGATCTCGATTCTGGCGACGCGCGCGGCGAACAACGGATCATCGAGCAGCGATCGGCCGTCGCGCCGCTCGTCCCCCGCGGCCCGCTTCAGACGCGCCAGCTCGCGCTTGGCGCTGCCGACGCCGGCGATGCTGCTGCGCTCGTGTCCCAACAGAAATTTTGCGTAGGTCCAGCCGCGGTTCTCCTCGCCGACGAGATTCGCCACCGGAACGCGCACATTTTCCAGGAAAATATCGTTGACCTCGCGGCTGCCGCCGTCGAGCAGGGCGATGGGGCGCACGCTCACGCCGGGGCTCTTCATGTCGATCAGCAGGAACGAGATGCCGGATTGCTGCTTGGCCTTGAGGTCGGTGCGCACCAGGCAGAACATCCAGTCGGCGAAATGACCCAGCGTATTCCAGGTCTTCTGGCCGTTCACGACGAAGTGCTCGCCCTCGCGCACTGCGCGGGTGCGGAGCGAGGCGAGATCCGAGCCCGCGCCGGGCTCGGAATACCCCTGACACCACCAGCTCTCGCTCGACAGAATGGGCGGCAGGAACCGTCGTTGCTGCTCCGGCGTTCCGAACGCCATCAGCACCGGCGCGACCATTTTCAAGCCGAACGGGATCAGGCGCGGCGCACCCGCCTCCGCCGATTCCTCCTCGAAAATATACTGCTGTACGGCGTTCCAGCTGGTCCCGCCGAACTGTGTCGGCCAGTTCACGCCCCCCCAGCCGCGCTCGTACAGCCGGTGCTGCCAGGCGAGGTAGTCGTCACGGCTCACATCGCGGCCATCGAGCACCTTGTCGCGGATGGTGGCCGGGAGCTGCTCGCGCAAAAACGTCCGCACCTCGTCGCGAAAAGCCCGCTCCTCGGCCGTAAACTCGAGATTCATGGTCGCCCTGCCGCTTCCGCCCTTGACTGCTTTGATCTTACTATAGCGAGCCGCCGAACCGCGTGACGGCGCCAAGTCGAGGCGAGCAGATGACGGTCCGAGAATTGTTCGAGTTGGGCGGGCAGGTGGTGCTGATCACCGGCGGCTCCCGCGGACTGGGACTGCAGATCGCGTCGGCGCTCGGCGAGATGGGCGCCAAGATCGCCATTTGCGCGCGCAAGCCGCAGGAGTTGAAGGAGGCCGCGGTCGCGCTCGAGAGCTTGGGCATCGAGACTTTCACCGCGGTATGCGACCTCGCCAAGCCGGAGGACTTACCGCCGTTGGTGGACGCCGTGCTGGATCGATTTGGCCGCATCGACGTGCTGGTCAACAATGCCGGGGCATCCTGGGGCACCCCCGCCGAGGAGATGCCGCTCGATGCCTGGAACAAGGTCATGCGGCTCAACGCCGGCGCGGTATTTCAGTTGAGTCAACTCGTCGCGAACCGCTGCTTCATCCCGCGCCGCTCGGGCAACATCATCGTCGTCGCCTCGGTGGCGGCGTTGCGCATCGGTCTCGACATGCAGGCGGTGGGTTACTACGCCTCGAAGGCGGCTGCTCTGCAATTGAGCCGTGCGCTCGCCGCCGAATGGGGCCGCCACGGGATCCGCGTGAATGCGCTCTGTCCGGGATTCTTCCCCTCGAAGATGTCGAGCGGCCTGTTGGACACGATCGGCGCCTCGGTGGTCGAGCGCACGCCGCTCGGCCGCCTCGGCGGCGATACGGATTTGATGGGAGCCGCCGTATTTCTCGCATCGGCGGCCTCGCGGCACGTCACCGGCCAATATATTTGCGTGGACGGGGGCGCTTCGATCGCGTGAGTGCCTGGCTCACGGCTTGAAATCCGCGCAGTTGCCTGCGCTCGCCTTGCCCGCAAATCGATCCCTCACCCACGCGAGCTGGTCCGGCGTCGAATGATCCATGGTCGGGTCGTGATCGAGTCCGGGATAGGATCGAAACGTGAGCGCGATGCCGTTGCGGCATGCTTTGCCCACCGTTTCCCGAACTGAGGCGATGGGGACGGTCTGGTCGCCCTCGCCCGCGATCACCAACATCGGGCCGCCGATCGGTGCCACGGCCAACTCGTCGAGCTTGAAAAATTTTTCGGCTGCAGCGGTTTGGTCCCAGCCCTGGTTGAGGATCTTGCCGGGCGGCAGGTCGAGAAAACTCGCATAGGCGTAGTTCCAGCAGCCCTTCGTGGTCGCCTTGCCGTATCGAGCGAGCGCTCCGCCCTGCAGCATGTCGGAGGGCTTGAACGCGGGGGTCAGCACGTGAATCGCGTAGGCCATGTACGTCATGTAGAACGCAGCACCGCTTCCCGGATCACCCATGCCGGTGAGGATGGTCTTCAGATCGCCGGCGCCGGCGACGGACACCGAGCCCAGATAGTCCGGGTCCCGCAAGGTCGCTTGCATCTCGGCGACGCTCCACGCGGCGAGCCCTCCCTGCGAGTGGCCGATCACCACCCAGCGGTGCCCGAGCGACGGCACGGCAGCACGGGCCGCCGGAATCGAATAAATCACGTCGCGCGCCTGCGCGATCTTGTTGACGTATTCGTGCGGCCCCGCGGTGCCGAGGCCGTGATAGTCGGTGGCGACGACGGCGAATCCCGCGCGCACCATCGGCATGAGTCCCTCTTCGCCGTATTCCATGTCTTTTTGCAGCGAGGGCGCGCACATACGGGCGACCCCGCTGGTGCCGTGCGCCCATGCGATCACCGGCCAACCGCCGGCCGGCGCGGGTCCGGCGGGAACGAGCACCACGGCCGAAGTGGCGACGTGGCTGCCCAGCGAGCTCAACGAGTGGTAAAGAATGCGGATCGCCGTCGCTCCCTTCGGAACTGCATATCCGTCGAACGGCTCCATGCGCAACAGCGCGCCGGGGTTCGAGCCGGACAGTGACGGCGTCCCGTAGAACGCCGTGAGCGGCAACGCATCGTCCTGCTCCATTTTGATCGCCTCGGCCAGCGAATGGGGGATGGGTGCGCTGTCCGCCTGCGACCGACCTGCGATGACAACCGCGAGGAGCGTCGCGCTGAAAACGGTTCCCGCGGCTCGGCGGGCGAAGTGGCTGGCGGACATGAGTGATCGGCCTCGTTGCGCAAAAAATGCAGTGTACCGCGATCCGGCAGGGCGCGGTTCTTGCGCAGACGCTGTGCTAGAAGATGCCGAGCGAGATGCCGGCGGCGAGCGTTGCACCCAGTTCCTCGCAGCGGGCGAGATCTTCGGCTGAGATTTTCTTGGGCCCTAAGATCGATTCCGAGCTTTGCGCATGCGTGCAGACGATGAGGGGCGGTGCGACCGCGCGCAGCCTCCAGCCGGTCGCGATGCGCTCGATCTGCGCCGCGGCCTGCGTGCCGTCGCTTCCCGCGCAGATGAGCGTGCCATAGGGCCTGCCGTTGAGCCGCTCGAGCGCCGCGTAATAGCTGCGGTCGAAGAAATCCTTCATCAAACCGGACATCGCGGCGAGATTCTCGGGAGTGGCGAACAGATATCCATCCGCGGTGAGCACGTCCACGGCAGCGGCCGCCTGCGCGTGCATCACCCGCGTGGCGAGCGCCGGCTCCTGGCGCGCCGCTTGCGCCGCGGCATACGCCATCTGCTGCGTGCCGCCGGTCATCGAGTGGTACACGATCAACAGCGTTTTCACGGGTGAGTCATCGGTTAGAATTTCGCGCAAGGTAGCGCCGCGCGGCGCCTTCCGTCACCATTGTGGAGCGTACCGATGAAATATCGCAAACTTGGCTCGAGCGATCTGCTGGTCTCCGAGATCGCCTTCGGCTCCTGGCTGACGTTTTCGAGCGCTGCGCGCAGGGAGAACGCCATCGCCTGTGTACACCGCGCGCTCGAGCGCGGCGTGACGCTGTTCGACACCGCCAATGTGTATGGCCGGGGGGTGGCGGAGCAAGTGCTCGGCGAGGCGCTCGCCGGAATCAAGCGCGACAGCGTGGTATTGGCGACCAAGCTGTTCTTCCCCATGAGCGATACGGATCGAGGGCTGTCGCGCGCGCAGATCGAAAAGCAGATCGACGCCTCATTGGCACGGCTCAAAGTCTCCTACGTCGATCTGTACCAATGCCATCGTTATGACACGCAAACTCCGCTCGAGGAGACCCTCGAGGCACTCACCCGGGCGGTGCGCGCCGGCAAGGCACGATACATCGGCTTCTCCGAATGGCCCATCGATCGTATCGAAGCGGCGCTCGCAATGCCGCACGTGGAGCAGTTCGTGTCGAGTCAGCCCCAATATTCACTGCTGCACCGCGACCCGGAACGCGCGCTGTTGCCGCTGTGCGCGCGCTCGGGGATCTCTCAGATCGTCTGGTCGCCGCTCGCTCAGGGGGTTTTGACGGGCAAGTACGCCCCGGGGGCTCCCGTTCCGACTGACAGCCGGGCGGCCGATGACTCGATGAAGGGTTTCCTGAGTCCCGCTTGGTTCGAACCGCAGGTGCTTCGCGCGATCCAGGCGCTGCGGCCGCTTGCCCAGCAAGCCGGGCTCACCCTCGCGCAATTCTCGCTCGCCTGGGTGCTGCGCCAGCCGAACGTGGCCACGGCCATCATCGGGGCCTCGCGGCCGGACCAGGTTGACGAGAATGTCGCTGCGAGCGGACAGGTGCTGCCGGCGGATCTCCTCGCGCGCGCGGAAAAACTCGTGGGCGATGCACTGGCCTCGGCAAGTAAACCGAATGTAACGTGAACCGACGGCGTCGATAGCGCTCTAATCCGCATCGCGTTGGTTTTACGAGGGTTGTGGCTACCCATGTTCTTGTCGGTAATGTTGATCGGAAAATCCCAGCTTCGATGCTGCGCTGGTGTATTGCTGTGCGCCGCCTTCCTGGCCGAGCCGAGCGGCGCCGCCGGCGCGCCCTTCGACCTCGCAGGCCCGACGCTCGATGTGACGGTGACCCGCGCCGGGACGACCTTGCCGGCCGCCGAGGTTCCGAATCTCGCGGCGGGCGACAAAATCTGGATCCGGGTAAATCTGCCGCCCTCCCAGTCCGCGCATTACCTGCTGGTATCCGCATTTCTGAGCGGCTCCACCAACCCGCCGCCGGAGAGCTGGTTCTTCGATTGCAAGACCTGGACGCCGAAGTGCGCCATGGACGGGCTCACCGTGATGGTGCCGAAAGATGCACAGCAGATGCTGGTCTTTCTCGCGCCCGAGGCAGGTGGAGATTTCAAGACACTGATGGGCGCGGTGCGCGGCCGGCCGGGTGCGTTCGTGCGCACTTCGCAGGATCTCAATCAAGCGGCGCTCGACCGCTCGCGGCTCGAGCGCTACCTGACGGCGGTCCGATCGCTCAACGATGCGGACCCGGAGAGGCTTTCGCAGGTCGCGCCATTGTTGGCACGCAGTCTCGCCATCAAAGTGGACGAGAAATGTCTGGACCGGTTACCGGAGCTGCAAGCTCCCTGCCTGATGGCGGGTCAGGAGTCGCTGATTCTCAACGACGGCCATAGCACCTCGATCGTGGAGGCGCTGACCTCGGGACCCGGAAGCGACCTCGCGATGGAAGCGAGCTTTACACCGCAGTTGAGCTACGGCTATTACAGCCCGTACATCGCATCGGTGCTCGATATTGCCAAGATTCTGGACTCGTTTCACACCGCGCAATATCAGTACATCCCGGCGCTCGCCTCGGCGCACGGCAACGAGCTCGATTTGACGCTCAACACGGCGCCGTCGTTCCACAATCCCAAATCGGTGCTGGTGGTCGCGATGCCGGCCATCGAACAAGCGCAGCTGCCGCCGCTGCACGCGGTCGATCCGAAGGAGATCTACTGCGCGAGGAAGACCGCGCTGGTCTTGCCCGTGGAAGGTGCGCCGCTGGTATTTTCGACTTCCTATGCGCATGACATGAGCTTGAACCTCGCCGGGAGCGATGGAAAATCTTTGAATCTGCCCGTGACCGCGGACGCCTCGCAGGGCGGCTTCGTCGTAGACACCAAGAGCCTGAGCTCGGTCGTGCTCGGCGACAGCGTGCAGGCGACGCTTCGAGGCTATTGGGGCTTCGACGCCTACCAGGGTCCCACCTTCCGACTGAGAAATGCACACGCCGCAGCGTGGCAACTCGCCTCGGGCGACGAGGCGGCGCTGATCGTCGGCCGCCAGGACACCGTGCATCTGCGCGCGAATGACGTGAGTTGCGTGGACAGCATCATGCTCAAGGATCCGGCGGGCAAGGAACTGAAAACCGAATGGAAGCGCTCGAAGCCGGATGAGGTCGAGGTCAAGCTGCCGCTTCAGGAATCGCAGCCCGGAGCCATGACCCTGTTGGTCGCTCAATACGGACTTGCACAGCCGGAATCCCTGAGCGTGCAGTCCTTCGCCGAGGCCGGGCGCTTCGACGGATTCGAGATTCATGCGGGAGATGCACAGGGAACGCTCACCGGGAGCCGCCTCGACGAAGTCGCGAGCCTCACGCTCAAGAACATCGTGTTCATGCCGGGAGATCTGTCGCGGCACCCCGGCGCCGATGAGTTGCCGATGATCGCGAAGGACGAGGGGGAGTTGGCCGACTTGAAGCCCGAGCATGCGGTGCCCGCCAAGGTGACGCTCAAGGACGGTCGGGTCATGCCCGTGACGGCCGCCGTGGATGCGGCGCGCCCCAAAGTCGCCTTGATCGGCAAGAGTGTGCAGGCCTCGGCACTCAGCGGCGACAGCAACATCCTGCTCTCCGATCCGAGCGAGCTGCCTCAGGACGCGACACTGGTGTTTTCCGTTCGATCGCAGATACCGGCGAGCTTCGGACGCGAGGAAACCATCGACGTGGCCACGCTCGACGATGCGTTCGATGCGTCGTTGAGCCTCACCAACGGAGGCCTCGCGCTGGAAAATTCCCACGTGGTGGTGGCGACTTTCACGCCTGCCAAGGCATTCGGTGCCTCCGCTTACGGGCCGCTCAAATACCGCGTGAGCACGAAGGAAGTCGCGGGCGACTGGCAGCCCCTCGCAAATCTCGTGCGCCTGCCCATGCTCAAGAAGCTCGATTGCCCCGCCACCCCCGAATTGGCGTGCAAGCTGACCGGCTCGAGTCTCTACCTGATCGATTCGGTGTCAGCCGACGCGGAGTTCGACAGACCGCTGACCGTACCCGATGGCTTCCTCGGCTCCACGATGCCGGTGCCCCACCCGCGCACGGGCACGTTGTACCTCAAACTGCGCGACAATCCGCAGATCGTCAATCCGGCCGCCCTCTCCGTGCAGGCGCTGCCGCCGGCCCCCGCGGAAACGGACCGCACCGAGGCTCGCCAATCGGCGCTCAGCTCGAACCCGGCCGCGGGCCCGCACCCTAGCGGCGATCAGTGACCCGTACCGCCTTGCCGCCTGAGCGTTGCAGCGAGCCGCTCGGCACCACGCGAATCTCGGCGGAGATTCCCACCATCGACTTGAGCGAGTGGCCGAGCGCGCGCGCTTCGCTTCCATACGCGTCGGCCGGAAGATCCGGCCTCGCCTCGACGATCACCAACAACTCGTCCATCCGGTGCGGCCTGGAGACTTCCATCTCGTAATGCGGCGCAAGGGCCGGCCGCTCCAGAATCAGCTCCTCGACCTGCGAGGGGAAGAGGTTCACACCGCGGATGATCAGCATGTCGTCGGTGCGTCCCGTGATCTTGGCGAAACGGCGCATGGCGGTGACGTTACCCGGCAGAAGGCGCGTCAGGTCGCGGGTACGGTAACGCACCACCGGCATGGCTTCCTTGGTGAGCGAAGTGAACACGAGCTCCCCCGGCTCGCCTGGCCCAACCGGCTCGCCACTCTCGGGATCGACGATCTCCGGCAGGAAGTGGTCCTCCCAGATCGTGGGACCCTCCTTGGTGCGTGCGAACTCCTGCGCAACGCCCGGCCCCATGACTTCGGACAAACCATAGATGTCGCAGGCATCGATGCCGAACGCGGACTCGATCTCCTGTCGAATGCCCTCGCTCCAGGGCTCCGCACCGAAGATGCCGATGGACAGGCCGCTCGAGCGGGGATCGATGCCCTGCCGCCTGAACTCGTCGAGAAGCGCGAGCATGTAGCTCGGCGTGATCATGATGATGTCCGGACGGAAGTCCATGATGAGCTGCACTTGCCGCTCCGTCTGTCCGCCCGACATGGGAATCACCGTGCAGCCCGCCGCCTCGGCGCCGTAGTGAGCACCGAGTCCTCCGGTAAACAACCCGTAGCCGTAAGCCACGTGCACCCGCATGCCGCGTCGGCCGCCGGCGGCACGAATCGAGCGGGCCACGAGGTGGCTCCAGGTCTCGATGTCCTTTCGCGTGTATCCGACCACGGTGGGTTTGCCGGTCGTGCCGGAGGATGCATGCACCCGGGCCACTTGATCCATCGGCACGGCGAAGAATCCGAACGGATAGGCCGCACGTAGATCTGCCTTCGTGGTGAAGGGAAAGCGCGCGAGGTCCTCCAAGGCGCGCAAATCGTCGGGACGAACCCCTTGCGCATCGAAGCTTCGCCGGTAGCACGGATTGTTCGCATAGGCATGCTGCAGGCTCTGCCGCAGACGCACGAGCTGCAGGGCCTCGATCTCGCGCCGCGCGAGGCCGAGTACCGGGTCGGGGGTCTGCGCGTCGGCGCTCGGCGCGTCCATGACCTCGTGTCCGCTCATACGTCGCGGCTCTTGAAATCGGCCGGCCGCTTGCCGCGCGCGGCCGCCAGGCCCTCCCGCACGTCGCGAAGCCTGAAGCCGAGAAACTCGAGCGCGAGCGAGGTATCGAAGCTCGGCCCGGCGAGTCGCAACCAGTTATTGAGCGCGTGCTTGGTCCAAGACACTGCGGTTGCGCTGCCGGCCGCGAGCAGCCGCGCCGTCTCGAGAGCCTTGGGTATCACCTCGGCGTCGGGAACCGCAAGCGCCACCAGACCGATGCGCTCCGCCTCGAGACCCGACAACGGTTTGTTGGTGAGCAAATAATACCGTGCCTTCGCAAGACCGCAGAGAAGCGGCCAGATGATGACGGCATGATCGCCCGCCGCGACGCCCAACCGCGTATGCCCATCGAGAATCTTCGCATCGTTCGCAGCGATGCACACATCCGCGAGCAGCGCGACGGCGAGCCCCGCGCCCACGGCGCTTCCGCGCATCGCCGAGACCACGGGCTTCGAGCAGTTGATCAGGTTGTAGACCAGATCGCTCGCCTCCTTCCACACCCGGATCAGGGTCGCCTCATCGGCGATCATGCGATCGATCATGCCGAAATCGCCGCCGGCGGAGAAATTCGCCCCTTCGCCGCGGACCAGAATCGCCCGCACGGCATCATCGGCATCGGCCGCGCGCCACACCGCTGCAAGATCGCGGTGCATGGCCTCGGTGGCCGCGTTCAGCTTCTTTGCGTTCGCAATGACGATCTCGAGGACATCCGGGTCGGGTGTGAAAAACGCGAGACTGTCGAACTCCTTCGCGTAGCGATCGGTATCAATTCGCATGGTCGGGTACCGAATCCACGCTCACCATCGTCAGCACGTCGTAGGACGCCACCGTCTCCCCCGCGCCATTGGTGATCTCGGTGTCCCAGGCTACCTCGCCCCAGCCTTTGTGGCCACGCAGACTTTTTTGAGCGCAGGTAAGCCGCACCTTGATCCGCTCCCCGGGCTTTACCGGCTTGACGAAACGCAGCTCGTTCAAGCCGTAATTGCCGAGCACCGGACCGTAATCGGGGTCGACGAACAGACCCGCGGCGGCGGAAATCAGAAAATATCCGTGGGCGACGCGGCCTCCGAAGAGCGGATTGCGCGCCGCCTCCGTCTCGCTCATATGAGCGTAAAACGTGTCTCCGGACAGCGCGGCGAAGCGCTCGATGTCCTCGACCGTGACCTCGCGCTCTGCCGAATCGAACGTGTCGCCGAGCCGCAGCTCGTGAAACGGCAGGCGGAACGGATGCCGTCCGGGGTCGAGGCGGCGGCTGCCCCGCACCCAGCGGCCACCGAGCGCGGTGAGGGTATCCGGCGTGCCCTGCACCGCCGTTCGTTGCATGTAATGCAGCACACCGCGGATGCCGCCCATTTCCTCCCCGCCCCCGGCGCGTCCCGGCCCCCCGTGGATCAAGGGCGCGAGCGGCGAACCATGCCCGGTCGACTCCCGCGCGCAACGCGCGCTCGCGACCAGAATGCGTCCGTGATAGGGAGCGAGCCCGAGCACCAAGTGGCTCGCTTCGGTGTCGTCGGCGGAAAAGATCGAGGCTACGAGGCTTCCCCCACCGCGCCTTGCGAGCGCTATCGCATCGGCGGAGTCCCGGTACGGGACGAGCGTCGCGACCGGTCCGAACGCCTCGACCTCGTGCACCGCCCGTGCCGCATGCGGATCCCGGCAACGCAGCACCAGCGGCGCGAGAAACGCGCCGCTGCCGCGATCGCCGCCCCTCACCTCGAAGGTCTCGAGCGAGCCGACCACGATGTCGGCCTCGCGCGTGAGCTCTGCGATGCGTCCCAGCACATCGTCGCGCTGCGCGAGGCTGACCAGCGGCCCCATGCCGACACCCTCGGCGCGCGGATCGCCCACCACGATCTTGGAGAGCGAGGCTCGAAGCGCCGCAACCGCGTCGTCCGTGAAGGCCTCGGGGACCAGCGCCCTGCGAATCGCCGTGCATTTCTGTCCCGCCTTGACGGTGAGCTCGCGCGTGACCTCGCGAATGAACAGATCGAATTCGGCCGTCCCTGGGCCCGCGTCCGGCGCAAGAATGCTCGAGTTGATGGAATCCGTCTCGGCGGTGAACGGCACGGACCTAAGGATCACCGTCGGATGCGCGCGAAGTGCAGCCGCCGTTTCGGCCGAGCCGGTGAACGAGACGAAATCCTGACAGGTGAGATGATCGAACAGATCGCCGACACTGCCGCAGATGAGCTGCAGCGCTCCCTCCGGCAACAGGCTCGACTCCACGATCCGGCGCACGACGCGCTCCGTGAGATAGGCGGTCGCCGTCGCCGGCTTGACGATGACCGGCACACCGGCCAGTATCGCGGGGGCCAGTTTCTCCAGCATGCCCCACACCGGAAAATTGAACGCGTTGATGTGCACCGCCGCGCCCTCGCGCGAGACGTACACGTGCTGTCCGACGAAAGCACCCGACTTGGACAGGGGCTCGACTGCGCCGTCGAGATAAACCTTGCTGTTCGGGAGTTCGCGCGCGCCCTTGCTCGCGAACGCGAACACGGTCCCGATCCCTCCGTCGATGTCGATCCAGGAATCGTCCTTGGTGGCGCCGGTGCAGTAGGACAGCTCGTAGAATTCCGCCTTGAAATCGAGCAGCCGCTTGGCGAGCGCCTTGAGCAGCGCCGCACGCTCGTGAAAGGTCATTAGGCGAAGTGCCGGACCGCCGCGGCTGCGCGCGTACGTCAACACCTCGTCGAAGTCGATGCCGGCGGAGGAGGCCTCGGCGACCAGGTCTCCGGTCGAGGCGTCGCGCAACGCGACGCCCTGACCTCGCGCCAAATGCCAGCGTCCCGAGACGTAACTTTCGAGCCTCATGAGCTGCCCTCCGGAACCGTGCGGTGAAGCTGCCAGGATTGGAACGTGTCGCCCGAGGCGGCGAGTTCGCACAAGAGCGGTGCCGGGGTCCAGTACCTCGGCCCGAAATTGCGCTCGAAGCGCCGCACGCCCTCGAGCACGACGGCGATGCCCCGAGTGTCCGCATAAAACATCGGGCCCCCTCGGAATCGGGGAAATCCATAGCCGTTGCACCAAATGACGTCGATGTCGCCGGGGCTGTCGGCGAACCCCTGTTGCAGGATCAGCGCGCCCTCGTTGATGAGCGCGAACAGACAGCGATCCGCGATCTCCTCGTCCGAGATGGCGCGCCGTTCGATGCCGAGACGGGCGGATTCGGCGGCAATCATGGATTCCACGTCCGGGTCGCGCACCGGCTTGCGCGAGTTCTCCGGGTAGAGATATGCGCCACGGCCGCTTTTCTGGCCGAGGCGTCCCGCCTCGAACAGCATGTCCGCCACCCGGTAATAGCGGGGATCGTCGGGAAGATCCTTGCGTTCGCGGCGCACCCGATAGCCCACGTCAATGCCGGCGAGATCGCCCACGGCGTTCGGACCCATGGCCATGCCGAATTTCTCCAATGCCCTATCGACTTGCGCCGGAGAGGCGCCCTCGAGCAGCATCAGCTGATTCTCGCGGCCATAGGCATAGAGCATCCGATTGCCGACGAAACCGAAGCAATTGCCCACCACCACACCGAGCTTGCCCATGCGACGGGTGAGCGCGCGCGCGGTGGCGATGACATCGGGTGCCGTGTCGGTGCCGCGAACGATCTCGACCAGCCGCATGATGTTGGCAGGGCTGAAAAAATGCATGCCCACCACATCGCCCGCTTTGCCGGAGGCCGTCGCGATGGCATCGATGTCGAGGGTCGAGGTGTTGGAGGCGAGCACCGCTCCGGCGCGGCAGATCTGACCGAGCGAGGCGAACACCTCGCGCTTGACCGCGAGGCTCTCGAACACGGCCTCGATCACCAGGTCCACGCTTCGGAGCGCCTCGATGCTGTCGCCCGCACGGACACGCTCGAGCGCGGCGGCAGCGACAGCGGCATCGAGCCGCCCTTTCTGGACGGAAGAGGACAGGGTACTGCGCAGCCGATCCATGCCGGCCGAAAGAGCCTCCCGCCGGGTGTCCACCAGCACCACGTCCAATCCCGCCATCGCCAGACTGATCGCGATGCCCGAGCCCATGGTTCCGGCCCCGAGCACCCCAACGGCACCCACCGCGCGCCCGCCGGCACGGGAATCCCGCTCGGCGAAGAACAGGTGACGCAGCGCGCGCGAAGCGTCGGAGCGTCGGCATTCCTCGAAGCGCACGCGCGACAGCGCGAGCCCGGCCTCGAATCCCTGCCGGACCGCGGCGAGTACGCACTCGATGATGGCGTCCACCGACTGGACACCCGGAAATTTGCGGTGCGCGGCCGCTCGCTCGCGCTCGAGGAAGGCCGCGTCCGGCTCCCCGCCGGGGACCTCTCGTTCCCGAAGGCGAGGAAGTCTCTCGCTGCGCGCCCGAACGTCGGCCGCGAAACTCAGCGCGGCGCTGAGCAGCTCCTCGCCCTCGCCCACGGTGCGATCGACGATCCCGAGCTCGCCGCCCCGCTCGCATCCGATGGGATCGCCGCTCAACATGAGCTTGAGCGCCTCCGCCGCACCGATCAGCCGCGGGAGACGTTGCGTACCGCCCGACCCCGGCAGCAGGCCCAGCCGGATTTCCGGCAGACCGAACGAGGTGTTCTTGGCGGCGATGCGATAGTGGCATGCGAGCCCCAGTTCGAGACCGCCGCCGAGCACGGAACCGTGCATCGCGGCCACGACGGGTGTAGCCGACGCTTCGATCCGCAACAGGACGTCATTGAGCAATGGCGTCAGGGGTTCTCGATCGAATTCGCGGATATCCGCGCCCGCGACGAAGTGCCGGCCTTCGCCGGTGATGACGATGGCATCCACCGCGGGGTCCGCATCCGCATCCACCACGGCCCGGAGCAAGGCGCTGCGCACGGGATGCGCCAGCGCATTGACCGGCGCATGATCGATGCGGATGACGGCAATCGATGCGCGGCGCTCGGTGCGGACGAGGTCCATGCCGGTCAGGTCCTCCCCGAAACGCGCTCGACCACCATGGCGATCCCCTGACCGACGCCGATGCACATCGTGCACAGGGCATATCGGCCGCCGCTGCGCTCGAGCTGGTTGACCGCCGTCGTCACCAGGCGCGCACCGCTCGCCCCCAAGGGGTGCCCGAGGGCGATCGCGCCGCCCTGCGCATTGACGTGCGCCGAGTCATCCGCCAGCTCGAGCTCGCGCAGCACGGCGAGCGCCTGTGCGGCGAACGCCTCGTTCAGCTCGATGAGATCCATTTTGTCGAGCCCCAGCCCGAGACGCCCTAAAAGTTTTCGGGTCGCCGCCACGGGACCGATGCCCATGATGCGCGGTGCAACCCCCGCCACGGCCGTGCCGACCACTCGCGCCCGCGGCGTGAGACCGAAGCGCTGCGCGGCCGCAGCGCTCGCCAGCAACAGCGCACAGGCCCCATCGTTGACTCCCGACGCGTTGCCGGCGGTCACGCTGCCGCCGGCACGGAAAGGCGTCGGCAGTTTCTGCAATGCCTCGAAACTCGTATCGCGCGGGTGCTCGTCCATGTTCACGATGGTGGCCTCGCCGCGTTTCGAGGGAATTTCCACACCGACGATCTCGGCTCGAAAGTGTCCCGCCGCCTGCGCCGCGAGAGCGCGTTGCTGGCTGCGCAGCGCGAAGCGATCCTGGTCCTCGCGCGAGATATGGAAATCCTCGGCGACGTTCTCGCCGGTCTCGGGCATGGAATCGATGCCGTATTGCTTCTTCAGAAGCGGATTCGCGAAGCGCCAGCCGATGGTGGTATCGAACATCTGAACATCGCGTGCGAAGGGCGTTGCGCCCTTCGATAGGACGTATGGCGCGCGGCTCATGCTCTCGACGCCGCCGGCCAACACCACCTGCGCTTCTCCGGCCGCGATCATGCGGGAGGCCGAGGCGACGGCATCGAGCCCGGAGCCGCACAGACGGTTGAGAGTCGCGCCCGGCACGTCCGCCGGAAGACCTGCAAGCAGCGCGCTCATGCGGGCGACATTTCGATTGTCCTCGCCGGCTTGATTGGCGCAGCCGAGAATGACATCGTCCACTGCTCCTGGATCGAGTTTGGCGTTTCGCTTCATGAGCTCGCGCAGCACGACCGCCGCCAGATCGTCCGGCCGCATCGACGCCAAAGCGCCGCCATAGCGGCCGATGGGGGTACGGATCGCATCGCAGATAAATGCCTCTTTCATGTCGATCCTTGGTGCGTCGAAGGTGGTGCCGCTGGCCGAAAGCGCGCGCAGCGGCCGCGAAAATGTGCCCGGACCTCGCCCGCCTCGTCACGAATCGTTACATCGTAGATCCCATGCCGCTCGCCGCGCGAGGTCTCGGTCGCAGTGGCGATCAGCCGCTCTCCCGGGCTCGAGGCGGCGAGGAACTCGATGCTCGCGCCGGCGGCCACCATCGCGGTGCCGCGCGAATTGCAGGCGTAGCCGAATGCCGTATCCGCGAGAGTGAACACGATGCCCCCATGACAGGTGCCGTGACCGTTCAGCATGTCGGGACGAACCCGCATCGCAATCTGCACGGTGCCGCTCGACACGCTCAGCAGCTCGATCCCGAGGGAACGCGCCGCGCGGTCGCGAAGGTACTGGGCCTCGACCGCAGCCCAGGCGGCGCTCGTCTCGCTCATGCTCAACGGCCCTTGAAAACCGGCGTCCGCTTGTCGGTGAACGCGGCCACGCCCTCGGCGTAGTCCGCCGAGCGCCCCAGCTCACGCTGCAGATCGCGTTCGATATCGAGCTGTTGATCCAGGGTGCGACCCCAGCCGCCGTAAATGGCGTGCTTGGTGGCGGCGAGCCCCCGGGTGGGTGCTGCGGCGAATTGCTGCGCCAGCGCATCCACGGTCGAGATGAGTTCCGCATCATCGACGCACTGCCAGATCATGCCCCAGGCGGCGGCCTGGTCGGCCGCCAGCTTCTGTCCGAGGAGCGTCAGGCCGAGCGCGCGGGCGTTGCCGACGAGACGGGGTAGACTCCAGGTGCCGCCGGAGTCCGGCACCAGTCCGAGCCGCGCAAATGCCTGCACGAAAGTCGCGGAGCGCGCCGCCACCACCACATCGCAGGCCAGCGCCAGGTTCGCTCCGGCGCCGGCCGCGACGCCATTGACCGCCGCGATGACGGGCATCGGCAGACTGCGCAACGCGAGCACCAGCGGCTTGTAGTACTTCTCGATGGACTCGCCGAGATCGACGGCCGCGCCCCCGGGTGCGACGGCTCGGTCACCGAGATCCTGACCGGCGCTGAAACCCCGGCCGGCGCCCGTCAGCACGAGCACGCGCGCGCTGCTCGAGGACAAACTCGACAATGCCTGGCGGACTTCCTCGTGCATCTTCACATTGAAGCTATTGAGCTTTTCCGGCCGGTTGAACGTCAGCCGTGCGATGCCGTCCTCGACGACGAACAGGATCGTTTCATAGGACATCGCCGCGCACCCCCCGCTCCGTCACCGGGTCACTTCTCGTCATAGCTCAGCTCCAGCGAAGGCGTCGTGGGCCGGGCTTGGCAACATAGCACGAAGCCTGCGTCGACTTCCCACGGCTCCAAGGCGATGTTGTGCGTCATCTGCGCCTCGCCGGCGACGATCTTCGTCCGGCACGTGGCGCAGATGCCGGCGCGGCAGGAGAACGGCAGCTCGATTCCGGCCCGCTCCGCCGCGTCCAGCACCGAGGCGTCGGTCGGGGCCATGAAGAAGCTCCGGCGCCGCCCATCCATGAGCACGGAAATCGAGGCAAGCACCTCCCGCACGTCGGCCTCCGGCGCCCGGTCACCGGCGGCGTGCGCCGTCGTGATCGCCGCGATCGCCACCGCGGCGCCGCCGGCCGCAACAAACCGCTCGAGGCGGATCGGCGCCTTGGCGTTCAAACCTCTGACGGTGTCGCGCACCTCATCGACCATGCCGCCCGGTCCGCAGATGAAGTACTCGTCCGCCGAGGCGATCTCCGGAATCTCGCGCGCCAATGCCCGGACCTTGGCGCCATCGATGCGGCCGTTCATGAGCGCCGCGTGCTGGGGCTCACGGCTCATCACGAAATACACTGAGAATCGGCCGATGAAGCGGTTCTTGAGGGCGAGCGTCTCCTCGAGGAACATCGTGCGCGCAGTGTTGCGGTTGCCGTAGATCAAAGTGAACCGGCTTTGCGGCTCACGCGTGAGGATTTCCGTCGCCAACGACAGCACCGGAGTGATGCCGCTGCCCGCCGCGAACGCGACGTACGACTGGGTCCTCGCCGGATCCACCGCCGTGCGAAAACGTCCGACGGGAGTTCCCACCTCCAGCGTGTCGCCGGCCCGGATCCGCCCCGAGAGTTCCCGCGACATGCGTCCGCCCGTCTGTTCGCGAACGCCGAGCCGCATCACCGAACCGCCGGGCGCGGTGACGATCGAATAGGTGCGCCGCTCCTCGACCCCGTCGATCGTCCGCCGCACGGTGATGTACTGTCCGGCGTGGTGGCGAAACTGATCGCGCAGCGCCTGAGGAATCGCGAGAGTGAGGCAAACGGCGTCCTCGGCGGTGCGATCCACGGCCGCGACCTCGAGCGGGTGGAATTTCAGATGCATTTGAAGCATTCGAACGGCTCCAGGCAATCGCGGCAGCGGTGCAGCGATTTGCAGGGAGTCGAGCCGAATTGACTGGTGCATTCGGTATCGGTGGAGCGGCATCGCGGACAGGCGATCGGTGAAGAGTTCGCCCGCCGGCCCAATGAAGCGGCGGCCGGCGGCGGCACGATTCCATAGTCGGCGAGCTTGCGGCGTCCTTCCTCGGAGATCCAATCGCTGCTCCAGGCGGGCTGGAGCACGCGGGTGATCGCAAACGGACTCACGTGGGCGGCGTCGAGCGCGTCGCGCACCAGCGCTTCGATGTACTCGGTCGCCGGGCAGCCGGTATAGGTGGGAGAGAGTCCGACACCGAGCACGCCGTCCGGCCGAACCTCCGCGAACCGGACGATCCCGAGCTCGACGATGTTGAGCGCAGGTATTTCCGGGTCTTCCACCCCGGTGAGCGCGTTCCATGCGGCCGCGATGCGCGCATCGGCGTCCGGCGTCGTCGGGCAAGCGCCTGGTGCCTGGCTGCGCTGCGCGATCGGCGAAGTCGCGCTCACCAGCGCGCTCCCGGATGGGCCCGTTGAAGGTATTGCATGTCGCTCAAGATGTAGCCGAAATGCTCGCTGTGCTCGCCGCGTTTGCCGAACCAGGAATACGGAAGCTCTCTGGGGCGCGCGAGCGTCGCCTCGGCCAGAATCTCGTCGATGCGCGTCGACCACGCCGCGCGCAAGTCCGCGAGGCGCGGTGCCACGCCGCGCGCCGTCATGTCGCGGTCGAGATCGTCCTCCTCGAACAACTCCACCGTGTAACGCCACAATCGCTCGAGCGAGGACTGCACCCGGGCATGGCTCTCGAGCGTGCCGTCGCCCAAACGCACCAGCCAGCTCGAGCTGTAACGCAGATGATAGCGGGTCTCCTTCACGGCCTTCGCCGCGATGGCCGCAATGCGCTCGTCCGCGGAGCTCGTCAACCGCTCGTAGAGCGTGAGCTGGAACGCGTCGATCAGCACTTGGCGCACGATCGTCTCGCCGAAATCCCCGTTCGGCTGCTCGACGAGCGTCGGGTTCAGATAGTCGCTTGGGTCACGGAGGAATGCGAGATCGTCTTCGGTGCGGCCCGCTCCCTCGACCTCGCCCGCGTAGGTGAGCAGTAGCCGGGCCTGCCCGATGAGATCGAGCGCGATGTTGGCGAGGCCCAGGTCCTCCTCCAGCACAGGCGCATGACCCACCCACTCTCCGAGCCGCTGGCCGAGGATCAAGGGGAGATCGCCGAGCCGCAGCGCGTAGCGGCTGAGTGGATTGCCCGGCACCGGAGCCGGCTGGGCCGCGACGGCCGCGCCGCTCATAGCGTCTTGACCTCGTCGGGAATCTCGTAAAAAGTCGGATGCCGGTAGATCTTGTCTCGTGCGGGCTCGAACAGTGCCTCCGCGTCCTGCGGATCGGACGCGGCGATGTCCGAGGAGCGTACCACCCAGATGCTGACGCCCTCCTCCCGGCGCGTGTACAGGTCGCGCGCGTGTTCGATGGCCATGCGTGCGTCCGTCGCGTGCAGGCTCCCGACGTGCTTGTGATCGAGACCGCCGCGCGCGCGGATGAAGACCTCGTACAGCGGCCATTCGCGGCTGACGGCCGCGTCGCTGTTGGAATCCGTTGGCACGGTCATGCTGCGCAACTCTCGGCACGGTCGCGCTGCTTTTGAGCGTACGCACTGGCCGCTTCGCG
The DNA here is from genome assembly GCA_050012215.1 of Steroidobacteraceae bacterium. Taxonomy (GTDB): domain Bacteria; phylum Pseudomonadota; class Gammaproteobacteria; order Steroidobacterales; family Steroidobacteraceae; genus Bog-1198. The sequence continues at coordinate 18,883 of JBEKHO010000027.1, forward strand.
CACCCAGGCGCCCTCCGACCAGGCACGCCGGCGCGCCGCCAGCCGTTCGCCGTTGCACGGACCATTGCCCTTGAGCACTCGTTCGAACTCGCTCCAGTCGATGGCGCCGAACTCGTGGCGCTGTTCCTTCTCGTTCCAGCGCAGCTCCGGGTCGGGCATGGAAATTCCCAGGAACGCCGCCTGCGGCACCGTGAAGTCGACGAATTTCTGGCGCAGCTCGTCGTTCGAAAAGCGCTTGATCTTCCAGCGCTGGGAATCGGAGCTGTGAGTGGAAGCCGCGTCCGGGGGGCCGAACATCATGAGCGCCGGCCACCACCAGCGGTTGAGGGCGTCCTGCGCCATGCGCTTCTGGTCGACGGTGCCGCGGCACAGCTCGAGCATGATGTCGTAGCCCTGGCGCTGATGGAAACTCTCCTCGCGGCAGACGCGCACCATGGCGCGCGCATAAGGTCCGTAGGAACATCGGCACAGCGGAATCTGGTTCATGATCGCCGCCCCATCGACCAGCCAGCCGATGGCGCCGACGTCGGCCCACGTGAGCGTCGGATAATTGAAGATGCTGGAGTACTTGGCCTTGCCGGACAACAGCTGCTCGATCATCTGATCGCGGGTGATGCCCAGCGTCTCGGCGGCGCTGTAAAGATACGCGCCGTGGCCGCCCTCGTCCTGAACCTTGGCGATGAGAATGGCCTTGCGTTTCAAGCTCGGGGCGCGGGTGATCCAGTTGCCCTCCGGCAGCATGCCGACGATTTCCGAGTGTGCGTGCTGAGAGATCTGCCGGATCAGGGTCGCGCGATAACGAGCCGGCATCCAATCCTTGGGTTCGATTTTCTCCTCGCGGTCGACTCGCGCCTGGAAGCGCCGCTCGAGCGCCGCCTCATCCGACGGAGACTTCGGATCGGTGCCCTGAACATCCAGCCCTTGCGTATACATAGCTGCCCCCCGCTGTCGCCCCGCCAACCGTTTCAGCGACGTATAGCCGCCCATTTGATCGACTGATCGTGACACACGAATTGACCCAAATCAATTTTTTATGTGTCATTTAAGGAAACGCAATATACACTGCGCGACAGCATGCCGAACCGCCCTTCCGCCGTCGCCGCCGACTTGGTCGAGCGCTTCCGCCGCCAGCGGCCAGTGCGCGCCGGCTCGCTCATAGTGACCCTGTTCGGCGACTCCATCATGCCGCGCGGCGGTGCGATAGCACTCGGCAGCCTCATCCCGCTCGCCTCGCTGTTCGGGCTCAACGAACGGCTGGTACGTACCGCGACTGCACGTCTTGCGCAGCAAGGCTGGCTTGCGACACGCCGCGTCGGCAAGCGCAGCGAATATCGACTGTCGGACGGTGGCCGCGAGCGTTTCGCCGAGGCCACCGAACGCATTTATGGTGATCCGGCCAACGAGGGCTCGGGACGCTGGACTTTGATCGTGCTGCCGCCGGCGCCCGTCGCACGCCGCCGCCGGCTGCGCCAGGAACTCGCCTGGCAGGGTTTCGGTGAGCTCGGTAACGGCGTGTTCGCGCATCCGGAGCTGCCGGCCCGGGCTCTCGCCTGGCAGATTCGAGAGGCCAATCTCCCAGACCGCACCCTGGTCTTCGAGGCAGATCTCGCTTCTCCGGCAACCGCCGCGCCGCTGGTGCAGCTCGGCTGGGATCTGAAGGACCTCGCCAAGCGTTATCGGCGCTTCGTGGAGCGCTTTGGCCGCGTCGATGCGGCGCTCACGGGCCGGCTCGAGCCCGAGATCGGTTTCATCGTGCGCACTCTGTTGATTCACGAGTATCGACGCCTGCACCTGCGCGATCCCTTGTTGCCGGCTCGATTGCTGCCTGCAGATTGGCCCGGGCTCAAGGCGGCGGAGATCTGCCGCTCCATCTATGGACGGGTGTTCGCGCCCTCCGAGGCTCACCTCTCGGCAGTCGCCTCGCAGCTCGAGGGCGCGTTGCCGCCCGCCGACCCATCCACCTTGCAGCGCTTCGGCGGCTTCGCGCCCGCCTCCGTTCGCTAGTCCTCGCCCCACTGCTCGAGCGACGCCACCACTTGAGAGAGAAAGGCGTTCGCCTGAAAGGCATCGAGCGCGCGATGATCGATGGTGAGCGTGAGGTAGCACATGGTGCGGATCCCGATGGACTCGGCACCCTCGGACTCGATCACGCTGACTCGACGCTCGACTTTGCCGACGCCGAGAATGGCCACTTGCGGCTGATTGATGACGATGGGCGCCGCCAGGAGACTCCCGCTCACCCCGTGATTCGAGAGGGTGAATGTGCCGCCCCGCACATCCTGCTGCGTGAGCTTCCCGGCTCGGGCTGCCGCGACGACGCGGCCAAGCTCGCTGGCGATCGCCGCCAAGTCCAGGTTCTGGGCCGCATGGATCACGGGCACGATGAGCCCCTCGTTGCCGAGCGCTGTGCCGACCCCGATGTTCACGTCGGAGTGCAGCTCGAGGCCGTCCTCGTGCCAGGTGGCATTCACCGGCGGGTTGGCGGCCAGCGCCCGTGCGCAGGCGGCGACGAAATAAGCCGTGAGCGTAAGCCGGTTGCCGCGGCGCTCGTAGTCCGCGGCGTGTCGCAAGCGATGCGCCTGCACGCGGGTCAAATCCGCCTCGAAAAGTGTCGTCACGTGCGGCGAGGCGCCGAGACTTCGCACCATGTGCTCCGCCACGCGACGGCGAATTGGCGTATGGGGCACGCGCGCCGAGGCCGGCTGCGCGCTGAGACGTCGAGCAACATCCTGCGCGGTGATGCGCCCATGTCGACCGCTGCCGGAGATGTCGGCGGCGCGCAGCGCATTCTCACGTAGCATGCGGCGCACGGCGGGACTCAACCGCTCGCTCGCGTCGTCCACCGCAGCCACGCTGGGGGCGGCCGCGCTGCCGGCGCTTGTTTGAACGAGCGGCGCGCTCGCCGTCGCGGCCGCCGCCGGCGCATCCGCAGGCGAACCGCCCGCGACTTCGGAGTTCGACTCCGCCTGCGCATGGATCCTGACCCGTGCGAGGAGTTGGCCGGGCAGCACTTCCTCGTTCGGCTGCTTCAGGATCTGCGCGAGTTCACCGGTCGAGGGCGACGGGATCTCGACCGTCACCTTGTCGGTCTCGAGCTCGAGCAGCGGCTCGTCCTTGAGGATCCTGTCGCCGACCGCCTTGCACCACTTGAGGATCGTGGCCTTGGTGCCCTCTTCGTTCTCCGGGGCGAGCACGTCGGAGAGGTTTCCCGACACGCTCGCTGAAGCGCTCGCCGACTGGCTTGCCACGCTCAAACCGCGGCCAGATCGGAGAGTGCCACGGCGATTCGATCCACGTTCGGCAACACGGCCTCGAGCAACACCGGGCTGTGAGGGCTCGGCACATCGGGCATGGCGAGCCGCTCGATGGGCGCGTCGAGATCGAAAAAGGCTTCTTTGGCGAGCACAGCCGCAATCTCCGCACCGAATCCGGCGGTGATGGTGTCCTCGTGCACGATCAGGCAACGGCGCGTCTTGCGCACCGATTCAAGTGTCGCCTCGCGATCCCAGGGAGACAGCGTTCGCAAATCGAGGAGATCGGCCGACACCTTGGAGCGCTGAATCGCGAGCTCGCAGCGCTCCACCATGGCGCCCCAGGTGACCACGGTTACGGAATCGCCGCGTTGAAGCAGACGGGCCTTGCCGAATTTGACGACATAATCGTCTCCCGGGTAGGCGCGCCGGGCTGAAGCGGAGTCGAGGAGCGAGCGGTGCTCGAAGAAAATCGTTGGATCGTTGCCGCGCAGTGCCTCGCGCAACAAGCCGACCGCATCCTCGGCGTTCGACGGCATGGCGACGCGCCAGCCGAGGCCGTGGATCCATTGCACTTCGTTCGATTGGCTGTGCCAGGGATCCCCGCACTTGAAAAAGCCGCCGGGAATGCGCACCACCATGGGAGCCGCGAATCGATTGGCGGTACGCCAGCGCATGGTGCCGCAGTCGTTCAGCTGCTCCGCGGCGGGATCGGCATACTTGCGGAATTGAATCTCGGGTACCGGCATCAAGCCGGCTGCAGCCATGCCGACCGCACGGCCGATGATGCCCTCCTCCGACAGGCTGGTGTCGAACACCCGCGCGACGCCGAATTTCTCCTGCAAGCCGAGTGTGGCGGCGTGCACTCCGCCCTTTTTTCCCACGTCCTCGCCGAACACCACCACCCGGGGGTTCACCTCGAGCTCGTGCTCCAAGGTGCGCCTGATTGCAGTGACGAGGTTGATCCGGGGCCCTTGTCCGGCTGCACGCTCCGACTCGCCGGAGGGCACCGCACCGTGCGGCCAGATTCCACCCTGCTGCTGCAACTCGGCTGAACCATCGTCGGCGAACTCGGTGAACAGGAAGCGCTTCACACCGGTGGCGTCAGGCGGCAGGCGCTGCTCAACTCTCGCTCGCGCCGCCGCGACGAGCGTGCTCGCGTGGGTCAACTCTGCGTCCCACTCCTCGCCGGAGAGATGCTGGGGAACGAGCTGCGCGCGCAGACGGCGCAGAGGGTCACGCTCCAGCTCCGCGGCGATGGCGGTCTCGCCCTTGTAGGTTTGGGTATCCTGTCCGGAATGCCCCGACAAGCGCGGCACCGTCAGGCGCAGGAGCGCCGGCCCGGCGCCGCGGCGCACCCCCTCCACCGCATCGCGGATCAGGCGGGCCGCCGACTTGGGATCGCAGCCGTCGCCGTCGAGCACGCGCAATCCGCGGAACGCCGCCAGATTGCGCGCGATGTTGCCGCCCGGCGTTTGTTGGTGAGCTGGTACTGAAATCCCATAGCCGTTGTCCTCGATGAAGAACAACAAGGGCAAATGTTCGGTCGTCGCGATATTGAGCGCCGCCCAGAAACCGTTCGTGGCGGTCGACGCATCGCCTCCATGAGCCACCGCGATGCTGCGCTCGCAGCGCGCATCGGCCAGGGTGGCCTGCCGATAGCGCAGCGCCTGCGCCCAGCCCACCGCCGGCGTGTACTGAGTACCTACGCCGCCGCACACCGGCAGCACGCAGGGCCCTTGGCGGCGCGGAAGATTGAATACCACGCCGATGTCGCGACCCTCGCTCATGCTGCCTCGGCGCATCATGCTCGACGCCAACGCTTCGTCCAAGGACAAGCCGAGTGTGAGCAGCAGCGGCCGGGATCGGTAATATCCGCCCACGCCATCCTGGATTCCGCCAAGTTCCCGGCCCAAAAGCACCTGGGTGACTTCGTGGCCGCGCGCGGAAAACTGGTACAGCACTTTGCGTTCAGGTAGGAGGGTGGACTCCTCCAGGTCATCCAGTGCCCGGGAAACCGCCGCCTGCCGCAACACCGCGCGCCAGTCCCAGGCATCGGCGAGTACCCGCGGCATCAGATTCTCTGAGCTTGCTGCCATCGGCGTGTCACCTCGGTTACTCTAAAGTGGCGGGTCGGTGAGCTTTAGACTAATCCTAAGGTTTCATGGAGAATCGCCAATTATGCGCCGCTGCGGACCCAATTATTGGCATCATTCACTAATTTTGTCATCATTAGTGGCGTTTATCGCTAAACCTGCCGGGGAGCCATGAATCTCGATCGCTTCGATGGGCGAATTCTGTTGGAGCTGCAGCGCGACGGGCGCCTGCCCGTGGTGGAGCTCGCCGAGCTGATCGGACTTTCGGCGACCCCCTGTGCGCGGCGCATCAAGGCGCTGGAATCGAGCGGCGTCATCGAAGGGTACGCCGCCATTCTGAATCCTGCGCGGGTCGGTCTCGAGGTCCAAGCGCTCGTGCACGTCAAATTGACCGAGCATACGGACGAGACCGTGGCGCGATTCGAGCGCGAGATCGCGCTGCTCGATGAAGTCACCAATTGCTTCGCCACCACCGGCGCCTACGATTTCATTCTGCAGGTGTTCGGTAAAGACCTGGAGTCGCTGAGCTCGGTCATTCTGAAGAAGCTCTTGCGCATCCCTCACGTGCGCGATGTGCAATCGAGCGTTGTTCTCGCCACCGTCAAGCGTTCGACGCGCGTACCCCTCGGCCATTTACAAACTTGAAGATTGCTTTAGATGCAACACACTCACGCCGACATCCTGGTCATCGGCGCCGGCATCGCCGGCGCCTCCGTGGCCGCTCATCTCGCCGAAACGCGCAACGTCATTTTGTTGGAGCGGGAGGAGCGCCCCGGCTATCACTCGACGGGACGCTCTGCCGCGCTGTTTACGGAGATCTACGGCAATGCGACGATTCGTGCGCTCACTCGCGCCAGCCGCGCGTTTCTGTTCGAGCCGCCGGCTGGATTCACCGAAAGCCCGCTGACTCGCCCGCGCGGATGCCTTTATATCGCGACCACGGAACAGCTTCCCGCCTTGAGCGAATTTCGCGCGCTCCCCGACATCGCGCCGGCGACGCGTACTCTCGACCTCGGCGAGGCACATGAGCTCTGCCCCATCCTGCGCCGGGACTATGTGGCCGGAGCCTTGCTCGAGCCGGATTGCGCCGACATCGATGTCCATGGCCTGCATCAGGGTTACCTGCGTTTGTTCAAAAAGCGCGGCGGGCGGCTCATCACCCACGCGCCCGTGCATTCGCTGGCTCACACGGATGCCGGCTGGTCGGTGCAGGCTGGTGTCGAGAACTTCAGGGCCGCACTGGTCGTGAACGCCGCCGGTGCTTGGTCGGACGAGACGGCGGCGCTCGCCGGCATCGCCCGAATCGGCCTCACGCCGCGCCGACGCACCGCGGTGCTCGTCGAGCCCCCGCCGGGCATGGACGTGAGCGCCTGGCCCTTCGTGAATGACATCGAGGAACAGTTTTATTTTAAACCCGACGCCGGGTCGCTCTTTCTCTCGCCGGCCGACGAGACGCCGAGTGAGCCAACCGATGCGCAGCCCGAGGAGTGGGATATCGCCGCCGCCGTCGACCGGATCGAGCGGGCGACGACCCTCGAGGTGCGGCGCCTCAAGGCACGTTGGGCGGGTCTTCGGACCTTCGCGCCCGACCGGACCCCCGTGGTGGGCTATTCGGCGGCCGCGCCGGCGTTCTTTTGGCTGGCAGGGCAAGGGGGTTACGGGATCCAGACGGCCCCGGCGCTGTCGCGTGCAGCAGCGGCGCTGGTGCTCGGATCGCCGCTGCCGGAAGACCTGAGGGCCGAAGGGCTCGACGCCTCGGCCATGTCGCCCCAACGCCTGGGGGCCTGACAAAGCCCCCTCCGGGCGCCGTGGGTTATATCCTACGATACGCCGGTGGGCGCACCGACTGCTTCTGCGCGCGCGCGCAGCGCACACTGCCCACGCGTCGAGTTGTGGTGGTTCTCAACCAATAGGGTGCGCTCATGCTTCATTATGCAGTGGTGTTTTTTGTGATCGCCTTGATCGCGGCGTTCTTTGGGTTCGGCGGCATCGCCGTCGGCGCCGCAGGCATTGCCAAGGTGTTGTTCATCGTGTTCCTGATCGGTGCTATCGTCAGCTTCCTGATGAGCCTGGGCCGTCGGGTTTAGTCGATTTTTCTCATCCAAAATACAGGAGCAAGCTATGGAGGCTCAGTTGGACACTTCCAACCTTCGCAAGGTCAAAAAGATGGCGAATGCAAGCATCAATGAATTTCTCGACAACGTCGACGATTTGACCAAGGCGATCAAGGATGTCGAGGCCCCGGAGATCGCAAGGGTCCGCGCCAAGGTGAAGATGGCGCTCGCTGCCGCCAAGAGCGCGTTGAGCGACGGCGCCGCCCAGGTCAAGGGTCAGGCGAGACAGGTCAGCCGGACCACGGATACTTACGTGCGCGACAATCCTTGGCAGGTGGTGGGAATCGCCGCCGTGGTTGGAATTGCGCTCGGCATCTTGATGACTCGACGGTCAGACTGAGCAGCGACTTCAAGCTCTGCGCCATTGGGTGACGCCGCCGGGTTTATCCTCCAGGAGGATCCCGGCGGCGGTGAGTTCATCTCGAATCCGGTCTGATTCGGCGAAATTCTTCGCCGCTCGGGCCCTGCGTCGCGCGCTGAGTTGCTCCTCGACGTCCGCGTCGCTCAATCCACCCCCCGCCGCGAGTCCGCGCTTCAGATAGATCTCGGGATCCTGCTGGAACAGTCCCAGGATCCGCCCCATCGACAGCATGACATCCGCGGCATCACGCGCCCGGGCGGTGTCGCCCGCCGCCTTGGCGATGTTCAAGTCTCGCGCAACACTCTGCACCACCGCCATGGCATCGGGTGTATTGAAGTCATCGTCCATCGCGGAGTCGAACCGGCCGCGCACCTCGCGTTGGTACGCGCTTGCGGATCCACCGCCGCCCGCCGCTGCGGGCGCTCCCTTCAACGCGCGATAGAGTCCGGCAAGGGTCTCGTCCGCCTGGGCAAGTTGCGCAGAAGAGTAATTGATCGGTCCGCGATAGTGGCTGCTCAGCAGGAAAAAGCGCAGCACCTCCGGGTCCCGCAATGTTTTGAGCACATCGCGCACCGTGAAGAAATTCCCCAGCGACTTCGACATCTTTTCATCGTCGATGTTGACGAAGCCGTTGTGCATCCAGACGTTCACGAACGGCGAGCCGCAGGCGGCGCACGATTGGGCGATTTCGTTCTCGTGATGCGGAAACTTCAAATCCATCCCGCCGCCGTGCAGATCGAAATAATCGCCGAGCAGCGCCGTCGACATGGCGGAGCACTCGATATGCCATCCGGGTCGGCCGGGGCCCCATGGCGAGGGCCACGAAGGCTCGCCGGGCTTGGCATGCTTCCACACCACGAAGTCGAGGGGATCGTGCTTGAACTCATCCACCTGCACCCGGGCACCCGCGCGGGACTCGTCGATGTTTCTGCCGGACAGCGCACCGTAATTGGGAAATTTGCGCACCGAATACATGACATCGCCATTGGCGGCGCGGTAAGCGTAACCCTTGTCGATCAAAGTCCGCGTCATGGCGATGATTTCGGGGATGTACTCCGTGGCGCGCGGCTCGATATCCGGCGGCTCGAGTCCGAGCAATGCGCAATCCTCGTGCATGGCGGCCGTGAAGCGGCGCGCGAGCGCGGTCCAATCCTCGTGTCCCTCCGCCGCGCGCTGAATGATCTTGTCGTCGATGTCCGTGATGTTGCGGACGTAGGTGACCTTCAGGCCGCGCGAGCGCAAGTAGCGCTGCACCAAATCGAACACCGTGAGCATGCGGGCGTGGCCGATGTGAATGTAGTCGTACACGGTGATTCCGCACACATACATGCGCACCTCGCCGGGCTTGAGCGGCTTGAATTCAGTCTTCCGGCCGGTGAGCGAATTATGTATTGCGAGCATGAATTTCCAGCCGGCTGCGCGCCGTCTCCCTCGGCATGATCTTGAGCAATGGGGCGAGTTCCGGACCGTGCCTCTGCCCGGTGAGCGCCACCCGCAGCGGCATGAAAAGCTCCGCCCCCTTGCGTCCCGTGCGCTCCTTCAGAACTTTGACGAGCGACGCGAAGTCCCCTTGCGACTCATCGAGCGCCTGAGCCGCCGCAACGAAGAACTCGGGTCCCGCCGCGGCGACGATGCGGCGCTCCTCCGGCCCCAACGGCGGAAGCTCTCCCCGCACCACCTCGATCCACGGCGCCGCGTCCGCGGGCAGCACCACGTTATGGCGTACGAACTCCACGAAGTCCGCCGCATCGGCGAGCCCGAGCCAGGCGCCGATGTCGCCGGCCGACATGTGCTGCAACGTCTCTTTCTGCCAGTGCAGGAGCTGCGCTTCCTCGAAGCGCCCCGGCGATTTGCCGAGATGTTCGGGTCGAAAATGCGCCGGCATCTCGCCGGGCGCGAGCCATCCCTCGACATCGCCCGTGTGCCCCAGATGAAACAGATGATTCAGCAGGGCGGCCGGAAGAAAACCGCGCTCGCGGAATTCCTGCACGCTGGTGCTTCCGTGGCGCTTGGACAGGGGCGCCCCATCGCTGCCCACCAAGAGGCCGACGTGTCCGTAGTCCGGACGCCGCAGTCCCAAGGCATCCAGAATCATCAGCTGACGCGGGGTGTTGGTCAGATGGTCATCCCCGCGCAGCACGTGCGTGACGCCCATCGCTGCATCGTCCACGGCGTTGCAAAAAAAGAATGCGGACGTCCCATCCTCGCGCCGAATGATGAAATCGCCGATGTCGTTCGAGGCGAATTTCTGCGGCCCGTGGACCAGATCGACGAACTCGATGAGCTCATCCTTCGGCACCGCGAAGCGCAGCGTCCGCTTCGAGCCGCCGCCGATCCGCTCGGCGCGCTCCGCGGCGGACAGGCTCCTGCAGGTCCCTGCGTACCGCGGAGGCTTGCCCGCCATCCGCTGCAGCTTGCGTGACAGCTCCAGCTCCTCCGGGGTACAGAAGCAGCGGTATGCGCGCCCGTCGGACTCGAGCCGCCTGAACAGCCCACCGTACCATTCGCTCCGCTCCGACTGCGCGTACGGAGCGGACGGTCCACCCACGTCCGGCCCCTCGTCCCAATCGAGGCCCAGCCACTTCAGATCCCGCATCAATGCGTCGCGAAAGCGTGACTCGCTGCGCTCGACGTCCGTATCTTCGATGCGCAGGATGAATCGACCTGCGCTCTTGCGCGCCCAGAGATGGCTGAAGAATGCGGTGCGCGCGTTGCCGAGGTGCAGCGATCCCGTGGGCGACGGTGCGAAACGAGTGACGAGAAGCGGGCTCATGTCTTAAGATTGTACCCATTCGAGTACACTATCGGCATGAAACAGCTATTCCTCCTCGTCGGATTCCTCGCCGCCGCCCTGGTCTCACCCGGATACTGCGCCGACCCGCCGGCAGCTCCGGCAGCGAAGCCGGCACCTGCCACGCAAGTGCAGGTGATCACCTCGATGGGGAGCTTCACCATCGAGGTGAATCCCGAGCGCGCGCCCTTGACGGTCGCCCAATTCCTGAAGTTCGTTGATCAGGGGTTCTATGCGGGCACGATTTTTCATCGTGCGATTCCCAATTTCGTCATCCAGGGTGGCGGCTACGACGCCGACTACAAGCTGAAGGGCAGCCCACCGAAGGTGATCAATGAATCGGGCAATGGCTTGACCAATTCACGCGGCACGGTGGGGCTTGCCCGGCCGGCCGAACCCCATGCGGGCGATGTTCAGTTCTACGTGAATCTGGCCGACAATGCGGCGCTCGATCCGAGCGCGACCCGCTGGGGTTACGCAGTGTTCGGCAAAGTCGTGCAAGGCATGGACGTGGTCGACGAGATCGCGACCGTGTCGACCGGCGCCAAAGGCCCGTTCAAAGAGAATGCGCCGCTGAAGCCGGTCGTGATCCTGAAGATCGAGCGCCTCGCAACGCCGGCGTCTTGAGGCCGCCGCTCGCTTCATGACGGTTGTGCGGGATTGGCCATCCTCTTCATTTCGGATTTGCACATCGATGCCGCCCGGCCGGACATCACCGGGCAATTCGTCGAATTCCTGAGCACGGAGGCCGCCGGTGCGGAGGCGTTGTACATCCTCGGCGATTTATTCGAGTCTTGGGTCGGCGACGATGCGCCGGATTTCGGCCAAGCGCAGGCGCTCGATGCGATTCGGGCGCTGACGGCCCAGGGGGTGCCGTGCTTCGTCATGCATGGCAACCGGGATTTCCTGCTAGGGCAGACGTTCTGTGCAAGAACGGGCGCTCAGCTCCTGCCGGACCCCGTCATCGTGACCCTGTACGGCGAACCCGTCCTGGTCATGCACGGTGATGCCCTGTGCACCGATGACCGTGCCTACCAGCGGCTGCGGGCCACGGTCCGCGATGCGGATTGGCAGCGTCGATTCCTGAGGCTGTCCGCTGCGCAGCGCCGCGCACTCGCGGGCGCGGCACGTACCGGCAGCCAGGCGCATACGGCGTCGATCGCCTACACCATCGGAGACGTGAACACCGAGAGCGTCGCAGCGGCCATGCGAGCTGCCGGCGCCACCACGCTGCTGCATGGGCACACCCACCGGCCCGGGATCCATCCCTTCAGCGTCGACGGGCGCGCCTGCACCCGCATCGTGCTCGGCGACTGGTACACCCAGGGAAGCGTGGTCAGTTGGGACTCGAGCGGACCGGAGTTGAGATCGCTTCCGCGGGCGCCCTTGCAGGCGCCCCCGAATGAAAGCGAAACAGCTCATCGGGGCCATTGATGAGCTCGGCCTCCAGCTGTGCGAAGGCATCGATGCGCGGCTCGAGCAGGATCCCGGCGCGCCCCGCCGCGCGGCGCGCGAGCTCGAGATAGACCTTGAAGTGCCGCGATTCGGCGGCGTGCAATCCGGCGAAAAGCTCACCCGCAGGACCGCCGATCGCCGGCCCGAGCGCCGCGAAACGCTCGCAGGAGCGGGCCTCGATGAGCGCACCGCAAATCATGAGATCGACCTCGCGCTCTGGTTCAGCCTTGGCAACCAGGCGCCGCAATCGCTCGGCGTAGCGCCCCGGAGCGAGCCTGTGAGGCTCGATACCTAGTGCTTTGATGAGTTTCGCCACCTGTTCGTAATGACGCAGTTCCTCGCGTGCGAGGCGCGACATCTTGTCGGTGAGAACGAAATCCTCGGCATACGCGAACATCAGGGATAGTGCGGTGGAGGCGGCTTTCTTCTCGCAGTTGGCATGATCGATGAGCAAGACCTCCGGGCTTTCGCAGGCCCGGGCGATCCAGCTCGGAGGGGTCGGCGTGCGCAGCAGCGGGTGGGACACGATGCCTCTTGAGTGCATCACGCGGAAATCTTCAATTCTTCCGCCGCCTCCAACAGTTCGCGAGCCGACTGGAACCGGTCCTGCGGGGATTTCGCCAGCAAGCGCCGCAGAATCGGCTCATGACTCGAATACTTCGCATCGATCGGCGGGAGCTCCGCGCGCTTGTGCTTGTATATGACCTCCATCGCGGAGGCGCCCGTATAGGGCTTGCGTCCGATGAGCATCTCGTAATACACCACGCCGAGGCTGTAAAGGTCGCTGCGCGCGTCGATCAATTCAGCGTGTCCCTGCTCCGGACTCATGTAGTAGGGCGTGCCGAAAATCTCCCGCGTACCGGTAAGTTCCGCATCGAGCTCGTTGGCCTTCGCCAGGCCGAAGTCGATGAGGCACAGCGTACCGTCCGCGCGCAACATGACGTTCGCGGGCTTCAAATCCCGGTGCAGAACGCCGACCGCGTGAATGGCCTCGAGGGCGCTCGCCATCTGCTTGAGATACGACAGCGCCATCTCCGGCGCGACCGGCGTCTTCATCCGCTGGCGAAGATCCCCGGCGGGGAAATGTTCCATCGCGATGTACGCATGATCATCGGCGATCCCGAGGTCATAGATGCGCACGATGTTCGGATGATTGAGACCGGCGACGATCTCGTATTCCTGGAGAAAGCGATCGAATCCTACGATACGCTCCGAGACGTCCGGCACCTGGCTGAACACCTTGAGTACGACCAGCGTCGCGGCGCGCTCGCTTTCAGCGAGGTAGATCTTGCACATGCCGCCCGAACCGACCTGGCGGATGCAGCGGTGACCGCGGATGGTCATCGCGCCGAATTTGTAGAGCTGGTTGAAGTCCGGCAGCGCGCGGCGGGCGGTCATCGACTTGTTGTGTTCGCGCGATGCCGATGTGATGGCGCGGATGAGTCCGTCACGGTCGATCTTGCGTCCGTACAGCCGCTGAATTCTCGCCGTATCCGCCGGGCGCACGGGGGGTGCGTCTTGCAGCGCCACGACGACCAACGGCGCGAATTCCGCCTTGGCCGAGAGCTCCGCTGTCAGCGCCTGGGCGGGTGTCGTGACTTGAGCCCCCGTGGCCGCCAACCCGCCGGCTGCCGCGGCTGCGCCAGGCGCTGCAGGGGCGTCGAGGATGATGGCGGCATCGAAACCGGCGGCCGTGAACTTGTCGTCCAGCGGCTCGTCCTCTCCAAGGCGGTGCTCGTGGACTTGGGCATCCGGCCACTCGATCTCGATGTGCTTTCTTACCAGCAGCCGGTACTCGGGTCGTTCGGCGATGACCAGCAGACGCAGGCTCAAGATGGCAAGATCCGAGCCCGCTGCGCACGCCGCTGCGCCCGCGGTTGTAGCGAGGCCTTACAGGATGTGAACGGTCTTGAGGCCACGATTGACGCCATCGCGACGCTGCTGCTTAGCCTCGTCCGACCGCTCTCCCTGCAGGCGCTTCAAATATTCGGGCGTCACGTCTCCAGTCACGTACTCCCCCGAAAAGCACGACGTGTCGAAATCGGTGATTTTCGCGTGGTCGTGACGGACCGCGTGCACCAAGTCGTCCAAGTCCTGATAAATGAGCCAATCGGCGCCGATGATCTCCTGCACTTCAGCGTCCGTGTGCCCGGAAGCGACGAGCTCGGAAGCGTTCGGCATGTCGATTCCATAGACGTTCGGATAGCGCACCGGCGGCGCGGCGGAGGCGAAGTACACCTTCTTGGCGCCGGCCTCGCGCGCCATGTCGATGATTTGCGCGGACGTGGTGCCACGCACGATTGAATCATCCACCAGCAGCACCGTCTTACCCCTGAATTCCAGGTCGATGGCGTTCAGCTTGCTGCGCACCGACTTCGAGCGCTGTTCCTGGCCCGGCATGATGAACGTCCGTCCGATATAGCGGTTCTTGATGAAGCCCTCGCGATACTTGACGCCGAGGAGCTGGGCCACCTGCACCGCGGCCGTACGGCTCGTATCCGGAATCGGAATCACCACGTCGATGTCGTGGTCGGGGCGGCTCCGCTTAATCTTTTCCGCGAGACGCTCGCCCATGCGCAGCCGCGCCTTGTAGACCGAGATATTGTCGATGATCGAGTCCGGCCGGGCGAAATAGACGTACTCGAAGATGCACGGGGTGTGGCGAGCCATGGCGACACATTGCTGCGCGTAAAAGCGGCCCTGTTCGTCGATGAACACCGCTTCCCCGGGGGCGACGTCGCGCACCATCTCGAAACCGGACATGTCCAGCGCGACGCTCTCGGAGGCCAGCATCCACTCGGTGCCTTTCTTGGTGTCGCGCTTGCCGATGACGAGCGGACGGATGCCGTTCGGATCGCGAAAGCCCAGGATACCGTGGCCGATGACCATGGCCACCACCGCGTAGCCGCCACGACAGCGCCGGTAGACTGCATTTGCCGCGGCAAACACGTCGGCGGGCGTCACGCGTGGCGTGCCTACCCGCTGCAGTTCGGAGGCCAGCACGTTCAACAGCACTTCGGAGTCGGACGAGGTGTTGAGATGGCGCCGATCCTCGCGGACCAGAACCTCGGTCAGCTCTCGGGCGTTGGTCAAATTGCCGTTGTGACCCAAGCAAATGCCGTAGGGAGAATTCACGTAGAACGGCTGCGCATCGTGGGCGTTGTCTGCGCCGGCGGTCGGGTAGCGCACATGTCCGATGCCGACGTTGCCGCGCAGCTTGACCATGTGTTTTTGTTGGAAGACATCGCGAACCAAGCCCGAGTCCTTGCGCATGTAGAGCTCGCCCGCTTCGCTCGTCATGATGCCGGCCGCATCCTGACCGCGGTGCTGCAGGACGGTCAGCGCATCGTAGATTCGCTGATTGACGGCACTGACCCCGACCATTCCGACGATACCGCACATGATAGGCCTCCGGACTATTGTCTTGCTTCAAGGCACCAGGCCTTATTTGTGGGCCTTTATTTTGAGCCCGGTAAGGCGCTCGAGCTGGGACCAGGGCTCGCCGTGCTCGCCGACCATGGCCCGCAACCAATCACCCACCGACTCGCCATACGGTATCAGCTTCGAGCGTCCCCACCAGTCCTCTTGGTTGAGGTGCAGGAGCTCTCCGCCGATGACCATCAATCCGACCAGCACCATGCCACGCACGATGCCGAAAAAAAGTCCGATCACGCGATCCAAGGGGCCGAGGCCCATGCTGCGCGTGAAATAGCCGAGCAGCATTCCGATCACCCAGCCGACCAGGAGTACCAGCACCAGAATGACCAGTCGGCCCACCCACGGCGCAATCTTCGGATCGGCCAAAAGGCCGCCCAGATGAGGTTCGACGACCGGGCCGAATCTCCACGCGCCCCAGATGGCCACGACCCAGAACGTCAGCGACACCGCCTCGCGAACGAACCCGCGAAGCAGGCCGATGAAGATCGAGCCCAACAGGACCACCAAAATCAGGACATCGGCTCCAGTCAAAATGCACCTTTGGCGCCTTCTTAACGGATAAATCCTGCGGCGTCCTCGACAGGACCGGCATTCTACCCAACCCGCGGCGAGACTACCGTGAAACGGATGTCACAAACGGGCCGCCAGTCACGAGTTCGGCGCTACCAAGGTTGAGGGATGCCCCGCCGCCCTGAGCTTGCCCGCAGCGCGCTCGGCGGCGCCGCGATCGGCAAGAGGCCCCATGCGCACCCGATACCGCAGAGACGGACCCGAGCCGCTCGCACTGACATAAAGCGATGACGCGCCCCGCGCCTGCAGTTGATGCATCAATCTTTCAGCGTTTGCCCGGCTCGCAAAGCTGCCGAATTGCAACGACCAGCCCCGATGTCCTTGCGCACCGGCTGATCCGCCCACAGCCGATTTGGGGGCCAAGGCCGGTGTTTCAAGCGTGGATCCGGAAGGATTCCCAGAATCCCCGGATGCAGAGCGCTCCCCGGATGGAGTATGGGAAGGTCCTTGCGCTTGCAACGTGGTCACGGTGGGCGCGCTCGGAGAGGCGCCGTGTTCGGGTGGCCCACTGTCGGATGCAGTCGCCGCTGCGCCATCGCCCGCCGACGCGCCGCTTGCAGCCGCCGACGCTCCGTCCGATGCAGCGCCCGATGCGGCCACAGCGGCCGGTGGCGGCGTGGCCGCCGATGCACCTTCCGCGAGGTCGGGCTCCGCCGTCGAAGTATTGGTCGTCAAATCGATGGAGAGGCTGCGGGTGGCCGCCGGCATTCCGGAAGTGAGCGGCGGCGCCGACGGCTGTCTCGGGCCCGAGAGCATTTCCGGAACGATCAACACGATGAGCGCCACCAGCACGGTGGCACCGATCAGGCGTTCCTTCACACGGCGTTCCATCATGGACGAAGAGTATATTCGCGCGGACTCTCGCGCGGCAGCGCACCGCGTGCTTCGAGCCAGTCCATTGCGGGTCCCACGGTGTGAAAGGAGCCGAAAATCACGATGCGATCGCCACGACCGGCGGTGGCGACCGCGGCATCGCAAGCCGCGGCGATGTCCTCGAGCGCGTGAATCCGCGCGGTGCCGGGTGCGTCCGCGATGCGCGCGGCCAGTTGCGCGCCGCTCGTACCGCGAGCGCCAGCGGTCGAGGCGAGCCACCACTCGTCGATGCAACCGGCGAGCGCCGCGGCAACGCCGGCGGCGTCCTTGTCCCCCAAAATGCCGCACACCGCCAGCGTTCGTCCGGCGGCCGGCATGGAGCGTAGATTCTCGGCGAGCACCGCCGCCGCGGCCGGATTGTGTGCCACATCCAGGATGAAGGTCGGGCCGGCGGTCTCGATGACCTGAAAGCGCGCCACCAGCCGCACCGAGGTGAGCCCTCGACCTATCGACTCGCGCGACGGTTCGATGGCTGGCTGCAGTTCCTCGAGGGCCGCCAGCGCGGCGGCGGCATTGCGGTACTGCGCCTCGCCACGCAGCGCCGGCGGCGGCAGATCCGATAAATCCCAGCGCGCACCTCGATATCTCCAGGAGCCTGCGTGCTCGGTGAAGTCATACTCGCGGCCGAGTCGCTTGAGCGGCGCACCGAGGCTCGAGGCGATACGCTCGAGCACGTCCGGCATGTCGCGGCTGCCGAGCACCGCCGGCACGCCGCGCCGGAATATTCCCGCCTTTTCGCGCGCGATGTCCTCGAGTGTCGAGCCGAGAAACTCCTGATGGTCGAGACCGATGCTCACGACCACCGCGACCGTCGGATCGACGATATTGACCGCATCCAGCCGACCGCCCATGCCGATCTCGAGCACCCATGCATCGAGCCTCGCAGCCTCGAAAATCAACATCGCAGCGAGCGCGTTGTACTCGAAAAAGGTCAGCGAGATCTTGTCCTCTTCGGCCCCCATGCACGCGCTCTCGATCCTGTCGAAAGCCCACGCCAGGGTGTCCGCGCCTGCCCAGCAATCCTGCACCCGGACGCGCTCGCGATAGTCGCGCAGATGCGGTGAGGTGAACGTGCCGACCTTGAGGCCTGCGGCGCCGAGAATGGAGGTGCAATACGCCGCGACCGATCCCTTGCCGTTGGTGCCCGCGATGGTGATGACCGGAACTCGCGGCTGAGTCCAACGCAGACGCTCGAGAACCCGGGCGATGCGCCCCAATCCCAGATCGATCGATTGCGGGTGCACCCGTTCTTGGTGGGCAAGCCACTCGGAAAGCGTCCGCAAGTGGGGCCCGGCGAGCTTAAGCCGCTTGCGGCTCTTTGCCCGTCATCAACCGCAGCATCGAGCCGATGCGGTCGCGCATTTCGCGCCGGTCGACGATCATGTCGAGCGCGCCGTGCTCGAGCAGGAACTCGCTGCGTTGAAACCCTTCCGGCAGGGTCTCGCGCACCGTCTGCTGAATCACCCTCGGCCCGGCGAAACCGATCAGCGCTTTCGGTTCGCCGATGTTGATGTCCCCGAGCATGGCGAGACTCGCCGACACGCCGCCCGTGGTCGGATCGGTCATCACCGAAATGAACGGCAGCCGTGCCTCCGACAAACGCTTGAGCGCGGCGCTCGTCTTGGCCATCTGCAACAGCGAATACAAGGCCTCCTGCATCCGGGCCCCGCCGCTCGCCGCGAAGCACACCAACGGCGAGCGGTTTTCCAGGCAATGCTCCACGGCGCGTACGAATTTCTCGCCCACCACCGATCCCATGGAGCCGCCCAGAAAACGGAATTCGAACGCACAGGCAACGATCTCCATGCCCGCCAGGGTTCCGGACATGACGATCAGTGCGTCGCGCTCGCCGGTCTGCTTCTGCGCCTGGGTGATGCGGTCCTTGTAGCGCTTGGAGTCCTTGAACTTGAGCGGATCCTCGGGCGCGACCTTGACTGCGATTTCCTTGGTGGATCCGGTATCGAGAAATTTGAGCAGCCGTTCGCGTCCATTGATGCGCATGTGGTGGCTGCACTTGGGACACACGTGAAGATTGCGCTCGATTTCGGCCTTGTAGAGCACCGCATCGCAGGCTGGACACTTGGTCCACAGCCCTTCGGGAACCGAACGGGTGCGCCGCTCTGTTTTGATGCGCGACGGGACGATTCGCTCGAACCAGGTCATGCGCTAGCCCGGCCTATGGGATTGTTCATGAGTTATCTTTTTAGTTTAGCAAAAAGGGCGCGGGCGGTGCAGGTATCCCGAATTGGGGCGGATAGTCCACCCGCCACAGGTACAGTCCGGAGGCGGGTGCGGTCGGGCCTGCCAGGCGGCGATCTCGGCTCTCGAGGATATGCCGCATCGAGCCCTCGGGGTCCGTTTCGCGCTGAGCTTCAACGAGGGTGCCGACGATGTTGCGCACCATGTGGTGCAGATAGGCGTTCGCCGTGATCTGCATCCACACCCAATCGCGGTCGCGGCGCACCTCGATCCGCTCGACCCGGCGCTTCGGGGACTTCGATTGACACTCGACCGAGCGAAAGGCCGAGAAGTCGAGTTCGCCGATCAGCGCCTGAGCGGCGCGGTGCATGGCATCGGCGTCCAGGGCTCGCGGGATCCAGGCGCTGCGCAGCCGCTGCAGCGCGGAGCGCGCGCTCGAGTTCAGGATGTAATAGCGATACGTGCGCCGTACCGCGCTGTGCCGGGCGTGAAAGTCCGCAGCGACTTCGCCCGCCCACTGCAGCGCGATGGTCGACGGCAGACGGGTATTCGTCCCCAGGATCCAGGCGCGCGCGGTGCGCGCAGCCTCGGTGTCGAAGTGAATGACCTGGCCGACGGCGTGCACACCGGCGTCGGTGCGCCCGGCGCAGATCGCAGTGACGCGGGCACCCGCGACGAAGCCCAGCGCCTCCTCGACCGCATCCTGCAAGCCCACCGCATGGGCTTGGGATTGCCAGCCGGCAAACTCCGTTCCGTCGTATTCCACCAACGCGGCGATGCGGCGCACGCCTGAGGCGGCGGTACCGCCGGCACCGGTGGTTCCCGCCGCGTCGGAGTCGAGAATGCTCAACCCGGCAGCGATTCGATCAGGCGCGAGGCTTCCTGTTTCTGGCTGGCAGAGCCTTCCTGCACGACTTCCTCGAGAATGCTGCGTGCACCTTCCGGATCGCCCATGTCCATATAGGCGCGAGCCAGGTCGAGTTTGGTGCCGACCTCGCTCATGGTCACGGGCTCGAGCTCGGAGAGCGGTACGTCGACCGCTTTCAGCTTATTGGTCTGAGCCTGAAACTTATTGGTGGGGTGCTCGGCGCCATTCATCGCCTCACCCACGTCGAGATCGACGCGACGGTTGCGCTGACTGGCCTCGAATACCTCGGTGGAAAACACTTCCTCGGCCGCCCGAGGCTGCGACACGGTATCACCGGTCCCCAACGCGTTCGCCAGGCGATCGAGATCGAGGTCGATGCTGTCGGAATTGAGTCCGCGCAGCTTGGACGTCGAGTCGACATCCACCTTGTCGGCGTCATGGATATCGGAGAACTCCGGCGCGTTCTTCGCCGCCGGCGCTTCGCGCGGCATCAGCACCGTAGGTGCGGATTCCGGCCCGAGCACCGCGGTCTTGATTTCCTCCGGCGGCGAATCGAGATCTGCGATGAACGAAGCCTCGAGCTCGCGCTCCAGCTCGGTCAGATCGCGGTCCCGCGCATTGTTGGCGGCTTCTTCCATCATCCGCCGCGAACGCTCGTCGAGACCCGCCACCATGGTCGGTGCGTCCGCCGGATGATCGGTTTCCTCGAGAGGCTGGATGTGATCGCTCGACGGCGAACCGGTTTCCTCCAGATGATCGAGGTTCAGTCCGAGATCATCGATTGCGACCTCCGCCGTTTGATCGGCCCGCAGCGCCGGGGCGCGCGGGGCGCGCATCTCGGTGGTCTTGAGAGCCGGCGATTCCTGGGTGGGCGCGTCGGCATAATTCATCAACTCGGCTTCAACCGTCGGCTCGTCGCGCGGCGGCATCTCGCGGGTCGGCGATTCGTCCGCGCCGCGATCCGGCGTATCGAGAGTGAAATCCAGATCCGAACTGCCATGCAGTCCCGGTGATTCGCCGGTGGCGGCGGTGTCGTCGTTCTCGTCCGCGACGCCATGATCCAAGGTGCTTCGCTCGCCTTCCGGCTCGCCGAACAAATCGATGTCGACGCGGTTCTCGCCGCCCTCGAGGTTGAGGTCCACCAGCGCACCGGCTCCGCGGCCGCTGCCTGCGGCGCTCCCGGCGAACATCGGCTCATCGGGGCAAATTTGCTTGCCCATGATGACGATCTTGTCCCACTCCCCGGCAGGTGCACGGTCGCGGGTCGCCTCGAGCTGCTTCGCAGTTTGCAGGAATGCGTCCTTGTTGCCCCAGACGAAATAGATCTCCAGGAGCTTCATCCTGAGATCGCGCCGTTCGGGCTCGCGCTCGAGCGCGATGCGCACCAGATCGGCGGCCTGGTCATACAGGCCGTAGGCCATGTGAAAATCGGCTTCCGCCAGCGGGTCGCCCTGATCGAGATTCACCGCGCTCTCGCTGGAGAAGGTGTCCTCGTGCGACTTCAGCTCGCCGGTATCGCCAAATCGGCCGGTCTCCGCCGTGAAATCAGGCACGGGGTGCGAACCGGACTCCTCGACCACGATGGAATCGTTTCCGCGGCGCATGCTCGTGAGCTTGGCGGCCGAGTCCTCGAGATCCGACACATGAGTTTCATCGAAGCCGGCGCCGAAATCGTTCGGCGAACCGATGGAGCCCTGCTTGCGGCGCCGCCATGCGGCAAAGCCGAGGAGCGCCAGTATCGCGGCGAGCACGGCACCCACCAGCCACACGTTGTCCTGCAACCAATCGAGCCAAGAACCCGAGGCGACCACCGGCGCCGGAGCCGGTTTCTTGACCACAGGCTGCGGTGCGGGCGGTACCGGCACCCCCGTATTGGGTTCGGCCGGCGGCAGTGCCGAGGGCTGCGCAGCGCTCGCGGGCGGCTGCGTCGCCGGAGGTGTTTGCACCTGAGCCGGCGGCGGCGTGGGCGCGACGGTGCTGGCCGGAGGCGTTGCCTGCTTCGCGGGCGCTATCGCGGCCGGCGGGGGCGCCGGCATGCCGAGCTTCTTCTGCAAGGCTGCGAGTTCTTGGTTGCGGATGTCGATCAGACGCTTCGAATCCGCCAACTGGCTCTCGAGATCCTTTACGCGGTCCCTGAGCCCCTGCTGATCGGAGTTGCCGGCGCTCGAGCCATTCCCGGCCGCGGCACCGCTGCCGCCGGCTGTCGGGGTGACCAGCCGCAAGTGTCCGCTCGGGACGGCGCTGCCGCCGGCGGTGCGCCACGCGTCCATCTGGCGGTGAACCTCGCCCATGGCCTCGCGCTCATTCAGAGCCGCAATGTCGTCCGCGCCCGGAACGCGCAGCACCGCGCCGCGGCGCAGAACATTGATGTTGCCGCCAAACGCATCGGGGTTCGCGCGATACAGAGCGATCATGGTTTGATCGATGTTCGCCGCTGTATCGGCGTGTAGGCTGCGGGCGATCTTGGTGAGCGTATCGCCTTTGGCCACCTCGATAGTGCCCGAAGGAGCCGCGGAGCCGCCGGAGGCTGCGGAGGATTCGGGCAGCGCGGGCGCGCTGGGCGGCGGTGCCGCTGCAGGCTGATGTCTCGATCGGCGACCGGCGCTCGGGGCCGGAGACGGCGCCGGCACGTTCGCGGAGGCCGCCGGTGGCGTCGCGGCCGTGGACGGCGAAGCGGCCGCCGTGGGGGCGGTCACTGCTGCCGAGGTGCCGGCGTTCTCGCCGGGCGTGTACACCGGCGGGTCGAGCAGCACGGTGTATTCGCGCATCAGGCGCCCGCGCGCCCAATTGACCTCCACCAGGAAGGTCAGAAAAGGTTCGGGGATGGCGTCCGTCGAACGTACCAATAGGACTTCGCGGCCATCCTTGCCCTTGCCGACCTTGAAGGTCAGCGACGACAGGAACGGCGGACGGTCGATGCCGTAACGAGTGAAGGCGTCCCGCGGCGCCAGCGACGCGCGAAGTGCGGTCAATTCCTCGGGCGTGGCCGCGATCAGGTCGATCTCGGCGTTCAGCGGCTCATTCAATGCCGAGTTCAAGTGGATCTCACCGAGCCCTAACGCCCACGACGAGGTCGACCACAAAAAGGACAGAGAAAAGAGGCCCGCCAACAGCTTTATGCGCGGCATCGTCACTGACATTTTTTCTCCCAGAATTCTGCTAGGCGAGAGAGGCTAAACTTCATTGTCCGTTAGGAGCTTGGAAGCGAAATCTCATTTGCCTTCAACTGCCTTTAACATAAGCCAAACTATATCTTACCGCGCACTATTTACCAAAATCTGGGCGACTGAAACTGCGTTATGTGCCGCACATTTCCTAACATTATCGGCAACTACCCAAAAATTTAGAGCCCGATCACGAGTCGGATCGGGGCGCACTCGTCCTACGTATACCCTATCTGGGGCGGTCGCCAGTGTGGCCGGCGTCGGGAATTGCGCAGCTGAGTCGCGCTCGATCACCTCGATTCCGCTGCCGCGTCGCAACACCTCGAGGGCCTCGAAGGCACTAATCGGGCGCCCGAACGCCGCGTGCACCGCCAGGCTGTGACCAAAAAACACCGGCACTCGGACCGATGTCGCGTTTACCGCGAGCGACGGCGACCCGAGCAGCGCCCGGGTCTCCTCCCAGAGACGACGCTCCTCCCGGCTCGAGCCGTCGTCCTCGATGACATCGACCTGCGGGATCACGTTGAAGGCGATCTGGCGCCCGAACGCCCGCCCGCGGGCGCGCTTGCCGCTGAGCATGGCGACCGTCTCGCCGGCGAGCTCATCCATCGCCGGTCGGCCGCTTCCGGAGACCGCCTGATAAGTCGCCACTTCCACCCGCTCGAGCGGCGCCATCGCCGCGAGCGGCGCGAGCGCCGTGGCAAGCGCAACGCTCGCGCTGCCGGGCAGCGATACCAGGCCGCACCGGCCGACCGGGCGCCACGCGGCCGCATTTACATCGGCTGCGATCATGGGCACGCCGGGCCGCAAACGAAATGCCGGCGAATTGTCGATCACCCAGGCATGCGCGGCAGCGGCTTCGGCATAGCGCTCGGCGAGCGCCGCCCGCCCGCAGAAGAACACCAGATCCGAGCGCGAAAAATCGAATGCCGCGACGTCCGAGGTCTTGAGCTCGTCATCTTGGCTGCCTCGCTCGTCGGAAATCGCCCGGCCGACGTTGCGCTGATCTTCGAGCACGTGCAGCTCGGCCACCGGCAAATCTTGCGCCCGAAGCTGGGCAATCAGCGCCTCACCGATCAGGCTCGACGCACCGACGACCGCGACGCGGAGCTTGGTGGTTGAACCGCTCATTCGACCGCCCGGGTGATGACCGGCGTCGCGCACACCACATCCGCACATTGCGCACGGTGCCTCAAATAATGATCCATCAGCACCAGCGCCATCATCGCCTCGGCGATGGGCGTCGCACGAAATCCGACACAAGGGTCGTGGCGCCCGGTGGTCGCGATCTCGCAGGCGTTGCCGTCCAAGTCGATGGTGGCGCCGGGGACCGTGATGCTGGAAGTCGGTTTGAGCGCAATGCTCACGACGATCTCCTGCCCGGAGGAGATGCCGCCGAGTACGCCCCCCGCATGGTTGCTCTT
Organism: Steroidobacteraceae bacterium; assembly: GCA_050012215.1. GTDB lineage: Bacteria > Pseudomonadota > Gammaproteobacteria > Steroidobacterales > Steroidobacteraceae > Bog-1198. The sequence continues at coordinate 43,487 of JBEKHO010000027.1, forward strand.
GAAGCCGGTTGGCGTCAGCTCGTCGCGGTGCTCGGAACCGCGCTGCTCGACGGCCTTGAAGCCGGCCCCGATCTCCACGCCTTTCACGGCATTGATGCCCATCAAGGCGCCGGCGAGATCGGCGTCGAGACGACCGAATACCGGCTCTCCGAGGCCGGGGGGTACGCCGCGTGCGACGACGGTGACGCGCGCACCGATGGAATCGCCCGCCTCGCGCGCCCGCCAGATGAGATCCTCGAGTTCCTGCAGACGACCCGGGTCCGGGCAAAAGAACGGATTCGAATAGGCGCTAGACGGGTCGACCGGATCGAGCCGCAAGGCGCCCATCTGCGCGAGATAACCTTGGATGCTCACGCCCAAACGTTCGCGCAGGTATTTTCGGGCGATGGCGCCCGCGGCGACCCTCATCACCGTCTCTCGCGCCGAGGAGCGGCCACCGCCTCGATAGTCCCGGAAGCCGTATTTTTGCTGATAGGTATAATCGGCGTGGCCGGGCCGAAACCGATCCTTGATCTTCTCGTAATCGCGCGACCGCTGATCCTCGTTCTCCACGAGCAGCCCGATCGGCGTGCCGGTTGTCCTGCCTTCGAAAACCCCCGACAGGATGCGCACGGTATCGGACTCGCGCCGCTGGGTGGTGAACTTCGACGTGCCCGGTCGGCGACGATCCACATCCGCCTGCAGATCCGTCTCGCGCAACTCGAGTCCCGGTGGGCATCCATCCACCACGCAGCCGAGCGCCGCTCCATGGCTTTCGCCGAAGCTCGTGATCGTGAAGATCTTCCCGAACGTATTTCCAGCCACGTGTCAGTTCCTCTTCAAGGCGGCCGCCTGCAGTATGAACACCCCGCCGCCGCCCATGGCGATGTCGGGCCAGACGAACGGCAGACGTGGAAACGCGCGCATCAGCGCGTCCTCGGTGTTGCCGACTTCGACGACCAAAATGCCGTCGTCGGCCAGATACTGTGGCGCCGCGGACAAGATCGCGCGCACCGAGTCCAGCCCGTCGACACCCGAAGCAAGGCCGATCCTGGGTTCGTGTCGATACTCGCGAGGCAGAGCGCGCATCTCTTCTCGCCCCACATAGGGCGGATTGCTGACGATGATATCGTACCGACGGCCGGCGAGCGCGGCGAAGTGATCGGATCTCAAGATTCGCACCCTGTCGGTCAGCGCCAGGCGGCGTACATTGCGCCTGCACACACGCAGCGCGTCCGTGGAGATATCGACCGCGTCCACCGCGGCGCGTGGGAACGCCTTGGCGCTCGCGAGCGCGATTGCGCCCGAGCCGGTCCCGATGTCGAGAATGCTGCGCACGCGGCGCGGATTGACCCAGGGCTCGAACCGGTTCTGGATCAGCTCCGCGATCGGGGATCGGGGCACCAGCACGCGCTCGTCCACGTAGAGCTCGAGTCCCGCGAAGAATGCCCGGTGAGTCAGATAGGCGAGCGGCAACCGCTGCTCGATTCGCCGGTCGAGGAGCGAGTCGATGCGCGCGCGCCGGCGCGCCGTCAGTGCTTTGCCGTAGGCGCCGATGCCCTCCGCGTGGGACAGACCCGCCGCGAAGAATACGAGCTCGGCGGCCTCGTCCCGCGCATTGTCCGTGCCATGGCCGAAATGAACATGGGCGCGGCGCATCGCCCGTGCGCAACGCTCGATGGCGGCGCCCACCGTCTCGGGTGACGTATGGGATAATCGGCGCATGACTCCTCAATCCAGATTGGCAAGTGTGGCGGTGATGGGCGTCGCCGTGCTGCTTGGCATCGGGGCGGCGCTTCTCTGGCGGCATTCCTCCGCCCCGGGCAATCTCACGACGGGATCTTATCTGTCGCCGCGGCGTGCGCTGCCTGATTTTAGCCTGATCGACCAAAGTGGCCACGCTTTTGGACCGCAAGATCTGCGCGGCCGGTGGTCGTTTCTGTACTTCGGCTACACCAACTGCCCGGACGCCTGCCCGACCACGCTGACCACATTGGCGGCTCTCGAGAAGCGTCTGCGGGCGAGCGGCGCTGCCGTGCGGCCCCACGTGGTCTTCGTCTCGGTGGACGCCAAACGCGATACGCCGGCACAGCTCGCCCAATTCGTGCCCTATTTCGACCCCGAGTTCGTCGGCGTGACCGCCGCGAGCCAGCCGCAGATCGAGGATCTGGCGCGTAAACTCGGGGTGGCGGTGTACCTGCCGACGCCGAATGCCGACGGCAGCTACGCCGTGGAGCATACGGGCGAAATATTGGTCGTGGATCCGCAAGGCAAGCTCGCCGCGATCCTCACCGGACCCTTCACCGCGAGCGCGCTGCAATTGGATTTCGGGCGCATCGTGGCCGGCCGCGGATGAGCGGCGAAAACTCGCCTCGCCCTGCGGCCGGCAGCGGCGGCTGGCGCGCCCGGATGTTTGTCGGGATGCAGTATCTGCTGCCTCAACACCGAGTGTCGCGCGCCGTCCTTTGGGCCACACGCGTGCGCGCGCCTTGGTTCAAGAACAGGCTGATCCGGGGATTTCTGAAGCTGTTCTCGGTCGAAATGGGTGAGGCGGCCGAGACCGACCCGTATCGCTACGCCACTTTCAACGAATTCTTCACTCGGGCGCTGCGATCCGACGTACGTCCGATGGCCGCGGCGGTGGACGACATTGCCTGTCCTGTGGACGGCCGGGTGAGCGAATGCGGCGCGATCGAGGGGAACTCCCTGCTGCAGGCGAAGGGCCGGCGCTACACGCTTGCGGAGTTGCTGGCCGACCAGCCCTGGGCGGCACGTTTTGCCGGCGGCTCGTTCGCGACCATCTATCTAGCACCCTTCAATTACCATCGCATACACATGCCCGTCGGCGGACGGCTGCTCGATACGGTGTTCGTCCCGGGACGGTTGTTCAGCGTGAACGACGCCACCGCGCAGCGGGTGCCTCGGCTGTTCGCGCGCAATGAGCGCGTGTTGACGCTGTTCGAAAGCGAGTTCGGCGCTTTCGCGGTGGTGCTCGTGGGTGCGCTCAACGTCGGCAGCATCGCCACCGTGTGGGCGGGCGACATCACGCCGGCCGCGCGGCGCGTCGTCACCCGCCTGGGCTCTCCCGACATCACCCTGCCGAAGGGCGCCGAACTCGGCCGCTTCAACATGGGATCGACCGTGATCCTGTTGTTCGAGCCCCAGCGGGCCGCGTGGGACCCCGCGCTCTGCGCGGGATCGGTGGTACGGCTGGGCCAGTCGCTGGGCCGTCTGGCATGAGCGTCGAGTCGCCGCGCTCCTGGCGTCCGCACGCCACGCACGCCGCACTCCGGCGGCGCGCCGCGCTCGTCGCCCGCCTGCGGGACTTCTTCGCCTCCCGCGCAGTGCTGGAAGTCGAGACGCCGATCTTGAGCGCCGCTGGTGTGGGCGACCCGCAGATCGAGAGCCTGAGCACGCGAGTGCGGGGACTGCCGGGAACCTCTTATCTCTCGACCTCCCCGGAATTTCCGATGAAACGGCTGTTGGCTTCGGGGGTCGGTGACATCTATCAGCTCTGCAAGGTGTTCCGCGACGGGGAAATCGGCCGCTGGCACAACCCGGAGTTCACCCTGCTCGAATGGTATCGCCTCGGCTTCGACGATACGGCGCTGATGTCCGAAGTGGATGCCCTGGTCCGGGAGCTTCTCGCGCCCGAGCGGGTGCTCGCGCCGGCGCAACGTCTGACCTACGCCGAATCGATCCGACGGCACGCCGGCGTCGACCCGGAGCGAAGCACCGACACGGAGCTCGACCGCGCTGCCGAGTCTCACGGCATCGCGTGCCAGGCGACCTTGGATCGCGATGCGAAGCTCGACCTGTTGATGGGCTTCGTGGTCGGACCCAAACTCGGCGCCGAAGGCCCCTGCTTCATCTGCGACTACCCCGCCTCGCAAGCCTCGTTGGCGCGCCTGAAACCGGGGTCGCCGCGCGTCGCCGCGCGCTTCGAGCTCTACCTGGACGGCATCGAACTCGCCAACGGCTTTCACGAACTCACCGACGCGGCCGAGCAACGCCGCCGGTTTCTGCGCGATCTCGCCACGCGCCGCGAGCGCGGCCAGCACCAGCCCCCCATCGACGAGCATCTGCTATCCGCCCTCGCCGCCGGCCTGCCCGACTGCGCCGGCGTCGCCCTCGGCTTCGACCGCCTGGTCGCCATCGCCCTAAAAGCCGAGCGCCTCTCCGACGCCATGGCCTTCACCATCGACAACGCCTGACTCAACGCCGCGAGCCCCGCAACCGCCCCATTTGGCGACGAGGGCGGCGCTATCGCACAGGCGTACGCCATTCACAAAACGAATATGGGTGATGGCGACCGACTCGCGATTGCGGCCCCGAAGCCTCCAGGGAGGGATTCACGGCGGTCCGGAAAATGCCCCTCCGCTCCGGCCCTCACCGCTCGTTCGAAATAGTTAGCCTTTCCCCCGCGAAAGATACTCCCCAGTCCGCGTGTCAATCCGCACCGTCTCGCCTTCATTGATGAACAGCGGCACCCGCACCGTCGCCCCCGTCTCCAGCTTGGCCGGCTTCGATCCCCCGGTCGCCGTATCGCCGCGCAGACCCGGGTCGGTCTCGACGACTTTGAGTTCCATGTGCGCCGGCGGGGTGACCTGCAGCGGCACACCGTTCCACAGCGTGATGACGCACATCGTGCCGTCTTTCAGCCATTGAGCGCCTTCACCCACCGCTTGCTTCGACGCAGTCACCTGCTCGAAATTCTCGGGCACCATGAAGTGGAAGAAGTCCCCGTCGCTGTACAGGTACTGCATATCCGTGTCGACGACGTCGGCAGCCTCGACCGAATCGCCCGACTTCCATGTCCGCTCGATGGTGCGCCCGGTCTTCAAGTTGCGGACCCGGACCCGATTGAACGCCTGCCCCTTGCCCGGCTTGACCATTTCGTTCTCGACGATGGTGTACGGGTCGCCGTCGATTAGTATCTTGAGTCCGGATTTGAATTCGTTGGTGCTGTAGTTAGCCATGAAGGCCTCGGAATCAAAGGGCGCGTATCATAGCGGGAACACTCGCGTGACGCCAATTTCGTCACAAATCATGGTCTTGGCAAGACGCCGTTCCCAGAATCACGGAAACCCTGGTGCTACACTCTGGCTGTTTCGCTTAAGGATCTGACCGTCGAGGAAAAGCCAGTGACCGAACAGGGCGCCGTCCCCATGATCGTGATGACGCGGTCCCAGGACCACGTCGAGGCGATCAATTCCACGCTGCGTAAGGCCGGCCACCCGGTTCATTGCACATGGCTGCCGGATGCCCGCGATTTGTCGGACGCCATCACGCAGCTCAACCCGGAAATGCTCGTCACGTTCATCGAGGAGCTCGGCACTGACCTCGCCTCGATCATGAAGATCAAGCAGCAGACGGCACCCGAAATGCCGGTGCTGATCGTGCGCAGCCAGATCGACGAGAACGCGATCGCCGAGGCGATGCGCCTGGGCGCTCAGGACGTGGTGACGCTCGCCAACCGCAGCCGCTTGCAGTCGGTGGTCTCCCGCGAGCTGCGGGCTTACCGCCTCGAGCGCGCGCTGTCGACCACGCTCTCCTCCGCCCGCGAGTATCGCGAGCAGCTGCAGAAATTCCTGGAGGGGTCGGCAGATGCCATCACTCACGTGCAGGAAGGCATCATCGTCGATGCCAACCGGGCGTGGCTCGAGCTATTCGGGTACTCCGGAGACGACGCGCTCACCGGCACGCCGCTCATGGATTTGTTCGAGCAGGACACCCATCCCGCCCTGAAGGGAGCGCTCGTGGCGTGCCTCCAGGGCAAGTGGTCGGACCACGGTCTGAAGGTTCAGGCGTTGTTGTCGGACGGCTCCACCCTTCCGCTGGTCCTATCGCTCACCCGGGCGGATTACGAAAACGAGCCCGCTACCCGCATCAGCATTCCCGCGAACCACAGAAAGGATCATGATCTGGAGGTTCAGCTCGCGGACGCCGTGAAGAACGATGTGACGACGGGCTTCCTGCAGCAGCGCTATCTCGTGGCCGCCATCCGCGAGCGCTGCACGCACGCGATGAAGGGCGGAGTGCGCCAGTTCGCCTACTTGAAACCCGACCGGTTCTCGGAGATTCAAGCGACCATCGGCGTGCTCTCGAGCGAGGACTTCATGGCGCAACTCGCCGAGCTCGTGCGCATGCATCTGACCGCGACGGATCTCTGCGGCCGATTCGGCGGCAACGGATTTTTGATCATGCTCGACCGGGGCACGGCGCGCGACGTCGAGACCTGGGCCGAGAACGTGGTCCAGCGCATCGGCGACCACACGTTCCAATTCGACGAAAAGAACCTCTCGGCAACGGTAACGGTGGGATTGGGGCTCCTGCCCCCGGCCAATCCAGACGCGTCGGCCGCCATCGCCGACGCGGTGAACGCTGCACGGCGCGGCCGCGAGCTCGGCGGCAATCAGATGTACGCGGTCGACAAGTCCGACACCGACACCCGCGTGCAGGCCTACGACAAGATCTGGGTCAAGCACATCAAGAGCGCCCTGATGGAGAATCGCTTCCGGCTGGTCCAACAGCCCGTCGCGAGTCTTTTGGGCGAGGACAAGGGCATGTTCGACGTGCTGGTCCGCATGCTCGACGAACAGGGCAACGAAGTGCTGCCCGCGGAGTTCATTGCGGCCGCCGAGCGCAACGATCTGATGAAGAACATCGACCGCTGGGTCATCGGCGCCTCCATGTCCTTCGCCGCCAACCGCAAGGCCGCCTGCATTTTCGTACGCGTCTCCAAGGACACGATCCTCGACAAGAGCCTGATCGGCTGGCTCGAAACCCAATTGAAATCGCTCAAGATCGAGCCCAAGCGGCTGTGCATCCAGGTGACCGAAGAGATCGCGATGCAATACGTCCGTCAGACCACCGAGTTGTCGGAGAACCTGCGCAAGCTCGGTTTCCGCTTCGCGCTCGAACATTTCGGTACCGGGCGCGATCCCTTGAAGCTCCTCGCCAGCATCAGCATGAACTTCATCAAGGTGGACGGCTCGCTCATGCAGGGTCTTTCGACCAACCAGCTGCAACAACAGCGCGTCAAGGGTCTGGTCGAATCCGCCAAGCGCAAGGGCGTCGAGACCATCGCCGAACGCGTCGAGGACGCCAACACCATGGCCGTCCTGTGGCAGCTCGGCATCGAGTTCATCCAGGGCTATTTCGTCAACGCCCCCGAGGATGTGACGATGTCGGGCGAGCGCTAGGCCGCCGAGACTTCGAGGCGGTCGATCTGCTTGTACGCGCGCGAGAATCGCTGACGCCGCTGACCCTTCCTGTCCTGGAACTGCTTGAGCTCCCCGAACCTGAGCTTCATCGGCGCGCTGTTGCCGCTGTACACGGTCAAAATCTCCGACGGACCGACCACCGCCATGGCGGTCAGATACTCATCCCGTTCGGCGGATTTTTTGCCCGGAATCCCATATAGATTTTGTCCCTTGCCGGCGGACATCTCCTCGATCTGAGCGGCGGGCAGAGCGAGCACTTCGCCCTCGTTGTTCACCAGCACCGCGACAGCGGCGGGATCGCCGATCGGTTGTGCCGGCAGCACGCGGGCGTTCTGCGGCACTTTGAGCACCGACTTGCCCTTCTTGTTGCGCGCATAGAGTTCGGCGAGCTTGACCTTGAATCCGTAGCCCGCATCGCTCGCCACCAGCCAAAGGTCGCCCGGGTCCCCGATCAGCACCGCGGCGAACGTCGCTCCGTCCGGCGGATCGACGGTTCCCGACAGCGGCTCGCCGTAGCCGCGCGCGGCGGGCAGCTGATGCGCATCGAGACTGTAAGCGCGGCCGGTGGAATCGATGAACACCGCCTGCTGCAGGTTTTTTCCCTTGGCCGCGGCTTGGAACTCATCTCCGGTCTTGTAGGAAAGCCCGCGCGCGTCGATGTCATGGCCCTTCGCTGCGCGCACCCAGCCGAGGCGCGACAGCACCACCGTGGTCGGCTCGCTCGCGATCAGATCCACCTCGGCAATCGCCTGGGCGGCCTCGCGCTCCACGAGTTTGGTGCGCCGCGCATCGCCGTAGTCCTCGGCGTCCTGCAACAACTCCTCGCGCACCAGCTTCGTGAGCCGCGCCTTGCTCTTCAGGATGCGGTCGATCTCATCACGCTCTTGGGCGAGCTTCTTTTGCTCCTCGCGGATCTTCATTTCTTCGAGGCGCGCCAGATGGCGCAGCTTCGTTTCGAGGATCGCCTCGGCCTGTTCGTCGGAGAGCTTGAAGCGCTTGATCAGCACCGGTTTCGGCTGATCCTCGGTACGCACGATGCGGATCACTTCGTCGAGGTTCAGATACGCGATCAGCAAGCCATCGAGGATGTGCAGCCGCGCGCTCACCTTCTCGTGGCGGTGTTTGAGGCGACGCGTGACCGTGGACCTGCGGAACTCCAGCCACTCCAGGAGCAGTTGCTTCAGTCCCATGACCCGCGGCCGGCCATCGAGCCCGATGACGTTCAGGTTCACGCGGTAATTGCGCTCGAGGTCGGTGCTTGCAAACAAATGGTCCATGAGCGCGGGAATGTCGACACGATTGGACTTCGGCACGATCACGAGACGCGTCGGATTCTCGTGATCCGATTCGTCGCGCGTGAAATCGACCATTGGAAGCTTCTTCTGCTGCTTCAGCGCTTCGATCTGCTCCAGGATCTTGCTACCCGACACCTGGAAGGGCAGCGCGTCGATGACGATCTCGCCGTCCTCGATCGAGTAGGTGGCGCGGGCCTTGAAACTCCCCCCGCCCGTTTCGTACATCTGCATGAGATCGGCGCGCGGGGATACGATCTCCCCCGCCGTGGGAAGGTCGGGTCCCTTGACGTATGTCATGATCTTGCGCGTGCTGAGCTCCGGATCGTCCAGCAGCGCGACGCACGCGTTGACGACCTCGCGCAGATTGTGCGGCGGAATGTCGGTGGCCATGCCGACGGCGATCCCCGATCCGCCGTTGAGCAAAAGGTTCGGCACGCGCGCCGGAAGCAATACGGGTTCATCCATCGAGCCGTCGAAATTCGGCACCCAATCGACCGTACTCGCTCCCAGCTCCTGCAGGAGCAGATCCGCGTACCGGGTCAGGCGCGACTCGGTGTAGCGCATCGCCGCGAAGGATTTCGGGTCGTCGGTCGATCCCCAGTTGCCCTGCCCGTCGACGATGGGATAGCGGTACGAGAAATCCTGCGCCATGTGCACCATGGCCTCGTAGCACGCCGAATCACCGTGCGGATGGAACTTGCCGATCACATCGCCCACGGTGCGCGCGGACTTCTTGTGCTTGGCGCCCGCGGCCAGCCCGAGCTCGCTCATCGCGTAGACGATGCGCCGCTGCACCGGCTTCAGACCGTCACCCAAGTGAGGCAGCGCCCGATCGAGGATCACGTACATCGAATAATCGAGATACGCGCGCTCGGCGAAGGACTTCAGGGATTCCTTCTCGACGCCTTCGAAATTGAGTTGCTGATCTTTCATGGGGCCCTTGAGCGGACGCGCCTAGACGATGCGCGCCAGATTACCCTTGCTCTCCAGCCACTCGCGCCGGTCGCCCGCGCGCTTCTTCGCGAGCAGCATGTCGAGCAGCTGATCCGGATTGTCCTTGGCGTCGATGGTGAGCTGCACCAGCCGGCGCGTCTGCGGCGCCATGGTGGTCTCCCGCAGCTGGGTTGCGCTCATCTCGCCCAAGCCCTTGAAGCGGGTGACCACGACTTTGGTGCGCGGGCTCGATTCGGCGATGCGCTTCAGTTCCCGTTCGCGCTCCGCCTCGTCGAGCGCGTACACCACTTCCTTGCCGGCATCGATGCGAAACAGCGGCGGCATGCACACGTACACGTGCCCCGCCGCGACTAGCGGACGGTAGTGGCGCAGGAACAGTGCGCAGAGGAGCGTTGCGATGTGCTGGCCGTCGCTGTCGGCATCCGCCAGGATGCAGATCTTGTGGTAACGCAGGCCCGACAGGTCGGTGCTCGACGGGTCCACGCCGATGGCGATGGTGATGTTGTGCACTTCCTGCGACTGCAGCACTTCCCGGGAATCCGATTCCCAGGTGTTCAGGATCTTGCCGCGCAACGGCATGATGGCCTGAGTCACCCGATCGCGCGCCTGCTTCGCCGAGCCGCCGGCCGAGTCGCCCTCCACCAGGAAGAGCTCGCCGCGCTCCGGATCCTGAGCGACGCAGTCGGCGAGCTTGCCGGGCAGCGCCGCACCAGCGCCGGTGCGCTTGCGCTCGATTTTCTGGCTGTCCCGCACCCGCTGTTGCGCCTTCGCAATGGCCAGCATGGCGATCTTCTCGCCCTGGTCCGGATGCTGATTGAGCCATAGCGCGAAGGCATCCTTGATCACGCCCTGCACGATGCCCGCGGACTCCCGCGAGGAGAGCTTCTGCTTGGTCTGCCCGGCAAACTGCGGCTCGCGCATTTTCATCGACAGCACGAAATTGACGCCGTCCCAGACATCTTCCGGCGTGAGTTTGAGCCCTCGCGGAACCAGGTTCCGGAACTCGCAGAATTCGCGCACCGCATCCGAGGTGCCGACACGCAGACCGTTGACGTGCGTGCCACCCTCGGTGGTGGGGATCAGGTTGACGTAACTCTCGGTGACGCGCCGCTCCGACTCGGATACCCATGCGAACGCCCACTCGAGCGCTCCCCCGTCGATGTCGCGCTTGCCGTAAAAGGTCTCCGCCGGCAGCCATTGGCCCTTCCCCAGCTCCTCGGCGAGGTACTGGTGCAGGCCACCCGTGTAGAACCACTCCTCACGCTCTCCCGTGATCTCGTTGGTGAGCGAGACGTGCAGGTTGGGACAGAGCACCGCTTTGGCGCGCAGAACCTGTTTCAGGCTCGCCACGGATATCTTGTCGGTGTCGAAGTACTTCGGGTCCGGCCAGAATCTCAACGTCGTGCCGGTTTTCGATTTGGGGGCATCGCCCACCACTTCGAGCTTGGAGGTCGGTTTGCCGCCGGCGAAGCTCAGGTTGTATTCCTTGCCCCCGCGTCGCACCCACACCTCGAGATGTTTGCTGAGCGCGTTAACGACGGACACCCCGACCCCGTGCAGACCGCCCGAGTGCTGGTAGGTCTTGTCGTTGAATTTGCCGCCGGCGTGCAGGCGCGTCAGGATGAGCTCGACGCCTGAGATCTTCTCCTTCGGATGGATGTCGACGGGCATGCCCCGGCCGTCGTCCTCGACCTGGCAGGAGCCGTCCTTGAAGAGCGTCACGTCGATGCGGTCGCAATGACCGGCGAGCGCCTCGTCGACGCTGTTGTCCACGACCTCGTGCGCCAGATGATTCGGACGCGTCGTGTCCGTGTACATGCCGGGACGCCGGCGCACCGGGTCCAAGCCGCTCAGCACCTCGATGTCGGAGGCGGTATAGGATGATGCCATCGATTACCTCGTCGGAAGGCGGCGGAGTCTAGCACGCGATCCACGGCGGATCAGCCGGCGGACTCCGGGTGGATGCGCTGCGGGGTGCCCGCCCATGCCTAGCCTGGCGAGGGCGGGCCGATTCCGCTATGGTAAGCGCATCATGGGAATCGCCAACGCTCAGAACATGGTCCGCACCATTCCGGTGCTGCCGCAACCCTACGGCATTCGAGTCCGGCTCAAGCCCGGAGATCCGTTTGCGAAGCTCCTGGGCACCGACTGGCAGCGGACGCATTGGTTCTTTACTGCGGCCGAACGCGACCGCGTGCTGGAGGACATGTCCCGCAAACACGAGTACTCGCGCATCGGCGACCAACCGGCGCTGGTGTTCGAGAAGGTCGAAAGGCTCGCCGAGAGCCGCGGTTTCTAGAAAAGCACGTCCCTAGAAAGTGCGGCCTAGGAACAGATAGTAGCCCGCGTTTCCCGATTGGTCGTATCCCGATCCGATATAGACCGGACCCAAGAACGTGTCGAAGGCCACGAAAACGGACGCATCCTTGCGCGCGGACCCGATGCTGATGTCGCCGCGACGCTCCCAGGTATTGCCAATCTCGAACGATGCACCGAGATACACCGGAACATCGAAGAGGCCCTCCCCGCCCCTACCGACCTTGCGAAAATAGATGGCCCGGGCGATCGCGTAATTCGGGCCGAGGAGCGACAGGGGAGCGAGGCCGGACAGGTTGAAAAAACCTCCCAGCGAGTAGAAATCCTGCACATCCCGGGTGGTGAGATGGCCGTCCAGCGTGGATCCGGCCGACGCCCACAGGAGCAGCGTATTGCGTCCGCGCGAGCTCGCCGTCAGCCAATCGGCCGACACCTTGTCGAACGCCGTGTCGGCGCCGAGATTGGTGCGGTTCGCATCCCATTGCACATCGAACGTCGTTCCCTCGCGCGGAAAATGCACGTTGTCGAGCTGGTCGTAGCTGAACTTGAAGAAGTATTCCCCGTTGTTGTACTGCGGCTCGACGAAGTCCGGCTTCCCGAACCGGTCGTACGTCAACCCGTTCGTGCGGTGATAGCCCAGGCGGATTTCGCCCCAGTTGCCGAGATTGCGGCCGAAATCGATGTCACCCTCCACCTCGCGGTCGCGAAAATCCGCGACTTCCAGATTGTTCACGAAAATCGGCAGATCGCGGGCCTCGATGCGCGCGCTCGGTGCAACGAACCAGATCCGCAACGCATCGAGCGGTTGATAGAACTCGCTCGTCACCCTCGGGTCGCTGCCGATCTGCAGATTCGTCTGCAGCTCCGCGCCGAGATCGTCAATCTCGGTCATCAGGAACTCCGCCCCGACGTTGTACTGGCTGTCGCCCTGGAAATTGTCCTCGAGGTTCAAGCCGAAGCGCACGTAGTTGGGTCCCCAGGATTTGCGGCGGGCACGCACTTCGAGCCCGTATTGCTGATCCTCGCCCTCCCCTTGCGCCACCAGCGTGTAGTCGAGGGTTTCGAAGTAGCCCAGGCCGTAAAGCTCGGTGATGCGCGCGCCGACCGCATCGAGATCGAGCGGTTTGCCGACGAGCGGCTCCATCTCGGCGATGATTGTCTTTTCATAGCGCCTGGACTCCGGATCGACGCGCACGAAGCTGATCAGCGGAAGTCCGGGCTCCTTCACCTCACGGCGCGCCACATAGGCGTGATAAGCACCTTCTCCCTCGCGCAGCGCCGCCAAGCGCGGCTCGATGGCACTCGCCGCGGCCTCCCCCTGGGTGATCATGGAGGCGGCTGCGGTGAAATCGGTGGCGGTCGTCGAGCCGAGCGTGGGCTCGATGAGAATATCCTGCGACTTGAGGGTCGCCTTCTGGCGGTCTGAATCCTTGCGCACCAGGATGGCCAGCATCTGATTGGAAATCGACAGCGCCGAATCGAGACGATCGCGCGACCGCAGCGGGTAACTGACATCGGAGACGATCAGAATGTCCGCGCCCATGGCGCGCGCCACGTCGATGGGCAGATTCTCCGCCAAGCCTCCGTCGACCAGTAAACGTCCCTCGTAATCGACGGGAGCAAACACGCCCGGAGCGGAAATGCTGGCGCGCATCGCGATCGACAGGTCCCCGCGGTCAAGGAGCACCGCCTCGCCGCTCTCCAGATCGGTCGCCACCGCACGAAACGGCGTCGGCAGCTGGTCGAAATTCGTGGTGTTGCTGAACGGCAGCGTCAGCTGGCGCAGCGTTTCCTGCAGCTTTTGCCCTTGGATGAATCCCTTGGGAAGGAGGACATGGTGGTGCTGGACGCCGAGCGGCAGGCGCACCAGATAATTGCGGTCATCCTGCTTGCGTCGGAAGGCCAGATCGCGGCGGGGCGGGGCATCGCGGAATGCTTCCTGCCAATCGACCGAGCGCATGGTGGACTCGATGTGGGCGGCGGTCATGCCGCTCGCATACAGGCCGCCGACCACGGCGCCCATGCTGGTGCCCGCGATGCAGTCGATCGGGACTTTGAGTTCTTCCAAGATCTTGAGCACGCCGATGTGAGCCATCCCGCGCGCGCCGCCGCCGGATAGGACCAGGCAGATGCGCGGGCGGGCCACGCCGGGCGCGCGGGGTGACTCGGGGCGCGCCGCCGGCACGCCTTGCGGCACATCTCTCTGCAAGCCTTGCGGCGCGCCTTGTGCTGGTTCGGACAGGCGCGGGGGCGGCAACACGCTCTGCGGCAAGGGCGACTGCGCGCCCCCCGCGATGCTCCACAGACCGGCGATCAGCGCACCGGCCAGTCCAAGCCCCAAACGGCGAGTCCCCATGATGGGGTGCTAGTTTAGAGCACGAGATCGATGCTGGTCGCGGTAAAGGTATTGGTGGCGCGGTCGAAAATACCGCTGGCTGCCAATTGAACACTAGGCGTGGTGCTGGAAAGCGACGAATTCACCTTCGATACCCAGCTCGAGAAGGAACTGTACGATGCGATCGCCGTGGTCGACGTGACTGTCGGGGTGGTGGTTGCCGTGGCGGGATCGCCGACCGAATAGCGCGGCGCGAAAGTACCCGTGACGGCCAGGGCGGTTGGAACGACCGTGATCGCAGGCGCACCCGACAAATCGATGACTTCCGGACCGATTTTGATCTGTGCGGCATAGGCCGAAGTGACACTCAGCGAGAAACCGGAATCGGACAATGTCGTAAACGGCGTCGGGTTGCCTTGCGGCCAGGTGACCTGCAAGATCGCCGGCTCGCATACCTGGCTGCCGATTCCGCAAGCGCCGCTTCCGGGCGTCGTCGGGGCGCCCCCGCCGACTTGACCACCCGCGATTTGCACGGAGGACTCGTTGTTCACGGCAACCGCATCGAAATCGGGAGGCGCGGAGCCGAAAGGCGTCGTATAGCCGCTGATCCACACTGGATCGCCCGCGGTAGTGCCTGCGGGGAGAAGAATCGACCCGGAATCGACCAGGAAGGCTGCCGGGTTTTCCAAAGCGGCTCCATTTCCAGCGAATTTGAAGTCGGAGATCGGCCAATTGTTGATGCTCTGGGCATCGAGAGTCAGACTGCCGCTCGCCGAACTGACCAACGTTCCAAACAGTTCGGTATTTTGCAGGCGCACCGACCCCGTATTCGTCGAAGAGGTCCCGGTCGCATCGATCTGCACCGTCGTCCCGTTGCTGAGGACACTGTAGATACCTCGCGCCGTGATGTGCTGGCCGACTGACACCGCGTTGGAATTCAAGCCCGTAAGCGTCGAATTGTTGTCCGCGGTCACGATCGTCCCCGGTCCCAGCAGCACCTGGGGATTCGCAGTCTCGCAGGGCGAGCTCACGTCGCTCACCGCGCAATAGAAAAACTCATCCGCGGTGTTCAAGATCAAGGTCGCACCCAGCAGGGTCAACGTATTGCCGTCGCGGGCGATCACATCGCCGCTGATGCCCTCGGTGTAGACATCCTCGAGGGTGCTTCCGGCAACCGCATAGACCAAATTGAATCTGCCGGCTGTCGCCCCGTTCAGCGGGTTGTAATCGGGTTGGAACGTCGTGTATCCGGCGGCGATGGTGGTTCCCGCGGACAGTACCGATAAAGCATTCAACCCATTGCTTCCGACATACGTCTTGCCATTCAGGGTGTAGACGGTGTTCGGCTGACTGAACAGCGTGAGGCTTCCCAAATTGTTGGCCTCATCGTAAAACGGCCGGATGTAGACCGTGTAGGTGTTCACGTCGACGCTTGAGTTGATCAACGGACCGCGCACCCGGATGAGCTTCGCGTTGGCAGCTTGCATTCCGATGGTCACGTACGGACGCACGACGAACGCCGCCGGGCTGTAGTGAAGGTTCACATAACCCGTCGCCGCCAGATCGAAGTCGATGGACAGCAGTACGGCGCTCGTCGACGCGAAAGTGGGGGTTATCGTGGGCAGATTGCTGGGGTCGAATTCCGTGGTGATCGCGTATGTGGTCGGGGCTTTCCCAGTGGCCGCGTCCAACAATTGCGCGGTCTGCGGCACGCCGTTGACTATGACCGATATCACCGCATTGGTGTAATCCAGGGTGATCGTGGCCGATGTGTACGTGCCATCCGGAATCGACCCGGAGCTCCACAACTCGGCGATGTTGTGCACTTGCGTGAGATCGACGATCTCCGGAGTACCGACCGCGGTGACCGCCACACCATCGCTTCGGGTCAGCGTTACGGAGTCGATGGTGACGATATAGCTGGCAAAATCTCCGGGCTCGTCGGTAACGTCCACCCAGGCAATGCCGTAGTAGCTGATATTGCCTTGTCGGTGACAGCCGGCCGTGGCGACAGCGGCGGCGCAAACCAGTGCGCTCAAGATCTTGTACGCGTATTTTCTCAGAAAAGGGTGCACTGCGGATTCCAGTTATGACGAACGGGTGGTGTTGTAAGGGTGCGTAGAATAAAGGCTTTCGAGGGATTGCGCGCGGCAAAGTTCCATCCGCAGTATTGAAGGCACTGCTCAGGTCCTCGACGGCCCCGCCGTTCGGGGCACCTGCTGGGTGATGCAATGGATGTTGCCGCCCCCCAAAAGGACCTCGCGCGTGCCGACGCCCACGACCTCGCGAGTTGGAAACAGTCGCTCGAGCGTACGCATCGCAGCCCGGTCCCGGCGTTTGTCGTAGAGCGGCATCACGACGCGTCGGTTGGCGACATAGAAATTGATATATGAGGCAGGCAACCGATCGCCGGCCCGGCGCGGGCGGGACCCCTCGCGCCGATCGACTCCGGATGCCTCCTCGGCCGTCATGAACAACGGCCCGGGCTGATGGATCTTGTGAATGGCAAGTGCGCGTCCGCGCGCGTCGCGGACGTTCTTCAAGCGCTGGTAGGCATCCACCGAGATTTCGTACTGGGGATCCCCGCGGTCATCGGTCCAGGTCAGCGCGACATTTCCTGGGCTCGTGAAGCACGCAAGCTCGTCGATATGGCCGCCCGTCTCGTCCAGGTAGACGCCCGCACCGAGCCAGATCACGGTGCTCACGCCGAGATAGCGGCGCAGCATCTCCTCGATGTCCGTGCGTCCCATCCCCGGATTCCGATTGGGATTGAGGAGACATTCCTCGGTCGTCAGACAGGTGCCCTGGCCGTCGACGTGAATTGCGCCGCCCTCGAGCACGAACGGCGTGCGATACCGATCCGCGCCTTCGATCTCCAGCACCTTGCGCGCCACTTCGTCATCCCGGTCCCAGGGGAAATAAAGCCCGCCGGCGAGTCCGCCCCACGCATTGAAGGTCCAGTCCACGCCGCGCCGTCTGCCCTTCGCGTCGATGACGAAGGTCGGCCCGCAATCGCGGATCCACGCATCGTTGCTGGTGATTTCGACCAGACGCACTTTAGGCGACAGCCGCGCCCGGGCGTTCTGAAACTGTCCGGCCGACACACCGATGGTGACCGGCTCGCTCGCCGCAATGGCCTCCGCCACGGCAGCGAAGACGGCCTGCGCCGGCTTCGCTCCGGCCCTCCAGTTGTCGGTGCGCTCCGGCCAGAGCATCCAGCATCCGGCGTGCCGCTCGAATTCGGCCGGCATTCGAAAGCCGTCGCGGGTGGGGGTGGTTGTCAGTGTACGCAATGCGGTTCTCCGGCCGCGCATGCTAGCATTGCCGCCGTCAAAGGAGAGCAGGAATGTCCGACGCCAAGCCGATCAGCATGCAGGTCCCCGCCGGGGGCGAAAAAATCACCACCGCCGACGGCAAACTCAAGGTGCCCGACCAACCCATCATCCCGTTCATCGAGGGCGACGGGACGGGCCCGGACATCTGGCGCGCGAGCGTGCGGGTATTCGATGCGGCCGTGCAGAAAGCCTACGGCTCCAAACGCAAGATCCGCTGGATGGAAGTGTTCGCGGGCGAGAAAGCCAACAAGAACTACAACACCTGGCTTCCCGACGAGACGGTCGCCGCCTGCCGGGAGTACCTGGTCTCCATAAAGGGACCGCTCACCACGCCGGTTGGCGGAGGCATCCGATCGCTCAACGTGGCGCTCCGTCAGCTGCTCGATTTGTACGTCTGCCTGCGGCCGGTCCGCTGGTTCAAGGGCGTTCCCTCACCGGTGGTTGCGCCGGAGAAGGTCGACATGGTGATCTTTCGCGAGAACACCGAGGACATTTACGCGGGCATCGAGTTCGAGGCGGGATCGGCGGACGTGAAGAAATTCCTCGACCTGTTCAAGCAGACCTTCCCGAAGCAATTCGCGAAGATCCGCTTCCCGGAGTCATCCGGCATCGGCCTGAAGCCGTCCTCCAAGGAAGGCACCGAGCGCCTGTTCCGGGCGGCCGTGGAGTACGCCATCGTCAACAAGCGCAAGAGCGTGACGATCGTGCACAAGGGCAACATCATGAAGTTCACGGAAGGCGCCTTCCGCAACTGGTCCTATCAGCTGGCGGAGCGTGAATTTTCCGATCACGTGTTCACCTGGGAACAATGGGAGCGCATCAAGAGCTCCCGCGGTGAACAGGAAGCCAATGCGCAAATGAGCGCCGCAAAGCAGGCGGGAAAGGTCATCATCAAAGATGCCATCGCCGACATCACCTTGCAGCAAGTGCTCACGCGTCCCGACGAATTCGACGTGGTCGCCACCATGAACTTGAACGGCGACTATCTCTCGGACGCGCTCGCGGCCCAGGTGGGCGGCATCGGCATCGCCCCGGGCGGCAACATCAACTACATGACCGGACATGCGGTGTTCGAGGCAACGCACGGCACGGCTCCGAAGTACGCGAATCTGGACCAGGTGAATCCCGGCTCCCTGATCCTGTCCGGCGAGATGATGCTGCGCTACCTGGGTTGGTCGGAGGCTGCCGATGCCATCATCGGCGCGATGGACAGGACCATCGCTCAAAAGACCGTCACTTACGACTTCGCGCGGCTCATGAAGGGAGCGACCGAGGTCAAGTGCAGCGAATTCGCCGACAAGTTGATCGGCAACCTCTGAGCGTCAACCCGCCGCCGCGCGCGCGAGTTCCGGCGGCGCGGCAGTTCTCGACGCGCGCTGCTTCAGCACGTCGAACGCGGCCACCCGATACGCCTCGGTCATGGTCGGGAAGTTGAAGATCTGCTCGACGAAGAATTCCGCCGTCTGGCCGGTCGCGATCGCGGCCTGGCCCAGATGCACGAGGTCGGTCGCGCCGTCCCCGAGCACTTGAACGCCGAGCACGCGCCCCGAACCGCGCTCGCACAACAGGTGGAGGAATCCCGACGCCTCGCCCGCGATGTGTGCCCGTGCCACTTCGCTGAAATCGGCGCGGCCCACCACCACGTCGATTTTCTGGGCAGCCGCCTGTGAGGCCGACAGGCCGACGCAGGCGATCTCGGGAATGGTGTACACGCCGGTGGGCACCAAACTGATCGCGGTGGGCGGCTCGAGATCGAACGCGGCAAGGGCCGCCCGTCTGCCCTGATCCGCCGCCGCGCACGCGAGCGCCGGCGGCCCGATCGCATCGCCGGCGGCATATATCCCCGCGACGTTGGTCTCGAAGCGCTCGTTGACCTCGACGTGGCCGCGCGAGCTCACCCGCAGTTTGAGGCGCTCAAGGCCAATGCCGTCGAGGTTCGCGATGCGCCCGAATGCCGCGAACACGATGTTCGCGGCCAGCCTGTCCCCACCGGCGAGCGACACGTCGACTTGCGAGAAGCCGTCAAAGCGCGCGGCTTCGACCTCCGCTCCGGCGCGGTAGATGCCGCCCATCGCCCGGAAACCCGCCAGAAAACCCGCGCGCAACGTGTCGTCGAGAAAACCCAGCGGCTCGGAAGCCTTGTCCACCATCGTCACGGCACAGCCGAGCGCCGCGAAGATCGAGGCGTATTCGCAGGCGATGACGCCGCTTCCGAGAACGATGAGGGCTCGCGGCAGATACGGCAGGCTGAGAATCGAATCGCTGTCGAGGATGTGCTCGTGGTCGACCTGGATCGCCGCGACGTGTCGCGGGCGCGAGCCGGTGGCGAGCAGGATACGGTGCGCATGCAGCACGCTGCGGCTACCGTCCAGCCGCTGCACTTCGACGCGCTTGGCATCGAGCAGCGCGCCTCGGCCGCGGATCAACTCCACCCGATTTCGCGCGAGTTGAGCCTGCAGATATCGATCTTGGGCGTCGATCACCGACCCGACCCCGTCGAGCAACGCGGACAAGGGAGCATCGCCCGACAACTCGACCGCGAGCGACGAGGCGCTGCCGCGCATGCGCCGATAGCGAAGCGCCTGCTCGCGCAGCGCCTTGCTCGGAATGGTCCCCGACAAGAGGCAGGAGCCTCCGACTTGGAGCTCGGGCTCGATCACGGCCGCATGGAACCCAGCCTTGGAGGCCTGAATTGCCGCCTTCTGGCCCGCGGGGCCGGATCCCAGGCAGATCAAGTCGAATTTTGGCACCACGGTTCTAGATGCCTGCGAGTGCGCGCACGTAGTCGCGCTTGGCGAGGAGTGCGCGGCGATCGTCCGGGAACACGCCGAGGTGCTCGAAGACCGGGCTGTCGACCACCAGTTCCTCGCCGAGCAATTGCGGATGCAGGGTATGAGTTGCAAGCAGGTGCGCCGCGTTTACGGTGCCGGCAAGATCCGAGTGCGCGGATTCCCGGTAATTGCGCCAACCGCTCGCCCCGCCTTGCACATCGTCGGGCAGCCGCCAGTTCTCCATCAGCAGGCGCCCGAAAGCAGGCTCGAACTCCGCCACCAAGTCGGCGAAGGTGCGGGCATCCATGACCGTACGTTGAGTCGCCTCGAAATAGGAAAGGATCTTCAGCGCCAAGGCAGCGCCGGTACGATGCATCAACGCGGCGAGAAAGGCGCTTTCCACGTGCTTACGCCGCTTGCGGGCGATCTCCTTGGCCCACAAGCCGGCGAGCCACGCCTCGCGCCAGAGGTCCTCGGATTCGGGCTCATGGCCGGGGGCGTTGAATACCTCGCCGCGCAACATCACCGCGGTGGCGATGTTTCGAACCTCGGCGACTCCGAGCCAGGCGACCGCTTGCTGCAACGACACGACGGCGGCGCGCGGACGCAGCGCCGGGGAATTCGCAACTCGCATGATCTCTCCGGCCAGCGCCGGGTCGGATTGAATCAGCTTGGCGAGCTGCGCGGCATCGATGACTTGCTGGGCGGTGAGCTGCGCAAGCTCGGCGCAGACGCGGGGCAACGGCGCAATGGACTGCGGTGAGGCGAGCGAATCCGTGAGATGGGCTCGCGCGCTTTGACTGTGCAGCGATGACAACGCGACGACCGGATCGACACTCACTGACATACCTCCTGCACGACAGTCCAACACCAAACATCGGCAGCGATTGCCGATGCTTGAGCCCCGCGGCAGGGCGGACGTCACGGATTATGTCAAGTGGGCGAGAAAGCCCGCTCGAGTGCCTGGGATACATCCGCGATCAGATCCTCCACGTCTTCAACGCCGATGGACAGCCGCACGGTACCCCGGTCGATCAGGGACGCGGCCCGTTGCGCGGGAGTGTATTCCTGACCGCCGAGGAGTGCCGGCGGCACGACCAACGACTCGGTCGACCCGAGACTCGCGGCGATCGAAAAGAACTCGAGCGCCTGCGCGAATCGGTCGCCTTGCTTGGCGGTGCCATCGAGCTCGAAGCTCACCACCGTTCCGAAGTCCTTCATCTGGCGCTTGGCCAACGCGTGCTGCGGATGCGATTCGAGGCCCGGATAGAACACCCGCTTGACGCGCGCATGCTGTGCGAGAAAACGACTCACCGCCAATGCATTGGCGCACTGCCGCTCGTAACGCAGGAAATAAGTCCGCATGCCGCGCTGGATCAAAAATGCGGCGTGCGGGTCGAGCGTCGGCCCGAGCGAGACGATGTCCTTGCGCATGTGCTTGATCAGATCCCGGCTCGAAATGATCGCCCCGCCCATCACGTCGCCGTGTCCGGAGGCGTACTTGGTCAGGCTGTGCAGGAAGATATCGACGTCGAAGCTTCCATGGTTGTGAAAGCCGGCGAACGTATTGTCCATGACGGTGAGGCAACCCGTGCGGCGCGCGTGCAAGGTCAGATGCTCGATGTCCGCGATCTTGGTGACCGGATTCGTGGGGCTCTCGAACAACACCAGCCGGGTTCGAGTCTCGCCGAGGACACGCTCGATGCCCGCGCGATCCTCGATCGACAAAAGATCGTGCGTTACGCCGTACCTTGCGAGGACATGCTGCACGAGGTAACGGGTCGGTCCGTAGGACTCGATGAAGGCGAGAATATGGTCGCCCTGTTTGCAGAGCGCGAGCGCCACCGCGGCGATGGTGGCGACGCCGGAGCCGACCAGCAGACAGTCCTCCCTGCCCTGCAGCTGCGCGAGGGTTAATTCGAGCTGTCGCAAGGTCGGGTTCGAGGTGCGCGAATAATAGAACCCCGCACGCTCTCCCCTCATATAGCGCAAGGTCTCCTCGGTGTCGTCGAACGAGAACTTCACCGATTGGTATATCGGCGCCACCAGTGGCCGGTTGTCGGGCGACAGATCCACCTGCGGTGGGTGATTGACGAAGGTGTTGTTTTTCATGCGGCAACGATAGTCGAGCGGCAGGCGCATTGAAAGCGCCCGCGACCCGCACATGCCGTTGCAGCTCGCGCGCGCGAGAGCCGTTGCGGTTAAGATGAGCCGCTGATGTGCGCCGCCGCCACCGAAGGTCTCGAGCCCGCACCGCGATCCGCGGCGGAGAAATCCGTCGCGCGGCTGCGGGAGATTCCATACAACTATACCTCGCTCTCGGACCGCGAGATCGTCATCCGCCTGCTCGGCGAGCAGGCTTGGGTCCTGCTCGATGAGCTGCGCGGCGAACGCCGCACGGGCCGCTCCGCGCGCATGCTGTACGAAGTGCTGGGAGACATCTGGGTCGTCGACCGCAATCCCTTCCTCGAGGACGACCTGATCCAAAACCCCAAACGCTGCGGCCAGCTGATCGAGGCGCTACACCATCGCCTTCGCGAGGTGGAGAAGCGCAGCGACCCTCAGGACGGCCGGCGCGGCGACAAGGTATTGCAGCTGCTCGCGGCTGCCCGGGATGCCGTGGGTCGTTTCGAGCGGCGCTTCCCGGACATTCTCGCGCTGCGCAGACGAGCCCGGCGCTCGTTGGCGAGGCACACCCGGGCAGACAACGTCCACTTCGACGCCTATGCGCGGGTGTCGCATGTCACGGATGCCACCGACTGGCGGGTCGATCTGCCGTTCGTGGTACTCACGCCCGATACGGAGGGCGAGATCCCCTGGCTGGTACGCGATTGCATGGAACTCGGCCTCACCGTGATCCCACGCGGCGGCGGCACCGGATACACCGGCGGCGCCGTGCCGCTCACGCCATGGTCCGCGGTCATCAACACCGAAAAACTCGACCGCCTGGGGGCGATCGAACGAACGCCGCTGCCCGGCACGGATCGCTCGAGCGCGACCATTCTCGCCGAGGCCGGCGTCGTCACGCGGCGCGTGAGCGAGGCGGCGGAACGCAACGACCTGGTGTTCGCGGTCGATCCCACGTCGGCTGACGCCTCCTGTGTGGGGGGGAACATCGCGATGAACGCCGGTGGCAAGAAAGCTGTCTTATGGGGGACGGCCGTCGACAATCTCGCCTGGTGGCGCATGGTCGACCCGCAGGGCAACTGGCTCGAGGTGACTCGCGTCAATCACAACCTCGGCAAGATCCACGAAACGCCGGTCGCGAGCTTCGAGCTCGTTTGGAAGGACGGCCGGTCGCCCGCCGATGGCGCCGCGACACTGCGCACCGAGCGCCTCGCCATCGAAGGGGCGAGATTTCGCAAAGACGGGCTCGGCAAGGACGTGACGGACAAGTTTCTGGGGGGACTGCCCGGCGTCCAGAAGGAGGGTTGCGACGGGCTGATCACGTCGGCGCGGTGGGTGTTGCACCGCATGCCCAAGCACGTTCGCACGGTTTGCCTGGAGTTTTTCGGGCAGGCACGCGATGCCATCCCGGCGATCGTGGAGATCAAGCGGTATCTCGATACCCACGGCAAGACCGCCGGGGCGATCCTGGCGGGACTCGAGCACATGGACGAACGCTATCTAAAGGCCGTCGGTTACAGCACGAAATCGAAGCGCGACTCGCTGCCCAAACTGATCCTCCTCGCTGACATCGTCGGAGAGAGCGATGCCGCCGTTGCGGGCGCCGCATCGGACATCGTGCGCCTCGCCAACGCGCGCTCCGGAGAAGGCTTCATCGCCGTCAGCGCCGCGGCCCGACTCAAGTTCTGGCTCGATCGGGCAAAGACCGCCGCCATCGCCAAGCATACCAATGCGTTCAAGATCAACGAGGACGTGGTCATTCCCCTGCAGCGTCTGGGCGAGTACACCGACGCCATCGAGCGCATCAACATCGAGCTTTCCGTCCGCAACAAACTCGAGCTCGTCGATGTGCTCGAGCGCCATTTTTCGGACAGCCTGGCGGAGCGGCACGAGGAGGCGCTCGATCTGCTGAAGAGAGTGCGCGCGAGGTGGCAATACCTGCTCGATTCCATGGATGTCCCGATCGACGCCGCGCGATCCACGCTCGAGGCGCTGGGTGTCCGCGAGGCCGCGGACCACGGCGCCCCGGATCACCCCGCGCAGGAGCGGGCTTCAACGCAAATCTTCTCGGCCTCAGTGTTCCAGCGGCTCCAGGACCGAAGCATCCGCGTGAGCTGGAAGGCGGAGCTGCGTGCCGAACTCGAACATATTTTCGTGGGGGAATCGCGCGCACCCATTCTGGCCGAGTGCGATGCGCTGCACCGGCAGATTCTCAAGGGACGGGTGTTCGTCGCGTTGCACATGCATGCCGGCGACGGCAACGTGCACACCAACATCCCCGTAAACTCCGATAACTACGCCATGCTGCAAACCGCCTACCAGGCGGTCGCGCGCGTCATGCGAATCGCCCGCAGCTTGAACGGTGTGATCTCGGGCGAGCACGGCATCGGGATCACCAAGCTCGAGCATCTGACCGACGGCGAGCTCGCCGATTTTCGCAGCTACAAGGAGCGCATCGACCCCGAGGGCCGGTTCAACAAGCACAAATTGATGGCGGGAAGCGACCTGCGGCGCGCCTATACGCCGAGCTTCGGGCTCATGAGCCACGAATCTCTGATCATGCAGCAATCCGACATCAGTTCGATCTCGGACGCCATCAAGGACTGCTTGCGCTGCGGCAAGTGCAAGCCGGTCTGCTCGACTCACGTGCCCCGCGCCAACCTCCTGTACTCTCCGCGCGACAAGATTCTGGCGACTTCGCTGTTGATCGAGGCGTTTCTCTACGAGGAACAGACGCGGCGCGGCGTCTCGATCGAGCACTGGGACGAGTTGGCGGACGTCGCCGATCACTGCACCGTTTGCCACAAATGCCTGACGCCCTGCCCCGTGGGAATCGATTTCGGCGACGTCTCGATGATGCTTCGCGACTGGCTGCGGCGCATGGGCAAGAAGCGATTCAATGCGGGAACCGCCGCGTCCATGTTCTTTCTGAACGCCGGCAACCCTCGGACCATCAAGCTCGCGCGCAAAGTGATGATCGACTGGGGTTACAAGGCGCAACGGCTGGCGAACCGTGCCCTCGCCACGTTGTCCACCGCGCAAACGAAGCGTCCACCCGCAACCACGGGCAGACCGCAAATGCGCGAACAGGTGATTCACTTCGTGAACAAGCGGATGCCGGGGGGCTTGCCGAAGCGGACGGCGCGGGCACTGCTCGACATCGAGGACAAGAATTACGTCCCCATCATCCGCGACCCGGTGCGCACGAGCAGCGACAGCGAGGCGGTGTTCTATTTTCCGGGCTGCGGATCGGAGCGGCTGTTCTCCCAGGTGGGACTCGCGACCCAGGCCATGCTGTGGCATGTCGGCGTTCAGACGGTGCTGCCGCCCGGCTATCTATGCTGCGGCTATCCACAGCGCGGCGCGGGCGAGTTCGACAAGGCGCAGAAGATCATCACCGACAACCGCGTGCTGTTTCACCGCGTCGCAAATACGCTCAACTATCTCGACATCAAGACGGTGATCGTGAGCTGCGGAACGTGCTTCGATCAATTGCAGCAGTACCAGTTCGAGCAGATCTTTCCGGGCTGCAAGATCCTCGACATCCACGAGTACCTGATGGAGAAGGGAGTGCAGCTCTCGAACGTCACGGGCGTGCGCTACATGTACCACGATCCCTGCCATTCACCGATGAAGAAGCACGATCCGCTCACCGTCGTGAACACGCTCATGAACGAAACGCGGAACGGGCGCATCGAGAAAAACGATCGATGCTGCGGCGAATCCGGGACGCTCGCGATCAGCCGGCCCGACGTGTCGACGCAGGTGCGCTTTCGCAAGGAACACGAGGTGCGATCGGGCGCGCAAGCGATACGGGCGGCGGGTCATCCGGGTGAGGTCAAGATGCTCACCTCCTGCCCCTCCTGCCTTCAGGGACTGAAGCGCTTCAACGAAGACGCGGATCTCGACGCCGACTACATCGTGGTCGAGATTGCGAAAAACCTTCTCGGTGCGGAGTGGCTCGCGACTTACGTGCGGCGCGCGAACACGGGGGGCATCGAGCGCGTACTGGTCTGAGAGTCTCGCGTGGCCAGCGCCCGCCACAATCCCAGCAACCCCAGCCCGGCCAGCGTGAACAGATCCATCGCGCCGCCTCCGCCGGTGTCCTTGGATTCGACGACCGTCAGTGTCGCCGTGGTGGTCGGCGAGTTCCCGGCCGCATTCGTGCAGAACAGCGAATACGTGAAGGTACCCAGGGTAACGGGAGTCACGGTATTTTGACCCGAAGGCCCCAAAACTCCGGTCCAGCCCGAAGAGATCGCGTTCGTGCTGCCGCTCGCCGTGCAGGAGGTGGCGTTGTAGGAGCTCCAGCTGATGGTGGTCGTTGTGTCGGCCGGAATGGAGGAGGCGCCCAGCGTCAACGTGGGCGCAGCGGGCACCACCGTCTCCGCCGTCGCAGTCAGGGTGACGCTGGCGGCAGTCGATGGGCCGCCCAGGTTGCTGCACGTGAGCGTGTACGTTTGCGGGCCCACGGCCGTCGGCGTGATCGTCTCGCTGCCGCTCGTGGCCAACGCCCCGCTCCACGCACCGGCCGCGGTGCAGCTCGTCGCGCTCGTCGAGGACCACGCCAGGGTGGTCGAGCTCGCGACGGCGACAGCAGGCAAACCCAGCGTCAACGTGGGGACTGCCGGCGGCGTTCCCGAGTAGACCGGCAGGCTCGCGGTTCCAGCCGCGGTCGTACCGAACGCGTTCGTGCAGGTCAAGGTATAACTTTGAGTGCCCGCCGCGGTCGGCGTCAGCACTACGCTGCCGCTGGTCGCCTCCGCCCCGCTCCAATTGGCGGAAAGTCCGCTGCCGCTTGCCGATGCGGTGCAGCTCGTGGCGTACACCGAGGTCCAGGTGAGCGTGGCGGTCGAGCCCAACTCGATCGACGGCGCGGACAGCGTCAGCGTCGGTATGACCAGCGCGCTGTCGGCCTGGATGAAACCGTAACCGGAGCTGAAGTTCGGGGTCGAGGTGCTCATCGGCAAGGCGCTCGAGCGCAGCGACTGATAGATCTCAGTCGGGGTTGCCGCGCTGTTCGCCTGCAGCATGAGCGCGGCGATTCCGGCGGCATGCGGCGTGGCGGCCGAGGTGCCGAAGAAATTCGGGTACGACGGATCGTTCTGGCACTGGCTGATGGACGTGCTCAGCATTCCGGTGGAGGGGAACGGGGGACTGTCAGATGCCAAGGTGAATCCGAGGAACGTGTCGTTGACGCCGTCCGGCCCGACGAAGTCAGGTTTCTGGCGCACGACGGGTGCGGCGAGCCGCGTTCCCGAGGCATCGAACAGAATGGGCGCGCCGCCCTGCGAGGAGAACGACTCCAATACCGCCGGCGTCGTTCCGCACGCGGGCGTTTGGAAGTAGAACGCGGCTCCGACTCCCGCGGCGCCGGCGGCGCCGGGATGGCCCTGTAAGGTGGCGCTGTTCGTCGCGAAGGCATTGATGGTGCTGCCGAGACCGTCGTCCTCGACCGCCACGATGATCCGCGCCGGAACGATGGTGCCCTTGGAGTTGGCTGCGAGGCCCACCACGATGTTCAGATTCTGCTGGGCCGTATTGCCGCTGGCGGTCGCCGGATTGCCGATGATCATGATTTGATAGGGGTCGGACCCGACCGCATCGGGACCCGTGCAGCTCACGGCATTGCCGTCGTAGTCAGTGATCGTGTCGGCGCCCGTCCCGCCGGTGACGCACAGATCGATGCCGCTGCTCGCGCCGCCGCTCGAGGGAGCGCCGGTCACGTAGGGCTGATCCCACTCCACCACCACGGCGAGGAAGTCGCCCGGCGGAATCGGCGGTATGGTGATCGGGAGCGACGTCGTATTGGTCGCGCCCGTGCGGTCGAAATTCAGCAGGTGTTCGCCGGCGTTCGATCCGCTGGTCGAGGTCGAGGGAAAGCTCGGCGCGGTGTTCTGGTAGGCAAGGCTTCCATCGTTGCCCGCGGCCGAGAAGTACGCGACCCCTTGCGCCTCGACGGCATCGACGGCCTGCGCGAGGATGCCGTCCTGGAAGAACGGCTCGTCGAAATAACCCACATCGTCGGCGATGACTTTCGCGCCGGCGGTGGCCAGCTTGCCGATGCCGCTGGCGAAATCCGCCTCGCTGTTGTCCGCCGTGTAGAACGCCAGTCCCGCACCCGGCGCCACGGCATGCACGATTTGCAGCATCGCGCGGCCTTCATCCGAGAACGGCGGATAAACCGAATCCTTGGGCGCCGGCGCCGGCGCGTAGTAGCTCAGGCACGACGGCTGCGGTTCCTCGAGCACGTCGACATTGGCCGGCAGAGCCCCGGTCGATACGTCCGTGGCGTAGTCGGCGGTGAAGCCGTTGTAGGCGTAGCCCTCGTAGCCCGAGACGGGGACACTGCTTCCCGGTGCGGCATACACCGCATAACAATCGAAGCTATCCGAGAGCACTCCCACCGTCACGCCGGTGCCTAGAAGCGTCGGGCGCACGACCCAACTGCGCTGCGCGAAATCTCCCTGCAAGGCCACCGGCCCGGCTCTCCTGCGCGACATCGCGGCGCGGATCGAGGCCACCTCGCCGCGCGCAGCCGCGGCCGCGAGCTGGCTCACTGGCAAAAGGCCGCCGACATCGTTTGAATACACCGCCGGGTGTTGCAGTCCGAGGGCCACCAACGACGCTTCCAGAGCCCGGGCATCGCCCCGCGTGGTGGCATCGATCGCAACGTAGGCGCCGCCGCCCGTCGAGAGCTGCGCAAATCGCGCGGCGGGGCTCAACGAGTGCAGATCGGCGAGCAGATGATCGGGCCGGGCGAGCGCGGTATGCCGTGACAAGTCGGCGAGCACGGAATCCATCTTGGCGGTGGTCCCGCTCTGCCGCTGGGCGGCGCTGCGGGTACCCACCGCATAGAGCCGCGCGCTGCCGGGGGCCGCGACGTGGTGCAGATTGATCCGCGCCGGAGCGCCCGCCGACGATGCGGTCACGGCCGCGAGGCCCGCCAGAGCGCCAATTGCAAAGAAACGTAAACTCATCCCGGATCTCCCCACAGTTGCGCCCCAAATTGCGCCGGTACCACAGCCTTCAGACTGGTTAGCGTCAAGAAAGTTTGGCGCTCGCTCGAGCTATGATCCCAGATCGGAGCGATTCCCGCCTCGATAATCGGCGGCCGCCAAACCGGGCTCAATCGCCTGCTGCATCCGCCGCGAGGCTAGGATCCCGCTTTCTCCATCCTTGCGGCGCGAGCCATCCAGAGGCTCACGCCCACGATCATCAGCGTGACGACCGTGATGGTGATGGTCGCGAGCACATTGATTTCCGGACTGACGCCCAGGCGGACCTTCGAGAACACCACCATGGGGAGCGTGCTCGATCCGGGCCCGGAGGTGAAGCTGGAAATCACCAGGTCATCCCAGGACAGCGTGAACGCGAGCAACCAGCCCGACAGGATGGCCGGGAAAATGATGGGCAGCGTGATCAGGAAGAACACCTTCAGGGGGCGGCAGCCGAGATCCATCGCCGCCTCCTCGAGCGCCGTATCGAACGTGGCCATGCGCGACTGCACCACGACGGTGACATACGCCATCGAAAAGGTCATGTGCCCGATGGTCATGGTGGTGATGCCGCGGCCGGCCGGCCATCCGATCCCCTGCTCCAGGGCGACGAACAGCAGCAGCAGCGACAGCCCGGTGATCACCTCCGGCATCACCAGCGGGGCGGTGGTCATGGCATTGAGCGTGAAACGCCCACGAAACTGCGCGAAACGCGCGAGCCCGAATCCTGCGAGCGTTCCCAAGATCACGGCGCCCGACGCGTTCATCACCGCGACTTTCAGCGAGATCCACGCGGCGTCCAGGATCTCCTCGTTATGGAGCAGCGATGCGTACCATTTTAGAGTGGGCGAATTCGCCGAGTCCCACACCGTCACAAGCTTCGACGCGTTGAAGGAGAACACCACCATCGACAGGATCGGGATGTACAGGAACGCGAATCCGAACGCGAGGCAGGTGAGGATGAAATAAGAGCGCCGGTGGTTCATCGGGTGCCCGCCGACTCGCGGGCCTGAACGCTCTGGTACCACATCATGAAAGGAACCAGCAGTATGAGCAGCAGGATGGCGACGGCGCTCGCCACCGGCCACGCTCGATTCGAGAAGAACTCATCCCAGAGCACGCGTCCGATCATCAGAGCGTTCGGTCCGCCGAGCAGCGCCGGAATCACGAACTCGCCCACCGCCGGAATGAACACCAGCATGGACCCGGCGAGCACGCCGTTGCGCGAGAGCGGCAGCGTGATCTTGTAGAACGCCTGCCATGGCCGGCATCCCAGATCCTCGGCCGCCTCGAGCAGTTCCCAGTCCATTTTTTCGAGGTTCGCGTACAGCGGCAGGATCAAGAACGGCAGATAGGAGTAGACGATGCCCACGTACATGGCAAACGGCGTGTACAGCATGGTGATGGGCTCGTGGATAAGCCCAAGCCAGATGAGCACGTTGTTGATGACCCCGTTGGCCTTCAGCAATCCGATCCAGGCGTACACGCGCAGAAGGAGCGAGGTCCAAAACGGCAGCACCACCAGCAGCAACAGGATGTTGCGGGTGGTCGGGGTCGAGCGCGCGATGCCGTAGGCGATGGGATAGCCGATGAGCAGACACAGGAGCGTCGAGATGAACGCGACCTTGATCGAGTTCAGGAAGGCGTTGATGTACAGCGAATCCGTGAACAGGAACGCGTAGTTGTTGAAGTTGACCCTGATGGCGAGCGCGTTCTGTCCAACCCACTCGATCAGCGGCTTGTAAGGGGGAATCGCGAGATCGACGTCGGAGAAGGAGATCTTCAATACGATGACGAACGGAACGACGAAAAACAGCACGAGCCAAAGATACGGGAGCGCCACCACCAGACCGCGGCCCGAAATCCCCAGCTTGCCGTATGGGCTTTTGCGTCTCATCGAATCATCGGGTCACGACCACCGGGCTCGAGGCGTCCCACGTCAGATACACCTGCTGATCCCAGGTGATCGCCTCCGCGTGACGCGAGGTATTGGGCTGCGTCACCCGCACGACCTTGCCGGAGGGGAGTTTGACCAGGTAAATCGACAAATCGCCGAGGTACGCGATGTCCTGAACGGTGCCGCGAACGACGTTGTCCGTGACGTGGCCGCCGCCGCCTGCGTCGACCCCGGGTTGCGAGGTCGACATGAAGATCTTTTCCGGCCGCACCGCGGCCCACACTACCGCCTCGGGCGCGGCGCTGATGCCGTGGCTCACGTAAATGGTGCCGCCCAGCTCCTCCGAACTGATGCGGACGTATTCGGGCTCGTCCTCGAGGAGCTTGCCCTCGAAAATGTTCACCGAGCCCACGAAATCGGCGACGAACTTCGACGACGGGAACTCGTAGATCTCCGAGGGCGTGCCGGCCTGAACGATTTCGCCGTGATCCATGACGCCGATCCGGCTGGCGAGCGTCATCGCCTCCTCCTGGTCGTGAGTCACCACCAGGAACGTCACGCCGAGCTTGTCCTGCAGCCCGATCAACTCGAACTGCGTGTGCTCGCGCAGCTTCTTGTCGAGCGCGCCCAGCGGCTCGTCGAGCAGCAGCAGCTTCGGGCGCTTCACCAGCGAGCGCGCCAGCGCGACCCGTTGCTTCTGCCCGCCGGACAGCTGGTGCGGCTTGCGTTTGCCGAAACCGCCGAGCTTGACGAGTTCGAGCATCGTGGCGACGCGTTCGGCGATCTCGGCCTTGGGAACGCCATCCTGTTTCAGGCCGAAGGCGACGTTTTGTTCGACGTTCATGTGCGGAAAGAGCGCGTACGATTGGAACATCATATTCACGGGGCGCTCGTAGGGCGGCACGCCGGTCATATCCTCCCCGTCGATCAGGATACGTCCGGCGGTCGGCGTCTCGAATCCGCCCAGCATCCTGAGGAGCGTCGTCTTGCCGCAGCCCGATGCACCGAGGAGGCAGAAAATCTCTCCCTTGTAGATATTCAAACTCACATCGTCGACGGCCTTGAAGTCGCCGAACGACTTCGTGACGCGCTCGATCTCAACGTACGGACGGGCCGCGGGATCCCGCCACGGAGCGGACTTGACAGCTTCGCCTGAATTGGCCATCGACTATTGTCCCGTCTTGAACTTCTGCCAGAGACGTGTGACGGCGCGCGTTTGATCGGGCGAGTCCGCGAGCTGCACGGCAAGCTTTTGACGCAGCTCCGGCGGCGGATAGATTCCCGGATCGTTCTTCACGGAATCCAGCACAAAAGGAGCGGAGGCCGTATTCGCGTTCGCGAAGCGTTTGAAGTTGGTGATGTCGGCCGTGACCTTGGGCTCCATGATGTAGTTCAAGTAGGCGTAGGCGGCATCCGGATGCGGCGCATCCTTGGGGATCGCCAGCATGTCGAACCAGAGGATCGATCCCTCTTTCGGCACGATGTACTTCACGTCGACGCCCTTGTTCGCATCGCGGGCGCGATCGCGCGCCTGCAGGATGTCGCCGTTGTAGCCGACGGCGACACACAGATCGCCGTTCGCCAGCGCCTCGATGTATTCCGAGGAATTGATGTTGCGGATGTAGGGACGGATCTTGAGGAGCGTCTCCTCGGCGGCGGCGGCATCCTCGGGCTTCTGCGAGTTCGGATCGCGCCCGAGATAGCTCAGCACCACGCGCAGCATTTCCGCCGGCGAATCGAGCACGCTGATCCCGCATTTCGCGATTTTCGACGCCACGGCCGGATCGAACACCAGCCGCCAGCTGTCGAGCGGCGCATCCGGCAGAAGCTGCCGCACCATTTTCTCGTTGTAGCCGATGCCGTTCGTACCCCACATGTAGATCACGCCGTGCGCGTTGCCGGGGTCGTGCTGCGCCACGCGCGCCATCAGCTCAGGGTCCATGTTCTTGAGATTGGGGAGCTTCGATTTGTCGAGCGTCAGGTACACGCCCGCCTTGATCTGCCGCTCGAAGTAAGAGGCGGTCGGCACGACCACGTCGAAGCCGCTGGAGCCGGCGAGGAGCTTGGTCTCGAGGGTTTCGTTGGCGTCGAAATAGGAGACGTTGACCTTGATCCCCGTCTGTTTCTCGAAATCCGACAGCGTGTTCGTCGCAAGGTAGTCGGACCAGATATAGAGGTTCACCACCTTGCCTGATTTGGCGCCGGTGGCTGCCTGATCGGCCGAGCCGTTGCTCTCTGCGCCGCCCCCGGGACCTTTGGAGCCCCCGCATGCCGTCACTAAGAAGAGCAAACCGATGATTGCAGCCGCACGCCTAGACACCGCCGCTCTCCTCATTAACCGCATCCCCTACGACTTTGTTGCGAGGCGCTAGTTATATCTCAGCCGGGGGCCGGGGGACAGAGCCGCATCGCCGATTCTCATCGGGATGCGGCGGATGCGGCGGCGGATCAGACGTTCAACAATAGATGTTCGCGTTCCCAGGAGCTGATGACCTGAGCGAAGGTCTCGTACTCGGCTTCCTTGACCGCCGTATAGGCGAGCACGAAACGGTCGCCGAACATGTCCACCAACGGCTTCGACTCGCGCAGCAGCCGCAAGGCCTCCGCCAGGGTGCGCGGCAACGCGATGGCGAGATCGTACGCGCTGCCCGCGATCGGCTCGGAGGGCTTCAATGCCTCCACCATGCCGAGATATCCGCAGGCGAGGGACGCGGCGATGGCAAGATAAGGGTTCGCGTCCGCGCCGCCGACGCGGTTCTCCACGCGCCGCGCTTCGGGTCCGGACATGGGCACGCGCAGCCCCGCGGTCCGGTTGTCGTAGCCCCAATGCACGTTGATGGGCGCCGAGGAGTAGCGGCTGATGCGCCGGTAGCTGTTCACGTTCGGCGCGAACAGCGACATCGCGCCGGGCAAGTATTTCTGAAGTCCCGCGATGTGTCCGAAGAACAGCGGCGAGGGCGTGCCATCGGCATTGCTGAATATGTTGCGCCGGGTCTTCGTGTCCACAATGCTCTGATGCAGATGCATGGCGCTGCCCGGCTCCTTGGCCATGGGTTTCGCCATGAAGGTCGCGTACATCTTGTGGCGCAATGCCGCTTCGCGCGCAGTTCGTTTGAACAGAAACGCCTGATCGGCCAAGCTCATCGGGTACCCGTGCAGCAGGTTGATCTCCATCTGCGCGGCGCCCGCCTCGTGGATCAGGGTGTCGATCTCGATATCCTGCGCCTCGCAAAACGAATACATGTCGTCGAACAGGGGATCGAACTCGTTGACCGCGGCGATGCTGTACGCCTGCCGGCCGATTTCCGGCCGCCCGGAGCGACCCACCGGGGGTTTCAAAGGATAGTCGGAGTCGACATTCGGCTCGACCAGGAAGAATTCGAGCTCCGGCGCGACGACGGGCTCCCAGCCGTGCGCCTCGTACAACTCCAGCACCCGCCGCAGCACGTAGCGCGGCGACATGGTGACGGGGCGTCCGTCGCCGTAGAAGCAATCATGAATCACCTGCGCGGTGGGCTCCGCCGCCCAGGGCACCACCCGCACCGTCTTGGGATCCGCCTTGAGCACGATGTCGATGTCGGAGGGGTTCATCGCACTCTGATCGTCCGGGTAATCGCCGGTGACCGTCTGCAGGAAGATCGCCTCGGGGAGCCGCATGCCCTCCTCTTCCGCGAATTTCTCGGCGGGCATGAGCTTGCCGCGCGCGACGCCCGCCATGTCCGGGATGATCGCCTCGACTTCCGAAATGCCGTGTTCCCTCAAAAACTGCTGAATCGTGCTAGCCATAACTCACCTTGTACCTGCAGCGCGCCTCCGGGCGGCTTCGCCGAAGGCCTCGAACAACGCGCTTGAAAACGGGTTCCTCTCGAATTGCCATTCAGGATGCCATTGCACACCCAGCGCGAAACTCTTCGAATCGGCCGCCCGGAAGGCCTCGATGACGCCATCCGGAGCGCGAGCTTCCACGGCAAGTCCGCGGCCCAAAGTCTCGATTCCTTGCCAATGCAACGAATTGACCTCGAGCCGGTCCTGTCCGGCGATGTCGCGAAGCAGCCCTCCAGGCTCCAGAAGGACCTCGTGTGCAGGTCCGTATTGCACATCGAGCGGTTGAGATTCGTCCTCGCGATGGTCCGAGAATCCCGCCTCGTGCAACCGTTGGTGCAGCGTACCGCAGTACGCCACGTTCATTTCTTGAAAGCCCCGACAGATCGCGAGCACCGGCAAGCCGGCGGCGATGGCTGCGGGGATCAGCGGAAGCGTCGTAGCATCCCGACTAGGATCATGTAGTGTTCCCGGCGCACTGGCCGGGCCTCCATAGTGATGAGGTTCGACATTCGAGGGACTGCCCGTGAACAGGATCCCATCGCAAGTCCCGACCAGCTGAGCCAAATCCAGCGTGGGCGTGAGGGACGGCACCAGCAGCGGCAATGCACGAGCGCCGATGGCAATGGCGTCGATGTACTTCTCGCCGACTGTGTGGAAATGGTGCTTTCCACAGAGCCGGCGATCGGCCGGAATTCCGATGACGGGCAAGCGAGGCATGTTTAAGATATTAAACGCCTGGAGTGATCACCAGGCTTTGCTAACCGGCGTATTACACCATACCGGGTGCGTGCCGTCCCGGCGGCCCGCCCGAAATCGGCTAAGATTTAGGCATTTCCATGACTTAGCCTCGATTTTTGCGATGCATCATTGTTGCACGGAACCCATTCCACCCGGTAGGCTCACAGGCGCCCCCGGCTGTCAATAGCCTCAAAATCTTAAACACTTTCACCTACTGACCGTGCGCCTTCGCTCACCACCCGCTTTGTCATATTACGCCGCGTCAAGTCCACAGACGGCACAGCCGCCGCGCCCGCCGCTCGCCGGCGAGTGTCGCGTCGACGTCGCGGTGATCGGCGCGGGAATCGCCGGGTGCTCCACTGCGCTGCATCTGGCGCGACGCGGCTACGATGTCGCCTTGCTGGAAGCCCACCGCGTGGGTTATGGGGCCTCCGGCCGCAGCGGCGGGCAACTGATTTTCGGTCTCGCCGCGGGTCAGAAGCCGCTCGTCGCCCAGGTCGGCCGCGAGAATGCGCGGCGCCTGTTCGACATGTCGGTGGAGGCGCTCGACCTCACGCAGGCTCTGATACGAGATCACGCCATCGACTGCGACTACCGGCCGAATCACCTGCACGTCGCGACTCGGCCGCGGCATCTGCAGGAACTCCGCGAGTGGGAGCACGAGCTCCGCCATGAATACGACTACGGATCGGTGCGCCTAATCGATCGCCGCGAACTCGCCGAGCACGTGCAGAGCGAATGCTACCTGGGCGGACTGATCGATCCCCGCAGCGGTCATCTGCACCCGCTCAAGTACACCCAGGGGCTCGCACGCGCTGCGGAAGGGGCTGGAGCGCGCATTTTCGAGCAGACGACGGCGCTGCGCTTCGCCGAGGGCGGAGAAGTGACCGTGCATACCGAGCGCGGATTGGTGCGCTGTCGGCACCTGGTGCTGTGCGCAAACGCGTACGTCGGGCCGCTCGCGCCGCGCCTCGCGCGGCGCATTCTCGGCGTGGGGACTTACATCGTCGCGACGCGTCCGATGGACGATGAGCGGGCGCAGGCACTGTTGCCGAGCGGCGCGGCGGTCGCCGATTTGAACTGGATTCTGGATTACTTTCGGTTATCGGCCGACCGGCGCCTTCTGTTCGGCGGGCGTGTGAGCTACAGCGCCTTGCAGCCGCCGCGCCTTGCGGAGTCGATGAGGAGGCGACTCGTGCGCGTATTCCCGCAAGCGGCGGATCTCGACGTCGAGTACGCCTGGGGCGGCTACCTGGACATCACCATGAGCCGGGCGCCGGATTTCGGACGGCTCGCCCCCAACGTTTTCTACCTGCAAGGCTTCTCCGGCCACGGCATGTCGCTCACCGCTCTCGCCGGCAAGCTGGTCGCGGAAGCGGTGTCCGGAACGGCGGAACGCTTCGACGTGTTCGCGCGCCTGCCGCACCGGGAATTCCCCGGCGGCGCGCTGCTGCGGCGGCCCTCCCTCGTGCTCGCGATGCTTTACTACCGGCTCAAGGATCTGCTTTAGGACGCGGGCGCGGACGATCTCCCCCCGGTACACGCGGACGCTGAAAGCGGCCGTGGCCCGGCTTGTTTACGATTTTACTGCCGTCGAACACGAGCTGGCCGCGAACGAAAGTCGCGCCGACGCGGATCCGCATCTCGCGGCCGTCGAATCCGCTCCATTGTGCGGCCGAGAGGCTCTTCGAGGCGTCGAACACGAACCTTCCCGGCTCGGCGATCACGATGTCGGCATCGGACCCCAGATCGAAGGAGCCCTTTCGGTCGCGCAGCAGGAAGTGGCGGGCGGGGCCTTCGCAGAGCATCTTCACGACCATGTTCGGGCTGAGGCCGCGCTGCTCGCAGCCGGTCCAGAATGCGGGCAGCAAGCTCTCAAGGCCCGGTCCGCCGGACGCGTTCCTGAAGAAGTTCTGATTCGATTTGCGCTCGAGTGCCCAGGCCAGGTGGTCGGACGAGACGAAATTGCACCGCCCCGCGGCGACCTGCGTCCACAGGAGCTCAACCTCAGCCTGCGTCCGCAACGGCGGGTAGTGCTTGAGCTTCGCGCCGAGGCGTTGCACGTCGGACTCGCCGTTCAGCATGAGGTAGTGCACGCACGTCTCGATGCTTGCCTTGCTGCCGGAGGCCTTGTACATCTCGCATAGCTCGAAGCCGCGCGCGAGGGATGAGTGCGCGACGTGCGCGCGTGCGCCGGTGAGAGCGCCGAGCTC